>NZ_CP089301.1:5051111-5682500 GCF_021227995.1 Novosphingobium kaempferiae
CACCTCCTGTCGAGCCTCGCGATGGAACGGCAAATACGTGCTCCGGCGGTGCTGCGGGTCAACCCCGACATCGATGCGCGGACCCACGCGAAGATCACCACCGGGCGCGCGGCAAGCAAGTTCGGCGTGCCCATCCACGCGGCGATCGACATGTACGATCGCCTGGCGACGCTCGGCGGCCTCGATCTGCGCGGAATCGCCGTGCATATCGGCAGCCAGATCGTCGATCTCGCCCCGCTCGAATCCGCCTACCTGCGCGTAGGAGAGCTGGTGCAGGCGTTGCGACTGCGCGGCCATTCCATCACTCACGTCGACCTCGGCGGCGGCCTTGGTGTCTCGTACCGTCCAAGCCAGCCGGGCGCAGATGTCGAAGCTTACGGGGCCATGGTGGCACGCATCACGCGCGACTGGAACGTCACCCTGATGTTCGAGCCGGGGCGGTTCATCGCCGCCGAGGCGGGTGCGCTGCTCACCCGGGTGATCTGGACCAAGCCGGGCACGGAACGCCCCTTCGTGATCGTCGATGCGGCGATGAACGATCTGATGCGACCGGCGCTCTATGACGCCTGGCACGAGTTCGCCGCCGTGAGCCCCTCGGGAGAGCGCATGATCGCCGACATAGTCGGCCCCGTCTGCGAAACCGGCGACACGTTCGCCCGCGCGAGGGAGATCGACCGCGTCGAGGCCGGAGACTTGTGCGTGTTCCACACGACCGGCGCCTACGGTGCGACGATGGCCTCGACCTACAACAACCGCGCCCTTCCCCCCGAGGTCATGGTCGACGGCGATCGCTTCGCCGTCATCGCCGAACGGCTGGAAGCGAGCGCCATAGCCCGGCGTCGCTCGGTTTCCCGGCCGATATTCGTCACGGCTGACGCGATACCGGTCGACGCTTGATAAACTTCCAGGCGGAACGAGAAGAAGGCCCGGCAACCAGAGCGGTTGCCGGGCCTTCTTCATATCGTCTTCACCCGAAAAAAGGGCGCGGCCTCCTGCACAGGCCGCGCCCTCCCCCGTTGTCAGAACGCGGCCGTCAGGGAAGCGATGACGGCGGCATCTGCAATGGAACCGCGACCGTCCTGGCCCTTGCTGAAGTTGGGCTGGAGGCGCGCAGCCTCGGCAGACGTGATGTCGGTATCGACGTAGGACACGTTGAAGGTCAGGTTGCGCCAGGTGGCGTCCATGCCCAGCGACCAATCCCAGTAGGTGCCGGTCGGTGCCACGCTGGTGCCGTTCGGGCCAAGGCCCGGGTTGCCGTCGGAATAGCCGATGTGCGCCTTGGCGGTCAGCGGTGTCCCGGCGATGGCAAGCGCGCCGTCACCCCAGAGATAGAGGTTGTCGTCCTTCTGCCCGTGGCTGTTCGGCGCGTTGGAGACGTTGGCGAGCGCATACTGCTTGGGCGCATAGGCGACACCTGCGGTCAGCGTCGCCGGGCCGGTGGTGCCCGAAAGCTTGACGTAGGGCTCCGCGAAGTCGGTATCGTCGGCACCGCCCGGATACATGTACCAGGTCAGGCCCACATCGAGCGTGGTGCTGTCGCTGAGCTTGGCCTTGTAGCCACCGATCAGGTCCAGTTCCATATTGCCGCCGCCGAAAGCGCCCCAGCCCGCAAGGTTAGAAGCCCAGGTGCCGACATAGACGCCGCTCTCATGGCTCAGGGTCAGCCCCCCCTGCACCGCCATTTCCTTGTCGGACTGAGAAACGCCGCGAAAGCGATAGTCGGAAGCGATGGTTGCCGAACCGGCGATGGTGACGGCGCTGGGCGCTTCTTCTTGCGCATAGGCGGCGCTCAGCGGCGCGAAGCCGGCAAGCAGGGCGGCAAAGGTGGCAATGGTCTTCATATTGTCCTCTTGGGTGATCCAGCCCGGTCGGGTGGAGCGTTTCGAGGCCGCCCAAGTAGATCGGAACCGCATTTGATATCGAGAGTGGCGTCACGCTAAACGCATAGAAATTGCGTAGTTTTTCTATGCTACCTGCGCTTGTTCCGGACGCACGAAATCATCGACTTCTCGCAGTCGCAAAGAAGTCGCGCGATTTCCGTTCTGGAAGATTGGTCGGCGTGCCAAGCGCTCTACAGCAACCCGATCACGCCCTGCGCATGGATTTCAGCGAGCGACCGACTGCTCGGCATCGATGCGCGCAGCATGATCCCGATGAAGCAGGACATCGAACTGCCGCGGCTCGATCAACGCCCCCGACCAGTGCCCCGGAAGCGGAACCTGCTTCCACAGGCCGGGACCGACGAACAGCAGCGCATTGCCAATGACGAGAAGCAGGACGAACACGGCGCAAAGCGCGAGTTCGGTCAGACTGGCCTGCGCGGGGGGATGGGCATGGACCCGTCCGTAGAGGGCGCTCCCGGCCAGCCACGCGAGCGACAGGATGGCCAGGCCACCAAAGCGCAGGCCCAATTGGGCTGCCAGAGTTTCATGCCAACGAACCATGTCGAACCTCCCTCGGGAGGCACTCCAACTACGCAGCTTCGCATAGCAATTCGAGATTGGAACCAATGTCTTGGCATTGAGATTCCATAGGATCGGGCGAATTTCATCGCCTCGGGCAAGCAATCATATGCCGATCATATGTCGATCGCGGTTTACCGCTATGGAGATCAAATGCACATCCGTGGCATGGCTGCACGGCAGGGCCAACCCAGAGGCATGACTTGAGCAGCGACCAGACGATCCCGTCCCCCGGACATGGCGCGGTGCCCACGCAGCATGGCGGTGCGCATCACGGTAAGCTGTCGACGCTGGCTCTGGGAGCGTTGGGCGTCGTGTTCGGCGATATCGGCACATCGCCGCTCTATGCGCTGAAGGAAAGCTTCGTCGGGCATCACCCGCTGGTGGTGGACCCGGCCCATATCTTCGGCGTGCTGTCGCTGATCTTCTGGACGATGACACTGATCGTCACGGTCAAGTACGTCTTCATCGTCATGCGTGCCGATAACGAAGGCGAAGGCGGATCGATGGCGCTGCTGGCGCTGATCGGACGGCGGCTCGGGGAAACGCGCTGGACTCCGCTAATCGCAATGCTCGGCGTGACCGCGACCGCGCTATTCTATGGCGATGCCATCATTACCCCGGCAATCTCCGTGCTGTCCGCAGTCGAAGGTCTCACCGTCGTCGAGAGTTCACTGGGCGAGCTGGTCCTGCCCATCGCGATCGTGATCCTGCTGGGCTTGTTCCTCATCCAGAAGCACGGAACCGAACGGGTCGGCACCTTCTTCGGCCCGATCATGGCCGTGTACTTTCTCGTGCTCGCGGTCCTCGGCGTGACGAACGTCATCGTCCACCCGGAGATCATCGGCATCGTCAATCCCTGGTGGGCCTATCATTTCTTCGCGCTAGATCCCAAGCTGGCGTTCCTCGCGCTGGGATCGGTGGTGCTGGCGGTTACCGGAGCCGAGGCACTCTACGCGGACATGGGGCACTTCGGGCGCAAGGCGATCAGCATCGCGTGGCTCTACGCTGCCCTGCCCTGCCTCATGCTCAACTACATGGGACAGGGCGCGCTGCTGCTCGACCATCCCGAGGCTGCGAGCAATCCGTTCTTCCTGCTGGCCCCGGAATGGGCGCGGCTGCCGCTGGTGATCCTCGCCACCCTGGCGACGATCATCGCCAGTCAGGCCGTGATATCAGGCGCATTCTCGATCACCCGACAGGCCGTTCAACTCGGCTTCCTGCCGCGCTTGCGTATCCTGCACACCAGCCCATCGGCGGAGGGACAGGTCTACGTCCCGATCGTCAACTGGGCGCTGCTCGCCTTCGTCATCCTGCTGGTGCTGTCGTTCCGCAGTTCCAGCAGCCTCGCGGCGGCATACGGCATCGCGGTCACCGGCACGATGGTCATCACGGCCTGCATGCTCGGCGTGCTGACGTTCAGCGTATGGCGCTGGCCGCCGCTGGTTGCCGGATGCGTCACCGGCCTGTTCCTGGTAATCGACGGCGCCTACTTCCTCTCCAACGCGACGAAAATCCCCGATGGCGGCTGGTTCCCGTTGCTGGTGGCCGCGATCGTCTTCGTGATGCTCACAACCTGGTCGACGGGGCGCAAGATCATGCGCCACTATCTCGCCGTGGGCGCCATCGATCTGGACCTTTTCATCAAGTCCACCGCAAGCTCGGTGCGGCGCGTGGCGGGGACATCGGTGTTTCTCTCCTCGACCAGCGACGGCGTGCCGCCGGCGCTGCTGCACAACGTCAAGCATAACAAGGTGCTGCACGAACGCGTCGTCATCCTGACGGTAGTGACCGAAGCGGTACCGCTGATGCCTGAGGACCAGCGTATCACCATCGCCGACCACGGCTCCAGCTTCTACCGCATGCGCCTGCGCCACGGCTTCCTCGAGGATGTCGACATCCCCGCCTCGCTCAAGACCGTCACCACCTGCGGCAAGCCGTTCGGGATGATGGACACCAGCTACTTCCTGAGCCGCCAGACGCTGATCGCCTCGGAAAAGCCCGGCATGGCGATCTGGCGCGAGAAGCTGTTCGCCTGGATGATCCGCAACGCGGCGACGCCGATGGAATTCTTCAACCTGCCCACCAACCGGGTGGTCGAACTGGGCTCGCAGGTGGAAATCTGATCCGAGCGGTCAGTCCGTCGACACCCGCAGGCGGTAGCCGATCCCGATCTCGTTGCCGATGATCTGCGGCCGCTGCGGATCGTCCTCAAGCTTCTGCCGCAAGGTGCGCACAAGAACGCGCAGATACTCGATGTGCCGCTCGTTATCGAGCGGCCATACCTGCGCCATGATCTGATCGTGCGTGATGACCCGCCCGGGATACTGCGCGAGCTGTGCTACCACCGCGTATTCCTTGGGCGTCAGGTGCACTTCCTTGCCGGCCTTCGTGATCCGGCGTTCCAGCAGGTCGATCGTGACATTGCCCGCAGTCACCGCGGGCACTCCGCCCCCGCGCGTCATGCGGTTGCGCAGCGCGACGCGCACGCGCGCCAGCAACTCGTCGGTGTCGAACGGCTTGGTCAGGTAGTCGTCGGCACCGAGATCCAGCGCCGCCACCTTCTCCTCGGTCGCATCGCGGGCAGAGACGATGATGAGCGTCGCATCGCTCTCCTTCTTGACCAGCGGGACCAGTTCCAGCCCGTCGCGATCCGGCAGGCCCAGGTCGAGCAGCACCACTTCGGGGCGCTCTTCCCGCATCCGGTCGAGCGTATCGCGGGCATTGCCGGCCTCTATCGTCGCATAGTCGGCGCGGACCAGGGCCGCCTGGATCAGGCGACGGATATGCGGCTCGTCATCGACGATCAGCACCTTGTGGCGGGGTTTCATGCCATGTCCTCGTTGTCGAGATGCCGGATAATCAGCCTCTCGGGAATGCGGATGGTGAAGCAGGCCCCCCTTCGCCCGCCATCCAGTGTGTCCTCATTGTTCGATGCCTCCACCGACAGCCCCATGGCCTCGGCGAAGCCCTTGACGATGGCGAGGCCAAGCCCGGTGCCGTGGCGCACGCGGTCGGAGCCCTCCAGCCGGGTGAAAGTCTCGAACACGCGTTTTTCCTGCCCCGGCGGAATGCCCGGTCCCTGATCGATTACCGAAAGCCGCAGCGCATCGGGCGCGCGACGGCACCGCACCAGGATCGGCGTGTCGGGATCGCCATAGCGCCCGGCGTTATCGAGAAGGTTGATGAGGCAGTGATGCAGCAGCACCGGGTCGAGCCGCACCAGCGGAATATCGGGCGCGATGTCGAGGTCGATCTCCCGCCCGTGCAGCGCCGCCCGTGTATCGTGGACGGCCCCGGCGACGGCGTCGAACAGGTCGGTCGCCTCGGGCTTCATCGGCAGCGCGCCCGCCTCCACCCGCGCCATGTCGAGCAGGTTGGCGACGAAGCGGTTGAGGCGCTGCGCCTCGGTCTCGACCGTTTCGGCGAGTTCGGCCGAAGGGTGACGCTTCATCTCCTGCGCGGCGGTCAGGATCGTGGTGAGCGGTGTACGCAGGTCATGACTGACCGAGGACAGCAATGCCGAACGCAGGCGGTCGCGCTCACCCACCTGTTGGGCGGCCATGTTCTCCTCTTCCAGCGCCATGCGGTCGAAGGCGATCGAGGCCTGGTCGAGCAGGCTCATGAGCAGCGGCACCTGATCCGAACGCACCGGATCGCCCGCGTCCTCGCGCGCGACGCCAAGCACGCCCAGCACTCCGCGCGTGGTCTGCAGCGGATGGAACAGCCAATCGGAGGCCGTGAGCGTCGCCGAGCCACGCCCGGCGGGCTGTTCGTTGTCGATGGCCCACTGCGCGGCGGCGATCTCGATCTGGTCGAGCCGATCCTCCGGCGGATAAGCCGCACGCAGGTCGGGTCCGGCTTCGGACGGCAGCAGCAGCACCGTGCGCACATCGAGAAGCCGCGCCACTTCCGCGCAGATCGCCTGCATTAGTTCCTCGCGCGTCGCCGAAGCCGTGAGCTGGCGCGAAAAGCTGGCGAGCGCGGCGTTCTGCCGCGCGCTCGATCCCGCGAGGTCGGCCTGCGTGCGCACGCGCGCAGCGAACTGGCTGGTGACGATGGCGACGCCCAGCAGCACGAGGATCGAGATCACGTTCTCGGGATTACTGACGGTCAGCGTACCGGTCGGCGGCAGGAAGAAGAAATTGTAGGCAAGACTGGACGCCAGCCCGGCAAACAGCCCCGCGCGCAACCCGAACGTGGCGGCAGCGAACATCACGGGCACGAGGAACAGCAGCGCAATGTTGCCCAGATCTAGCGCCTCCAGCAGCAGGCGGCCGAGCACCGTCATGCCGGTCACCATAAGCAGCGAGAAGAAATAATCCGCAGGCTTGCCCCAGAGCCCCCGACGTTGCTGTCGCCGCGTCTGTTTCGGACCATCTTCGGCGGGAAGGACATGGACGGCAACATCGCCGATCGTGCGCACCAGACGGTCCACCACCGAACCGTGGCGCGCCTCGAACCACCAGGAACGGTCCGACTTACCGATGACCACCTGCGTCGCCCTCGCCTCGCGCGCGAAGCTACGCAGGCCAGCGACCACATCCACGGCGGGGATGCTCGCCGTTGCTGCACCGAGACGTGAGGCGAGCGCCAGCGTATCCGCCAGCTGGCGGCGATCCTCGTCGGTGAAGGTCTGGTCCCGCCGCGTCTCGATGTGGACTGCGGTCCAGGGCGCCCTTAGCGCATCTGCGAGGCGCTTGCCTGCCCGCACCAGTCCGGCCGCATGCGCATGTTCGCTGACGGCGACGACGATGCGTTCCCCGACGGCAAAACTGCCCGCCAGCGCGTTGGCGCGGACATGCTCCAGCATCTGCGCATCGACGGCCTGTGCGGCACGGCGCAGCGCCAGTTCGCGCAGCGCAGTGAGGTTCGTCTTGGAGAAGAAGTGCCCGAGCGCACGCGTCGCTTCGTGCGGGATGTAGACCTTGCCGTCCTTGAGTCGCTCTATCAGTTCATCGGGCGGGATATCGACGACTTCGATCTCGGCCTGTTCGAGAATGGAGTCCGGCACCGTCTCGCGCACGCGCACGCGGGTGAAGGACGCCACGACATCGTTGAGGCTTTCGACATGCTGGATGTTCAGCGTCGAATAGACGTCGATCCCCGCGTCGAGCAGTTCCTCGACATCCTGATAGCGCTTGGGATGCCGGCTGCCGGGCGCGTTGGTGTGGGCGAGCTCGTCCACCAGCGCCAGTTGGGGATGCCGTGCGAGGATGGCGTCGATGTCCATCTCGCCAAGGCTGTGCCCCTTGTGATCGACTTCGCGGCGCGAGATGATCTCATGCCCGTGAACGAGCGCCTCGGTTTCACGGCGACCGTGCGTCTCGACAACGCCGACCACCACGTCGATGCCCGCCTCATGGCGCTGGCGTCCCTCGGTCAACATTTCCCATGTCTTGCCGACGCCCGGCGCGGCGCCGAGAAATACCTTGAGGCGGCCACGGCCCTCCTGCGCGGCGGCGCGCAGGAGGGCTTCGGGTGAGGGTCGGTCGGAGTCGGTCGCGCGGTCAGTCACTGGGTGGGCTTAGCGCCGAGACCGTCGAGTCGTCGATTGAGTTCGAACACGTTGACGCGGGGCTCGCCGATGAAGCCCAGCAGCGGCTGCTCTACGCTTCCCGCGACAAGGCGGCGCAGCGCCTCGGGCTCGACGTTGCGCACGCGTGCGATGCGGTCGACCTGATAGAACGCGGCCTCAGGCGTGATGTTCGGGTCGAGACCCGAGCCCGAGGTGGTGACGAGGTCGGCAGGGATCGCCTTGTTCGGTTCGGCCGCTTTCATGTTGGCGACCTGCTCCTTCTCGCGATCATGCAGCACCTGCGACGTCGGGCCGAGGTTGGAGCCCGAAGATGCAAGGCCGCTGTAGCCGTCGCCCGCAGCGGAAAGGCGGGTGTTGAAGTAGCGCTCCGAAGTGAAGGCCTGCCCGATCACGGTCGAGCCGACGACCTTGCCGTTGTCCATGACGAGGCTGCCGTTCGCCTGGCTCGGGAACACGGCCTGACCGATCCCGGTCATAGCCAGCGGATAGGCCACGCCGAGCAGGACCGCGAAGAGGCCCGTCATGACGATGGCCGGGCGAAGTGAAGATGTGATGTCGTTGTTCATTGTGTGTCTCCTGTGAGACTTGCTTGGTCTTCGGGGGCTTCGACAAGCTCAGCCTGAGCGGGTCGAGAGGATCACTCCCTCCCTCGCTCACCCTGAGCCTGTCGAAGGGTCAGGCGCTACTTCACGCCAGTCCCAGGCCGTTGACGGCCATGTCGATGAGCTTGATGCCGATGAACGGCGCGATCAGGCCGCCGAGGCCGTAGACGGCAAGGTTGCGCGCCAGCAGCGGACCTGCCCCCATCGGCTTGTACGTCACGCCCTTGAGCGCGAGCGGCACCAGCAGCGGGATGATGATCGCGTTGAAGATGATCGCGGACAGGATCGCGCTCTGCGGGCTGGACAGCCCCATCACGTTGAGCACGCCGAGGCCCGGGTAGAGCGCCACGAACATCGCGGGAATGATCGCGAAGTACTTGGCCACGTCGTTCGCGACCGAGAAGGTCGTCAGCGCGCCGCGAGTCATCAGCAGCTGCTTGCCGAGGCCGACGACCTCGATCAGCTTGGTCGGATCGCTGTCGAGATCGACCATGTTGCCCGCTTCACGGGCCGCCTGCGTGCCGGTGTTCATCGCGACGCCGACGTCGGCCTGCGCCAGCGCAGGAGCGTCGTTGGTGCCGTCACCGCACATCGCGACGAGGCGGCCGCCCTGCTGTTCCTTGCGGATCAGCGCCAGCTTGTCCTCGGGAGTGGCTTCCGCAAGGAAGTCGTCCACGCCCGATTCCGCCGCGATCGAGGCCGCGGTGAGCGGGTTGTCGCCGGTGATCATCACCGTGCGGATGCCCATGGCGCGCAGTTCGCCGAAGCGTTCGCGGATGCCTGCCTTGACGATATCCTTGAGGAAGATCGCGCCCAGCAGGCGACCGTCCACCGCGACCGCAAGCGGCGTGCCACCCATGCGGCCGATCTCGTCAGTAATACGGCGCAGCTCAGTGGCGGCAGCGGTCATGCCCGCGCCGGGGTTGGCGTGGAGGATCGCCTGGACCGCGCCTTTCTGGATGATCCGCCCATCGGTGTTCACGCCTGAGATGCGGGTCTGCGCGGTGAACGGGATGATCTCCGCGCCCTGGGGCAGTTCGGTCGCGGTCTGGCCGAACTTCTCGCGCGCTAGAACGACGATCGAGCGGCCTTCGGGCGTCTCGTCGGCAAGACTGGCGACCAGCGCGGCTTCCGCCAGTTCATTGGCGTCCACGCCGGAGACCGGGCGGAACTCGGTCGCCTGACGGTCGCCGATGGTGATCGTGCCGGTCTTGTCGAGCAGCAGCACATCGACGTCGCCCGCCGCCTCGACCGCGCGGCCCGACTTGGCGAGCACGTTGAAGCGCACCAGTCGGTCCATGCCGGCGATGCCGATGGCCGAGAGCAGCGCCGCGATGGTCGTCGGGATCAGGGTGATGAGCAGCGCGGCCAGGATCGACACCGGCACCGAGCCGCCCGCATAGCTGGCGAAGCCCGGAATGGTAGCGACGGCGATCAGGAAGATGATCGTCAGACCCACGAGGAGAAGCGTCAGCGCGATCTCGTTGGGGGTCTTCTGACGCTCGGCGCCCTCGACGAGCGCGATCATGCGGTCGAGGAAGCCTTGCCCCGGATTAACGGTGACGCGCACGCGGATCTCGTCCGAGATGACGCGGGTGCCCGCCGTCACGGCGGAGCGGTCGCCGCCCGCCTCGCGGATGACGGGAGCGGATTCGCCGGTGATCGCGGCTTCGTTGACCGAGGCGACGCCGGAGATGACTTCGCCGTCCGAAGGGATGAGGTCGCCAGTCTGCACCAGCACGACGTCACCCTTCCTGAGCTGGCTGGCGGGCACGCTGTCGTAGCGCGAACCGTCACCCTTGAGGCGCTTGGCGGTGAGTTCCGCCTTGGTGGCACGCAGCGAGGCGGCCTGCGCCTTGCCACGGCCTTCGGCCAGAGCTTCGGCGAAGGTGCCGAACAGCACCGTCAGCCACAGCCACAGCACGAGCTGGATCTTGAAGCCGGCGGCGAGGCCGTCGTTGCCCACGATCAGCAGCACGGTGAGCAGCACCGCGACGACCGCCGTGGTGAACATTACCGGGTTGCGGATCAGTTCCTTGGGATTGAGTTTGCGGAAGGCATCCCCGATCGCCGGAACGATCAGGTCTGCAGTGAACAGGGATTTGTTTTCGGACCGAGCCATGTGCAAGGTTCCTTAGAAAAGCTGGCCACGGATCATCGCGAGATGATCGGCGATGGGACCAAGCGCGAGGCTGGGCAGGAAGGTCAGGCCGCCGACGATCAGCACGATGCCGATCAGCAGGCCCGTCCACAGCAGGCCCGTAGTCGGGAAGCTGCCTGCGGTCGCCGGGGTGTACTTCTTGGCGGCAAGACTGCCCGCGATCGCCAGCATCGGGATGATGACGAAGAAGCGGCCGAGCCACATGGCGACGCCCAGCATGCCGTTGTAATAGGGCGTGCCCGCAGTCAGACCTGCGAAGGCCGAACCGTTGTTGCCGACAGCGCTGGTGAAGCCGTAGAGGATTTCGGAGAAACCGTGCGGTCCCTTGTTGAGCGGGCCTGCAAGGCCAGCTTCGAGCACCGACGAGATCGCCGTTCCACCCAGGATGATGAGCGGCAGCACCGCGATAGCGAGCACGGCCAGCTTGACCTCGCGGCTCTCGATCTTCTTGCCGACGTACTCAGGGGTACGGCCGACCATCAGGCCCGCGACGAACACGGCGAGGATGGCGAACAGCAGGAAGCCGTAGATGCCCGCGCCGACGCCGCCGATGACGACTTCGCCCAGCTGGATGTTGAACAGCGGGATCATGCCGCCGAGTGCCGTGAAGCTGTCATGCATCGCGTTGACCGCGCCGCACGAAGCCGCCGTGGTGATGACCGAGAACAGCGCCGAGGCGACGATACCGAAACGGACTTCCTTGCCCTCCATGTTGCCGCCGGCGACGCCGAGACTGTGGAGGATCGGGTTGCCGGTGGCTTCCTGCCAGTAGACGATACCGACGCCGATGAGGAAGATCGTCATCATCGCGGCGAGGATCGCCCAGCCCTGGCGGGTGTTGCCGACCGCCTTGCCGAAACACCAGGTCAGGCCCGTGCCGATGATGAAGATCGACAGCATCTGGACGAGGTTGGTCAGCGCGCTCGGGTTCTCGAACGGGTGCGCGGAGTTGGCGTTGAAGAAGCCGCCACCGTTGGTGCCCAGCATCTTGATCGCTTCCTGCGAAGCGACGGGGCCGAGCGCGAGCGTCTGCTTCACGCCTTCGAGCGTCGAGACGTCGACCGATGCGGCAAGCGTCTGCGGCACCCCGCTGGCGATCAGGTACACCGTGTAAATCACGCAGATCGGCAGCAGCAGATAGAGCGTGACGCGGGTCATGTCGGCCCAGAAATTGCCGATGCCCGTGGCGCTGCGACGCGCGAAACCGCGGAAGAACGCGAAGGCGAGCGCGATGCCGGTCGCGGCCGATAGGAAGTTGTGGATCGTGAGGCCGAGCATCTGCGACAGGTTGCTCATCGCCGCCTCGCCCGAATACCACTGCCAGTTGGTGTTGGTGGTGAAGCTGACGGCGGTGTTGAACGCACCGTCCGCGCCGATGCCGTCATAGCCGAGGCCATTGAGCGGCAGCAGGCCCTGCGCGCGCAGCAGCACATACGTCAGTAGCAGCAGCGCCGCATTGAACATCAGCATGTGCACCGCGTAACGGCGCCAGGACTGTTCCTCATCCGGATTGATGCCCGAGAGCTTGTAGAACCCGCGCTCAACCGGGCCGAGCACGACGTGAAGCGGCGTGCGACGCCCTTCGTAGAGCGCGTGGAGCCACACGCCCATGGGCTTGGTGAGCGCCAGCAGGATGCCGACGAAGGCCGCGATCAGCAGCCATCCCTGGAATGTCATGGGAAGCGCTCCTTCTTAGAAGCGTTCAGGCCGTGCGAGCACGGCGACGAGGTAAACGAGAAGGCCGAGCGCGGTGATCGCCGCCAGCCAGAGATCGATGGTCATGTCCGTCTGCCCCTCATGCCCGGTCGCAAAGCGAAACGTAGCCGAGGCTCGCCGCCAGCAAGATGAGGGTCAGGCCGATCCAGAGGATGTCCTGCATATGGGTGCTCCTGCAAGCCCACGTCGCAAAGGAGGCGCGAGGTGAGTCGAATGCAGGCGCCCCACTAGGATAGGACCGCGTTGAAATTCGAGAGAAGCAAATACCGGGGCGCGTAGTATTTGCATATGAATTGCCGAATTGGCGGCATTTCGACGCTCATCGCCCTCCGATCGGCGCTGGGCTTTCCGTCAGCGCATAAGCAAAATTCAATGCCGAAACCGGCTCCTACGTCTGGAGATCAAACGCGCGGCTGATGCATATCTCCGCCGCCTCGCCGACCGGTGGGGCGAGCTCTCAACATGCTGTCGAGACTCTGTTGCTGGCGGGAACCTCCGATGAGGATCCCGAAGGAGTTGGCCCATGGCCGCGCGCCCGATCGTTGTTTCCGATACACTCGTCACATCGCCCGAAACGTCCCTGCATCCCGCTGATCCCCTCGTCGTGATTTCCGACGATTTCCCCGGCCTGAGCAGCCACGCGGACCGCAAGGTCTGGCGCAAGATCGAAACGGCGCTGCGCAATCTGAAGAGCGCCGGGCGCTCGGAAATCTCGATCCTCGACGCCGGGTGCGGCACCGGCACATGGTTGGTACGGACGGCCCGCCGCGCCTGCGAACTCGGCTTCACGACCGTTCGCGCGCGGGGCTTCGACATGTCCGAGGAAATGATCCGCACGGCCCGCCGTCACATGGGCGCGTGCGAGTGCGAATTCGACGTCGGCGACCTGGCCGCGCCATTTCCCGAAGCCACCGGCAGCGTGGACCTGACGCTCTCGCTGTCCGGCGCGCTCAACCACCTGTCCGGCAAGACGCACGCACGGGTCGCGCGCGAACTCGCCCGCGTGACGTCGGGTCACCTGCTCCTTTCGGCGCGCACGGTCGGCAGCCTGCCGACCATCTTCGTCGACCGCATCGAGAACGCGCAGGACTTCATCCAGGACCACAAGAGCGAGCGCTTCGACGTCGATCTGACTGACGGTCGCCACCTCAGCTTCACCACCCATCTCTTCAGCGCCGCCGAACTGCTCGAACTGTTCGAGCCGCTCGACGCGGCGCTGTCGCTGGTCGGACTCGACGTCTTCCACAGTCGCTTTTCCACCAATCCGCGCTGGAATCCGACGACGCTGCCTTATGCCGATCTCTTCGAGCATGAGCTCAGCAAGCTGGAAGATCGCTGCTGCTGCGACCCCGCCTTCATCGACCGCGCGGCGCATATCCTGCTCCACGCCGATTACACCGTCTGACGACGGCAACCCGTTCGGAAGTTCCAAGCCATGTTCTTCAATCGCCCATCGAGCATGATGCCGCTCAAGGCCCTCAAACGCACCCCGCTTCGCAAGCCGACGGCGAGCGAAAACAAGACGCGCCCGGAGAGGCGCATCTTCGGGACGCTTTCGATAGCGGCCCGCGGTCAACGAGGAGGGTCCGGAGGGCCACTCGATTGACGCGGGCGAGAGGCGGGTCGGTACGCCGACGCGGCGGTTCCGTTGGTCCCGGTAATCCCACCGGGCCGAGGGCCGTGGCGTATGGCGCTTCCGCGCGCGGTGCGACCGGCGTGGTTGCCGCACACCGTTACTGCAAGGGCGTTCGCGTCGGCCCGGTAGGGCTGGATGCGAGGACCGTGCAGGACACCAGCGACCCGACCGAATTCGTCTGGATCGGCCTGTGCGAGCCGCCCAGCGAGACCCTGCGCGACCTGCAGAAGCACTTCGACCTCCATCCGCTTGCCGTAGAGGACGCGCTCAAGGCGCACCAGCTGCCCAAGATCGACATCTACGGCGGGCAGCTTTTCATCGTGCTACGCACGGCTGCCATCGACGACGGGCAGATAAGCTACGGCGAGACCGCCCTCTTCGTCGGCCCGCGACACCTGGTGTCGGTGCGGCATGGCTCCGCGCGGGCGCATGAGAACCTGCGGGCGCAGCTGGAATCGACGCCGGAACTGCTCGCGCGCGGCATTCCCCACATTCTTCACGCCATCCTCGACTTCGTGGTGGACGGCTACCTGCCGATCATCGAGGCGATCGAGGAGGAAGTCTCGGGCATGGAACAGCGGGCGCTCGACAACTTCCTCGAAGCATCCGAAGTGCGCCGTATCTTCACGATGCGGCGGGAACTGGCGCGGTTCCAGCGGATGATGGGGCCGATGTCAGAAGTTTGCGCGCAGCTTGCCCGGCTCGACATGCCCTGCATCTCGCCCGGCATGGGTCCATACTTCAACGACGTGCTCGACCATGTGCGCCGCGTCGAGATGATGGCCGGCGCATTGCGCGATACGCTATCGTCCGTCTTCGAGATCAGTTCGCTGCTCGAACAGCAGCGCCAGGGCGCGATCACGCGCCAGCTTGCCGCCTGGGCCGCGATCCTCGCCGTACCCACCGCCATCGCTGGCATCTATGGCATGAATTTCCAGAATATGCCGGAATTACAGAGCGATTACGGATACTTCGTCGTTATCGGCGTCATCGCGTCGTCGTGTCTGCTGCTCTACATGAAATTCCGGCGATCCGGGTGGCTGATGTAGTTCGGGTTCAAGTCGAGGTGCAAAGCGCAATTGGATGCGTTCTATACCAATTGACCGAAGACCTTGCGGTAATCGCGCCGCGGCCGAAATGGCGGCCTTCCGTCGGCCATCTTAACCAATAAATAGCTATCTTCGGCCTAGAGCTTGCTCATGATCCGGCCGACCAACGCATATCGAAATGATTCGCGACAGGACGCGGCCGGAGGCATTCTCGATTTCCTCCCGGCGGCAGCGCTTCTGCTTGCCGGACTGGTCGGCCTATCGATTGCCTGGCTGCTGTCCGGGCAACCCTCGGGCCAATATCTCGTCCTTACATCTCCGACCGCATCCTTCGCGCAGACCGTGAACCTGGTCCGCCGCGCCGGGGGCACCATCGCCGGAACCAGCGCCCTGCCGAACGTCCTGATCGCGGGAGCCCCGCGTGCGGATTTCGCCGCCACGCTGCACAAGGCCGGCGCCTGGCTGATCGTGCCCCTGCCACCGCTTGCCGGATGCGGCGACCCAACTTCTCTGGAGCAGACCCCGTGAACGCCGAACTCGACAAACTGCGCTTTCAATCGGGGCGCCTGCTTCTTGCGCTGTTCTGGGCGCATGTGCCGCTGTTCGCCATCGTCGCGCTGCTGACCGGCGGCGCGCCGGTCATGGCGGCCCTGTCGGGCGTGATCGTCGCGGGCAGCTATCACCTGATGTGGTGGCGCAAGGGGGCCGCCCCGGCGACACGCTATCTCTCGGCCGTCGCGCTGATGGCGGAACCGGCCATCCTTCTCGTCCTCCTGCGCGGGCACTCGTGGCAGATGGACATGCACATGTACTTCTTCGCGATGCTGACCTTCACCATCGGCTGGTGCGACCGCCGCGTGGTGCTGGTGGCCGCGACGGCGGTGGCGCTGCATCACCTGCTGTTGCTCTACCTGCTGCCCTCCGCCGTGTTCTCGGGACAGGGCAATCTTGGCCGCGTGCTGCTCCATGCCGTGATCGTGACCTTCCAGGCGGCCGTGCTGGTCTGGCTGAGCGACCGTCTGGTCGAAAGCTTCGATCTGCGCGAACGCACCCGTGAGGCCGAGGAGGCCAGCCGCGCCAAGAGCATGTTCCTCGCGAACATGAGCCACGAGATCCGCACGCCGATGAACGCGATCCTCGGCTTCTGCCACCTGATCGCGCGCACCGACCTCGACCCCAAGCAGAAGGACTACGTCGGCAAGATCAGCCAGGCAGGAGCTTCGCTGCTGCGGCTCATCAACGACATCCTCGACTTCTCGAAGAACGAGGCCGGCAAGCTGACGCTGGAGGCCAATCCCTTCGACCTGCGCAACGCCATCGCCAGCCAGGTCCAGCTCATGGCGACCGAGGCCGAGATCAAGCGGGTCACGGTCGTATCCGAAGTCGCGGATGCCCTGCCCCATCGGCTGTCGGGCGACGAACTGCGCTTCAACCAGGTCGTGCTCAACCTCGTCAGCAACGCCGTCAAGTTCTCGGCCAACGGCAGCGTCACCGTGCGCCTCGACCTCGAATCCGAGGAGGACGGCAAGGTCATGGTCGCTCTCTCGGTGCGCGATACCGGCATCGGCATGACGCCCGAGCAGCAGGCGGCGCTGTTCCAGTCGTTCGCGCAGGCGGACAGTTCGACCACCCGCCGCTTCGGCGGCACCGGCCTCGGCCTCGCCATCTGCCGCCAGATCGTCGAGCAGATGGGCGGTTCGATCCGCGTGGAGAGCGCCCCCGGCAAGGGCAGCACCTTCATCGCCCGCATGGCAATGCTGCGCGAGGACGATACTCCTCTGGCCGCAGTCGTGCTTCCCGCCCGCGTCAAGGCACTGCGCGTGCTGGCGGCGGACGACAACGCCGCGTCGCGCCAACTGCTGCAGGACATCTTCGCCGAGTGGAAGATCAGCCTCGACCTGGTTGCCTCGGGAGACGAGGCGCTGAGCGCGATCCGCGCGGCGGACGAGGCCGGGCGCGCCTACGATCTGGTGCTGCTCGACTGGAAGATGCCGGGCATGAACGGCATGCAGACGATCGAGGCGATGCAGGCCATGCCGCATCAGGCGCCCCTGCCTCGCACCATGATCGTCACTGCCTATGGCGCGGACAGCATCTCGGTCAACGGCGCGCCCGCGACGTTCGCTGCCGTGCTGACCAAGCCCATCGCGCCCCGCACGCTGCTCGACACCATCATCGACATCTATGCGCACGATACTGACGCGGCGCATTCGGCCTCGCCCGAGGCGGTGCCGACCCTGCCCGAGCGCTTCAGCGGATGGCGCGTGCTGCTGGTCGAGGACAACGAGATCAACCGCGAGATCGCGATGGAACTGCTCGGCCAGGCGGGCCTGATCGTCGACTGCGCGGAGAACGGCCGCATCGGCTGGGAGCGCGTCAAGGCGCAGGACGGCGCCTATGCCGCCGTGCTCATGGACGTGCAGATGCCCGAGATGGACGGCATCGCCGCGACCCGCCATATCCGCGAGACCTGGACGGCGGACCGCCTGCCGATCATCGCCATGACCGCCCACGCCCATGAGGAAGAGCGCCAGCGCTGCCTTTCCGCAGGCATGAACGACCATATCTCCAAGCCTGTCGACCCCGCGACGCTCATGCGCACGCTGGAACAATGGCTGCGACCTGTGGTCACCTCGACACCTGCTGTCACCGTGGCAAACGACGTGGCTGCGCCAGCAAAGCCGGTGGACACCACCCTCCCCGCCAGCCTGCCGCCGTTCGACCTTCGCGCTGCGCTGCTGCGGGTCAACGGGAAGGCCTCGCTGCTGCGCAAGCTGATCGTCACTTTCGGGGAGACTTACGCCAACG
This sequence comes from Novosphingobium kaempferiae, assembly GCF_021227995.1. Classification (NCBI taxonomy): domain Bacteria; kingdom Pseudomonadati; phylum Pseudomonadota; class Alphaproteobacteria; order Sphingomonadales; family Sphingomonadaceae; genus Novosphingobium; species Novosphingobium kaempferiae. The sequence continues at coordinate 5,069,085 of NZ_CP089301.1, forward strand.
TCGCGCAGGATCTGCGGACCGACATCGCGGGGGGACTGTTCCCCGATGCGCGGCGCCTTGCGCATAGCCTCAAGGGTGTTGCGGGATCGCTGGAACTGGCGGAAATCCAACGCGCGGCGGCCAATATCGAGCGGCTGCTGGCAGCGGAGGAGATCGGTCAGGCCCTCGTCGCCATCGACGATCTGGAGCTGCGCATCGCCCCCGCCATCGCCGCTGCCGCCAGCCTGAAGCCGCGCACCGCCGCACCGGCAGCGACGGCTACCGCCAGCCACGATGCCGACGCCGCAGCCTCTGCCCGAGACGAATTGCGCGAGCTTGTCCGCCGCCGCAGCCTCGGCGCACGCGCCAGTTTCGGCCGGTTTGCGACCGCCATCGGCCTCGGCGACGAGGAGCGCTCCGTCCATCCGATCAACCGTGCGCTGGAGCGCCTCGACTATGAAACCGCCCTCGGCCTGATCGACGCGGAGGGTGTACTGAACGGCACCGAGAACGCACCAAGCGGCACCGGCGATGCACCGGGCGAAACCGACAAGGCCGGCACCAGCGCAGGAGCAGCGGCATGAGCAAGGCCACGATCCTCATCGTCGACGACGAAGTCTCCAACATCGAGATCATGAACGCGGTGCTGGAGGACGACTACGAGATCTACTTCTCCACGTCCGGCCAGCAGGCGCTCGACACCGCGCGGGCGACGCCGCCGGACCTGATCCTGCTCGACGTGCTGATGCCGGGGATCGACGGGTTCGAGGTCTGCCGCCAGATCAAGGACGATCCGGTGCTGGCCGACATCCCGGTGATCTTCACCACCGGCCTCGGCGACACCGACCACGAGATGCGCGGGCTTTCGCTCGGCGCGATCGACTATGTGACGAAGCCGATCCAGCCCGCGATCCTGCGTGCGCGGGTGGGCAACCACGTCGAACTCAAGCGCCTGCGCGATCAGCTTGCCAGCATGGCCGTCACCGATGCGCTGACCGGCCTCAGCAACCGCCGCCAGATGGAGCGCGCGCTCCAGACCGAGGCCGCCCGCCTTGCCCGCACGGGTGACTGGCTGACGGTCATCATGATCGACATCGATTTCTTCAAGCAGTTCAACGACACTTACGGCCACCCGGCGGGCGACCGCTGCATCATGATGGTCGGCGCGGCGCTGACCCGCGCGGTCAAGCGTGCCTCCGACCTGCCCGCCCGCTACGGCGGCGAGGAGTTCGCGTGCATCCTGCCGGGCGCGGACCCGCAGGGCGCGGCGCTGGTGGCGCAGGAGATCAGCCTTCACGTCCAGTCGCTGAACATCCCGCACGAACGCTCGCAGATCAGCCCGTTCATCACCGTCAGCATCGGCGTCGCCAGCGCCCGCTGCCTGCCGGACATGTCGCCGGAACTGTGGCTCAAGCAGGCCGACCTGCAACTCTACAAGAGCAAGCAGGAGGGGCGTAACCGCGTCTCGGTGGTCGAGTTCGACAGCGTCGCGGTGCAGCAGCAGGCCTGATCCTTCCAATCGTCATTGCGAGCGTAGCGAAGCAATCCAGGGTCGGCTCCATGCCGCTGGATTGCTTCGCTACGCTCGCAATGACGAAGTGGGGTTTAGCCAGCCGCCTGGAGTGTGATGTTACTGCTCGTCATTCCCGCGAAGGCGGGAACCCATCTCCTGACGGTGCCTGCTGAACGGGCATCGGTTGGATCCCCGCCTGCGCGGGGATGACGGGACAAGATGGGGCGCGGATACCCTACCCCTCGAAAAGACCTCACCCCTCCGCCGGAGCACTCATCCGCAGGCGGTAGCCGATGCCGAGTTCGTTGCTGATGATCTGCGGGCGCTGGGGGTCGTCCTCCAGCTTCTGCCGCAGGGTGCGCACCAGCACGCGCAGGTACTCGACGTGGTGCTCCACGTCGTTCGGCCAGACCTGCGCCATGATCTGTCCGTGCGTCACCACGCGGCCGGGGAACTTCGCGAGCTGCGCCAGCACCGCGTATTCCTTGGGCGTCAGGTGGACCTCGCGCCCGGCCTTGGTGATCGTGTGCGAGAGCAGGTCGATGGTCACGTCGGCCACCGTGAGCGCCGCCGTGCCGCCGCCGCGCGTGGTGCGGTTGCGCAGGGCGACGCGCAGGCGGGCCAGCATCTCGTCGGTGTCGAAGGGCTTGGTCACGTAGTCGTCCGCGCCGAGGTCCAGCGCGGCGACCTTCTCGTCCGTGGCGTCGCGCGCGGAGACGATGATGAGCGTGGTGTCCGACTGCGCCTTGATGATCGGCACCAGTTCCAGCCCGTCGCGGTCCGGCAGGCCGAGGTCGAGCAGCGTCACGTCGGGCCGCTCCTGCCGCAGCCGGTCTAGCGCCTCGCGCGCCGTCGCGGCCTCCACGGTGGCGTAGTCGGCACGCGCCAGCGCCGCGATGACGAGGCGGCGGATATGCGGTTCGTCATCGACGATGAGCACCTTGTGGCGCAGCTTCATGGAACGTCCTTGCTGTCGGGGCCGACGATCGCGATCGGAGTCGGCCTCGCGGGGATTAGCGCCCGGACCACCCGCCGTCGATTGGCTTCGGACCAGCAATCACCCGGCGCTCAGGCACCGCACCTGAAAATGCGCGCCCCGCTCGCTCGGCAGCAGGCCGAGGTCGCCGCCGTAGGCCGCCAGCAGGGAGCGCGCGATGGCGAGGCCGAGGCCGGTGCCGCCCTGAGCGCGCTTGCTGGTGAAGAACGGGTCGAACACGCGCTCGCGGTCGCCCTCGGGGATGCCGGGGCCGTCGTCGGCGAGGTCGATCAGGACGAGGCCGTCCGCCACCGCCAGCGTGATATCCAGCCGCGTCGCCCCCGCCTGCCGCGCGTTCTCGGCCAGCGTCGTCAGCACCGCCTCCAGCGCGTCGGCGTCCATCGAGACGCTCGGTGCGGCACCGGCCAGGTCCACCGCCACGGTGAAGCCCCCGGTCGAGAGCGCATCGGCGACGGCGGCGATCACGTCGGCCACCAGCGCACGCGCGTCGCTACCGCCGACCATGACGTCGGCCCGCGCCAGTTCCATCAGCCGCCCGACCAGCCGCGACAGCCGCTGCGAATCCGCCGCCATGTTGGCGAGGAACCGCTCGCGCTCGGCCTCCGACATGTCGGCGCCGTGGTCCTGCAGCAGTTCGATGGCGCCGGATATCCCGGCCAGCGGCGTCTTGAATTCGTGGCTGACGGCGGACGCGAAGTCGCGCAGGTAGCGGGAGCGTTTCTCGATGCTGGCGGCCATCTGCTCGAAGTCGTCATGCAGCGCGCGGATCTCCACCACCTGCAACGTCGGCCGCCGCGCCGCCGTGTGCCGCCCCGATGCAAGTTCGCGCGTCGCCCGGCTGAGCGCCTCGATCGGCCGCACGATCGCGCGCGACAGGATCGCCGAGAGCACCAGCAGCATCGCGAAGATCGCGACGACGCCGAGCGCGATCTTGCCCCGGTCCTCGTAGATGCCGAGGAACAGCGCGCGGGGGGAGCGGGACACCAGCAGAACCCCCATCACCCGCCCGTCGACCATGATCGGGCGCGCATAGTGCAGGCGGATGCTGGCGGCGCGGCTCAGCCATTCGAGGGGGTGCGCGGAAACGTAGCCCTCGTTCTCGCGCAGCACGGTCATCGCCCTGCCCTCCAGCGCGCCGCGCACTTCAGGCAGCGCAGCAAGGCTGCGCCCCGCCTCGCGCCCGTTGATGAGGATGCCCTGCCGGTCGAGCATCAGGATCGAGGCCAGCGTCGTCACCTTCGTCTCCTGAAACGCGGGCATCATCCGCCACGCCAGCGCCACCGCCGCCGGATCGGCCTGCCGGTTCACCACGCGCGCATGAGGGCGCGGCGGCAGGACGGGGGTGGATCGCAGGTCCACCTCGGTCTTGCGGTCCTGATAGCGGTCCGGAACCGGCGGCTTCGGCTGCGAGGGAAGCCCACGCGCGACGACCGCCGCGCTCGCCGCCAGAGCCGCGCCCTGCGCCACCAGTTCCGCCTCGGTCCGGCGCACCAGCGCATTCTCGTAGATGCGCAGGAAGATCGCGCCGAACCCCGGCAGCGCCGCCACGAAGACCAGCGTGCCGAGCAGGATCGTGCGCAGCCGCAGCACCGGCCAGCGGCGCGCGATCCATGCCTTGAAGGCGTTCATGCGGGGGGCGTCGCTCCGGCACCCTCACCGGCGCACTGGCCAAGCCGATAGCCGATGCCCGCGCGTGTCTCTACCACGTCGACCCCGCCCACTTCGGCGAATTTGCGGCGCAGGTTGCGGATGTGGCTGTCCACCGTGCGGTCGGTCAGCGCGAAGCCCGGTCCCCGGAAGCGGTCGATGATCTGATCGCGCGAGAAGATGCGCGACGGCATCGCCAGCAGCGTGCGCAGTATGGTGAACTCGGTGATGGTCAGGCTCACCTCATGCCCCTGCCACTGGGCAGTCCAGCTTTCGGGGTCGAGCGCCAGCAGCCCGTGCCGCATCTGCACCGACGCCTCCACTTGCGGCGCGCGGGCGGCGGTGCGGCGAAGGATCGCCATCGAGCGGGCGACGACCTCGCGCGGGGAGAACGGCTTCACCACGTAGTCGTCGCCGCCCAGTTCGATGCCGAGTACACGGTCGATCTCATCATCGCGGGACGACAGGAAGAAGATCGGCACCTCGCTCGTCGCGCGCAGGCGGCGGCAGACTTCCAGCCCGTCCATGCGCGGCATGTTGATGTCGAGGATGACGAGGTCGGGCGCGTTGCGCTCCACCTGCGAGAGCGCTTCCTCGCCGTCGGCCGCCTCGATCGTCTCCAGCCCGGCCTTGCCGAACGCGAAGGCGAGGAGGTGACGGATATGGGGGTCGTCGTCGACGAGGAGGATCGTGGCGGGCATGGGGCACAAGATCATTTCCGGCTCGCTCCTGTCAACGTGGCTCGGGTGAAGCTGGCGGCGCGGGAGGTGCTGGCGGCGGCGGTGCCGGCGGAGGTGCGACCTCCTCCGGGCGCTGCGGCAGCAACGCGCCGTCGCAGCCCCTGATGCCCGGCGCGAGGATCACGCTTGGCCGCGTGGCCGCCATCGCGCGGGCCTGCGCCAGACGGTGCTGGCCGAGCAGCGACCAGCCGCTGCGCTGGCTCATCTCCAGGCCGCTCAGCGCGCGGTCGGCGACGGCGCGGACGCGCACCCGGAAGCCCGGCGCAAGACCGGGGCGGCTCTCCAGTTCGAGCAGCGGGAGGACGGCGGAATCCTCAAGGTCGGAGAGGTAGCACAAGTCGAGCGCCGCTCCCTGCCCGCCGACCTCGCGCGCGTGGCGAACGTTCCACTGCGCCGCTACCGCGCCAAGATCGACGAAGCTCGCCGCCGTCAGCACCAGCCCGGCCGCGGCAACGTTGACGTTGATGAGCCAGCCCGCGCTGCGCCCGCGCAGCAGCCGCCAGCAGATCGCGCCGAGACCGAAGGCGACGAGCACCATCCACGCCAGCGCGGCGATGCGCAGGCGGGTCAGCGAATAGGCCTCCACGTAGTCCATTGTGCGCAGCATGGACGAGCCGACGAGCAGGATGTTCTGCACGATCCACACCGTCACCAGCCGCCGGATCGTCGCCGAGCGCGCCGTCTCCGAACCCGGGCGCAGCGTCACCAGCACGAAGAGCGCGGCGAGCAGCGTGGTCGCGATCAGCGGGTAGGCGCCGCGATGGGCGTAGTCGGCCAGCGTCATCCCCGGCGGCATCGGCGCCAGCCCGCCGAGGTAGGCGAGGTCGAGCAGGTTCTGGAGTGCGAAGATGCCGTTGAAGACGCACAGCGACAGCGTGACCGACCCGACCGAGACACCCGGCAGCGCGATCTCCCGCTGCGGCATCTGCGGCAGCAGGCCCCTCGGCAGGCGGGGCCGCAGCAGGCTCCACGCCAGCGTGAAGTAGAGCGCGCAGATGGCGGCACGCACGATCAGCACGGGCGAGAAGTCCGGCGGAGTGAGTGCGGTCAGCATCCGCTCGATCACCGGGTTGGCGGCGGCGAACAGCGTCACGATCACCGCGCTGCCGATCACCGGCAGCGCCAGCAGCGCGACGGCGGCGCGCAGGCCCTTCCCGCTGCGACGACGCGCGACGCGCAGCCTCAGCAGCCTTGCCGCGTCGAGCAGCGGCACGAACGGCGCGCGCAGGGCATGGAAGGCAAGCCGCTGGAACCAGCGCCAGCCGTCGTCGAAGCGCGCGGTCAGCGGCAGCAGCGTCGCCATGCCCGCCGCCACCCAGAACAGCGTCCACGCCAGCGGGTTGGGATCGCGGGTCATGGCAAAGCCGAACAGCGCCGCGCCGGCGACGGCGATCCACGCCCGTCGGTCCCGCCGCATCGCCGGTCGCCCCGCCACTCCAGCGGCAAGGATCGCCAGCAGGAACAGCCCCGCGTTCCCGCCGTAGAGCCCGCGCTGGTAGAATATCCAGTCCCCCAGCCCCGCCACGATGACGGCCGGGACCAGCTTCGACCGGAAAGCCGCTCCCAAGGGTGAGGCGGTGAAACGCATGGCAATCTCCCTGTTCGATACGGAGGGAACATGCCCCGGCGCTCAAGCAGATCGTGCCGCACGCGGCGTCAGGAATCGGCGCAGGCGAAGTGCAGGACATGTGCAGGCGCTATCAGAAGTGGAATTTCGATATCGGCGCACAGTCGATTGACAGCAGAAGTTGGGATTACCCAATGTTTCAGCCACGATCGGGAAATCAACGCCGCCACCGATCTTTCCCGATCGCAAGCAATTGGATTCCATTATGTAATTTTTCGTTGCACCTGCTGCAATGCAGCGATCCCCCGATTGACACCCCCCGCCATTGCATCGACGTGGCCCTCGCAAATGCGAGTCACTCGCATTACCAACAAGGGGGATTTCATCGTGTCCGCAGCAGTCCGCACCCGTGCCCAGCGCCGTATCCACCATCTCGCGCCGTATCTCGCGCAGGGCAGCCTCGCCATCCTGTCGTGCCTGATCGCGCAAACGGCGCATGCGGACGAGGCCCCCGACGCAGAGAGCGGATCGCCCATCGTCGTCACCGCAGCGGGCTATGCGCAGGACATCATCGAGGCCCCGGCCAGCATCACCGTGATCGACCGCGCGGAACTGCAGGACAAGCGCTTCGGCAGCCTTGCGGAAGCGCTGCAGGACGTGCCCGGCGTCGACGTCGGCGGCGAGGCGGGCAAGACCGGCGGCCTCAACATCTCCATCCGCGGCATGCCCAGCGACTACACGCTGGTGCTGATCGACGGCCGCCGCCAGAACGCGCCGGGCGGCGTCACGCCCAACGGCTTCGGCGAGACGTCCACCAGCTTCCTGCCGCCCTACTCCGCCATCGACCGGATCGAGGTGGTGCGCGGCCCGATGTCCACGCTCTACGGGTCGGACGCGATGGGCGGCGTCGTCAACATCATCACCCGCAAGGTCGGCAACCGCTGGGTCGGCACCGCCACCGCCGAAACGACGATCCAGGAAGACGAGCGCTTCGGCAATATCCAGTCGATCAATGGTTTCGCACAGGGCCCCATCGTCAAGGACCTGGTCGGCCTGACCCTGCGCGGCAGCGTGTTCCACCGCGAAGGCTCGAACATCGAGATCCCCGGCGACCCGGCACTCACGCTCGGCCGCAACCCGGTCCGCTCGGACATCTACACTTACGGCGGCCGCCTGAGCATCACCCCGCACGCCGACCACGACCTGTGGGTGGAGTTCGACCGCAACGAGCAGACTTACGACAACATCGAGGGCCAGCTCGGCACGCTGGGCTCGGGCGGCTATTCGCCGCAGCAGAAGTTCAACCGCACCAACTACGTCGTCGCGCATAGCTGGCGCATGGGCGACTTCGGCCAGCTCGACACCACCCTCACCCGCAACGACACCGAGACGATCGGCCGCCTGATCCCCAACGGCACCCCCGGCGCCACGCCCGGCAGCGCCCGCAACCTCGAGGCGCGCAACGACATCATCGACAGCCGCTTCGCCGGGAAGGCAGGCCCGCTGGCGTTCACCGTCGGCGGCCAGTACTGGAAGGCGCGCATGATCGACGGTGTCGCGCCCGAGCCGTTCAAGTTCACGCAGTGGGCGGGCTTCGCCGAAGCCACCCTGACCGTGGTCGACGGCTTCAACGTCACCGGCGGCGTGCGCTATGACGATCACTCCACCTTCGGCAACAAGTGGTCGCCCCGCGCCTACGCGGTGTGGAACGTGACCGATGCGCTGACCCTCAAGGGCGGCGTCAGCCGGGGCTTCAAGACCCCGCGCGTCGAACAGATCGCCAGCGGCATCATCGGCTTCGGCAGCCAGGGCCGCGTGCCCCTGATCGGCACCCCGGGCCTGACGCCGGAGACGAGCACCACCTACGAGGCAGGCATCTACTTCGACAACAAGGGGTTCTTCAGCGGCAACGTCACGCTGTTCAACAACGACTTCGACGACAAGATCGCCAGCGGCCCGGGCATTCCGAACTGCCAGTTCGCGGGCAACCCGAACCGCCCCGGCTGCCTTGACGTCGGCAACTTCCCGGCGGTCGACCTGTTCGGCCAGTCGATCAACATCGACAAGGCCCGCACCCGCGGCGCCGAAGTGGCGACCCGCTTCGTCTTCACCCCGGCCCTCACCCTCGCGCTGAACTACACCTACACCGAGACCGAGCAGCTCAGCGGTTCCGAAAAGGGCCTGCCGCTGGTCGGGATGCCCAAGCATATGGTGAACGGCAACCTGCGCTGGAAGGTGAGCGACGTCGCCAGCCTCTGGGCCCGCGCCGAGATCCGCTCCAGCCGCTATCGGGGCAGCAACGCGCAGCAGGCGGCGGTCGGCGACTTCCGCAGCTACGAGGTGTTCCACCTCGGCGGCTCGTACCAGATCGCGCCCGCGTTCCGCCTGGCCGCGACCGTCTACAACGTGCTCGACACCGACTACGCGGTCTACGTGCCCTACCAGAGCGGCGCGGCGACGGTGTATACGCCTGCCTACTCGATCAACCAGGAAGGCCGCCGCCTGTGGCTGTCGGCCACCGTGGACTTCTGACGCGCGTCTGAAAGCGCAGTAGAATGCAGGGTGATCCGGAGCGCTGGGGCTGCTCCGGGTCGCCTTGTCGCATGGCGCGGGAACCGGCTTGTCGGCTTACCATTTTTTACGAGGCTTTACGGGCGGCGCACGCAGTTTGCGCCCAATGTCGTCGCGCCGGATGCCCGCCGTCTCGCAATGCATTCGCGCGATCGCGGCACTGACCCGACCGGTTGAACGCATTTTTTCTCGATCAAGGAAACGACATGACCCAGCATGTTCTCTTCATCGTCACCAACACCGGCGTGATCGGTCCGAACAATCGCAAGACCGGCTTCTTCTTCCCCGAAGTGGCGCACCCGTTCGAGGTTCTCGAAGCGGCGGGCATCGCGGTGGAATTCGCATCGCCCTCGGGCGGGTGGTGCCCCTATGACGGTTACGACGAAAGCGATGCCACCCAGAAGGAATTCCTGGAAAGCATGGCGTTCCGCCGCCTGAACCGCAGCCGCAAGCTGTCCGAGGTAGACGCGTCCGACTACGACGCTATCCTGATCCCCGGCGGCCTCGGCCCGATGGTCGACATCCAGCACAACAAGGACGTGCAGAACGCGGTGGTGCGCGCCTGGAACACCAACAAGATCGTGAGCGCGGTCTGCCACGGTCCCTGCGGCCTGCTCGGCGTCGACATCGGCGACGGCGTTCCCTTCATTAGCGGCAAGAAGCTGACCTCGTTCTCGAAGAAGGAAGAGGCCGACTACGCCCGCGACGACGTGCCCTACGAACTTGAGGACGCGCTGCGGGCCGAGGGCGCGGAGTATTCCTCAGTGGAGAACTGGCAGCCCTACGTCGTGGTCGATGGCCGCCTCATCACCGGCCAGAACCCCGCGTCGGGCACCGGCGTCGGCGAAGCGCTGGTCGCCGCGCTGAAGGGGTAAGCGGTCTGCGCTGACGCCGCCACGTCATTGCAAAAATGACGAAGCAGCCCGGAGCGGTAGACCCCGCTCCGGGCTGTTTTCATCTGACCCTGACGGATTTCCCGGAGCCCGGTCAGGCCGTGCGCTCGCCGATCAGGCGCATGATCTCGCGGTCGCCCTTCCAGATCGCGCGGATGCGCATCTGGAGGGCGGCGTCGCCCCAGTGCTCGTGCGCACCTCGGGCCGCGCGGAGCAGGCGCAGGACCGTGCCGCGATCGCCTTCGAGCGAGGCGACCATTACCGGCCAGACCCGGTCGTGCGAACCGTCGGCCACATCGGCCTGCGCCTGGGCGAGCACCGCCCTTCGCAGCGCTCCGGGGCCCGCCGTCGATGCACGCGCCAGTTCGTCCGCGCGTAGCAGCAGTCGCGCATCGCCGCGGGAGCGGGCGAACATCGTGAAATGATGCAGATAGCCAACGGTATCGCCATCGACGAGCGCCATGATGGCGAGGCAATCGTGCGCGACTGCGAAGTCCGGATCCTCCCGCACGATCTCGTTCAGCGCGGCGCGCGCCGCCGCATCCTCTCCCACCGACCAGCGCGCCCATGCAAGGTCGGTGCGGATCGCGACCGAGCCGGGTTGCAGCACCAGCGCCCGCTCCAGCTCCGCCATCGCCGCCGCATGGTCGCCATGGTCGCTGAGCACGTTGCCGTACCAGAAGTGCGAGAGCACATCGCCGCGATCGAGTTCGAGCGCCCGTTCGAAGCGCAACCGCGCCCGTGCGAAATCGCCGTCCGCCCAGTAATCCATGAAGCCGAGCAGTCGGTGCCCCGCGGCCAGCTCCGGGTCCAGCCGCACCGCCGTCAGGGCCGCCTGCCGCGCCTGGCGGAACGCCTCCATATCGTTGCGTCGACCGAATTCGCGGGAGAGGACCAGCGCCTCCGCCAGCCCCGCATGCCCCGGCGCGAAGCCGGGCGCCTGCATCGTCACGCCTTCGAGCAGGCCGATCGCCCGCTCCAGACCGTCGGTCTCGCGATCGGCGACGAGATCCTGCGCCGCCAGCAGGCGACCGCCGATGGTCGGATCGGACGGGATCGCGGCATGTACCCGGGTCGCCGCCGAACCGCTGCCGGTGATCGAATAGGCGCCGCTCGCCGCAGTCATCAGCAGGGCCGCCATGCCGACCATGGCGGTGCCGAGCAGGATGCCGTCGCGCAGGTCGAACTTGCGGGAGGGAAAAGTGGCAGGCTCGACGCCGAGGTCGCTGCGCGGCGTTGAAAACGCCATCCGTGGTGGAACCACGACCGGATCACCCGCCCAGCGGACCGCCGCGATGTGCTCCCCCCGGAACCACGCGGTCAGCCGTTTCCATCGGTCAGCACGATCGTCCCCCGACGACAGGCCTGCATCGATTTCGGTTGCCCCGGCGAAAATCTGCAACGGCACGTTCATCGAACCCACCACTTCGCTTTCGGACACCCCCCTGATGCCCTGCGCAGATGTTTAGTTCGCTATGGATTAAACCGCATCCATCATCTGTTTACTCGAGCATTATTTAGAGGTTTATTTTCATCCCATTCCGATACGCCCGAAGCGATGTACCAGATTGGAAAGTCCTGCAAAACTCTTGGTCCCCGTCTTCTCGTATATGCGGTGCAGGTGGGTGCGCGCCGTCGCGCGGGCCATGCCCTGCCGATCGCCCACGGCGGTGATGTCTCCGGTATCCACCGCATCGGTGAGGACGCGCAGTTCGGTCGCGGTCAATCCGTAGAGGCTGCCGATGGCGTCGAAGGCGATGGCGCGCGGCTGGTCGACCCGCGTGACGTGGACGGCATAGGCCGCGCCCGGCCCTTCGGCCAGATCGCCGAACCGCGCGGTGTCCAGTCGCCGCGCCTCCAGCAGCACCGGGATCGGAGCCTCGCCTCCATCCACCCGGACTTCCACCGCCACCGGTTCCCCCTGCTCGACGGCCCGCGCCACCGCGCTGCCGAAAGTGCCGTCGCCCAGCGGCTCGCCGATGCGCAGGCGCAGCAGCGGCACGAGCACCGGCGCGGCCTCGATCAGCACATGGTCCGCGCTCAGCAGGAGCACCGAGCTGCCCGCGCTCCCGGCGAAGGCGCGGTCGGCAGCGGCATGTTCGGCGGCGCGTGCGAGGTGGCTCTGGATATAGATCGCGCGGCGCAGGTGCGGCACCAGCGCCGAAAGGTACGCGCATTCCTCCGCCGAATAGGGAGCGGCAGGCGCCCGTCGCTGCAGTGCGAGGCTGGCGATGATCCCCGGCCGCTTGATGAGATTGACCGCGATGTTGTCGACGATGCCCTGCGGCGCGAGGTATTCCCGGTAGAACACGCTCTCGCGCACGTCGGGCTGCTGAAGGAGATCCCAGGCGGGCCTGCACTCCCCTTCCGGTATGGCATGGAGGTGCGGCAGCAGCACGTCCTGCGCGGCATACGTCTCGACGTAGCGGGCCAGCCACGCCGGGTCGTTGCCGAACTGGAACTGGAAGCCGACGTGCCGGTCCGGGTCGCTCCACCCGATGAAGCCCGCCTGCGCGCCGAGCGCCGCGCCTATCCGCTCTATCAGCGCAGGAAACAGGGTGCGGTCGAAGGCGGCGTCGTAGATATCCTCGATCGCAAACGACAAGGCTGGTTCCCCGTTGGCTGTCAGATAGCTAACCAAGCCTTTCCGCGCGCGCTTGTCGAGCCGGTAACTTCCCGTGCGGATTTGCCACCATATGCCGGTCGCGAGGCTCCGGCTGGCGGCAAGTCTCAGATTTTTATCGCCGCGACTCTGGCTGCATCGGTCGCAGGCGTCATAATGGGACGCATGACCGAGCCGACGAAGCCCTTGCGCACGACCACTTCCGCCAAGGGCGAAGCCACGCGCAACCAGATCCTCGACGCATCGGAAGTGCTGTTCGCGCGCAACGGCTACCTCGGTACCTCGCTGCGCGACATCGCGCAGGAAGCGGGCGTGCGGATGGGGCTGGTGCATTACCACTTCGGCAACAAGCACCTGATCCTCGATGCCGCGCTGGAGCGCAAGCTGGACCTGCTGCGCTCGACCATCGCCGAGAGCTTCGCGCGGGCCGAGGCAGGAGAGAAGTTCGGGCTGGAGGAGATCGTCACCGCCTTCATCCTGCCCTTCCTGCAATCGGCCTCGCGCCCCGAAGACCCGCTGCGCAACTACATGGTGATGACATCGCACCTGATGAGTTCGTACCGGCTGCCCGAACTGCGCCCGATCCTCGCCAAGCTGAGCGTGGTGTCGCAGATCTTCATCGACCGGCTGCGCCAGCACTCTCCCGACATCCCCGAAGCGAGCCTGCTGGCGGGCATCTACCTCATCGAAGCGGCGCTGATCTTCATGGTGCAGGATCCGGGCTTCCTCGACGACATCACGCAGGGGCACCATTCCGCCGTGCGGCTGGACGAGATGACCGGCCCCGCCCTGCGCTTCTTCGCCAGCGGGCTGGAGAGCCTGAAGGCCCCCTGATCGTTTTGACAGTTAGGTCGATCGACCAGTTTCGTTATCCTGCCCTGCGACGAGACGGACCCGACAGAGGTCTCGAAAGGAGCAGAGATGGGAAGGCACGACATCGACGCCATGATGATCGACGGCCGTAATGCCGCGAACCTCAGGGGCGATGCGATCACCGGCGACCGCTATACCTCGCCCGAGTTCATGCAGCGCGAATGGGACCACATGTGGACCCGCATCTGGCACGTCGCCGGACGCACGGCGGAGCTTGAGGAACCGGGCGACTACGTGGTCCACAACTTCATGAACGAGTCCGTGTTCTGCGTGAAGCAGGACGACGGCTCGGTGAAGGCGTTCTACAATTCCTGCCGCCATCGCGGGATGCGGCTGGTGTGGGACGCGAGTTCGCAGGACTCGTTCCAGTGCCCGTACCACGGCTGGGTCTGGGGCAAGGACGGCGTCCTTAACTATGCGCAGGATCCCGAGGATTTCCCGCAGGGCAACCCCTGCGGCAAGCTGAAGCTCAAGGAGCTGCGCTGCGCCACCTGGGGCGGCTTCGTGTGGTACACGATGGACGACGAGGCGCCGGAACTGCTCGATTTCCTCGCGCCGATGCCGGACCTCTACAAGAACTATCCGATGGACACCGCCGTGCGCGTGTTCTGGATGAAGATCGACCTCGAAACCAACTGGAAGTTCGCGACCGACAACTTCTCGGAGAGCTACCACACCCGCACCGCGCATCCGCAGGTGCCGCCATGGATCGATCAGGACGTCGATACCGCGCGGCACGAGATGTGGGCGAACGGCCATGGCCGCACGGTGCAGCCGATGCGCCCTTCGCTGTCGGACCGGCTGCCGGAAGGCGTGGATCATCCCTTCGACATGATCCTGCGGGCCTGGGACATCGATCCCGACGCCTACCCGGACTACGAGACCAAGGCTATGCAGGGCTGGCTCGACCTCAAGGCGGCCAAGCGGCGGCTGTGGCAGGAGCGCGGCTACGTCCATTACGAGCACATGGACGACGAGGAGATCACCGACAGCCCGCATACAGTGATGTTCCCCAACGTCACCATCAGCTTCCTGCCGGACAACCTGATCTTCTTCCGCACGGAGCCGCACCCGACCGACCCCAACAAGTGTACCTTCGACCTGTGGTGCATGGCCTTCCCGGTGGAGGGGCAGACCGTGGTGGAATCGGTCATGGCCGGACCTCAGCCGCTGCGCGAGGCGGAGTTCCAGCACCGCGCCTTCGACAACGGACGCGGCACGCCAGAGATCAAGGACCAGATCGTCTATCAGGACATGCTGCTGGCGGAAGGACAGCAGAAGGGCATGCACTCGCGCGGCTATTCCGACGCCTATCTGGCGGCGCAGGAAACGCGGGTCCGCTTCTTCCATGAAGTCCTGAACGACTATCTGGAAGGACGGCGCTGACGTCGTCCGTCATCCCGGCGAAAGCCGGGACCGCGGGCGGTCTCTAGACGCACTTTTCGAGCAGCAGCTTTCCACGCGATGCGGGTCGTTGACGGCCCGCAGTCCCGGCCTGCGCCGGGATGACGATCCACTGTGTCCAGAAAACAGAACGTAAAAACATAGGGAGGATACCAATGAAAACCTGGCTCACCGCAAGTTCGCGCATCGCCCTCGGCGCTGCCGCCCTCATCGCTCCGCACGCCGCATCGGCGCAGGAAGCGGAGCAGCAGGGCGGCATCCAGGAGATCGTCGTCACCGCGCAGAAGAAGTCCGAGAACATCCAGGACGTGCCGATCTCCATCACCGCCGTCGGCGGCGAGGCGCTCGCCGCCACGCAGGGCACGTCGCTGCAGGCGCTGCAGGGCCAGATCCCCAACGTCCAGATCGACAACTTCGCCAACACGCCCCAGAGCGCCGTCTTCACCGTGCGCGGCATCGGCGTGATCGAGCCCGACCCCTACGCGGGCAACACCGTGTCGATCGTGGTCGACGGGGTGCCGCAGTTCTTCTCGATGGGTGCCCTTCTCGACCTCTACGACGTGGACCGCATCGAGGTGCTGCGCGGGCCGCAGGGCACGCTGTTCGGCGCGAACACGACCGGCGGCGTCATCAACGTCGTCACCGCCCAGCCGACCGGCGAGTTCGGCGGCCACGTCAAGGCGGTCTACGGCAACTACAATCGCATGGACCTGACCGGATCGATCGAGGCGCCGCTGGTCAAGGACGTCCTCTCGCTCAAGGTCGCGGGCATCCACACCCAGCGCAAGGGCTGGGTGACGAACGTGGTCGACGGCTCCGACATGGGTCGCAAGAACCTCGACGCGGTGCGCGCCTACCTGCACTTCACGCCGGGTTCGAACTTCGACGCGACGCTGCAGGGCGAGTACGTCAACGCCCGCAACGGATCGCCCATCGTCATCAACGGCGCGCGCCCGGGCGAGATCCTCTACGTCGCGCCGGGCACCGCAGGCCCCGGCACCGGCGGCATGTACACCAGCCCCTGCGCCACCGACGGCGCCTGCATCGCGCCCGACAAGTACTACGGCGCCAACAACTCCGTGCCCGACCAGTCCAACATGGACACCTACAGCGGCACCCTGACGATGAACTGGCGCAACACCGGGCTCGGCGACTGGACCTCGATCACCGGCTACAAGCGCTTCAAGCTGCGCGAATATACCGACCAGGACGGCACCCCGCTGTTCCTCAACGATACCTACCGCCGCACGGTGGGCTGGCAGTTCAGCCAGGAACTGCGCACCAATCTCGAGCTGACCGACACGCTCAACGTCCTCGTCGGCGGGTTCTACCTCAAGAACCACTACGACCACATCCAGGCCTACCGCCTGCAGTTCGCCGCGCCGGGCCTGCTCCAGACCAATCTGCAGGATCAGGACAACTATTCGATCAGCGGCTTCGCTCAGGCCTACTGGCAGGCGACCGACCGGCTCAAGCTGCAGGCGGGCATCCGCTATACGCACGAGAAGACGGAATCGACGCCCAGCCTGACCACCAGCATCGGCGATCCGGCGGGCTCCAACTACACCGGCATCGGCAACACCGTGATCGGCAGCTTCACCGTGGGCGGCACCAAGAGTTGGAACAACGTCGGCTGGAAGCTCGGCGCGGACTACGAAGTCGCCGACGACACGCTGCTCTACGCAAGCTGGGCGCGCGGCTTCAAGTCGGGCGGCTTCACCGCGCGCGTCGGCGTCCCGGCGGACGGCGACACGCCCTATGATCCCGAGAAGGTCGATACGTTCGAGGCGGGCATCAAGGCCGACTTCCTCGACCGGCACCTGCGCGTGAACCTTGCCGCGTTCTACACCAACTACCGCGACATGCAGGTCGCGCAGATCTACTTCGACGGCGACACCAACACGCAGGGCAACCGCATCCTCAACGCGGGCAAGTCCGAGATCAAGGGCTTCGAACTTGAGACCACCGCCGTCCCGGTGGAGGGCATGACGCTGCGCGCCTCGCTCGCGTACCTCGACGCCAAGTACAAGGAGTTCCTCTACGGCGATCCGCTCTCGGGCCAGATCCTCGACCTCGAAGGCTACCGCCTCCAGAACGCGCCCAAGTGGAACGCCAGCTTCGGTGCGAACTTCGTGATCCCGCTCGGCAACGGGGCGGAACTCGTCAGCGACGTGAGCTACACCTACACCAGTTCGAAGTACTACACCGCGATCCTCGACACCCCGCGCTCGAAGATCCAGCCGACGCATCTCGTCGATGCCTCGCTGACCTATAAACCGGACGGCAGGGCGTGGTCGGTGGGCCTGTGGGCGACCAACCTGCTGGACTCGCGCTACCTTTCGACAGTCTACGACAGCCCCGGCTACGCGGGCCTCGCCGGCTACGCGCCGCCGCGCCAGTGGGGCGGCTCGGTGAGCTTCGAGTTCTGAGGGTGTGCCCAAACGCTCGTCATTGCGAGCGTAGCGAAGCAATCCAGGGCGGACTCGCTCCGCTCTGGATCGCCACGGCCCTGCGGGCCACGCGATGACGAAATGTAAGGAGATCGAGACCCCATGAACCGCGTATCAGGCAAAGTCGCCCTCATCACCGGCGGCGCATCCGGGCTCGGCGCCGCGGACGCCCGGATGCTGGCGGCGGAGGGCGCGAAAGTCGTCATCACCGACCTCCAGGGCGACCTCGGCCGGGAAGTCGCCGCGTCGATCCCGGACGCGCTGTTCCTCGAACACGACGTTCGCGACGAGGCGCAGTGGCAGCATGTGGTGGCGCAGACGATCAGCCGCTTCGGCAGGCTCGACGTGCTGGTGAACAACGCCGGGCTGGTACGCTTCGGCAATGTCGAGGACTGCGACCTCGACACCTTCCGCCTCCAGATGCAGGTCATGGTCGAGGGCTGCTTCCTCGGCTGCAAGAGCGCGATCCCGCACATGACCAAGGGCGCCAATGGTCCTTGGGGCGGCTCGATCGTCAACGTCGCCTCGGTCGCGGCGCTCAAGGGGATCAGCGCCATTCCCGCCTACAGCGCGGCCAAGGCGGGGATCATCGCGCTCACCCGCAGCGTCGCGGTGCATTGTCAGGAACAGGGCTACGCGATCCGCTGCAACGCCATCGCACCGGGCGCGCACGACACGCCGATGACGCGGCAGGCGCTGGACCAGCTGCCGGGCGACAATGCCGGGCTCGATCAGGTGAACGCCCACGGGCAGGGTCGGCCCGAGGACGTGGCGAACCTCGTGCTGTTCCTCGCTTCCGAGGAATCGCGCCAGATCACCGGCACCCACATCGTCATCGACAACGGGGAGACGGTCGGATGAGCATCTCCCAGGTCGCCGACCGACAGGCCATCACCAACGTCCTCGCCCAGCACAGCCGGGGCGTGGACCGCGCCGATGCGGGGCTGCTGGCGGACTGCTATCATCCCGACGGCACCGTGGACTATCGCTTCTACGCCGGGCCCGCGCCCGGGTTCGCCGCGATCCTGTGCGCCGCGCAGAAGGCGGGGCCGGTCACCCTCCACCGCACCGCGCAGATGTGGATCGAAACCGAGGGCGACCACGCCGTGTCCGAAAGCTACATCATGGCCTACGCTTCCAGCCCCGGAGAGAGTGGTCCCACAACGCAGCATCTGATCTGCGGGCGCTACCTCGACCGGCACGAGCGCCGCGACGGACGATGGCGAATGAACCACCGCACTTACGTGCTCGACACCAGCGTGAACTGGACCGGCGGGCCAGAGGTGATTGGGGCCTTGCCCGCGCTCGGCCCGCTCGACCACCACGTCCCCACCGGCGGCCACGGCAGCGCCGATGCAGGCATCGCCCTGCTCGCGCAGGCCTGCGCGAAGAACCCGACCCGAGGAGCCCAAACGATGACGCACGATGCCAGCACGATCGACGCGGTGGTCTCCCGCCAGCAGATCGCCGACCTCACCATGGCCTACTGCCGCGGCGTCGACCGCGCCGACGAGGCATTGTTGGCGGGCGTGTTCCACCCCGACAGCACCATCGTCAGCGGTGCGTTCAACGGGGACGGGTGCACGTTCGCCGCCGAGATCTGCGCATTGGTGGAGGCGACTTACGAGCAGACCTTCCACTCCATCGCGAACCAGTGGATCGAGGTGGATGGCGACGGCGCGGTGGGCGAGACTTACGTGATCGCCGTCTCCACCTCGCGCGGGGACGAGAAGACCGACACCCTCACCGGTGGCCGCTACATCGACCGCTTCGAGCGGCGTGACGGGCGCTGGGCCATCGCCGAGCGGACGTTCGTGCTCGACTGGCTGCGCTCCGAGCCGAGCACGCGCGACATGACCGGCGGCATGTACGCCGCGCTCGACCTGCACGGCACGCGCGGCAAGGGCGATCCCGTCTACGCCTTCGGGAAGGCCTGAGATGGACGCGACCCGCCTCGACGGTGCCATCGCCCTCGTCACCGGCGCGAACGGGGACATCGGCTCGGCCGTGTGTCACCTGCTGGCAGCGCGCGGCGCCACCGTGATCCGCTCGGACCTGCGACCATCTGCCGATGGCGCGGACGGGTTTCTCCCGCTCGACGTCACCAGCGAGGCAAGCTGGAGCGAGACGCTGGCGACCATCGAAAGCCGCCACGGCGCGCTCGACATCCTCGTCAACAACGCCGGCATCGCCCCGATGGAAAGGCTGGACGCGATGGCGCTGGAAGACTGGCGGCGCTGCCAGCAGGTCAATGTCGAGGGGATGTTCCTCGGCCTCAAGCTGGCCTCGCCGCTGCTCGCCCGCAGCGGATCGCGGCGAGCAGGCGGCGCCTCGGTGGTGAACCTGTGCTCGGGCGCGTCGGACCGGCCCGCCGCGTTCAGCGCCGCCTATTGCGTCAGCAAGGCCGCCGCCCGAATGCTCACCCGCGTCGCCGCGGTGGAGTTCGCGGCCCTCAAGCAGCCGATCCGGGTCAACTCGGTGCATCCCGGCGTCGTCGAATCCGCGATGATGGACGACATCCTCGCCACCTATTCGCGCATCACCGGCGGCACTCCGGTCGAGGATCTGCGCGCAGGGGTCGCCTCCGGCAACCCGATGGGCCGCTTCGTCGAGCCCGCCGAAGTGGCCGAAGCCGTCGCATTCCTGGCCTCCAGCGCCGCCCGCTACGTCCACGGCGACGCGATCCACGTCGATGGCGGCTACGCGGCGAGTTAGGGCAGCCTGCTCACACACCCCGTCGCCCCTGCGCAGGCAGGGGCCCATCCCAAGCTCACCGCCTCGTGAGCAAGGTGCCTTGGCGACAGGCCTGATGGGCCCCTGCCTCCGCAGGGGCGACGGGGTTGAGGGGCTCGACCATACACCCTCCCCCATTCGTCATTGCGAGCGTAGCGAAGCAATCCAGCGGCATGGGCCGACCGTGGATTGCTTCGCTCCGCTCGCAATGACGAAGTGCAAGGGCCCAGCCTAAAGCAGCCACCCGATCGGCAGGCGCGAGGCCACGGCGATCATCGCGCTGTCCAGCAGCCCCATCCCCGGCTCGCGCGTCTCGGTGCCATCCTCGTCGCTCCACCGCAGGCGGCCCTGCGCATCGAGGGTGACCTCGTAGGCGACGGCGGGAATGATCGTCTCGAACGCATCCGCCACCTGCGCCGCCAGCAGCGGGCTGTCGATCACGAAGCCCAGTTCAGTATTGAGCCGCATCGAGCGCGGGTCGAAGTTGAACGAGCCGACGAACAGCCGCTCGCGGTCCGCCGTGATTGTCTTGGCGTGTACGGTGGACGCGCCCGACCGCAACGCCGCGAAGGAGCCGCTGCCGGTCGGCCGCAGGTTGCTGCCGATGCCGAGCCGCCTGCCCTTGCGACGCTCCTTGCGTCGGTCCTTGCGGGAGGGTTCCTCATGCACCTCCGCCGCCGTCTCGAACAGCCGCACGCCCGCGCGCAGCAGGCGCCTGCGCCACGGCACGTAACCCGCGTGGACCAGCGCCACGTCGGTGGAGGAATAGCCGTTGGTCAGCACCGTCACCTTCACGCCCTGCTGCGCGTAGGCGCTCAGTTGCGCGGTGCCCTCCTCGCCCGGCACGAAGTAGCCCGAAACGATGGCCAGTTCGCGCTGCGGCCTGCCGATGGCGCTGTCGAGCTTGCCCGCCAGCAGGTTCGCGTAGTCGAGATCGCGCACGACCTTGGCGGGATCGTCGCTTATCATCCGCACTTCGGCCCATTCGAGGTCGAGCGTGCCCTCCGCCGCCTCGCGCACGATGGGCAGGCTGCGCAGGCGCTCGACGTACTGGCGCGCGGAGGCGTCGCTTTCCACTACCGAGGCCCGGCGCACGAGCTTGCGGCGCTGCGCCCGGCCAAGGATCGGCAGGATCTGGCGGGCGGGATAAGCGGACTCGCTGATCCAGTAGCGCTCGAAATCGGCCTCCACCTCGCCCGCCACGGGGCCGAGCGCCAGTACGTCGAGGTCGGCGAACAGCGCGCCGTCGCCCGCGCCGAAGTACTCGTCGCCCACGTTGCGCCCGCCGACGATGGTGACGGCGCCGTCCACCGTGAAGCTCTTGTTGTGCATCCGCCGGTTGAGCCGCCCGAAGTCGACGAGGAAGCCGATCGCCTTGGGGTAGCGGATGCGGAACGGGTTGAAGATCCGCACCTCGATATTGGGATGGTCGTTGAGCGCCGCCAGCACGCGGTCGAGGCCGGTGATGCCGTTGTCGTCCAGCAGCAGCCGCACCCTGACGCCGCGCTGCGCGGCCTCGTGCACCGCCTCCAGCAGCAGGGTGCCGGTGCGGTCGCCGTGCCAGATGTAGTACTGGAGGTCGAGCGTGCGCTCCGCCGCCTTGACCAGCAGGTAGCGCGCGGCGAAGGCGTCCACGCCATCCGCCAGCAGGTGCAGCCCCGAGAGCCCGGGATGCTGCGCCGCCATCTCCTTGGCGACGCGCGAGAGCGTGGTCTCGCCGGACACGGCAGGCGCGGGCGTGCGGCGGGCATGGCGCTTGGGCAGGCGATTGGCGCGATGCAGCCCGAACCCGGCCGCCGCCAGGGCGCCCAGCCCCAGCAGCGCGGTGTGCCATCGCTGCAATCCTGCCATCCGTAATCCTCCGTCACCCCCGGAGTTAGGGACGCGAGGCGTAGGGGTAAAGCGCGGGGCGGGATTTAGGCTGCATCCCCTTCGCGAAACGTGCCCGACATCAGGTAGCTCCGGTCCAGCTCCTCCAGCCGCGACACCCCCAGCATGGCCATGGCGACGTCGATCTCGTTCGCCAGCAAGTCTATCGCATGACGCGCGCCCGCCTTTCCGCCCGCCGCGCAGCCATAGAGCGTGGCGCGTCCCACCAGCACCGCCTTCGCCCCGATGGCGAGCGCCTTCACCACGTCCGCCCCGCGCCGCACGCCGCTGTCGAACAGCACCGTCGCGCGGTCCCCCACGGCATCGACGATCCCCGCCAGCACGTCGATCGCGGGCGGGGAACTGTCGAAGTTGCGCCCGCCATGGTTGGAGACGGCGATGCCGTCGACCCCATGATCGAGCGCGATCCGCGCGTCCTGCGCACTCAGCACGCCCTTGATGACCAGCTTGCCCGGCCAGCGGCGGCGCAATTCGTCGACGTCCTTCCAGCTGACCGAGGCCGAGTTCGCCACCCGGCTGACGGTGCCGGTCAGCTTGCCGCCTACTTCCGCCGGATAGTTGGCGAACTGCGGCAGCCCGCCCTCCAGATAGTAGCGGCAGATCACCGAGGCGAACCACGAAGGCCGCTTCAGGAAGTCCGCCACCAGCGTGGCATTGGGCCGCACCGGGTTCGACATCCCCGCCCGCCGGTTGAATTCGCGCAGCGGCCATATCGGCGTGTCGACCGTCAGGACGAGCACCTCCGCCCCGTTCTCCCGCGCCGCCTCCACCACCTGCCACGACAGGTCGCGCCGCTCCCACAAGTACATCTGCATCCAGTGGCCCGAGGTCGCGCACCCGGCGATGTCGGCAAAGCTGGTTGTCGAACTCGTCGTCTGGGTGAAGGGTATCCCCGCCGAAGCCGCGGCGCGGGCGATGGCGCGCTCGCCGCGATGCCACAGCAGATCCGACACCCCCGTCGGCGCGATCACCAGCGGCAGCGGCTGGCGGCGGCCGAACAGCTCGATCTCCGCCGAGCGCTCCCCCACGTCGCGCAAGGTGCGCGGCAGCAGCTGCACCGACTGGAGCGCCGCCACGTTGGCCGCGATCAGCCGGTCGTCCTCGGTCCCGCGCTCGATGAACTCCCAGATCGCGCGCGGCAGGCGCCGCCGCGCCAGCGCGCGGATTTGCGCGATGTTGTGAGCCCTGCCCCGGATATCGGCCATCAGGACAGGCCCAGATTCTCGCGGAAGGTCGTGCCCTCGTACTCGGTGCGATAGACGCCCTTCTTCTGGAGGACCGGCACCACCTGGTCGACGAAGTCGGTGACGGAACTGGCCATCACCGTAGGCGTCACGTTGTAGCCGTGGCAGCCGGTCTCGCGCCAGATGCGCTCCATTTCGCTCGCCACCTGCTCGGGCGTGCCGACGATCTGCGGCTTGCCTACCGCAAGGCCCCAGCGCACCGCCACTTCGCGCAAGGTGAGCGGCCGGTCGCCCTCGATATTGGCGAAAGCCTTCATCAGCCCCTGCGACGCCTGCGTCTCGATCTCCGCCAGCGGCTGGTCGAGGTCCATGCCCGCAAAGTCCACGCCCATCGTCCCCGAAAGCCGCGCAAGGCAGCCGTCGATCGGCAGCTTCTCGACCAGATCGGCCAGCTTGCGCTTCGCCTCCTCCTCGGTGCCGCCGACGATGGGCTGGATGCCGAAGCTGACGCCCGGCACCGGCTTGCCCGCACCGCGCGCCGCATCGGCAAGGTTGGCCGCGAACCTCTTCATCCCGGCGACGTTGGGCTGGATCGAGAACACCACGTCGGCATGGCTGACCGCGAACTGCTGCCCGCGCCCGGAGCTGCCCGCCTGGAACAGCACCGGATGCCCCTGCGGCGAGGGCGGCACCGGCGACACCGTCTGGCACGAGAAGAACTCGCCCTGATGGTCGATGAACTCGACCTTCGCCGGGTCGGCATAGATCCCCGCCGCCCGGTCCGCGACGATGGCCCCCGGCTTCACCGAGTTCCACAGCTTGTAGCAGACCTCCATGTACTCGTCGGCGCGGTCGTAGCGGCGGTCATGCTCCAGCTGGTGCAGACCCAGCGCGCGGTGCTCTCCGCGCAAGTGCCCCGTCACGATGTTCCAGCCGACCCGCCCGCCGGAAAGGTAATCGATGGTGCCCAGCTGGCGCACGATGGTCCAAGGCTGGTACGAACTGGTCGACATCGTCGCCGCCAGCCCCAGATGCGTCGTCGCGGCGGCGAGCGCGGAAAGCAGCACCACCGGGTCCATGCAGGGCCAGCACACCCCGTACTTCACCGCATCCTCGTGACTGTCGCGATAGCGGTCGAAAACGCCCGGCGTATCGGCGAAGAAGATCCCGTCGAACCGCCCACGCTCCAGCGTCTGCGCCAGTTCCTGCCACAACCGCAGGTCATGCAGCGCGTCGAGGCGATTGTCCCCCGGCTGCGCCCAGCTCAACACCGTATGGTTGATGGGCGAATTGATCAGGAAGCTGACCAGATGGATGTGCTTGCTCATGCGCGTTCCTCTCCTCGGCGGGTGATGGAGCGCGATGAGGATGCGGGCAAGCTGGATGTATACACTACGGTAGGATGAAGGAGGAGGAACGGCGATATTCAGCCGATTCTGCGAAACATCTTATCCAATTCATCGCTAGAGCGTATGATTGAGCAAATGCCCCCACCCGTCGTCATTGCGAGCATAGCGAAGCAATCCAGCGCTGCGCCCTGCCGCTGGATCGCTTCGCTGCGCTCGCAATGACGAAATGAAGGGATGCTACACAAGGCGAGCCAGCCAGTCTTCCGCCCCATGGGCGAGGCGCAGGCGGCCCAGCTGTTCGCCGCGCACTTCGGCGCGGCGCTGCCGCAAGACACGGCGCTGCACGGCCAGACCCCGGGCGACTTCGCTGTGATCGCCCGCCGCGCGCAGCTGCTGGGCGAAACGCGCGCCGAAACCCTCGCCCACTGGCTGCGCGAAGAAGCGCTGCTGCGCGGCGAGACGACGGGGCGGATGGGGGTTTGAGGGGCGGAACGGCGGCGAGCCACCCGGGAGCGCCAGTTTCCAAGCGTTCGGCAAGCGCCCCAAGCCGACATTCGCCACTGCGTTTGAATAACCGTGCCGGGCCGATTGGAGACTGTCTGGTTGGGGCTGGAAGGTGGCGAATAGCCTGCCGTTTCCAATAGGTCTGTGCCATGGCGTACAAGACGTCGTGTGGAGCTGAAACAGGCGACAGCGCAGATCGGCGATGATCAACCGCTCCGATTGCTGCACCCTGTATCCAAATTTAGAAAGCGGCCGAATTTGGATACGTTTAGGATACGTTTGCGTCAGACACGAAGAGAGATCTTGAAGCTTCGCGGGATCGTAGCAACCGCAAAAACAACGAATCAAAGCCAAATTTGGACTGACGGAGACGGTACAAGATGCCAGGTTCGATAATGATCAATCAGGTCGAGAACTGGTCCTACTCAAGCCGCAACGTGCGTATCCAGGTGCCGGTGGTGGTCCCCTACGCCTCCGACATCGAACTGGCCGAGCAGCTCATGCTGGAAGCCGCGAAGTCGGTGAAGCGCGTCCTCGTCGCCCCGCCGCCGACCGTCTGGCTCGACAGTTTCGCCGAGAACGGCGTCAGCTTCGTCATCCACGTCTGGATCACCGATCCCGAGGAAGGCATTGGAAACGTTCGATCCGATGTCCTCAAGACCCTGTGGCGCCTGATGCGCGAACACGGCATCAAGGTGCCCTACCCCCAGCGCGACCTCAACCTGCGCGACACCGAGACGATCCGCGAAGTGATCGAGGCACTGCGCGGTCGGAAGGATGACAGGGACACGATGGCTGACAGGCCATAGCTGGACTGAAAGTCGATGCGGGGCGCATCCGCCACGCGCTCAATCGTACCACACCTTGGGAAAGAAGCTGCCGCGCCCCTCGGGCGTCTCGTTTCGCACGCCGCCCCGGTCTTCGCGCGTCCTTTCGGAAAGCAGGGTGCGAACTCCTCGCCCGTTCAAGGGTTATCGACCGGCGAAGGAGTTGTGCGATGGCCAGTCTCGAAGCCCGCCTGATCGGTATCACGATCGATCGCCCCATGGACGAGGCCTACGCCTTTGCCAGTCGGCCCGAGAACTTTCCGGAGTGGGCGGCGGGCATGTCGTCGTCGCTGCACCGGGACGGCGAGCGATGGCTGGCGGAGACGCCGCTCGGGGAGGCCACGATCCGGTTCAGCCCTGCGAACGACTTCGGCGTGCTCGACCACTGGGTCATGCTGCCCGGCAAGCCGGTGGTCTACATCCCGCTGCGCCTGATCGAGAACGGCACCGGGACGCAGGTGGTGTTCACGCTGTTCCGGCAGCCCGGCATGACCGACGCGGATTTCGACAGGGACGCCGCGATGGTCGGGAAGGATCTCACCGCGCTCAAGCGCCTGCTGGAAAACCGTGAGCCTCTCGAAAGCAGGCAGTCATGACCGACATATCCGAGCCCGAAGCCGAACCCGATGAAGGCCTCGACGCTGACGAGACGCGCGATGTCGAGGAAAGGCGCGCGGGTTCCTCCAAGATCGTCCATGAGGTCGTGCGCCTTCAGGGCGAGGAGGAACTGCGCCGACCTGCCCTCGCGCTGACCCTGTCGGGCATTGCGGCGGGCCTCGCGATCGCGCTGTCGCTGCTGTGCGAGCTGTTCCTGCGCAGCCACCTGCCCGATACCGACTGGGCGCCGCTGGTCTATTTCCTCGGCTATCCGATCGGCTACGTGATCGTCATCATGGGTCGACTACAACTCTTCACCGAAAGCACGGTGACGGCGGTCCTGCCGGTCGCGAAAACGCCGTCGCTGGACAACTTCGCAAGGCTCGCCCGGCTCTGGACCTGCGTCCTTGCGGGAAATCTCGTGGGCGTCACGCTGGTCAGCGCCCTGATGGCGGGCGAGATCATCGTCACCCATGAGCAGCACATGGTCGCGCTCGACATCCTCGGCAAGCTCGAACTCCAGCACTGGACGCGCACCCTGACGCTGGGGATTCCCGCCGGGTTCATCATGGCGGCGGTCGCCTGGGTACTGCCCAATGCGCGTGGCAGCGAGTTCTGGGTGATCTTCGCGCTGACTTACGTGATTGCGCTGGGCGGCTTCGCGCACGTCGTCACCGGGTCGTCGCAGGTCAGCTTCCTGTGGCTCAGCGGCAGCATCGGCTTTGGCGAGGCGTGGCTGGAATTTGCTTTGCCTGCGCTGGTGGGCAACATCATCGGCGGCACCGGCCTGTTCGCCGTCCTCGCCCATGGCCAGATGCGCAGCGACCTAAGTGCGGAAGAATAGCAGTGCATCCGTAAAGTACCGGATAGGCAGTCACAGCCCATCCGGTTACGAACACGACTGACCATACCTGATTGATTATCATGGAAGACATCTCTTCCATCCGCGCCGACCCTTCCCATATCCCCGAACATGGCCCAGCATGAAACCATGATGCATCGCCGGGCGATGATGATGGCGGGCGCGGCCATGGTAGTCGGCGCCTGTTCACGGTCCTCTTCGCCTCTGACGTCCACACCGCTTGCGGCACCTGCGCTGCCGCCCGGAAAACTGTCGAGCGTTCCCGCAGTAGCGCGCGGCGACAGCGGGCCGAAAACGTTCTCGACCGTAGAGCCCAGCCTGCTGCGCAAGGCACTGGCGTCCCTCGACCGGCATGGCGACCGGATCAAGGCGCGCGACCGGATCGCCATCGTCGATTTTTCCGCGTCCTCATCCGACATGCGAATGCATTTCCTCGACGTCGCGGACGGCAAGGCGTCGCGCCTGCTGGTGGCACACGGCTCCGGCTCGGACCCGCGCCACACCGGGTTCGTCGAACGGTTCTCCAATGCCTTCAACTCCAACGCATCGAGCGAAGGCGCATTCCTGACGCAGGACTACTACGTGGGCAAACACGGTCGCTCGCAGCGGCTCGTCGGCCTAGACCCGACGAACAGCAACGCGCTGGCCCGTGCCGTGGTGATCCATAGCGCCTGGTACGCCAACGAGGACATGATCCGCACACATGGCAAGCTCGGCCGCAGCCAGGGCTGCTTTGCGGTGGGCGAGAACAAGCTCGATGACGTGTTCTCCTTCCTCGGAAAGGGCAGGATGATCTTCGCGGCTCGAACCTGAGTCCGCAGCCGTGCTTGCCCACGGCGGCTCCGATGCGAAGAAGTTCTACGCCTTGCCATGGTCCGGCGAAGACCTGCCGCCCAGGCTCGCCAGGTCGTTGACCGCAGGCGTGGACGGCACCCGTCTCCATGTCGGCATCAGTTCGGACAGCAACGTCGAAGAACACGGCATGGCGCTGGGGGAGGAACGCCCGTCGTCTGGGAAATCGACTTCGCCATAATGAAGAAGGGGGACTTTCGCCCCCCTTCCTTGCTTGTCGAGACTGCTTAGAACAGCTTGTCCATCTGGACCTTGAAGCCCGCATAGAGGAAGCGCCCGATACCCGAGATCGGATAGTTCAGGCTCTCGAAGTCCGGCTTCTGGTCGGTCAGGTTGTTGACGCCTGCGAAGAACTGGAAGCGGTTGTCCACTTCGTAGGCGACGCGCACATCATGCTGACGCAGTCCCTTGACCGAGAAGTACCGCGGATCCGACAGGTCCGGGTTACCCGCGAGCTGCTCGGTCGTGTAGCGACGCGTATCGCTGGTGTAGAGGAACGAGTAGTTCGCCGTGAACTTGTCCAGCTTCCAGATCACGTCAGCCGACCCACGCCAGCGCGGATTGTATTCCTCGCGGATGTCGTTGTCGACGTCGGCCCCGATCGAGGGGACTTCGGTCTTCGTATCCAGATAGCCGCCCGTCAGGTTGAAGACGAATGAACCGATGCTGGCGGTGTCGAAGGCATAGCGAACCGTGAAGTCGGCACCCGAGGTGGTGAGGGCGGCAACGTTCTGCGGACGGACGTTGAAGCCGATCCGGCGCGCGGGATCGGCGCCGTCACCCAGTACGAAACCGGTGCTGGGGTCACGGAAGATGTTCTCGCAGAACACGTTCTGCACGGTCGGCTGATCGACGCACAACTGTGCAAGCTCGGTCGGCGTCGGCGTGTTGACCGCGTCCTTGATCTTGATGTTGTACCAGTCGAACGACAGCGTCAGGCCCGGGATGAACCGGGGCTGCAGGATCATGCCGGCAGTCCAGGTCTTCGCGGTTTCTTCCGACAGGTTGGTGTTGCCGCCGAAAGTGCCGCGGCGCGACGTGGTCGCCTGGGCATTCGTCGAAGGGCTGAATGCAGCGATTTCGGACGGGCTGAGGCCGAGACCCGAAAGGATCGTGGCGCAGTTCGCCTGGCGGTACTGGGTGCCTTCACCGGTGCGGCGGAAGTCGCAGGGATCGGTCACGAAACCGAACGTGCCGGTCGAGGGGCGGAACAGCTCACCGATGTTCGGCGCGCGGACGGCCTGCGAGTACGATCCGCGGAAGCGCACGTCGGGGATCGGCGAGTAGATGCCGTCGATCTTCCATGTCGTGGTCTTGCCGATCGTGCTGTAGTCGGAATAGCGCAGTGCGCCCGACACGGAGAGGAGTTCGGCAAAGCGCATGTTGCTGAGCAACGGAGCGTTGAATTCGCCGAAGATTTCCTTGACGTTGAAGCGCCCGCTGCTGGCCGCCAGCGCTGCGGTATCGCGGAACTCGCCGTTCTGGATCAGCGCATCCGGAGTGTCCTCGCTCTTTTCGCGACGATATTCACCGCCGACCGCGAACCCGAAGGAACCGCCGCCGGGGAAGGTGAAGACCGAGTCGAGATCGCCTGAAACCGAGCCCGAGACGACTTCCTGCGAGATCTTCGAGCGGCTGACGTTGTCGGCCAGCACGAAGTCGAGCGCGGCCTGATCTGCGACGCCATTGCCCAGGACATTGAGCGGACGGCAGGCGCTGCCGGCACCCGGCGTGAACGTCGTCGCCGGACCGCCGAAGTTCTCGGGATCGATGACACCGTCATACGACAGGGTGGAGCGGCAGACGATCTGGCCGGTCGCCGGATCGCGCACGGCGTCGAGAGCGGCGAAGTAGCGGTCGCCGATCAGGCTGGCCGTCTGGCGATTCTTCACCTTCGTCTGCCCGTAGACATAGGAAATGTCGTACTTCAGGTGATCGGACAGATCGCCCTCGAAGCCGAGCACCACGCGCTTGGTCTTGCGCTTGACGGTTTCGCCACGAATGCCGAAGTCGAAGTTGTCACGCGAAAGCAGAGCACCGTCAGGTGCTGCGTCAGCGCCGAACCTGTTCTGCAGATAGGCGTTGTCAGGGTAGAGGTAGGTGTAGAAATCGAAGCTGGGCTGCCCCACCGAGTACGCCTGCGTCTCCGCATACTTGCCTTCCGCGTAGAAGCGGATCGCGGGCGAGAACTCGTAGCTGGCCAGAGCGTTGACAACGTGCCGCTCGGTTTCCGGCTGAAGGTCGCCGAAGTAGCCGGCGACCGGCGTGTTCGAGCCGCCGATGGCGCGACCGCCAGCGCTGACCAGCGGAATGCCGCGATCGTAGACCAGGCCGCTGCCGGTGAAATCGGGGATACCGTCAAGATCGAGGTCGATCGCACCGTCGGGTGCGCTGTCTGCCCAGGTCAGGTTGTTGTAGACGACACGATCCGGCACGTTGGGATCGTCGTCGAGGTCATCCTGGTTCTGCCACAGGCCCCGGTTGCGCATGGGGTCGCCCGAGAACTTGCGCTTGAGCGGGCTGAGCCGGTCCGACTTGTTGTATTCGTAAGCGAGCGCGATATTGCCGCGATCGTCGTTGAAGTTCTGTCCTGCCGTGGCGCTGATATACCGGTTGGCCGCATCGCCCTTGGACGAAAGGCCCGATTGCCCGCGAACGACCAGGCCCTCGAAATTCCGCTTCAGCACGAAGTTGACCACGCCCGACACGCCATCGGCGCCGTAGATGGCCGAGGCACCGCCCGTGAGGACGTCGACGCGCTCGATCAAATCCTGCGGGATGGAACTGATATCGACGGCGGCCGAGTTGGGGATGCCCGCGACATGGCGCTTGCTGTTGACGAGGACCAGCGTCCGGTCGACGCCCATGTTACGCAGGTTCAGCAGGTTGACGCCGGTTTCGCCGAAGCCTGCGTCCGCGCCGCCGGAGAGCGAACTGCCAATGGAAGCGGAAAGAGCCGGATTGCGCAGCAGCACATCGACCACGTTGGTACGACCGGTCTGCTCGATCTGCTCGGCCGAGATCGCGACCACCGGGTTGGCGACGTCAAGCTCGGAGCGATTGATGCGCGAACCGGTAACGATGATCGTATCGGACGGCTCTTCGCTTTCAGAAGCCTGTGCGGCGGCGTCCTGCGCCATTGCCGGAGCAGAAGCCAAAGCGATCATCGCGGGAACGGCCGCGACGCCAAGAAGCAGGTAGCTCCTTGCAGTTTTCATATGATGTCCCCTTGTTACCCTTTCGGCCGCGAGGCCAGGTTTCCAGCCGAAAGCCGGATCGGTGAGGACATTTTGCTTCGGCGCCGCCACACTGCAACAGAGATATGCAGCACAACCGTAATAAAGACGCAACCCGTTGTAACATGGCAACATATTGCGACAATTTGTGTCTAGAGGGGTGACGAAGGTATTTTAGCGTTGCTGCCGCGATGGCGTCGTCGTCACGTCCGTCTGTAGTCCTGCCCGGACCGAGAGGCTGTCGCCTTCCGAGAATCCAACGACCCGTCGCGCGGCAGGATTCTTCCGGAAAGGAACTGGCGACCCTGAAAATCGGATTATGCCCCCCCCCCCCCCCCGCTGGCCAGCAACCTGCGCTTCGCATCTCGTGCCCGCACGCCGCGAGCAGATGCACCCCATTCCGAGCTCGGTGACGGTCTATTCAGATTCCCAGCGACGCATCGCTCGATTACAACCGCGCTTCCTCGCTGCGTCACGAAAGGCCCTCAGGATTTCGTTCGAACAGATCATATCCGACTATGGACTGCTAGGCCTTTTCGCGGGAGCGGCCGTCGAGGGGGAAACGGTCGTGGTGATAGGCGGCATCATGGTCCATCGTGGCCTGCTGCCGCTTCTTCCCGCCATTGCCGCCGCATCAACCGGGTCGTTCATGGCGGACCAGATGTTCTTTTTACTCGGTCGGCATTTCCGCAACCATGCGCTCGTCCGCAAGGTGCAACAAAAGGCCGCGTTCTCAAGGGCGCTTGCGACGTTCGACCGGCATCCTGCCCTGTTCGTATTCGCCTTTCGCTTTCTCTACGGCCTGCGCACGGTCAGCCCCATTGCCATCGGCACAACCGGCCTGTCAGCGCGCACATTCCTGCTCATCAACGCCACGGCCGCTATCGTATGGGGCGCGGCTTTCGTCAGCATGGGATACGCCTTCGGCACCGCGATCGAAGCGGCGTTCGGCAAGATACGCTCCGTTGCACATATACTGCTGGCCGTGGGGGCCGTCGCCATGGTCATCGGGCTCGCCGTCATGGTCAGGCGCGGGCGGCGATCACGATGATCTCGACCTTGTATTCCGGCGCGGCGAGCTTCGATTCTCCGGTCGCGCGCGCCGGGGCCGGATGGCCTGCGATCCACGCATCCCACACCGCGTTCATCTCCTCGAAGTCGGCGATGTCGGCAAGCCAGATGGTCGCCATCAGCAGATGATCCTTGCTGCTGCCGGTCTGCGCAAGCAGTGCCTCGATCTCCGCCAGAGCGGCCTTGGTCTGTTCGGTCACGCTCTCACCCGGAGCGCCGATCTGACCCGCCAAGTAGACGGTGTCGCCGTGAACGACGGCCTCGCTCATGCGCGGCCCCTGATCGATGCGGATGATGGTCATGAAGTACTCCTGAGGACTGCGAGGCCCGGTAACTAGCGGGCTGTCGCAGGAGCGCCAGCCCTTTCCCGCAGCCCGCATCTCCCGTTTCACCGGGCGGCTCGCTCCTTTCCATCATCCAGCGCGAATGCCACGACATAATCTCCCGGCGTGGTCTGCATGTAGGCGTGCCCTCCTGCCGCGATGACGACGTACTGTCGGCCCGACTTGCGGGAAACGTAAGTGATCGGCGTCGCTTGACCACCCGCAGGCAGCCTGCCGCGCCACAGTTCCCTGCCGCTCGCGGTGTCGAAAGCGCGCAGGTAATTGTCGAGCGCGGCGCCGATGAAGGTCACGCCGCCTGCGGTGTTCACCGAGCCGCCCAGATTGAAGGCACCGGGCACCGGCACGCCGAGCCCGGTGTCGGCGGTAGTGCCGAAAGTACGGCTCCATGCGATCTTGCCCGTCCTGAGGTCCACCGCCGCGAGTTTGCCCCACGGCGGCGCTTCGCAGGGAATGCCAAGCGGAGACAGCATCGGCAGCAGGCTGACACCGTAGTTCGTGCCGTATTGCGGCAGGTAGCCGGGCGCGTGCGAATCCTTCGCCATCGCGGGCCGATCGGTATTCGCTCCGTGGCGGAACAGGCGCACTTCCTGCGGGATGGCGGCGGAGTTCACGATCATCAGTTGCCGCTCGGGATCGATGCTGACGCTGCCCCAGTTGAGGATGCCGAACGTGCCCGGCCACTGGATCATTCCGCGCTCCGACGGCGGGGTGAACAGCCCCTTGTAATCCAGCGACCGGAAGCGGATGCGGCACCACATCTGGTCGATGGGCGTAGCGCCCCACATCCCCGCTTCGGTCAGGGGAGGCGGCTCGAACGACGCGAAACCGCGCACATAGGGCTGCGTTGGCGAATAGCGTTCGCCGGGAATGGCGCCGCGCGGGACAGGCCGTTCCTCGATGCCCGTCAGCGGCTTCCCGGTCGCCCGGTCCAGAATGAAGATCTCGCCCCGCTTGGTCGGAGCCGCCAGAGCGGGCACTTTTCGGCCATTTACCGCATACTCGAAGAGCACCGGCTGGGCGGGCATGTCGTAGTCCCTGCTAGGGAAAGCTTCACGATGCAGCATGCTAAACTACGCCACAACACGATAAGACCTTGTTAAATTTGGCCTTATGGAGGCGTATAAAGAGCGCATTGTACGCCGTTGCTCGCCCGGACTTTCGTCCGCGCGGTTCTTATTTGGCCCCTAGGCTCTCTCCACCGAGGAGATTCAAATGCCCACTCAAAAGCTTACGAAGCGACTTCTCGATGCCGCCGAAGTGCAGCCAAAAGCCTACGAACTTCGAGATACAGAGGTCCCGGGCTTCCTTTGCAAAGTCACTCCCGCTGGCTCCAAGATATTTATGCTGCAGTATCGGACCTTGGCAGGCCAGCGTCGCAAGCCTGCTATCGGCTCTTTCGGCGCACTGACCGTGGAACAGGCTCGCGCAATCGCTCAGGAGTGGTCTGCTAGGGTCCGCGCAGGAAAGGATCCATCTCAGGCCAAAGACTATGCCAGAAATAATCCGACGATGCGGCAGTTCTGCGACGAATTCATTAGCCGTCACTCAATTCCTAATAATAAACCCCTCACTACATATGGGTATAAAGCGCTCTTCAGAAAACACATTATTCCTCGAATCGGCGCGATTAAAGTAGATGAGGTGACCAGAGTTGATATTGCCAACCTCGTCCGAGATATGGCGCGTGTACCCATTTCGGCGAACAAGGCGCTCGATATCCTAAGGTTTATGTTCAAATGCGCAGAGGTCTGGGGCTATAGGACTGACGGAACAAATCCTTGTAAAATGATTCCTCGCTATCCTGCGGGCAAACGCACGCGACTGCTCTCGAATGCGGAAATGAGGAAAGTGTTCGACTATCTCGATCGGGCGGACACGCTCGGGCTGGAACATCCGATTTATACCCTCGGTATCCGCCTCCAGTTCGCCTTCGCGGCTCGAATGTCCGAGATCACAAATCTGGAGTGGTCATGGATCGATTTCGAAGAACGTCGAGTGACTTGGCCAGACAGCAAGACCGGGCCGATTTCGAAGCCGATCAGCGCCGAGGCCTACCGCCTGCTGAAATCGGCCCCCCGCTTCGAGGGCTCACCCTTTGTCATCCCAGGCACGACCAATTACATGAAGGCGCTGAAGCCCGGTCTATATTGGCAAGCTTGGAAGCGCGTCCTCACTGCATGCGAGATCCCACATGTCGGGACGCATGCCATCCGTCACCGCACTGCAACGGACATCGCAAATTCCGGCGTTCCACTGAAAGTCGGGATGGCGCTGACCGCCCATAAGGCCGTCAAGGTATTCATGAGCTACGTCCATGCCGAAGACGAGCAAGTCCGAGCTGCCGCCGAACTTGTTTCAGAACGAAAGTCAGCAATGCTAGCCGGACCGCCGGTCGAGAATATCGAACTCAAGCCAGCTGGTAAAATTCGTGGACTGTCGCCCAGGAAGTTAGGTGAGACGAGGAAAATTGCTGCCACCCAATGGAGTGCGGTAAATGACCGATGACGGCGAAAATCCCGCGCGGGCAATCGACTGGCGTTCGTTGCTATTCGTCAGAGACATCGCGCCTCTTCCACTGATTACCGCCCGGGAGGCTGAGCACCGCTTAGGCGTACGCCTGCGGCGACCAAGGCAAGAATGCGGGCGGCGCGTGAAGATTCCCTACTTTAAGATGGGCGGTGCCATTCGATACGCTGAAAGTGACATTGAACTTTACTATAATTCATCCGTACTTAGCCACCGAATGCCGAGATTTAGTAATTATCCCTTCAGCGATATCTCAACAAAAATAATAGTTCTCGATCACCACGGAGTGGCGACGTTCTTAACCCTCGATGTCCGGACCATCTGGAAGTTCCGGCAGTTTGGTTACGGTCCGCAATATCAAACTTACGGCCGCCATGTCCGCTATTTTCTTGGGGACGTCATTTCGTGGCTCAAGAAAAGTCGACGCATGGATCCAGGACACTCCGACCGACAACTCGATCCTCACGAAGCTGAACAATCTCACACCTGACGGGGGACAGTATATGAATTATGTATTTAACAACGAGATGAGGCCAATCGAACTGCGAGCGGTCAACTTCTGCAAAGACGTACCTTCGCTAGGCCTTGTTACGGCTGCGGAAGCTGAACGGATATTAGGGATCCGGAAAGAAGATCTTTCATACTACAGGGCGCGCGGTTATGGATTGCCATACTTTAAAATCGGTAGAGCAGTTCGATACTGCTCAGTCGACATCGGTGTATACAAAGCCAAGTTCGAAGAAGGCTCACCATCGAGAGAATATGCGAAAAACCCCT
This sequence comes from Novosphingobium kaempferiae, assembly GCF_021227995.1. Classification (NCBI taxonomy): domain Bacteria; kingdom Pseudomonadati; phylum Pseudomonadota; class Alphaproteobacteria; order Sphingomonadales; family Sphingomonadaceae; genus Novosphingobium; species Novosphingobium kaempferiae. The sequence goes on from NZ_CP089301.1 coordinate 5,105,094, forward strand.
TCATCGATATTTTCGGACGAGGAATTATTATCGATCCAAAAACTGCAAGTAAAATATTAACTTTAAGCCATAAACATCTGAACGATCTACGCTCAGACGGCGGGGGCCCGCGTTTTATACGTTTTGGTCATTATATTCGATATTCGATGGATGAACTGATTTCCTGGCTAATCAGCGGTCGAGTTACTCCGATCATTCATCGATGATTACGTCGTAAGATCGGCGTTCATCGGAGCCCGGCGGTCCCACAATTGGCGGCAGCAACAGAACACACGACTTGGCTGGCAAAACGAACAACGCCTTCCGGCGCCTCGCCTATCGCTAGCCGAAAGCGCCGCTCTGAGTGAGTTCGGCCCAAGCGCGCGCGGTACGAGACGACCGCGCCGCCGTCCCAGGAGCGATTGTGACGACGGTACGTTAGAAGAGCCATGACCAAAGGCAACTTCACCCCCAATCCGGTCAAGCGTGCCATCCGACGAAAGATCGTCGAGATATTCAACGACCACACCAGAGGCGAAGAGCCGGTCACCAAGAGCGAAAATGCGCTATTCCTGCCGACATCTGTCGCCTGGCGAGTCCATGGTGACGTCGCCTCGATGATGGCAGGCGGCATCGCTAGCCTTTTGCTCCAGATGTTGCATCCCGGCGTTCTGGCAGGCGTGTGGGACCACTCCAATTTCCGCGCCGACATGCACGGCCGGCTGCGGCGTACCGCCCGCTTCATCGCCACAACCACGTATGCCGATCGGTCCGCAGCCGAGGCTATGATCAGGCGGGTCCGGTCCGTCCATGATGGCGTCAAGGGGCATCTGCCGGACGGCACGGCGTATCAAGCGAACGAACCCGCGCTTCTGGCGTGGGTGCATGTCACAGAGACCCACAGCTTCCTCGACGCCTGGATTCGCTACGGCGAGCCCTGGATGTCACGCGCCGACCAGGACCGATACTTTGCCGAGATGGCCTTGATCGGCGGGGCGCTGGGGGCAGAACCCCTGCCGCGCACGCGGGCCGAGGCGAACCGCCTGATAACCGGGATGCGTCCGGCGCTGAGGGCGGATGCGCGAACGGCCGAAGTCGCCCGGCTGATCCTGCATCCGGTCGCAGCGAACCGGCTCGCTGGCCTGCCCGGCAGGCTTGCCGCACAGGCCGGTGTCGATCTGCTGCCACGCTGGGCCCGCGCGTTCCATGGCCTGTCTCCCTCGCCGCTTCGAACACCGCTGGTGCGCGCGAGCACGCTGGGCGTTGCGCAGGCGCTGCGGTGGGCATTCAGGTAATGGCCCGCCAGGACGAGCAGCTACGAGACCTGCATCGCGCGATGCACGACGCGGCGGCGCAGGGGGATTTTGAGCAGGCGGCGCAACTGCGCGACCGGATCAGCCTGTTGCGCGGCATTCCTGCCGATACGCTGGCACAGGACATCGATCCCTCCGGTCTCGTTCGTCAACAACCGGGAGCGATGGGGCTTGGCACAAGCCGCGGGCACGTAAAGCCACCTCCTGGATGGACACCGCCGAAGAAACCGGCCCCACTAACAAAGGGCCGCCGAAGGAGACGCAAGGACCCGGACTGACCTGCGCCCGGTCGTAGGAAAGGATAACTTCGTTGCGTCTTCCGGGAACGCGGGGGCCTGCCGGAGGCTTTCTTCCTCGATACCGGGCGGCGGCCCTATCCACGCCCCGAACCGAAGGAAATCAACATGTCCAAAAGCGATCCGGAAACTCCGCGCGGCCCGATGGGCGATGCGCGCCCGGACTCATTCGATCCGCACGAGCAGAATGAAAGCGGCCAGAAGCCTCAGAAACTGAAGGACCGACCTTCGGAAAGCACCGTCAGGCCCGAAGACTATCCTGAAGACCAGCGCGCGAAGGGAGCCTGACGAAACGGTGTGACCCGGCTCAGCCGCCCGGTGACGCCGGTGCGGCGCGATGCCGCCATCAACACAGATCAATCAAATTTAGCCGGCGGGCCCCTTTTCTTTCGCTTTCTCTGTGCGTTGTGGAGCCAGGATAGTCGCCGCACCTCCCACGCGATCAGCTTCACAGGCAAGGAGCGCAATCTGACTGACATGACCATGCGGCTGGAGCTCAGTCACTGGGCAGTACGCCCCGCAACCCAACGGCGCGACTGCGTCTCAGGTGCGGCGTGAACCTGGCGTTCACCGCGGTCCGCATCGCGCAAACCCTCGCCGAGAGGTCCATCGCCTTCCTGGCGGACGACGAGCAGCAGGCCGAGGCCCTGGCCGAAGTCGTCAAGGCGCTGGCGCCGCAAGGGCATGTCGTCCACGTGCCCTCCAGCGACGCCCTTCCGGGGGACACGGCTCCCGCGACGCCGGCGAACGCGGGGCGCCGCGCGTCGGCTCTGCGGGCCCTTCGCCTGGTGCAAGGCACTTCCGTCGCCTGCATCCTGAGCGGAGAGGCCGCAGCGCGGCGCTATCCCGCGCCTGATGCGTTCGACAGCGCCCCGCCCACGCTGCACCCCGGTGACGAGGCCGACACCCAATCGTTCGCGATACAACTCGAAGAGCTGGGGTATGTCGCCGACGACCGCGTCGACGAGCCGGGCGAAATGGCGGTGCGCGGCGAAGTCATCGATATCTTTCCCGCCGACGCCGGCGGCCCGGCCCGCATCGAGCTGGCAGCGGGCAGGATCGCCGCGATCCGCTCGTACGATCCCGGCACGCAGCGCACGGTTGGCGATCTGGAGCGTCTGGAGATCGGCCGCGCCGCCGAACCGCCGATTGACGAGCCGACGTCCATCCTTGCCCACCTGACGCCCGGTATACTCGCTCTTTCCGATAAAGCCGACTATCGCCGCAGGCGCTTCATCCAGCTTGCCCGCGACGCTATGGGCGGTGCGCCCCATCGCCTGGATGCGATTGACGACATCGCCTGGAAGAAGGACTGCAAGGACTGGAGGCCGGCTCCGTTTGACGCGGACTTCACGCCGGTGCCGCGGTTCGCCAACGAGCGTTCGCCGCTTACCGCGCTGGTGCGCTTCGTGAAGCCGCTGCTCGCTGCGGGACGCAAGTTCGTGCTGGCGGGCAGTGCGCGAGACCTGCGCTTCCTGCGCGGCAAGGTCGTCCGGCGCCTGTCGATGGAAATCGTGGAACTGGACGCATGGGCGGCACTGGATGACCTGCCGTCAGGCTGCGGCGGCAGCCTGACGGTGCCGGTCGACGCCGGATACGTTGACGAGCGCATCGTTCTCGTCGCGGCGGCAGACCTGATGGGCAGTCGCGCATTGATCGGCGCTGGTGGCCCGACCGGCGCGAACCCGTGGCACGTCGGCATCGAAGTGCGCAGCGGAGACGTGGTGGTCCACGAGGACCATGGCGTCGGGCGCGTGCGGGGGCTGGAGGCCTCGCCGGTCGGCGCGGGCGACGACCAGTCCCCTATCGACACGATCGTGCTCGAGTATGCGGGGGGTGCTCGGCGGCTGGTCCCTGTCGATGAGGCCGACCGGATCTGGCGATACGGCGCTGACGGCGACGCGGTGAGCCTGGACAAGCTGGATGGCTCATCCTGGGACAAGCGCCGCGCGGCGATCAACGCCGCGATCGACGAGAGCGCGAAGGCCCTGACGCTTCTGGCGCGCGAGCGCGAGACGCTGACAGCGCCGGTCATGGAGCCCGATCCTGCCGCCTACGAACGCTTCGCGGTCCGCTTCCCCTTCAACGAAACGGCCGACCAGGCGGGAGCCATCGCAGCCGTCCGCGACGATCTGGCGAGCGGCCGGCCGATGGACCGGCTGGTCATCGGCGACGTCGGCTATGGCAAGACCGAGGTCGCGCTGCGGGCTGCCGCTCTGGCAGCGCTGGCCGGCTTCCAGGTCGTGGTCGCCGCGCCGACCACCGTCCTCGTGCGGCAGCACCTGGAGACGTTCCGCCGCCGCTTCGAGGGAACGAAAATCGAGGTCGCCGGCCTGTCACGGCTGAGCAGTGCGGCAGAACGGAAGTCTGTGAAAGCGGGGCTTGCAGATGGCTCGATCGGTATCGTCGTGGGCACCGGCGCGGTGATGGCGAAGGGCGTGAACTACGCCAGGCTGGGGCTGGTCGTCATCGACGAAGAGCAGCGCTTCGGCGCTGCCGACAAAGCCCGGTTGCGCGGCTTGGGGACCGTCCATATCCTGAGCCTGAGCGCCACGCCGATCCCGCGCACCCTGCAGGCCGCGCTGGTGGGCCTGCAGCAGATGTCCGTCATCGCCACGCCTCCCGCCCGGCGCCAGCCTATCCGCACCAGCATCGGGCAGTATGACGATGTGCTCGTCCGTACCGCGCTCACTCGCGAAAAGGCGCGGGGAGGCCAGAGCTTCGTGGTCGTGCCGCGTATTGAGGACATGGCGAAAGTCGCCGCGAAGATAAAACGCGCGGCCCCCGATCTGGTGGTGGTCGAAGCACACGGAAAAATGTCAGCGGCCGAAATCGACGACGTCATGGTCGGCTTTGGCGCTGGCCGGGGGGATATTCTGCTGGCGACCAACATCATCGAAGCGGGCCTCGACGTGCCGCGGGCGAACACCATGATCGTCTGGCGTGCCGATCGCTTCGGCTTGGCACAGCTGCACCAGCTGCGCGGCCGCGTCGGGCGCGGCAACCGGCGCGGGCAGGTGATCCTGCTGATCGAAAGCGAGGATGCTATCGCCGCGCGCACGCTCAAGCGGCTGCGCACGCTCGCGACTTTCGACCGGCTGGGCGCGGGTTTCGCGATCAGTGGCCAGGACCTCGACATGCGCGGAGCAGGCGACCTCGTCGGCGATGATCAGGCCGGGCACATGAAGCTGATCGGCGTCGATCTCTACCAGCATCTGCTCCGTGTCGCGCTGAAGGCTGCGCGCGGCGAGGACGCCGAGCGCTGGAGTCCCGAACTCTGCGTGGGCATGAGCGGCGTGCTGCCCGACAGCTGGATCCCGGAGGCGGATCTGCGGCTGTCCCTTTACCTGCGGCTCGCGCGCATCGAGACCGAAGAGGCGCTCGATGCATTCGATGATGAACTTCTGGATCGCTTCGGAACGCTGCCCGCCGAAGCGGCGATGCTGCTGGCCCATGCCCGCATCCGCCTAACCGCGCGGGCCTTGCGGATCGCGCGCATAGACGCGGGCCCGGCCGCGATTGCACTCACTCCGCGCGTCGATTGTCCGATCGACTTCGCGGCCTCGGGGCTCGCGCAGAGCAAGGGACGGTGGATCCTTGCCGAGGCACTGCCGAGCGAAGCCGATCGTATCGTGCGCGTCGAACGCCTGCTCGACGGGTTCGAATGCTGACCTGTCGGGCCCAGCCGTGCCTGCCGCGGGATTATCTTTCGGTCGCGTCGGGTCTTTATGCGCGCGGCGATCGTTTCTTTTGCAACAGCGGTCAGGTCCGACCGGGGGTCCACCGGACGGGCATCACATCCCAGAACATGGAGAGCAGGAATGGCAACCGTGAACGACGACGCGCCGCCTACCACCTCGAAATCCCGCGAGACGCGCGACGCCGCGTTGCAGACCTTCACAGAAACGCGGCGTGACACCTTGTTGGGTCGGACCGTGACGATCAACCGGCCCCGCGCGGAACTCTACGCCTACTGGCGCGACTTCGCACGGCTGCCCACGTTCATGGACAACGTCGAACGGGTCGACGTGCTGTCGCCGACCCGTTCGCACTGGGTCGTCAAGGCGCCAGGCGGAAGGACGGTCGAATGGGACGCGCTCGTAACCGAGGAGAAGGAGGGCGAAATGATCGCCTGGGCCTCCACCGAAGATGCCGACGTGCCCAACAGCGGCCGCATCGAATTTCGCGACGCAGGCGATCGCGGCACCATCGTCACCGCCACGATCGTCTACGACCCGCCCGCTGGCGTGGTGGGCAGGCTCATCGCAAAGATGTTCCAGCGCGAACCGGCGATCCAGGCGCGGCGCGATCTGCGGCGCTTCAAGCAGCTCATGGAAACCGGCGAAGTCGCCACCTCGTCGCGCACTCGCGCGCAGATGCACGAGGAGGCAGCCTGATGCGCGCGCTCACCTGGCACGGCAAGCATGACGTCCGCGTCGATACGGTCGACGACCCTGAAATCCTGAACCCGCGCGACGCCATCATCAAGATCACCTCGACCGCGATCTGTGGATCTGACCTTCACCTCTACGATGGGTACATCCCCACCATGAAGGCTGGCGACATCCTGGGCCACGAGTTCATGGGCGAAGTCGTCGAGACCGGCCCCGGATCGACGCTGGTCAAGGGGCAGCGCGTCGTCGTGCCTTTCACCATTGCCTGCGGAAGCTGTTATCACTGCGGCAAGCACCAGTACTCCGCCTGCGACAACGGCAACCCGGCCGACAATCAGGACATCGGCATGGAGCTTTACGGTCAGCCGATGTCAGGACTGTTCGGCTACAGCCACCTGACCGGTGGCTATGCCGGGGGCCAGGCGGAATACGTGCGCGTGCCGTTCTCCGACGTCGGCCCGATTGTCGTGCCCGAAGGGCTTGACGACGACGAAGTCCTGTTTTTGTCCGACATCCTCCCCACGGGCTGGCAGGCAGCTGAAAACGCCGACATCGAGCCGGGCGACATTGTTGCGGTGTGGGGCTGCGGCCCGGTCGGTCTGTTCGCGGTGCAATCGGCCTTCCTGATGGGCGCGGCGAGGGTGATCGCCATCGACCACTTCCCCCGCAGGCTGGAACTGGCCCGCAGGTTCGGTGCCGAGACCATCAATTTCGAGGAATCCAAGACTTACGAAGCCCTGATGGAGATGACTGGCGGGATAGGGCCCGATGCGGTGATCGACGCGGTGGGCCTGGAAGCGCATGGCTTCTTCGTCGATAATGTGGTCGATCAGATCAAGGCCTCGCTGATGCTTGGCACGGATCGCATTCATTCGATCCGCCAGGCGATTGTTGCCTGCCGCAAGGGTGGCCGTGTCTCGATGCCCGCCGTCTATGGCGGCATTGTCGACAAGTTCCCGCTCGGCGCCTTCATGGAAAAGGGGCTGACGCTCAAGACCGGGCAAACCAGCGTGCAGCATTACATGCCGGGGCTGCTCAACGCGATCGTCGAGGGGAAGATCGACACGACCTTCCTGATCTCGCACCGGATGAGCCTGGAGGACGCGCCCAAGGGCTACCGGATGTTCCACGACAACCAGAACGAAGTCACCAAGGTCGTACTCAAGCCCGGCTTCACCGAAACCGCCGTCGCGGCAGAATAGGACACGCATCATGGCTGACAAATTCGCGATCGTCACCGGCGCCTCCACCGGCATCGGCTTTGAACTGGCGAGCATAGCCGCCGAAAACGGCTTCGACCTGCTGGTCGTCGCGGACGAAGGACTTATTGAGGCGGCCGCACAGGACTTTAGGCTGCACGGCGTTTCGGTAGACGCGGTGCAAGCCGACCTGTCGACCCTGGAAGGCGTCGATACCTTGCTGGCCGCCACTGCTGGCCGCCGCATTGATCTTCTCTGCGCCAATGCGGGCCGGGGGCTGGGCCACGGTTTCCTCGAGCAGGATGTCGCCGACTGGCGCCGGGTGGTCGATACCAACATTACCGGCACGCTTTATCTGTTGCAACAGGTGGTAAAGGGAATGGTGGCACGCGACGATGGCAAAGTACTGATTACCGGGTCCATCGCCGGCTTCATTCCGGGCAGCTTTCAGGCGGTCTACAACGGCACCAAGGCTTTCGTGGACAGCTTTGCCGACGCGCTGCGCAACGAGATCAAGGAGGCAAAAGGCGTGACTGTCACGACACTCATGCCCGGACCAGTCGAGACCGAGTTCTTCGATCGCGCCGACATGCTCGACACCAGCGTGGGCGCGTCAGAAAGCAAGAGCGATCCCGCTGACGTCGCGCGCGACGGTTGGAACGCGCTGATGAACGGTGACGCGCACATCGTCTCGGGATGGAAGAACAAGATCCAGGCTGCAGTGGCTCATGTGATGCCAGCCGCAGTCCTTGCCGAACAGCATCGAAAGATGGCCGAGCCAACCTCGCTCAGTGCCGATGATAACAGTCCGCGACCAGCAAGTAATCGGTGATGGCAACGATCCGACGGCGCGGCATGACAGGCCAGGCTCCTCGGGCCGGCACCGCGTCCGATACGAAGGATGGCCGATCGCGTGTCATCACCAGTTATCGATCCAAGTCGTGACGGGATAGAGTGCATCAAAAGGAGAAGACCATGGGTGATACAGTTACCGGCCGGTTCGAGAGCCGCCGCGAAGCGGAGCTTGCGGTGGAACACCTTGTTCAAGAGCATGGTGTCGAACGAACTGATATCTTCATCGAACCAGAATCGAATGCCAACAGCGCGGGGGTTGTCGAAGCCGGCGCAGACGCTGAAAGCGGACATCCGGGCTTTGACAAGAACAGCGAACCAGCCCTGGAGGGGGCGATCACCGTTTCCGTCGACGTGAATGATGATCAGGTCGATGTCGTTCGCGATGTTATGACGGAAGCTGGCGGAGAAATCTGATCTGATTGAGCTTGATTGTTCGGCCTGCCTGCGGATGTCGCGAGCAGGCCGATCTGCGCAAAGCTTTCATCCCGCTTATGCGTGCAAAACCGCCTCAGTCAAAAGGCCCGCCTTTTCAGAATTCAGCATGAAGGAAAAAAAGCGGATCCAGCAACGCCGCCGGCTCCACATATCGGTGTGTTCCGCCCAACCTGGCCAATTTCCACGGGAAGATGGCCACTCGAAACGTGAAGCAAACGTGCGTATCAGTCGTAGTGCGTAAAGCCGTTCGTCGTGCAAAGCCGTCGACGGTGATACCCTTCAACGACTTCCACGACCTACGACAGGCTTGCGTCGGAAATTGTGCGGATTATCGCCGCGAAATTGCGGGGTCGCGTAACTGGAACCATGGATAGTCCGCACAAATGGCGGCCTAAAGAGTTAAAAATGCTTCCAGTCCCTTGCTCTTCCCAGCCATGCCTGGCACCTCTTCAAGCTGCCGCAGCGCGGTGAACCTTCCACGATCCTCGCGATAACGCACGATTTCAAAGCCATGCCCGTGAAGTTGCGGGACAGCATCCAATTGCGTTGCAGTGGCAGTATTCATGTTCATCTTTGTCATGGATTAACCGTTCCTCCTTGTGAAAGATCGGCATTAGGCAGTACTTAAGGGCGGCGCATTATTCGCACAGGCGAGCGCCGTAAATCGCCCGTCACCAACTACTCCATCATCGCAAGCAGGGCGTCTATCGAACAGGTCGCGAAGCCCACGGTACTGTCGGATATTCCATAGGGGATCAGCAACCGATCCTCGACCTTGAGCGCGCCGCAAGTGTAAATGACATTGGGCACGTAACCCGAACGGTCCGCATTTTCCGCCGTGAGCACCGGCTCGGGCGTACGAGCGAGCACCTTGCTGGGGTCGTTACGATCGAGCAGCGCACAGCCGAGGGCATACTTTCGCATGGCGCCGACCCCATGCGTGAACATCAGCCAACCTTCATCGATTGGGATCGGGCTGCCGCAATTGCCGATCTGGATAAATTCCCAAGGGTACTTGGGCTCCATCAGCAAAACGCCCTCGTCGTCCCACGTATCGATAGTGTCCGATTTAAGCAGGAACAGGTTCTTGCCGTCCTGCCGCCCGACCATGGCGAATTGTCCGTCGATCTTCTCAGGGAACAGGGCCATGCCCTTGTTGCGGCCCGCCTCCCCTCGGATCGGTTCGAGATCGAAACGCTGGAAATCACGGGTGCGCAGCAATTCCGACCGGATCGAACTGCCGGAATAGGCGGTGTAGGTACCGACCCATTCGAAATCGCCGCCGCCATGATCGAAGCGCACAAGGCGCAAATCCTCCAGGCCGCCGCGCTGCTGCTCGGTTATCGGGAAGATCACCGTGTTGGACAGGCTCGATTCCGCATGGCGATGGACCGACACCGAGCAATCGGCATCGAACTGGTCCTCCTCGTCCAGTTCCACCGATGTCGCGAAGGCGGCCTGCGGCCAGAGCCGGAAATCGCCGTTGCATTCCGCGATACCCTCGCGAAAGGCGATCGAACTGATGTGGCCTTCGCCCACCGCGCGCAGGCTCATGATGAAACGCACGCAGCCGCCCTGCAGTCCTGTCTGGTCGGGCGAAGGCACGATAGACGGATTCATGAGCGCAGCGGCGGCGAAAGTATACTCATGGCAGAAGTACGAGCCGATCAGCCGCTGCTTGGTTTCCGAGAACAGGGCGGGATCAAGCTCGAGATTGCTCGCCACTTCGTCGAAGCGGCAGGCGAAAATCCTTTCGGTCTGCCAGTGGCGTTCCTTGAAGTCGCGTAGCACGCGCTCATACTCTACTGCGGCGCGCTCCTCGGTGAGTGCGGCAATGTCATTCACCAAGGCCAGCGCCCGACCTCCGGGCGCGTTCTTCGCCTGCCAGCCGAGATGAAAGGGGCGTATAACCACGCGCGCCGGATCGGCGTGCAGACGCGTCTCGAAGATACGAAGCGGCTCAGACCAAACGTTCTCAGGCCGGTTCAAGCATTTCTCCTTCCCGCGGGAGCGGGGTGGAAAGAGGGACCATTTCCATAAGCGCATAATGCGACAACTGGAAGGCCAGTATCGACTCCGCGCCGCAATTCGCGTTGGCCCCGCGTGGAGTCACGCCATCCCGGCAACGCCCCGTCGCAATGTCAGCAAGGATCGCACCCCGGTCATTTTCGCCAAAGAACCATCGCCATGCCATAATCGCATGTTCGCGCCAGAACGTGTCACCGGTTACTCGCCATGCCGATCCTGCAGCCTCGATCGCCGCCTGCGCTTCGAGCGGCTGCTGGTCGAAAGGCAGGTAGTTGTGCTCTTTGTGGAAGCTCTCCGAGCCGATTGGCCGGAACTGGCGCTTCGCCGAAATCTGCTGGGCGCATATCCATTCCAGCGTTTCCAGGCCTGCGCTGGTCCAGTGCTCCTGCCCCAGCAGCGCGCCAGCTTCGATCAGGGCCTGCGGCAGGCGCGGATTGTCATAGCCGATAACCGCTTCGAACCACGCCCAGTCCGGCCGTCCTCTCTCGCAAAGCAGACGAATCAGGATGTCGCCGCCGTGCTCAGCAGCATCGCGCGAGGCGCGATGCCCTGGATCGCGGCGCAGCACCGCGCAGGCGCCGAGCATGGCAAAGGCGATTGCTCGGGGGGCGCCCAGCGGCGCCATGTTCTTGTTCACATCGTCGTAGAGGTGAAGCGCCCATTCAGCGACGCCCTCATCGGGCGACCTCGCATAAGTCTCGCCCAGAGCCCAGATCGCTCGGCCATTCGAGTCTTCGGAGCCCTCATCCTCGCACCAACTGCGGTCGAACCGCATGAAGTTCCGGAAACGCCCGAGATCGGGATTCCAGGCGGATTGCACAAAGGCGGCATAGGCGAGCGTCCACTTCATCCGCTCCGCTGCGGATAGACCCTGCGCCACGTTCATCAGCATGAGCGCGCGGGCATTATCGTCGAGGCAGTAGCCGTGGCGACGGTCTGGAACCACGCCGATCGAATGCTGGAGCATGCCAGTCGCATCGCTCATCTCCAGCACTGCGGCGAGCCCCGGAATGGCGGTGGCCGGCGGCGCCGTCCGCTGGGGCGCTACCGCATGAGCGACCAAGCGCGCGGAGGCGTCGGCAAATCGCGGCCAGACGGTGGCCCGCCCACGATCATAGGCACGCCGCTGCATGGCGGCGATCTCCTCCGGCGCATCAAGGAGGGCGTTGACGGCTTCGGCAATGGCTTCGCTGGAGCAAGGGCGGATCAGCCGCCCAACGTCCTGCGCAAGCAGTTCGCGCGCATGGACATAGGGCGTTGAGATGACAGCCTTGCCCAGCGCCACCGCGTAGCTCAGAGTTCCGGATGTGGATTGCTCCAGCCCCGGATAGGGCGTGAGGTAAATGTCACAGGCTTCCAATTGGTCGAGCAGTTCCGGCGTTTCGAGGAACCGGTTGTCCCACATGATGTGATCGGCCACGCCAAGATCTTCGGCCAAGGCGATGAGCTCGTCGCGGTAGGCCTCGCCTTCCTCGACGACGAGGTTTGGATGGGTGGCGCCGACGATGCGATAGAGCGCCTCGGGATGGCGAGCCACTATCGCGGGGAGTGAGCGGATCGCATGCTCCAGCCCCTTGCCCGGGCCAAGCAGGCCGAATGTCATGAGCACCTTGCGGCCTGACAAGCCCAGCATCGATTTGAATTCGTCCTGACGGCCGAACGGTCGGTCCGGCGCGCCGTGGTCGATGACCTCCAGAATGCCTGGCGGTGCGCCGTATTCACTCTCCAGCAGGTCGCGCGAATGACGCGACATCACCATGATGCGCGAGGCGCGGGTCACGAGATGGCGCAGGATGCCGTCCTGGCGCGCGGAAGGCTCTCCCAGCACCGTGTGGAGAGTCAGCACCAAAGGTGCGGCCAGCCGATCGACGAACTGAATGACCATCTCGCCATCAGAACCGCCGAAAATGCCATACTCGTGTTGGAGCCAGACCGCATCAACCCCGGCCTCGTTGATCCGGCGGGCGACGCGGGCATAGTCCTCCGGATCACCACGGGCGATGGTGTCCGCTACGCCCGTATATTCAAGAGGTGTGTCCGGATCATCCAGCGGATAAACGTCCACCGCGATTTCCGGATGAAATTCGCAAAGCTTCTCAAATACGTCGGTCGTGAATGTGGCGATACCGCATTTGCGAGGGGCAAAATTACCTACAAGCGCCACACGCATCTGTTTTTGAGGTTTTGTGCCACTAGCCTCGAAGATCGAGTGGACGCCAGCGACTTCGCGCCCGAACTCAGGGTCTCGAGCGAATGTCATGCGCATCATATGAAACCCTTGAGCGAGAAATGAACACATCTTCCTAAGTCGTTCGCCGCCATTCGGTTTCATGCTGCACTGCAAATTCGGATAGGCCGATGGATCCGCAAGCAATTCGCAAAGACAGGACGCGGGTAAGCCACACCGCCAATGTGAGGGTGACTGTTAGAGCGGAGCAACGCAGGTGGGCCCAGCACGCATACGGAATACCGGTCGAGACTACGCCTCATCCACTTTCGTTTTTAGACAGACCTCGTGCTAATGTTCCGTCGGACCACTGTTGTGTGGGGCGATTCGATGTGTGGGTCTCTTCCACCGAGGCACACGGCGGTGTAGCCGGTGGGTTCAATTCCCGCCCAACAGGACCTTTTAGCGGGGAGACGCGCGGCGTTCCGGCGACGCTGAGCTTTTTCGAAGCGCGCAGCGCTGCCGGTTCTGGTTTAGGTCAAGTACATCCCGAACGAGGGCTACAACGTTGCGGTCTGCTTGATCATCTGGGGCTTCAGTCGATCGGCGCGGCAACACGCTGTCTAAGAAAGTCGCTGGGATTGAATGTCACAACGCGCCGGGCAGTGACAACTGCCTTTTCGCCGGTGTTCGGATTTCGGGCGAGCCGCCGTGCCTTTTCCCTCTGAACAAAGGTGCCGAAGCGCGAAATCTTCACGTTTTCACCCCGCTCAAGGGCACAGGCCATATGCTCGAGGATCGCATCAGCGAAGGCATAAGCTTGCACAACGGTTATCGGCGTGTTCCTGCTAATTGCCTTTGCGATTTGTGCTCGGGTCAGTGTCTTCCCATCGCGTGCCAAAGCTTTCTCCTTCAAAGGTCAATCTACCACGGGCCCCGCCGAGGTAGCACCCGGTAAGTGAAAGATTTTGAAGAAGGGTGCGGGCGCGACAGAAGGTGGTTCTGTCGCGCCCGCGTCGCGATCAACGCATGGGGTGCGGTAACGATCGCGACTTTCCTGAAACACGCCAGCCCGGCACTGCTATTTTCCGATTTTTGCGGGAGAACCCCCGCTTGGACACATCGCCCGAATAATTTGCAGAAGCGTGAACCCTTTGCGCCCGTCTATTTCGAAAAATATGGTTAAGACTGATGGCAGTGTGGTGACCACCCACTTGTGTACGCACTCCTGCCAAAATGCGGTGAACTGAAAGAATATTTTGGCTTTGGCCTCGGTAGAACGGTCATGTCCGGAGCAACGGATGCCGCAGGGAACTTTGCCTTTGATCTATGCGATCGGGCTCGACGCCAAACTCGCCGACTCAAAAACGAAATTCTCTTACGACTAGGGCAGGAAGGAGTGTTCTAAAAACATGCTTCGACCAGTCGCCGCTTCGACGGGCCGACAGTGCTAACGCTAAAAAAGACGGAGGTTTACCCCAACTGCGGGAACGTAACGGCTGGCGGCAAACCAGGACCGTGATAGGTTTGGGACGACCGAGGGGGATTCGCAGATGGATTTGATCGAGCATGCGGCGCGGGCGCTGGCTTACGAACGGACCTCCGAAGATTGGGACGATCTCCCCCCGATGCTGCAAGAATGCCTCAAACGTGATGAGAGGACTGTGCTAACGGCTCTCTTGGACGCTGCGCCCGACCTCGACGATCCAGGCGAGAAGCTTGTTGGTGACGATCACAGCCGTTCGGCTGATAGCAAGGATATAATCTCTGATGGGCAAACTATGACTGGTTAGAATGTTTTACAGCCTGCGGTAACATTAATGGTGGCTTGGACTTTGTTCTGCTCATTGATGATCGCGCTATCGGCCGGGTTCACCTTCTGGCAGCATGCCAAAATGCAGCAAGGCATGAGAAGGGACATGCCCTTTCGGCGTGAACAAATGGGGTGGTGAATTTTCCGACCGGTCGTTGTGCCATCGCTTGCGATGCTATTTTTAGTCACCAGCTGTTTGAACCCCAACCAGAGTACGCTCCTCAGCGGACGGCGCGCTTTGCTTGTAAGGCGGTGGCAAATCATCGATATGGCCGCCAATGAGATCAGAATCTGGGTCCGCCGCCGCGATGCATCCTCGCGAATTTGTCACCTTTATAGCTGCACTTATGGCGGTTAACGCATTGGGAGTGGACTTGATGCTCCCCGCTCTGGCGGACATCGGCCGGGACCTTACAATAAGCGATGCCAATCATCGACAGTGGATAGTGACCGTTTACATGGTCGGCTTCGGTGCAGGCCAGCTCATCTATGGTCCCCTAGCGGATCGAATCGGTCGAAGGCCGATCCTCATTGGTACGCTGCTTGGCTTCGTAGCCGCAAGTGTGTTCGCCGCCAGTGCACCGACGTTCTCGGCGCTGCTGGGTGCGCGCTTGCTGCAGGGTTTGATGTCAGCATCAACCCGAGTGCTCGCAGTAGCGATCGTGCGGGATGGCGCATCGGGGCGGAGGATGGCCCGCACCATGTCTGTCGCGCAAATGATCTTCTTCGTCGTCCCGATCCTTGCCCCGACGCTGGGTCAGGCGCTGCTCGCGTTCGGCACATGGCGGTTCATCTTCTACGGGCTTGGCGCTTTTGCAGCGTTTGTTCTCACATGGGCACTGGTGCGGCTTCCAGAGACCCTTCCCGTTGCCCGCAGGGTGCCTTTTTCAGTAGGTGCATTGAGGCAGAGTTACTGGCTGACGCTGACAAACCGATTCTCGATCGGCTACGCGCTGGCTGCATCCCTCACCTTCGGCGCGATCATCGCATTCGTTTCGTCCTCACAACAAATTTTCGTCGATCAGTTCGGCGCAGAAGGCAAGTTCACCTGGCTGTTTGCAATTTGCGCTGGCGCGATGGGGGTAGCGGCCTTCGCAAATAGCCGTCTAGTGGGAACGCTTGGTACGCGTATCATCTCGCAGTCGGCGTTGATCGCGTTGATCGCCTTTTCGATACTGCATGTGTTGGTGATATATGCCGGCGTCGAGACGCTAGTGAGCTTCACAATCCTTCAGGCGCTAAGCATGACGGCAATCGGGCTGTGCGGCTCCAATTTCGGCTCAATGGCCATGGAACCGGTTGGCCACATCGCGGGAACGGCATCGTCGGTGCAGGGCTTCGTAACGAGCATCGGCGCCGTGCTGGTGGGTTCGGCGATTGGGCAAGCTTATGCCGGCACCACACTGCCCCTGGCGGTCGGATACCTGTGCATCGGCGTGACTGTTTTGGCTACGGTTTACATCATAGAAGGCGGCCAGCTGTTCCGCGCGCATGAGGCGCCAGCACACGGCGAAGTATTCAAACGCTGTGGACTTCGAGAACACTCTGATCGTCTGGATGGCGGGCTTTGACGGTGGCGCTTTAGCGTAGACCGTCGGTCAGTGGATCAGCACGACCCTTTCTCCGTGAACATGTAACCGGATATGGCGTTTCAGGCAGCCCAAATGGTCATACAAAAGGTGGGAAAGAGCAGCTTTCCTTATTCGCGATCAGACATGCGTCCGATGTCCTGAATTGTCTGGACCAGGAACCTGCGAGCCAATTGCCGGAACGAGCCATAGACCCTGCCATTCACCGAAACGAGCTGGCAGGATCCGCACGCCCCAGCCCGAACGAGCAAGGTAGCCCGTCGCTAATCACCTCAAGATAATTCATCTCGCCTCTCGTTACGTTGAGCAGGACTTAATGGCCCAGAGAGCCCCTGCGACATTTGCGAACGTGTCTCATTTGGAACATAGTTTTGCGGCGCCTGTTCAGATCCGCAGGTAATATGGAGAGGTGTTATGGTCGAAGTTCGCAAGGATCCCTACGGCGATCGCGTTGTTGTGAAGCGCAGCAACGCGGGTCGGACGATTGGGATCGTGGTTGTGGTCCTGCTCGCGGTCGTCGCAGTTCTTTTCGCGACGGGCTTCTGGAAGGCTGACGTATCTGGCGGGGACATGCCCGAAGTGAGCGTCAAGGGCGGAGAGCTTCCGAAGGTCGATGTCGACTCAAAGGAAGTGGTTGTCGGTACCAAGAAGACCGAAGTCGATGTTCCTACCGTCGGTGTGAAGGATAACGGCGAAAACTGAGACAGCGCGGCAAGAAAAAGAAAAGGCCCTTGCTCATCACCTGGGCCTTTTTCGTTTTTTTATCGGACATGCGAGCTGCCAGAACGCACAGTGTCTTGGCATCTCTGAGGTTTGGCATGCAGCTTGGCAGATTGATCGCCGGCGCACTCTTGTCGACATTCGGTCGACCTGACCGGAAACAATCCAATGCGGGACACGTTAGGCGCTTGACCCTCATCCGGCCCATTCTTCCCGTGGCCGGATACTCAGGCCCGGTCGTTGGGAACTCTTCTCCCGCTGCGGCGACCGGGCCTATTTTCGACTTTTTTGCATCTGCGTCGACACGAGCAAGTGTCGGGAAGGGTAAATCGCGACCCTTTCTGATATTGCAACCATGCCGAACCCGTCACGGCACAACCGGATTATCCTTCCGGCCCTTTCCCGACTGACCTTGGCCTCTGCTTTCTCGGTCGGAGAGCGCTGCCTTCGACCAAGGGGTAGTGGCGACAGGCAGACCTACTTCGCTGGACTTACGTTCAGCACATCTCGGCGCAATGAAGTCGTATGTAGTGCTGACAGAGTGTCCCGTGTCGCAGCGCGGCATTCGTTAGGGGGATTCGCCATGGCACCGATAAACGACGCATACTTATGGGGCCGCAAAGCGGCGCGGGAAGGCATGCCCTCCTACGGAAACCCTTACCGAAATTCTCTTGCGCGCTCGGAATGGGCGCGTGGTTATGCCACCGAGCGACATCAAGAGGACTGGCTGCGTATGCGGGGCTGGTCCCAGCCGCATTGACGACGCATTGGCGCATGATACCCGATTTCTCGGAATGGGGGTCCGTTCGGAAGGCCCCTGAATGCCGCGCCCCGATAGCAATGCCTGAGCCTCATCCCCCCGTTACAACTTACCCCACGGCCGCACGCGCGTTCGATATAGCGGTGTGCGGCAGCCTCGGCATCTGGCGTATTCGTGCACGCCGTCGCCAGTCCTTGTCCGAAAGTCTGCAAAGTGTTTGCCGAACAGGCAAAACAGCAACCAGAAACGGATTTTTGCCCCCTCGCAGCCGAAAACACACTTGGCGCAGCCTTAATCGCCACGGCGCGCGGACGGAGGTCCTCGGATGACCTGACTGCGCCGTACCTCTCATGTGTGCGATAGGGCTTAGCAAATGATCGGCGGGTCGGGTAAAAAAGGCGTTCATCGTTTTTATGCGGTAATACAGGTCTGGCCTGCCGTGCAGTGACGGGCGCTGCCCCACTTGTTACCCGTCCGGATGCCCCGCGCGCAGCCGACACATTCGCTTGCTACCGAAAATCTCTAAGCCGCGACGCGGTCACGACCCGCAAGCTTTGCCGCGTACAGCTGCTGGTCCGCTCGCTCGACGGCGTCAGCCAATGAGGTGTCTTGGGCCGCGACCTCAGTCAATCCAATGCTTACCGTCCAATCGAAGGGTCCGATGCAGTTGATTGCGGTTCTTACATGACGAACCAGTGCTTGCGCGGTGAGCAGCGAGGCGTTCGGCATGATGACGAGGAACTCGTCTCCCCCCATACGAACCACTTTCGCACCAGACTGCAACCCGCTCTCGGCTGTGGCGAGAACCAGAGCACGGGCAAGGGCGGTTAGCGTGCCGTCGCCCGCGGCATGTCCGAAGCGATCGTTTATCGCCTTGAAATGGTCGATGTCGATATGAGCCAGCCAAGTGCCTGTTTTCAGGAACTCGTCATGCACGCCCGCAAGCCAAGCGCGATTGTGGACCCCTGTCAATCCATCGCGCCACGCCCTCTCTCGCATCGCAGCGAACGCGGCCTCCGCTGGCATTGCCAGCAGGCCAACGTTGAGAAGCATCAGCAAAAGCTGGTCTGACAGAAGCGCGGCGACCGCAAGGGTGCTCGGCGTCGCGAAATGGAGAACCTCCCCTGCAATGGCGAACACATAACAAGGCATGTAAGCCAGCATCGCACCGCCGGCAATGCGCCCACCGTACCCGTCCGGCACAGCTCGGCCCGCTTGCCGGATCATGTCGGCCCCAAACACGCCCATTCCCGTCGCGAGACCGATGGCCGCCAGCAATTGCTCGCTATGTGGTGGCATGACGATTGCGAATTGGCCGAGGGCCTGGGGCAGCAGGAACCCCGCCAGCGTCACGGCGGGCGGCACCGCCATCCACCAGCGCCATAGCGTTCGTCCTGCAAATAGGCGCACCCCGGCGACCAAGGGGATGTTGGAGGCCGTGAGCGCCGCAACGAGCAAGGATCGGATGAGCACGTCCTGCGGCCGGTTGATCCACTCCAGTCCGGCAAGAGCCACGCAGTAAAGAAGCAGGCTCGCAGCCCAAAGCAGGTTATGACGCTCATCCTTGCGGCCGCGCCACAGCGACAGGAAGATGACCGTGAAAGTCACCGATGCCAGTACGCTGCACAGGCGCAAGGTTGCAAGATCGATCGAAGTTAGCATGTCCCGGCGCCCGCATACGCTCGATAGGTTAACAATGGTTTTGGCTTCAGCTGGTCCGCGGCGAATGCGCATTCGGTGTCGGGTTTCCTTCCACGCCCCCCGCCCTTCATCGGCATCAAGGTAAACCATCGGACTATCGCAAATTTTAACCTCCACGGGCCGCCCGCCTCCCCAATCGAAACCATATTCGGGGATAGAGATTATCGACTTATCCAGACCCTGCAGGAGATGTCAGAGTGGCCAGCCAACCGATAGAGCACCCCGGGAACGACAATCCGGGCAACGTCCCTGTTGAATATCCTGAACCAGGCAGTCCGGGCGCACCGGATGACGTGCCACCCGTCGGCCCCGACTTCGATCAGCCGGACACGGCACCTGTCGAACTTCCGCCGCCGGACTGACAGGCCTTCAGCTCACAGCCCACGAGCCCGGTTCAGTCTGCGGATTCACCTTGTCTGCCGCCACGACCCCGGGCTGGTGGGCGCTGCATCTCTTGAAGTAAGCAGCGTACTGATAAGCGGCGAAGACGAGCACAAGGGCGTCTGATGGCGGGTTGCGCCGCGGCGTACTGAGCAGCTCTCGCCGATCTTTCGAGAATCGAGCGCAGAGACTCGGGCCTCTGCCATCGCCGGCCACAGTCGGTGCCAACCCCAGCCTGCGGAATCGGTCCTCACGAAGGGCAATCGATCCAGGAAAACGCGGAACCCGCCAAATGACACCGGATGCTCGAAAGACAATCTTGCAACTGCTTGGCGAACGCATGGCGGGGGCAACGATCTGCCCGAGCGAAGTCGCCCGCGCCGTCGCATCTGAGGATCACTGGCGAGAAGCGATGCCGGCGGTCCACGCTGCGGTCGATGAGATGATAGCCGATGGCATCATCAGTCTAAGCTGGAAAGGCCGAGATCTGGACCGGCGAAGCGGGGCATATCGTATCAGACTGCGATAGATCGGCCTGTCGCAGAAATCGCCCCCGACACCGGTGATCGCCTCGTAAGAGATGCACTGCAAGTGACGCGCGATCCACACCCCCTGCGTCGGACAAGCAGAGTTCCAGCTTGTTTCGTCGGATGGGGCGAGCGATTGAGCCAGCCCCACCCAATGCCTCTCAGCCGCTGGGCGCCTGCGCAGCATGCCTGCCTTCCGCGAATTCCTCGATCAACTTCGCGCAGAAGGCGGGAAGATCGTCCGGCGTCCGGCTGGTGACCAGGCCGTCGTCCACGACGACCTCCTCGTCGATCCAACGGCCTCCGGCGTTCTCGATGTCGGTGCGAACGGATGGGAACGATGTGACGGTCCGCCCCTTCAGGACGCCGGCCTCTACCAGTACCCATGGAGCGTGGCAGATGGCGCCGACAGGCTTGCCGGCCTCGAAGAAATCCCGCACGAACCGCACGGCTTCCTCGCTACCGCGCAGCTTGTCCGAGCCGACGCTCCCGCCAGGGATGACAAGTGCGTCAAAGTCGTCCGCGGACACTTCGGTGAACGTCCTGTCGATGGAATAGCTGCCCCCAGGGTCAAGATCGTTGTTGTTCGTCTGCGCGGTCCCGCTCTCCAGGCTTATTGCGGTGACCTTCGCACCAGCTTGTTCCAGTGCTTCCTTGGGCTTGACGAACTCGGGCTCTTCCGTGCCGCGTGGGGCAATGAGAATGGCGATCGAACGGTTGTCGAGGGACATGACATCTCCTGTCGAGTGGTGGGCGACGCCTCCATTCCCGATGGTACGGAAGACGATGCGCCCGTCCTCCAGTGAACTGCCTGAGGCTGCTCTTGATCCGCTGGGCCCGAGATCGTGCTGTGACTTTGCGTGAGACTGCCTCAGGGGCAAGGCGCGTTGACGCGTTCATCGAAGAGGTCGGTGTGGCTATCTAATGCAAGGGCTGAATAGCAGGTCGGGTCGTTCCACGATGCTGTTGCGCCAGGGTAACTATTTCTTCGCTTTTCCGATGGCCCGCATAAAGATCGAAGGAAGGGTGGCTGCTGATGGCCCGCGCGCTATCGACCGGCAAAAAGAGCGGCTGCTCCCACTTAAGGCGATTTCACGTTCGCGAATGCGCCCCAATCTTGTCGTCGCCCGAGACTGCAATTCGGCACATCATAGGGTACGATGGGCAGCCGCTGCTCTTGAACGTCAAAAGTTTCAAACCCATCTGTCGCGCGCAAATCCGTGAATGCGAGAGCTCGAGAGACGATGACAACCGATACAGTTGCCGCCCCCGAAACCCACGCCTTCGAGGCAGATGTTTCCAAACTTCTCCATATGATGGTTCACTCGGTCTATTCCGATCGGGATGTGTTCCTTCGCGAGCTCATCTCCAATGCCGCCGATGCTTGCGAGAAGATGCGCTATGAAGCAATCTCGAGCCCGGCATTGCTCGGCGATGATCCCCAGTCCCGCATCACCCTTACTCTCGACAAGGACGCCGGCACGCTTGTCGTCGAAGACAATGGCATCGGCATGACCGCCGCCGATATGGCTGAAACGCTCGGGACCATTGCGCGTTCGGGCACCAAGGCTTTTATGGAAAATCTTGTCGCCGAAAAAAATGGTGATGGCCATCAGCTCATCGGCCAGTTCGGCGTAGGGTTCTATTCGGCATTCATGGTGGCCCGAAAGGTCGAGGTCGTATCCCGTCGTGCCGGCGAGCCCGGTGCCGCCATCTGGTCGTCCGATGGTCTTGGGACTTATACCGTTGCGCCTCTCGATGCTGCAGCGGCGCCCGCGCGCGGCACGCGCGTTACGCTTCACCTCCTCGATGACGCCAAAGCCTATGCCGAGCGGTATACCGTGGAACGGATCGTCAGGGCACAGTCGGGCCATGTCCCGGTTCCCATCGTCCTTCGCGAAGGCGCAAGCGACGAAGAGCCGCACCAGGTGGCCGACGGCGTGGCACTCTGGACCAAGGCGAAGTCAGACATCAGCGATGACGACTATGCGGACTTCTACCGCAGCCTCGCGGGCCAATTCGACAAACCGGCGCTGACACTGCATTACCGGGCGGAGGGACGTCACGAGTATTCTGTCCTGACCTTCATCCCCGAAAGCAGGCCTTTCGATCTTTTCGACGCTGATCGAAGTGGCCGCATCAAGCTGTACGTAAGGCGCGTGTTCATAACCGACGAAGCAGAGATTTTGCCGCGCTATCTGCGCTTCGTGCGTGGCCTTGTGGATTCGGCAGACCTTCCTCTCAACATGTCGCGCGAGATGATACAGGACAGTCCGGTTCTCTCGGCAATCCAGAAGGGCGTGAGCAACCGCATCCTCGCCGAACTCGACAAGCTCGCGACGAGCGAGCCTGAGCGTTACGCCGCCATCTGGGAGAACTTCGGAGCGGTGATCAAGGAAGGTCTCTATGAGGATTTCGAGCGTCGCGAGGCGCTATTGGGCCTGGCACGGTTCAAGAGCACGACGTCCGATGGAATGTGGCGTTCGCTGAACGACTATCTCGGTTCCCTGAAGGAGAACCAGACAGCGATCTATTACGCCACCGGCAATGACCTCGATCGTATCGCCCAGTCGCCGCAACTCGAGGGCTTCAAGGCCCGGGGCATCGAGGTTTTGCTGCTTCCCGATCAGGTCGACAGTTTCTGGACGACGATGGGCCTAGATTACGAAGGAAAGCCCTTCAAGTCAGTGACCCAGGGCACAGCCGATCTGAGCCTGATACCGCTTACCGAAGGCAGCAGTTCGAAGGAGCCGAGCGAGGAGGCCAACAGGTTCATCGCGTTTGCGAGGGAGGCGCTGGCAGATCAGGTTTCGGAAGTGCGGGTATCAGATCGTTTGACCAGCAGCGCGGTCTGCATCGTGGCGCCCGAGAACGCCATGGATCTCCAGCTGGAAAAGATGCTGGCCTCGGCCGGCCGAGCACCCGAACGAGCCAAGCCGGTCCTTGAGGTCAATGCCGGACATGCGCTCATCGCAAGATTGGGCCAGGCCGACGGCGATCTCGAGGCAAGGCGTGACCTCGCATTCCTGCTCCTAGACGAGGCCCTGATCGCCGAAGGCGAGCCTCCTGCTGATCCTCGCGCATTTGCCGAGCGGCTGGAGCGTCTGATGACAAAGGCGTTGCGATGATGCCGGATGGGGAGCGGGACGGCTCCCCTCTTGCCCGTCGCCCATGGCGGTCAATTTGAGGAAAACGGCGCCGGAAACCTGCCTGATGCATCCGTTGCGCCCAAACATTCAGGAGACGGGAAAACCTGGCTGCATTATAACGGGCACTGAAGGTGCTCAATCCCATTTGCGGCGATAGCGACGCCCGACGACGTCTTTCGGCATCAATCTGAATGCCGGATTTGACGAATGTGGCGCCCTCGGGTCATACCTTCCGGCGGCGGAAAATTCGCCAGGCGTCTTGGTAAAGTGGCTGGCACGAAAAAGAATAGACACCATTTTCAAACACATCGGCCTCGCCCAGACGATCCTCATCGATCCGCATTAAAGCGAGCGACGGATCGCATGTCTCAAGTTCAACCACTTTGTCGACACTGTCGATCGGGAAGATGCTGAAAGTCGATATTGTCGCTCTCCGGTCGCAAAAGGCGGCAGCACAAAACGCTCGCCGGGCTCTACATCCCGAGAAACCACAGCAGCGACTGGCAATGGCAAAACCTACCTCGCGCAGGCAGTCCATGCGAGGTATTTCCCTTTAACATGGATCAACCTTCGACAGGCACCTTCCCAAGTCCAGAGGCGATGTGAGGTTCCTATATTGTCTTGAGGTCAACAAGGCGCCGAGACATCTACGGTGCACCCGGGGCGCCTTGCTGTATTGCGTGCGGCCAGAGCGAGAGAAACATCCGATAAGCCTGCATGCCTCTCGTTCAACCTCGATCGGATCAATGGTCATCTCGTTTCCCCCATGAAACCGATTGCACATTCACGGTGTTGAATTTGCGAGACCTGCGGAACAGGAGCCCGAAAATGCCCTCGACACCCAAGACGACCGATGGCCCCGCCCAGACCGGAGCTGGCGCGAGCACCAACCGCAAGGCCAGAGACAAGGTTTCACCGGGAGATAGCAGCGCGACGATCTCGGGACAGGGCCATGGAAGCCCGGCGATAGTAACGACAGAAGTCGACGAGCCAGGGGCCCCGGTCCCCACCTCGGACCGCCCTGAGCGCGGTCCGAGGTGGGCCGCAACGGCACGCAGGTTCCCGGATGATCTGCCTGACAAGCCCAGACCTTGATGCGGCATCTCGAATAGGCGGAATTACTGATCCAAGGTCCGGAGACGCGCAAGCGGGCGCTTTTTCCCGGACTTTTCTGTGTACGCCCTCGAGCGCGGGGAGACGCCGCCTTGTCGTTCTGGCGTGCTTGTCACGGCGCCTTGAAGATTTCTGCTTACGATTCTTTTTCATAGCATCCTAGTGAGTTAACTTTCGGCGGCTCGTCTCACTTTGCCGTGAGGCCCCCAACGACGTGGAGTATTGGAGCCTGGCCTGAATCGCCCATGCGAAAGGCGCATCTTCTGCGAAGTTCTTGCGTTCACTCTGGTGCTTGGGCACCTCCTCGCGTCTGTCCGCCCTTCACGGTGAATGATCAGCCTGCAGACCTCACCGGGTCTTCGCGGAATGGCCCGCAGTTCGAAGTTGCGCGAAACGTGTCGGTATCCCACATATGTGAGGTGAGCCGCTCATTGAACCGCACCACCAATCTCCATCAATGGCTGACTCGTATCGCGGGCGACCTGCGTTGGGAGACTCCGCTTCTTTGCGACGCAGTTCTGGAGACCTACTATTGGGTGGTTGGTCCGTTGATCGCAATAGACCCCGAGCGGCTGCTCGCGAGCAATGATCAGGCAAGGTAGCCTTTTGCCGTGAAGCGCGTTCGCAAGGGTCAGGCCCGCAGCTGCGGCAGGCGGGCCGTCGCCGGACTAAGAGCCAGACACGTGATAAGGCGCCGGCATAGGCCAGTGACCTGTACTGGGTGCCGTAAACACCGCCGGATGGACGAGTGTTTCGGCTTGGCTTGCAGTTCGAAGCGTATTTTTCGCAAACGCCATCGACAGGGGAGACGGCAGCCTCTTGAATCCCGGCCTCGCCAGCAGATACCCTTGCATGTAGCGGATGCCGATCTCGCGCAAGGCGTTGTACTCGCCAACAGTTTCGACCCCTTCTGCGATGACGGCAATACCGAGCGCCCCGGCTATCGCCACGACGCCTGAGACGATGATTGCTCGCGGCTCGCTTTCATCGATGCTGCGGATCAGGTCCATGTCGAGCTTGATGAGATCGGTTTGAAATTTCGCCAGCAGGCCCAGGCCCGCATGGCCCGCCCCGAAATCGTCGATCGCTGTCGTGAAGCCCATCTTGCGATAGCTGGCAACGATACTGCGAACATGATCGGTGTCGATCATCTGCTCGTTCTCGGTGAACTCGAAAATCAGGCGATCGGCCGGAAAGCCGACATCGCGGGCAGTTTTGAGCGTGAGCTGGATGCACGCCGCTGGAGAATACACAGCGTTGGGCAGAAAGTTGATTGAAAGCCTGGCGCCGGAGTCAAGGATTCCGGCCTCGACCGCCCCCTTGATCGCTGCGACCCTGCATTGCTGGTCGAATGCGTACCTATTCTCGGGTGTCACCCTGGACAGCACTTCAGCCGCACCCTCGCCGTTGCTGCCGCGGACCAACGCTTCAAAAGCGAAAGGATCGCCAGTTTCGCAATCGACTATCGGTTGAAAAGCCATCGCAAGATCAAAATTCTCGCCGTCGGATCTACAGCCCTGACATCCTCTTTGCATACTGCCGTCTCCTGCCCGCTTCGCAAAGGTAAAAGAGGAAGAATAATAATGCCTTAATCTCAACGTCGACGAGACGATGCCTGTACCTCTTGAGCGTATCGGGAAAGAAATCTTCAGCCAGCACGTAGCTCCATGTTTCGGGATCCTGGCGCCGGAAGCAGTGCGGCGCGACGATCCCAGCCGGTCGCTCAATCGCAAGGTCGCCCGGGAGGAGGAAATGGGTTTACTCGTCGTCCCACAACCGCGCACAATCCGTTCCATATGTGATCGGCCCAATAGTGTTTCCGGACACGGCGCGGCGTCGATGTCTGGCAGAGCGACGCGCTTGCAAGTGCCCAACGCAGTAGGCCGATATTACTGACGCAGATTCAGCGGAACGCCGTGATTTGCGGCGTGTCGGCGTTCTGCCTACAGCTTGGAAGTCCGTGCGCGCTGACCAATGAGGTCTTCCATCCCTTTATGTCGAGGCGAGCACTGTGTCTGAGACGATGTTCCCGCTCTGGCGCGGTGAAATGAGCGCGGCCAGATCAAAGCCCTGTGCAGTCGCGCTCGACAGATAATCGTCGCGCACCTTCGCCGACAGACGAGGCGTACGCGCAAGCAGCCACAGGTTGGCGCGATCCGGCGTTCCGACCAGAGCGACGGTATAGTCCGGCGAGATCCTCATCACCCAGTAGTCACCCTTGGCGAAAGGAAGCCAGCGCAGATATTGTGGCAGGAAGCTGACCTTCAGCCTTGCATTTCCTGCGTCAACAGGAAAAGCCTGTCCGATTGCCTGATCGGGTTCGCCCTTCTTGTCGATGCAGCGGTTGTCGACCCTGATCGATCCGTCCGGGTTAAGCGAATACGTGGCCGTGATGTCGCTCGCCTGTGCATCTTCCCATTTGAGCGGCAGG
Organism: Novosphingobium kaempferiae; assembly: GCF_021227995.1. Classification (NCBI taxonomy): domain Bacteria; kingdom Pseudomonadati; phylum Pseudomonadota; class Alphaproteobacteria; order Sphingomonadales; family Sphingomonadaceae; genus Novosphingobium; species Novosphingobium kaempferiae. The sequence goes on from NZ_CP089301.1 coordinate 5,131,944, forward strand.
CGGCAAATCTCGAACCAGGTGCCAAGGTACCGGTTCAGATCCAGGTTAGGAACGGTCTTGATTTCGTGCGGGTCGGTGGTCATCCGGGTCTCCATGGACGGAAGAACCGAGGCGATTGGCACCGGTTCCTGTCTCTCGCCTTACCGGTTCAGGGTTTCACTGTGACAATGGTAAAGCGCCGCTTCATCAACGATCCTTACCAATTCGAAATATGCAAAGTGGATGGTGCACCGGCCTGGCACAGTCGGGTGACCCGAATGCAAGGCCCGCCCCCGAACTACCGCCCTGATCGCGTGGGCGGGCCTTGTTGCCTGATTGAAGGCAATTTTGCGCAGATCAACCCGCGATCAAGCGCGGGGCTTACGCTGCGCCACCTGTCTTTTTGCGGTTGTCTGGCGTTTCGTAGCAGGAAGATGTCGATCTCGCCCTCATAGAATACTGCGATCCTTGCCCTTGCTGTTCCGACAGTCGGTATCGACGCATTTCTCGAGTTGAGGTTCGGATCATGGCTTCGAGCACACTGATTGCGCATCGCTGATGCCGCACAGATCGGCAGCTGGCGCCCTTTTCAGCCGCCGGAGATGCAATCCAAATCTTGGAACCGGAACAACGACCTTACAGAGATTTGGCCTCCAACGCGTTCCAGCGGCACACGTCCCAAAGCGGATATTAAAGTTTTGCCTATTCGCCTCGGCTGCACCTAACTTCGCTTCGGCTCCCAAAGCTCGATTTTGGTGCCGTCTGGATCTTGTATCCAGGCGAACCGACCGAAAGCGTCATCATCATCGCGCTTCAAAATCGGAACGCCGTGAGCGGTAAGTCTCGCGACGATAGCGTCCATGTCGTCCACAGCGAAGTTGATCATAAACTCTCGCTTTGACGGTGCCATGTAGTCACTGGATTCCGGGAGCGGCGTCCAGGAGACCTTTGGAGGATGGCCCGGCGCATCGAACGCCAATGCAGCTCCGCCCCAAGACTGGACATCAAGACCAAGAACTTCTCGATACCAGTTTATGAGCGCCTGCGGGTCATTACTCTTGATGAAAACGCCGCCGACGCCGGTGACGTGACCTGCTTGTTCTGCCATAGCATGTCCCTGACAAGTGAGAGCAAGCGTGACCGCCATCCCGAAATGTGCAAGCTGCTTGACCATGACGATTCCCCAGTAATGCTCCAAGATGGCTGGACATCGAGTCGAGGCACAGGCCAGATTGTTAGTAGGACTTGCGCGAATACGAGGCGATCTGCAACCGCCGCTTACCACCCATCCACGCCATTGAGCCCGCAATTCTGCCCCCGGTGCTCCCCGACCGCAATTCGATCGAATGTCGAGCGGGCCGCGCCTAATCGAGGAATGCGCGCATGATGCGTGACCGGCTCGGGTGCTTGAGCTTGCGCAGCGCCTTCGCTTCGATCTGGCGGATACGTTCGCGGGTCACCGAGAACTGCTGGCCGACTTCCTCAAGCGTATGATCGGTGGGCATGCCGATGCCGAAGCGCATGCGCAGCACGCGCTCCTCGCGCGGCGTGAGCGAGGCCAGCGTGCGAGTGATCATTTCCTTAAGGTTGTTTTGGATCGCCGCGTCCACCGGGATGACGGCGTTCTCGTCCTGGATGAAGTTGCCGAGACTGCTGTCTTCCTCGTCGCCGATCGGCGTTTCGAGTGAGATCGGCTCCTTGGCGATCTTCAGCACCCGCTTCACCTTCTCGAGCGGCATCGAGAGTTTCTCGGCCATTTCCTCCGGCGTGGGCTCGCGGCCCTGATCGTGGAGGAACTGGCGGCTGGTGCGAACCAGCTTGTTGATCGTCTCGATCATGTGGACCGGGATGCGGATCGTACGGGCCTGATCCGCGATCGAGCGCGTGATCGCCTGCCTGATCCACCAGGTCGCATACGTCGAGAACTTGTAGCCGCGGCGGTACTGGAACTTGTCGACCGCCTTCATCAGGCCAATGTTGCCCTCCTGGATGAGATCCAGGAACTGCAGGCCGCGGTTGGTGTACTTCTTGGCGATCGAGATCACCAGACGCAGGTTCGCTTCGACCATCTCCTTCTTGGCGATGCGCGCCTCGCGCTCGGCCTTCTGGACCATGTTGACGATGCGGCGGAACTCGGGAAGCGCCATGCCGGTGGCGGCGGCGATGTCGGACACTTCGACGCGGATGCGCTCGGCAGGTTCAGCCTCGTTTTCCGCGAAGGCGGCCCACTTCTTGTCCTTCTTGGCCACTTCGGCGACCCAGGCGTCGTCCAGTTCCCGGCCCGTGTAAGCTTCGAGGAAGTCGGCGCGCTTCACCTTGTGACGCTCGGCCAGACGCAGCATCTGGCCGCCCAGCGTCGTCAGGCGGCGGTTGAAGGAGTACAGGTTGTCGACCAGAAGTTCGATCTTGGTCGCATGGAACTGCACCGATTCCACCTGCGCGGTGAGGTCTTCGCGCAGTTGCAGGTACTGCTCTTCCTTCGTGGTCGGGAAATCGATGCTCAGCGCCAGCGCTTCGAGACGATCGCTCTGCAGGCGCTCGAAGGTGCGGAACAGTTCGGTGATGAGCGCGAATTTCTCCAGCGCTTCTGGCGTCAGCGCGGCTTCCATCTGGCCGAGGGAGAGGGTGTTGTCCTCTTCATCCTCCTCGACCCTGCGCTTGGGTATCGGGTTGCCTTCCTCGTCGACTTCTTCCGAGTTGTCCTCGCCGGAATCGTCATCGTCCTTGAAGGTCGGACCGGCCGTGGCAGCGGAAATCTCGCCGTCGCCCTCACCGTCCTCGCCCAGGTTTTCCGGCTGCGGCTCCTTGGAGAGCATCGCGTCGAGATCGAGGATCTCGCGAAGCTGCATCTCGCCATTGTTGAGCGCCTCGGACCATCCGATGATCGCGTGGAAGGTCATGGGGCTTTCGCATAGCCCCATGATCATCATGTCCCGGCCGGCTTCGATGCGCTTGGCGATGGCGGCCTCGCCCTCGCGGCTGAGCATCTCGGCCGCGCCCATTTCCTGCAGGTACATGCGCACCGGGTCGTCGGACCGCGCGGCCGTGTCGGCCTTGCGGCCTTCACCAACGCGGCGCCGGGCATTGCCCTCGTCGGACTCCGAATCCGGATCGGTATCGTCGTCGCTGCCATCGACGGCGTCTACGCCATCATTCTCGCTCTCATCCTCGTCGTTATCGTCGTTGTCGATGATCTTGACGCCCATTTCCGAGATCGCGGCCATGATGTCCTCGATCTGATCGGTGGTCATCTGGTCCTGCGGCAGAGCGGCATTCAGTTCCTTGACCGTGATGACACCCTGACTTTTGGCACGGGCGATGAACCGCCCGACCGAGCCCTTGTCCAGGTCAAGAAGAGGAAAGTCGCTGTCGCCGCGGCACTGGTCGTTGGTCATGTAATCCGCTGTCGTCTCTTTGGTTTTTTCATGGCAATGATGGGGCCATGGCCGGTGCAGGTTCTAAGGTCATCACGCGGCAATGAACGGCTGCCGGTCTGCGAATCAAGTAATGTGGCCGATCATCAGTTCCGGAAGAAAGCCGATGCTCGCAGCAGATTATGTGGTGCGGGGCCTGCAGGATGCAAATCCATGCCCCCGCGCGCACTCTATCGAAGGCATACACGCGAAGAAGCTTGGGCTTCCGGATGCTTTCCCCGATCGCGATACGATCGAGGAAAGCCGAAGATGAGGCCATGGCCACTTGCAGCAGCCATGGCCGGATTCGTTAGCGCTGGATCAGGTTCGCGGCAGATGCCTTGCCGCGGCGGTCGATCTCGATCTCGAATTCGAGCTGGTCGCCTTCCGAAAGGCCGTGCACACCAGAGCGCTCGACGGCGCTGATGTGCACGAACACATCGGGCTGGCCGTCATCGCGTACGATGAAGCCGAAGCCCTTGGCGGCGTTGAAGAACTTGACGGTGCCGCTGGCCTTTTCGCCAGTCGACTGGCGCGGAGCCGGAGCACGCTCGCGGCGCTCGGCCACGATGACCTCGCCGACTATGGTCAGTTCGGAAGCGGAAACCTTGCCGCCTCGCTCGACCAGCTGGAACTCCAGTTGCTGTCCCTCCGCCAGCGTTTCGAGGCCGGCGGACTGCACGGCACTGATGTGAACGAATGCATCGTCGCCGCCGTCTTCAAGCTGGATGAATCCGAAACCCTTGTCGGAGTTGAAAAACTTGACCGTGCCACGCCCCTGACCAACGATCTGGCCTGGGCCGCCACGCGAACCGCCGCCACCACCAAAACCGCCGCCGCCAAAGCCACCACCGCGCGATCCACCGAAGCCGCCGCGCTGGCCGCCACCAAAACGATCACCGCCACCTCCAAACCGGTCACCGCCGCCGAATCGATCGTTTCCGCTGCCCCAGCGATCATCACCGCCGCCGAACCGGTCACGGCCATAGCCACGATTTCCCCTGTCGAATGTCACTGTCTAAACACCTTTAGCTACGCTCAAAGAAACCTGTCCTCGCGCGTGAACGTGGCACGCAAGGTCGCGCAGCCTGTCGCAAGATCCATAATAGAACAAGATAGCAGTGCAGGGCTGCGAGTCGAGCGCATCGATCCCGATACTTTCGCGCGTCATCGTGCCCTGACGCCTGCCGAAGCCCTCAGCATCGCGTGTACGATCCCTTGTCTTACTCCTTGCCTTTTTCCGGAATTTGGGTTGCCCGGGCGCATTTTTGTTTTTCACCGTCGATCCGGGAATGGCGGAAAGTCCGCACCGCTCCTTAACGGTTGCCCGCTTTGATTAAAGGACGGAAGCTCGCGCGAAAGAGAGGCGAAATCCGTTATGTGCCGAATCCCTTCGGGCTATCAATCGATCGTCACGATAGAAATATTCAAGGCGCAGGTCGTCTAACAGATGTTCGATCGCAGCGCGCTGCGGATCCGTACCACTGAGCCTGAAGTCCCAATTGCAGTGGGGATGGGTCATCCTGTCTCTCACGATGACCTTGCCAAGCGCATGACGCCACGTCTGCGAGGTGCCACCTCTTTCCCGGACAAGGCGAGCCACAGGCAAGTGTTCGAGATCGGATGCCGTCATCCCTGCCACTTAGCCCCTGTCGGCAGCTAATCAACTGGAGCTTACTACCGGACCCTGACCGCTCTAGAGCGGGCCTTGAGGACAAGCTGCAGAGTTGCAAACGTGAGCCCACACACGGGGTCCCTTCACCGCAACTGGCTATCTTTGCTGCCTCTCCGGTTGATGTGGGTATGGACGATGGCTTTATCCCGCTGCCCTTGGCAAGTGACGCACGTGCGTACACCTGGCAGTGCTTTGCGCCGACGAGGGGGGATTTTTTCCCCGCAGTCTTCACAATGTTCTAGCCCCTCGCCGACTGGCATGCGCGCACGGGCACTGCGGACGGCGTCACTCACGGTATCGTCGATCTGATCCTGCACCGCGCCATCGCGCGACCATCCTCCGGCCATATAGATTTCCAATCATCTTTCCGGCCTGACGTGGGAACCCGATGCCTGCGGTTCAATAGCGGCTACTCATTGCCATACGGGCCGCATGGAGCAGCCTCGTGCGACTGCCTCCTAGGCGAACCTCGGTAGATTCCTTTGCTGGCGCCTGCCAAGCAATGTTGTGAAGCAATGCGGAGCCTGTTGAGGCGATAGTCACCTTCCGGTCCTTGAGTGCTTAAGGTTGGAGCATTTAGGGGTTGAACGCTTCGTTATCGTCTCGACTTGTTAAAGCGGGCTGACAACGATGCGGCGACAACCAGCGCTTTAGGCGAAGGGGCGATGATATTCTCGGGATCAAACTTCAGACTTTCCGGTTGAGCATGAGGTACAGGATATACGGCCATGCGCGAAGGATCGAACCGGTGACGGAGTTGGAACGTCTGGAAACCAGAATCCGAATGGACATGGCCGAAATCGGTCAGCCTCTGGCAATACGCAGCGCTCTGAGCATCGCCCGGCGATACGCGCAACACGGATATGACGTGCCAGAGCGAGAAATCGAGGCTGCTGTTCGCCGTATAGCCCGCCCCTTACAATTCACGGTATTCTAAGCTCGTCTGTCAGACGTCGTCGACAGGGAACCATCTCCCAGGAGGCACGCCGAACCAACGCGCAATTTACACCGTGCCGACTTTCAGGCGATCTTAGTTCTACGAAGCCGCGCGACACATGAACCCTCTCGTCTACGTAGGCGGATCTCGCGGTGATCCGCCCGCGAGCCCAGGAATTCGCTGCTCGGCAGTGGCTGGCCCGCCATTGATCTCGAAACCAAGCGCGGTGATGAAGGGGGAAGCGCGTCTATCGCATATGCCCTGCTCACACCGCCCGCTGCCGGTCCTGTGGGCTGCAAGCGACAACGCGGCGCACGTGCTGACATAACGCGATGATACCACGCGCCGACAATCGCCGGAAAAGGCGCCGCTCGCCGCGTAATGAAAAAGCCTGATGAAGCGGTCGCTTCAGGATCGCTTTCATCTGCATTCCCCCGAAACTCCGAGGCCGCTGCGCAATAGCAACTCTTTGCCTCACCCTCGGAGTTCCGAGTTTCCAGAACAAAGCGGCTTCGGCTATGGCAACGGCGATAACCAAGCGCGCGCCCCCTTGTCATACCGACGATTCGAAAGCGGCTTTCAAGGTCCCGATGCATGTCCTCAGTACCGATTTTTGACTTCTCGCCTGCTTCGGGTGCCCTGCTCTTCCTGCGCGGAGGCGGTGCGTGCGCGCAGCTCATCGAAAGGCAGGACTGGTCGGCCACACCGCTCGGGCCGATCGACCAATGGCCGCAGTGCCTCACCAGCGCGCTATCGCTGGTGCTGCGCTCCCGCCTTCCCATGGTTTTGATGTGGGGGCAAGGCGGCGTCATGCTCTACAACGATGCCTACTCGAATTTCGCGGGAAGCAGACATCCTGAATCGTTAGGCTCATACGTTCGCGAAAGCTGGCCGGAGGTCGCCGCGTTCAACGACACGGTGATCAAAGCGGTCCTCTCGGGCGAGACGCCGAACTATCACGATCAGGAAATGACCCTGCTGCGCAATGGGGCCCCGGAGCAGGTGTGGATGGATCTGGATTACTCCGCGGTGTGTGATGCCGAGGGTAATCCCGCAGGCGTCATCTGCATTCTTTCGGAAACGACCGAGCGGGTTGCGGCGCAGCGACGCAGCGCATTTCTGCTTGCCCTTTCGGACGACCTGCGCTCGCTCAGGACGCCGGCCGAGATCACCAGCCTCGCCGCGGCCCGTATCGGGGAACTGCTCGACGCCAGCCGCGTCTTCTATGCCGAGATAACCAGTACCGGCATGATGACGGTCGAGCGCGATTATGCGCGCAGCGTCGGCTCGATCGCGGGAGTGCATTCGCTGGCATCATTTGGTCCCGACCTCCTCGCTGCTTACCGTAACGGCGCCCCCGTGGTGGTTTACGACATCCCCGCCGATGAACGCCTGAGCGCTGCGGCCCGGGACGGCCTGTCCGCCCGGGAGGTAGGCGCCTTCATTGATGTTGTCCTGTTCGAGGAGGAGCAGTGGGTCGGCCTGCTTGCAGTCCAGAACGCCACGCCGCGCGTATGGAACGAGGCCGAGCAGATGCTCGTCCAGGAAGTCGCAGAACGGGTGAAGGCGGCGATCGAGCGGGCGCGCGCGGAGCGCGATCGGCTGTGGGATCTGTCGCAGGACATGCTTGTGCGCGCCGATTTCGCCGGAATGATGTCGGCCGTCAATCCGGCGTGGACGCGTGTTCTGGGCTGGAGCGAGAACGATCTGCTCACGCGCGGTTACGCCAGCCTCATGCATCCCGAGGACAGGCCGGGTTCGCTCGATGTGATCGGCCAGATGGCGCTCTCGCGTGAACCCGTGCGCTTCGAGAACCGCATCGCCGCGCACGACGGTGGCTGGAAAACCATCGAATGGATCGTCGCGCCCGAACCTGACGGCATCAACTTCGTGGCGGTGGGCCGTGATCTCACCGATGCCAAGGCGCGCGAAGCCGAACTGGAAACCGCGCAGGAGGCCTTGCGCCAGAGCCAGAAGATGGAGGCCATCGGGCAACTGACCGGCGGCATTGCGCACGATTTCAACAACATGCTTACCGGGATCATCGGCAGCCTCGACCTTATTCAGCGCAATATAGCGGCAGGCCGGCTCGACCGGGTCGATCGCTACATCGATGCCGGCAATGCGTCCGCTCAGCGCGCCGCCGCATTGACAGCGCGCTTGCTGGCATTCGGCAGGCGCCAGTCGCTCGACCTGCGAGTAACCGACATCAACACCCTGGTGTGCGGGATGAGCGACTTGCTTGAACGTACTCTGGGCGAGCAGACGGCGCTGGAGACCCATTTCAAGGCGGATCTGTGGCCAGCGTCCACCGATACGAATCAGCTTGAAAGCGCGCTGCTCAACTTGTGCATCAACGCCCGTGATGCGATGCCCGATGGCGGCAAGCTGATCATCGAAACCGACAATATCCATCTGGACGAGCGATACACCCGCGCCTATCCCGATCTTCAACCCGGCGAGTACGTGGTCCTGAGCGTTAGCGACACTGGCATTGGCATGTCGCCATCGATCGTCGAAAAGGTCTTTGAACCTTTTTTCACGACCAAACCGGTCGGTCAGGGTACAGGGCTCGGGCTTTCGATGATCTATGGGTTCACGCGCCAGTCCGGTGGACACGTGCGCATCTACAGCGAGCTGGGCCTTGGAACCACGGTCAAGCTGTTCGTTCCGCGAGCCCACGGCGAGACGGAAACCGTGCAACGCGGATCGCCTGAGTATCCTATGGGACTTGGCGAGACGGTGATGGTGGTCGAGGACGATCCGTCGGTGCGGCTTATCATCACCGAGGTGCTCAAGGATCTGCAATACAATGCGCTCGAGCTACCTGACGCAGCGGCCGCGATCCCTCTGCTGCAATCTGACGAGCGCATCGATCTTCTGGTTACGGACGTGGGCCTGCCCGGCATGAACGGCCGCCAGCTTGCGGAGATCGCCCGTGAGACCCGGCCCGGGCTCAACGTGCTTTTCATCACAGGCTATGCGCCCAACGCCACGACAAGATCGGGCTTTCTCGACGAGGGCATGGGCATGCTGACCAAGCCTTTCGCAGCCGACACGCTGGCTACGAAAGTCCGGGAGATGCTGATACGCGAAACATCGGTTTGACGAGGCGCAGCCGATACTGGGCGATGGGCCTTTCGAATTGCGCTTTCGCAGGCCTGATCCCATCCCCGCTCCGCAATTACGCATTACCGGTCTTCTTATGCCAAAGCCGAAAAGGGTTCTGCGGATATGGCGCAAACGCCGCGACGCGGGCGTGATTTTCCAAGGGCAATGATCGCGACCTATCCACGTACCGCATTCCCGGCCATGCTATACGATCTGACGAAGGAGCTTTTGTGCCTGCGTCAAGACGGCCGCCTGATCCTCGCTGCTCTGGCTATCCCAAGTGCGATAGGGCATTGTCAGGCGGTGATTGCCCTTGAGCCTGTCACGGTGCCGAGCGAGGAAATCCCAGTAAAGCGCATTGAAAGGGCAAGCCTTGTCGCCGACCCGCACCTGCACCGAGTATGCGCATGCACTGCAATAATCCGACATGCGGTTGATGTAGGAACCGGACGATACATAGGGCTTCGAGCCTGGCAGACCACCGTCGCCGAACTGGCTCATGCCGAGCGTATTGGGCAGTTCAACCCATTCATAGGCATCGACATAGACCTCAAGATACCATTCGTGGACATGCCGGGGATCGGCGCCGATGAGCAGCGCAAAATTGCCGATGATCATGAGCCTTTGAATTTGGTGCGCATGCCCTGTGGACAGGGTCTGCCCAATTGCCTCGCGCAGGCATCGCATGTCGGTTTCGCCAGTCCAGAACCACGCGGGCAAAGGCCCGTGGTGATTGAGGAAATTGCGTGCCACGTATCGGGGCCCCTCGCGCCAGTAAATCCCGCGCACGTATTCGCGCCATCCCAGGATTTGCCGGATGTAGCCTTCCACGGAGTTGATAGGCGCGCGGCCCGCCCGGTACTCCGCTTCGGCGCGGCGGCACAGATAAAGCGGATCGAGCAGCCCCGAATTGATGTAGGGCGAAAGTATCGAATGCCATAAAAACGGCTGGCCGATCAGCATCGCATCTTCGTAACGGCCGAAATCAGGAAGGGCGGAGTCGAAAAAGTGGTCTGCCTGCCGCCGAGCATCGGCAGCGGTGACAGCGTAATCGAAATCGTCCAGCGATCCCGGATGGTCTGGGAACCGCTCCGCGACGAGGGCGAGGACTTCGCGGGTGATGGAATCCGGCTTAAAGCGCAAGGGCCGCGGCATGAACAGGTCGGCGCCTGCGGGCTTTCGGTTGTCCTTTTCATAGTTCCACCGCCCTCCGGCAGGCTTGCCCTCGTCGAGCAGCAAACCGGTCTTGCGCCGCATGGCCCGATAGAAGAACTCCATGGTCAGCTCGCGCCGTCCGTCAGCCCATTCCTCGAACTCGGAATGCGTGCACAGAAATCGGGTGTCCGACCGGACTTCGACGGGCAGTCCGAAAAGGGCTGCCAGCTTTCGAGCATGGCCGCGACGCGCCACTCACCCGCTTCGGTAACGATCACCCGATCGGGACGATGGCGATTGATCGCCCTGGCAACCTCTCCAGTGAAGCTGCCGCTGTTTTCAGGATCTTCAAGATGAATATAATCGAGTGTCCAGCCGGCCTTAAAGAGCGCTTTGACATGCTGGCGCATGGCGGACAGGATGTAGGCGATCTTTTTCTTGTGATGGCGCACATATGTCGTCTCCTGTGCCACTTCCATCATCAGAAGAACGGTTTGGCTCTGTTTAAGTCCGGCAAGCGAGGACAAGTCGAAGGAAAGCTGGTCGCCAAGCACAGGCACGAGAGTTTTCATTAGAGTCCGTCCTGGAACAGGAGGTGGTGCTGCCCGACCAGCCTCGCAATGCACGCGCTGCCGGACACCCTCATCCTTCCCCCCTTCTCGCTCCCGCTATCCGCTCGGGCCCCTTTTTCGCTTGCGCTCGATCTCGGGCCCACACGCAAGCGCCGTGAAGGTGTAGCCTCAGTCGCTGTAAAACATGCGCTAGCTTCCGATCTGGTGCGCATTTTGGGCCATTCCGGAAAGGTTTCCGCCCTAGTCCGGCAGACGCGTGCCATCCCAGGCGAAGAGACCGCCGCTGTCGGCTTTTTCCAGGCGGTCGACGACGTTGAGCAGGCGCTCGGCCGCATAATCCGGTGTGAAAAGCTGTCCTGCCGGCACACCGCGTTCGAATGGCGCGGATAGCCTGCTTTTGACTGTGCCGGGATGCAGTGCGGCGACAATGACCTCAGGATGGGTGCGCGCCATTTCTATCGCGAAATTGCGTATCATCATGTTCAATGCCGCCTTGCTCGCCCGATAGCCGTGCCATCCGCCCAGCCGGTTGTCCCCGATGGAGCCGACTTTCGCCGAAAGCACGGCGAAGACGCAGCGCCCCTGCCGTGGCAGCCGCGGCAGCACGTGTTTGGCGATGAGTGCAGGACCGATCGCATTCACCGCGTAAAGTCGCGCAAGCGCCTCGGCATCGAGTGCCCGCACTGTTTTTTCAGGGACAATGGCCGATGCCTGGTCGTGCAACAAACCCGTACAAACCAATACCAGGCCAAGCGGCGGCGCCAGCTCTGCGGCAGCCGCAGCAATTGACGCGTCGTCGTTGAGGTCGAAGCGGAATGGCGTGCATCCGGACGGGAGGCCCACGCCACCGCGCGATCCGGCCATCACCGTAGCGAAACGCCCGCTTCCGGCCAGCCTTGCTGCCGCCGCTGCGCCGATAGCCCCACTGGCGCCGAATACCGCCGCCGTCCTGCCCGTGATGCCTTGTCCGGCTGCCTCATCCTGCATCCCTCAAGTCCTCCACCAGATCCGGAGCTTCCCAATCCATCAAGGTTTCCCGCATCCTTTCGGCAAGTTGGATGCCCGATAGCCATGCTCCCTCGACAGTGGGTTCGGTGCACCAGTCTCCGCATGCACCCAATCCCAAGGAAGAATTCCAGATGACCTGGTCCGACTGACCGCAGGGCCTTGAGAACCGCCACCTGTGAGCCTTGATAAACGTATGGGCCGGGAGATCAGTACCGATCGTTTCAGCAAGTTCCGCAAGCAGCTGGATTGCGACGTTGTCCGCCGAACTCTCTAGATGCTTTTGGGACCATTGCGCGCTGGCGTGCAGGACCCAGCATTCTGCCTCACCTCGGCCCGGCTTGGAACGGTTGTTCGCAATCACGGAGAAGATCCCGGCATCCGTCGCGAGATGCCCGGATGGCTTCAGGGGGCGGCAAAATTCGACCATGACCGCCCAGCAGGGAAAAGATCGTACGGAGGCGGCATGGCGCGCGGCCTTCAGATCGTGCAGGGCAAGCAGCGGCGCAGCCTGCTCGGCCGGTACGGCGACCACCACACCATCAAAGGGACCTGCCTGACAGCGTTCCCCCTCTATCACCCATCCACCGTCGGTCGTGACAAGTGATTGGACGGAAAACCCGAACCTCACGTTGAGCCCTCTGCTCTGTTCGGCAACGAGGCTTGCCATTGACGGGATGCCTACCAGCGCGTTGCGCGGACCGTCATCCCAACGTGCAACCCAACCGGCCTCGCGCCAGCGCATGACCTCGGCACGAAAGCGCGGATCGCGCGCTGTAAACGACGGTGCCCCCAAGTCCCAGGAAGCGTTCCCGATTGTCACGGTGGCCAGACGCCCGCCGGGGCGCCGCCCTTTGTCAAATAGCACGATATCGCCAATCCCGCGCAGTTGCTCGGCACAAGCAAGCCCTGCAATGCCTGCCCCAACGATGCCGATCCGCCGGCGCACGCCGCGGCTCATCTGCTGCGCACCTGTGCCTCATTGGGCATTTGCCCGCGCCTGCCGACATTATCCAGATACCACGCAGGCGCCCTGGTGGTCATCATCTCGCGGTGCCGGAACCTGCGCAAAGCATTACCGACAGATTTTTCTGTAAGCTCAAGAGTGGTTTGCCTCTTATCATCGTGCTGATGATCCGGCGCAAACCGCGCAGACATAACCTTCATGGCGTTCTCTCGAAAGGTTGGCCGCCAGCCGAGCGCATGCGGACGTTAGAGAAACGTTCTAGGCATCTCTTCCGCTCTCTGCGATATGGCCTAACGGGAAGGGAAGCACAGTGCTAAAGACCTTGGATCCGAACGCATTGATAGCGAATAGCCGGGTTGCAGCCGTGGTGAGTGACCCTTGCCTGGCAGACAATCCGATCGTCGCCTGCAACGAGGCGTTCCTCGAGCTGACAGGATATTCCAGGACGGACGTAATGGGTCGCAACTGCCGGTTCCTGCGCGGCATGCGGACCGAAGAAGACCAGGCCGCGATGCTGCGCGATGCAATCGCGCAAGTCCGTCCGGCGATGGTCGAGCTCATCAATTATCGCAAGGACGGCACGGCGTTTCGAAACGCCGTAATGGTCGCCCCGTTATTCAACGGCGACGGGGAGATCGAGTTCTTCCTCGGCTCGCAAATGGCCATAGACGAAAGGCAGCCCAGTCGCCACCAGCAAGCACGGGCGCGGATCGAGGGTCTGAGCCGGCGTCAGCTCCAGATAGTCCAGGCACTGGCACAGGGACGCTTGAACAAGCAGATTGCCTTCGAGCTGGGCGTGACCGAGCGGACCATCAAGATGCACCGCGCCGCGCTCCTGCGCGCACTGGACGTCCGCACAGTGGCGGAGGCGATCCGGATCGCGATCGAAGCCGGTCTCTAAAGCGTGCGCCGAGCCGCGAAGCGTGCCAGTTCTAGCAGGCAAGCGGCTCTGTCACCAAAGGGTTCCAGGGCCTTAGCGCAGGACGCGAGAAGACGCTGCGCCTCCTGCGCCGCCCCCTCGGCACCAAGAACCGAGACAGCATTCTTTCGGTTTTTTGCGGCGTCCTTGCCCAAGGCCTTGCCGACTACCCGCTCATCGCCGACCGCGTCCAGCAGGTCGTCCTGCAACTGAAACAGCAGACCGAGGTCTTGCGCGAAGGATAACAGTCCTGCGTTGCATTGGTCATCGGCGTGACCCAGAAGAATGCCCGCTTCGACGGCATAGCGTATGAGTGACCCGGTCTTGCCGGCCAGACAGGCGATCAATTCCGCCGAGGAAATTATCTCGCTCGGGTAAAGGTCCATCATCTGGCCGCCGGCAAGCCCGTCCTGACCCACGCTTCGAGCAAGGCGCAGCACTAGTTCAGCACGCACGCCCGCATGGTGATGCGTACGGGGATCCGCCAGTATCTCGAACGCAAGCGCGAGCAGTGCATCCCCGGCGAGCAGAGCAGTGGCTTCGTCGAATTGGCGGTGCGCCGTTGGCCTTCCGCGCCGCAGGTCGTCGTTGTCCATGCAGGGGAGATCGTCATGAACGAGAGACTGGGCGTGGACGCATTCGATGGCTGCCGCAGCGCGCAACGCCATGCTTCTGGTCCCGCCCAGCATCTGCGTCACCGTAACGGTGAGAGCGGCGCGAAACCGCTTGCCTCCTGAGGTCGCTGCGTAGCGCATGGCATCGGCAAGACGCAGACTTCGCGCGGGCATATCGCCGATCGCCTCGAGAATGGCCTCGTCAACATCCCGGCGGATGTCTGCCAGGATCGCCGCGGCATCGGATCGCTCGCGGCCCGGAAGTGTAACCGGCACCGGTCGAAATCTCATGCCTTCCTCCGTTCCGGCCACCTCGCTGAAACCGAACCCGTGTTCACGCAGCCAGGCGCATACTTCCTCGATCACCTCGTCAGGAGCCGATGCTGCCGCGCTGAGACCAACCCTCATGGCGGCAGCGGGGAAACGCGATGCCAGATCGTCGGCGCCTTCGACCAACAGGCCCTGAGGGCATCCGGCAGCAATCGCGGTCTCGACGAGCCGGCGCGCATTCGATGACATCGGATCGCCAACGATCACCACCACATCGCATTGCGCAGCGATCTCGACGACAGCGGCCTGGCGGTTGGTCGTTGCATAACAGATGTCGCTTGTGCGAGGCCCCGCGCAGTCCGGAAATCGGGTCTTTATGGCCTTGATCATGCTGTCTGCCTCGCCGACGGAGAACGTGGTCTGAACCGCATAAGCAACCGGCGTGTCGTCAGGAAGTATTAAGGCATTGACGTCCGTCACGGTGCCGACCACCGAAATACTTGCGCGGGGGACCTGCCCAATTGTCCCAATGATCTCCGGGTGATCGAGGTGTCCGACGAGTACGACATGTCGGCCCTGCAGATGCCACTGGACTACTTCGGCATGCACCTTGGCTACAAGCGGACATATCGCATCGACAACCCGCAGCTTGCCCCGCCGAGCCGCCTCTTTCACAGCAGTTGCGCTGCCATGGGCGGAGAGGATGGTAACTGCGCCTTGCGGTATTTCGCTCACATCCTGAACGAAAACTGCCCCAAGGCGCTCGAGACGCGCGACTACCTGGCGATTGTGCACGATTGCGCGGCGAACGTAGACCGGGGCGCCATGGGCGGCCAATGCGTCTTCGACGGCGGCTATAGCCCGCCGCACACCTGCACAGAAGCCACGCGGATTGGCTAGCAGCACCGACTTGCACCCAGCCGCGTGTCTTTGATCGAGATACAAGCTTTGTGAAACCATTTTCGTATTATCCTAACTCACTGGCACTGTTTCGTCTTTTTGCCCGGATTTCCACCCTCCCCTTTGGACAGGTAGTGCTATGGGGATCATCCGGTACGACATGGAATCATCCGGCCCTCCAAGAATGGCGACATTTTCATGCCTTCCAGATCCTGCGCTATTGTCATCGGGTCAGGCTTCGGCGGATTGGCACTCGCGATCCGTCTGCAGAGCGCGGGCATCGACACGACAGTGCTCGAAGCGCGCGACCGCCCTGGCGGCCGCGCCTATTGCTGGAAGCGGGAAGGGTACACCTTCGATGCCGGTCCTACTGTGATAACCGACCCGGCTTGCCTGGAAGAACTCTGGGCACTGTCGGGGAGCCAAATGGCCGATGATGTGACCTTGCGGACGGTCGACCCGTTCTATCGCCTTGTCTGGAACGATGGGACGCAGTTCGATTACTCGAACGACGATGCCCTACTGAAAGCAGAAATCGGCAAGCTCGATCCGCGGGATGTCGAGGGCTACAAACGTTTTCTGGCCTATTCCCGCGCGGTCTATCAGGAAGGATACGTGAAGCTTGGCGCCGTCCCGTTCCTCGACTTCAGAAGCATGCTGAAAGCGGCGCCCGCATTGGCCCGGCACAAAGCCTGGCAATCGGTGTATGCAACGGTTGCCTCTTTCGTGCGAAACGAGAAGTTGAGGCAGGTGCTGTCCTTCCACACATTGCTGGTCGGCGGCAATCCCATGAAGACGAGCAGCATTTATGCCCTCATTCACCATCTTGAAAAGCTGGGCGGGGTCTGGTGCGCAGCAGGCGGCACGAATGCGCTCATCGACGGGATGGCGGGGCTGTTCGAACGTCTGGGCGGGAGGCTGGTGCTGAACGAAAAGGTCCAGACAATCACGTACGAGGGCAGCCGGGTAACGGGCGTGGTCACCCAGTCCGGGCGCCGTTTCAGTGCCGACCAGATCGCCAGCAACGGGGATGTCGTGAGCACTTATGCGACGATCACCGGTTCCCGCTATGCCGCTCGCAAATTGCGCTCGCTGAAGTCCAAGCGCTTTTCACCCAGCCTGTTTGTGGTGCACCTTGGCTTGAAGGGTACGTTCCCGCGGATTGCCCATCATTCGATTCTGTTTTCGGATCGCTATGGGCCGTTGCTTGACGATATTTACAGGCACGGCCGCCTGCCCGAAGACCCTTCGATCTACTTGCACAATCCCGGCGCCAGCGATGCGAGTGTCGCCCCGGCTGGTAGATCGGCGTTTTATGCGCTGGCCCCCGTCCCCCACCTGGGTGCCGCACCGATCGATTGGGCCACAGAAGGAGATCGCTACCGGAAGATCGTCATCGAGCGCATCCGCGCCACGCTGATCCCGGACATCGACGATCGCCTCGAGGTCTGCTTTCACTATACGCCCCGCGACTTTGAAAGCGATCTGGGCGCTCATCTGGGCAGCGCTTTCAGTCTGGAGCCGACACTGACGCAAAGCGCGTGGTTCCGCGCCCACAACCGCGACGATCATTTCGGCAATCTCTTCCTCGTGGGCGCAGGCACCCATCCCGGCGCGGGCATTCCCGGTGTCGTCGGAAGTGCGAAGGCAACAGCAGGATTGATGATCGGACCATAAGTGCCGCCGTTGTATGCGGCACGTGAGCCGTGCGGGGTGTGTGCGACGGCATCAAACGGGTCAAAAGTCGGCAGGGTACCTGAGTGATCGCAGCCTCAGGCAGTGATGAAGCAAAGTGCGCAAGCGGTTTCCAATATCGCGGAACACCAACACTCTCCGCCCTATCGGAGCGATCAGAATCATTGCTGTTCGAGGGCGGACGCCTGGCGACCAAGCTCATTCGCCTTTTCACTCGCAGCTTGGCGGATTTCCTTTGCCTTCGCTTCCAGCTTGTCAGCTTCCGCATCTGCCTGCTCTTCTAGCAGTCGGCCCTGATCCTTGAGGGCATCGGCCTGCGAAGCGCGCATTTTTTCCTGAGCACGGTCAATTCGATCGGCTGCGGCTCCTGCCTTTTCCGCAGGCCCGCCACCCTTGTATTCACGCCCTGCTGCTTTGGCAGCGGCCTCGTCTTTTTGGGCCCCAGCCTTTTCCTTGGGTCCGTCACACCCGGCCACGAGCAATGCGAGTGAGGAGGCGCAGATGATGGATAGCGTCTTCATGCCAGTCTAACTAACTGCGCGCGGTCGCGTTCCGCTTATTCACAGAGCGCCGATACAGATCGCGGCGCATGTTCGTCATTCGGCAATCCGACCAATCATTCGCATCACTGCTGCGGGTAGATGTCATGCAGGACGAAATCGAAATGGTCCTCGGTTGTCGTCGCGCAATCGCCCCCGTCTCCCGCAGAATTTGCTCATCTTTCACGATGAAGACACCCCGGCGCATCTCTATCGTTCCGGGCACACGCAACCGGGAGATCACGCGCGTCACGAACGATCGGCCAACACCAAGCACCCCGGCCAGTTGCACATGGGTAAGCGCAAACTGCGAGCCACGCGTCCTGCTCATCGGGGCATGGAGCCGTTTCGCCGCGCTTTATGTGATCATCTGCGTGGCATTGCAGGGAGCGGTCTGGAATACCTGGGAGAGCAGGCATTCCGAATAGCGCGAGAACCAGTGGCGAAGCGTTGGGAAGTCGAGCGCAAAATTCTCCGGGCGATAGATTTATCAGAAACTTAACTGGACTAACGCTGGTTTCGGTCCAGATACACGGCTTGGCCGCATTCGCAGTTCGGACTCAATCTCGGAGGCGTGGGAGATATGTCGTGGAAGGACGACGACCGGATTAAGGAAATAGAGAAAGCACTTCTAAGGGCCGAGGGGGCTCATTATGCGCTGCATGATGTTCTCGCCCGCGCATTGGGCCGGCTGCCTACTGCTGATTACGATCAACTCATGCGCTCCTTGGCCAAGCAGGCTGATGACCTCGATCCACGCCTTGGGGCGGATCGGATCGCAGGTTATCGCGATGAGCTTGCATCGATCGCGGACGAGGTCGAGCACGCACGGCCTCCGACCTCGGGCCTGCTGGGCAGACTTCGCCGAATCTGAGCGCGCTCGATCCCGTCAGCAAACACGACAGGTTCGCGGTTCGATCGCGATGTGCTATGCAGCCATGCCGCTGCGTGCTTGTGCATTTGATGGTCGCGCATAGAACGATTGGAAGAGATTTTGCCTGCCCACGGCAGCGACGATCCGTCGCGCGAACTCACCGAAGGCGCGCTTCTCGCATTACGAGAGGTGGCGATACAATTGCTCAAATGTATCTCAGAGGAAGACATACGCACGGCGATCAGGGAGGTGCTTGAAGACCTGCCCGACCGTGGCGAGACGCTTCCCTCCAGCATCGCTGAGAGCTATGCACAAGAACTGTTTGCGCTACAACGCGAAGTTGACCGATTAAAGGACGGAGCGAACGCTTTGATCGCGTACCTCGACGGGGGAATCGATAAAGGTGGGCCCACGGGCGGCTAGTTAACGCCGGCTGCGAGCGCTGCATCGCCGCCCACCCATTTCATGCACCTCAATCAATTTCCAGCAAGCGCGGCGTCGATCATTGCAGTCCATGCCGCCCTAAAGTTATCGGCGA
Organism: Novosphingobium kaempferiae; assembly: GCF_021227995.1. Lineage (NCBI taxonomy): Bacteria > Pseudomonadati > Pseudomonadota > Alphaproteobacteria > Sphingomonadales > Sphingomonadaceae > Novosphingobium > Novosphingobium kaempferiae. The sequence continues at coordinate 5,151,107 of NZ_CP089301.1, forward strand.
CAGTCGCGCTGGCAAGATCCGTGTTTCCAGATCCGCACATTTCTTCGGCGGGCTACGGATTGTGCCGAGTGCTTCTGAGCCTCAGACCGATATTTCATCCCCTCCGGCCCGGCGTTCATTCGTATGACGGCCCGAGATCGAGCGGCCCTGCCCGCCGGTTCCAAGTGCCGCTCCAGACCTCACCGGCGCGCCAAATCGTTTTCGCTCCTGTTCGAGCTTTCTGGCGACGTGCTATTCGCCGGCAAGCGCCTTCTCAATAAGGCGCCGGATAGCCTCAGGTCGGGTGGGATGTCCGAACTCGCGCTCCCGCCACGCATCGATTCTTGCAATCAGATCCGAATGCATCGAGATTGTTTGGCTGATCGACCTCTTCCGAGCCTTCACCTTATGGATCATTCTCACGCCGTTTCGTTTCGGGTTGCTGCGGCGGGGCGAATGAAGTTTGTCGGGGGGACTGGCTAATTTCCCACCGCAGCGGCCCATATGTGTACAAGTGAGCGCTTCTTCTCAATTTGCATGCGATAAGGCGTTTACGCAAAGCGATAATCCGCCGTCCAAGTTCCGCCCCCAGTGCTGATAAAAGCAGATGGGACACGGCATCCGAGTCTCGGGTCACGGCATCCTCTTGGTTTCAGTCTCTGTCGGCTCCGGCAAACCGAGCCTCTGATCCAGAATCCTGTTATACGCTTCCAGCAGATCAACGACGCTTTCGATCGGAAGTCTGGTATCGGCCCTTTCAAGAGCCTCGCTAACGTCGCCTTCCGTCGCTGCGCGCAGGTCGTCGATGATGTCCATTGCTCTTCCTCGTTAACTGCGGAAAATCAACTTGGATCAATCAGGAGGAGTTCCTGAGGCGTGTCAGTGCCGACGCGCTCCGTGCTGTGCCCGCAAGAGAATGGTCACCTTGTCAAAGACCGACAGCCATCTGGCCATCCCCGTATAATCGCCGCTGCCTGACATGCTCTGAATATGCTGGCTGACGACACATGCGACGCTGGGACCGAGCTGGTCGGCCAATTCGGCGGCATAGATCCATGCCGCTGCCACGGTCGGGAGATCTCCGGCGCTCATGCACTGCCGGTCGAACGTGGGGACGCGGTAACGGCGCGACGGCATCACAGGTCGAGCAGCGATAGTTGAGGCTGGTCGTCCGCCGGGGCGCTTCCGGCACGATCAAGCAGGCGGGCAGCGGCTGCGGCATCATTGAGGTCGATTTCCTCGATCATCACCAGGTTGCGGGTGATCTCGACCTTCTCGCGCAAGCGCTGGAGCACAGCGGGGAAGATGTTGCGCAGTTGACGGCAGTCGTCGGGGGTGGCGCCGTCGCGATCGGCTTGTGTAAAGCGGTGCTCCGCCAACGCGATCAGCGCGTCGTCCGTCATCGGGCCCGTCATAGTGCTGCCCAGTCCATTTCAGCGTCATCCACCGCATCGAACATCTCCGGATCCGCACCGGTATCTCCCAGCCGCTTGCGTACCGCATCCGCATTCCCGTCCTTTGGAAAGCCCCTGTCCGATTTCGCGATTGTCGCCAGCTGGCCGATGGAGCCGCCCCGCTCTACCTGCTGAAGAACCCACTGTCCGAACGGCACCGGCTTTTCCGGCGCGTCGCGGACATCTATGCGAAGGTCGTCACGGCTGGGCAGTTTCATCTCGACACATCCTTCTTTTCCGAATCGCTATCATGCGCTCATAGCATGTTCGATGTTTGTTCTCACAGCCCTTGCCCGCGTACCCTGACGCCATGACCTGCCGGATCTGCACCGCCAACCGGGATGCGCTGGCCAATGAGCTGACACATGAGATGTGGGCCTCCTGCATCGACAGCAAGCCCGGCAGGGAATGGTCGGCAATACGCCGCCCCATTCCTGAGAGTTGGATACCGCGACCACACGCGCGATGGCGTAGGCATCCATTCCACAGCCGTCTTTTTTCCCGCATGAACCGCGGTGCAATCGACATCCTCGATGCCGCTGCCGTCGAAGCGGGCAAAACGCCGATGCCTCCGAGACCCATGGTGTGACCGGCGCCAGCTTGGCCGTCAATTGCGGGAGTCGCAGAGGGATGACAGGTCGAGCGGTTCTGGGCATGAATAACGACGCAACCCGGCACACATGGAATGGCCCCCTTTTGTCGGACCCGAGACATCCAGATTTACCTCCACCGTTGGAAGCTCGTTGCTGGTCAGCGCGGGTAACGGACTTTGTCATGATGCGGTGCAGCAATGTCGTGTAGATATGCCGAGCGACCCGAAGGGCTATGCCCTTGAAACAACTGGCCCGGCCTGCCTTCGCAGCGCTGGGCCTCTTTGCATCTCAGCTTTTCCGCATTCGCCGGTGAGCCTGCCTCGCCAGCAAAACCATAATCTGATCGGTCGGAAGCCGCGCCGACACGCTATTCCGGAGCGCTAAGCCGTTCGTGGCGTCATCGACGTTGTGCTCGAGGCGTAAGCGCCCTTCCAGCGCAGCAAGATCGTTGCTGCTGTGGCACTCGTCGGCGGAGAAGATTGCGAGCGGTTCATTCGTCTCGACGTTGACCAAGTAGAAGTAGGAGAGCGGAATCACGGCATAGTCCTCCGACCCTCGTCGTTCGCCTAAAGAGTGTTCGCCAGCGCGGGGACGCTTCCACAGCTCGGTGGGGGGCGACCTAGGCCGCGCCGCCATTGTGTTCGGTTTTGAACTTTGGATTGCGCTGAGTGCCCGCCTGCTCGGCATCGGCTTCGTCCAGCGGATGCTTTCGGACAGCCACCCCACCAGGCTCCGCCCTCGGCGTGGCTCCGGTGTCGCTGCGGCCCTCAGTGTTCTGGCCCGGGTTCTGCCTTTCCTCGCGCTTATCGTCGCGATGGGCCTTATCCTCATGACTGCGCTGGGTGGGGTCGGTCATTGGTCGCGCCTCTTGAATTGCAATGCCGTCTCAACGGGGCAGCCCCCCCTACGTTCCATCGCGGCAAGAGTGACAACCGGCCCCCTTCATCATCCCTGCATGTGCAACCTCTACCGGGTCGCGGCCCATGTCTCAAAAGCCTGGCCCGGCGACACCAGCCTCGTGATCGAGACCGCCGAGCCGCGCCCGATGATGCGGGGGTTCCCGAGGCATGCCACCAGCAAGCGGACGGTCCCCCCCTGCACGATGGCCCCGCAGTGCACAAACCTGCGGGAACGGGGAGCCTTTCGCATCAGTGGCGTAGGCCCGGACAAAAATGGCAGCGGGCGTTTAGCGGCCGATAAAGTGAAGGCTGTTCCAGGCCGTTCCCAACGTTCATGCCGCGAGCGCCAGAGATCCGGCTGGGCGGGCATCCTGTGACGTCTCTTCGGTGATCACCTCGAAGCTGACCAGACGCATCTCGCCAAACGCAGTCGAAAGGGCCGTATCGGCAGCGTCGCGACCGCAGGCCATCAGGATGCGGCCGATGCGGGGTGTTCGGTGACGCGCATCGAAGCTAAACCAGTCTCCATCAAGATAAACTTCGAACCACGCGTGAAAATCCATCGCTGCAGGCAAAGGCGGCACGCCGATGTCGCCAAGATAACCGCTGCAGTAGCGTGCTGGAATATTCAGGCAGCGGCATAGCGCCACCGCGAGATGCGCGAAGTCGCGGCAAACCCCGACCCCTTCGTTGTACGCCTCCCATGCGGTCCGCGTTGCGCGCGCATGCTGATACCCGTAATCCAGATGGCCATGAACGAAGTCGACGACCGCCTGAACCCGCTGCCAACCGGGCTCTATATGACCAAACTTTTCCCAGGCAATCTCGCTGAGCAGATCCGTCTCGCAATACCGTGAGGCGAGAAGAAATACCAGCGCATCGCTGGGAAGATCCGCAATGTCATGCTGCCGCGCCATGGGGACTTGCCGATCAGGCACGCCATCATCCTCGATGATGAAGTCGCAACTGATCTGTGTTTGACCCACAGGAAGGGTCATGCGCGTACAGACATTGTCAAACCCGTCGCGATATTCGACCGCCGTCAATTGACGATCCGTGACGATCTCATGCTTCGACTTCAGATCGCACATTCGTTCAGGTCGAACACTAGTCATCAGTACCAGAGGCGTCTCTCGACAAGTCTCAACAACGATCTTGTAGCCTGCCTGGATCAGCATCTTGACCTCAACGACCTTTCATCCGCGGTAATTCGAGCTTGCCTTGGTTACTGAAGAAAGCCCAACCCTGGAATTTGGTTGCACAGCGTGCCGCTTTGGCGCCGGAGACAGATGCGTAGTGACGAGACGTCCGCCAGCCGTGACCGGGCCGAGAGTGCCTTTTGGTGGTTGCGACACAATGGCGCGCACCAGTCCGTCAAGGCAAAGCGTGCCAAGGAAACCAGCCCCGCATTCCTGGGAACAATCATAAACACCGAACGCTGCTGCCTCGCCTAACAGGAGGAAAACCCATGAATATCAAAGTCGCCTCGGTACTATCCCTTCTCGTGGTACTCGCCTCCGGGACATCGGCATGTTCACGCGGCGCAACCCGTGGCGGATTGATTGGCGGCGCCGGCGGCGCGGTCGTGGGCAGTGCCACCGGTCTTGGCACGACGGAAGGCGCCGTCGTTGGCGGTACGGCAGGCGCAATTATCGGCGACAAGGACAAGCATCGTCATCACCACTGATAGCTTGCCCATCATAGTCTTCCAGACACCTTTTTTGCGGGAGGCCGGCGTACCAGGGACGCCGGCCTCTTAATTTGCGGCGCGTACGATTGCGCTGCTATGCGCGCCATCCAAACGATATGCCCGTAGCCAGCCTGTCCTGCGATCGGCTTTATAAAGCGGCGTACCGTTGTGACGTGGCGAAACAAGGTCCTCGCTGGGAACCAATCCAGCCCGGCGGGCGCTCCAAGGATACAACGGGCCACATTGAGCCCTCAGCCAGGAGACAATCATGAGCATCGAAGGCAAAGCCAAGGAAGCGGCCGGCTACGTCAAGGAAGAGCTGAACGAACACGCCAAGTCGCCCGAGAGCCAGAAGAAGGCTCAGGAGGGCCGCGATCTGCGCAACGAAGGACGGCTGGAAGATGGCAAGCCGCCGATTATCTCCGAGCCGGGCGCTGGCAAGAAGTGAAACATCATACCCCCGCTCAGGCGGGGGTATTTTTTGCTTCGGGCTCGCACCGCAACGACCTTTCAGTCGACCATTGCAGCCTGAATCTCTTCCCCGGTGGGCGCTCGCTTGATCGCCAGCAGTTTCTCGTCCCACTCGATCAGGCCCGCCTTGGCGAAGGCGCTCAGCCATCCATACATCGGCCATACTCCCCATTTCTCGTAAAAGACCTGCGCATTGCGCACGATGTCGTGGAAGTGCTGGAGTGGCGGGTCGAAACCGGGATGGTGCTGGTGAAACGCGCCCGGCCCACCCATGAACAGTAGCGGCAATCCGGCCCTCTCAGCACCGAAACCAAAATCGGTATCTTCCGCACCGTAGCCTGTGAAGCGTTGGTCGAACCCACCAAGGGCGTCGAAACGCGAACGGCGTATTCCGAAGACCAGCGACCAGAAAAGGCCAGGGTTATCGACCTGCCGTAACCCGGACACCGGAAAATCACGAACGGGATGGCCACGGGCATGAACCAAGAGGTCCGCCTCCTCCCAGTTCGAGCGTGCGTCGTCCGGACCAAGATATCGAACCTCGGCACAGATCAGCGCGTCTTGCTGACTTAGCGTCCGGGTCATCGCGCCAACAAGACCGCGCATCGCGATGCAATCGACATCAAGAAAGAGCAGGTGGTCACCGGTTGCCACCGCGGCGGCAGCGTTTCGCGCCGCCGCGAGAGGTAGCCCACCTGTGGAGAGGCGGATGAGTTTGTTCGCAAAGGGCAGATCGTCGATGCCGACCGGAGGCGAACTGTTCATGTCCACGATGATGAGCTCGTCCGGATAATGATCGCTGCGCCGGAGACCTTCGATCAATTGCGCGAGGTGCCCGGCCCGGTTCCGCACGATCGTCAGAACGCTGATGCTCATCTCGTCTTGCGCCATAGATCGAGGCGATAGTGCATGCGTCGCTCGGCTATCGATACCGACACTTGTTTACCCACGATTGCATGGAGCTTGTTCACGACCTCATCTCCGTTTTGCGGATAGTCGGTCTCTCCAGTCCAGTGAACGAGGAGCAGGTCGCCCCCGGGCACGAGATGTTCCTGCAACCAGACGCCGGTCTGCGCAAGGTCGTCATCGTCCCAGTAATAGGCGACCTCGGACAGGACTATGAGATCGAAGTCGCGGTCGGGCGCCTGCGCGGGGAAGCGCATGTTGGCAAAGCCGACATGGTCAAGGTCGGCACAGCGCCGACGGGCAGCTCGCAAAGCGGTGCCGCTTACGTCGAGGGAGAACAGTGACGCTACCTTGCCTGCAAGACTTCGGGTCAGCACGCCCTTGGCGCAGCCGACCTCCAGGCCGGCAGCATAACGGCGTGCCCCCAGCGCCTCGATCGAGTGCCTGTACTTGGCCTGCTCATACGCGCTGGTCTCCAGGTCCCACGGATCGGGCGTTCCCAGGAACATCGCTTCGAAATATTCGGGCGGCATGCTGGCTGCGTGTCGGGTCATCTGCCCGTCCTTACAAAAAGGATGTCGCGCGCTGCCATGCGCTGCTCATCGGCAGGGAGCCGGAAGCCTGGGCCGTACGAAAGTGTCAACTGGCTGCGGTGCGCGCGCAGGGCCCTTCGGCGTTTCCCGATCGGCATCGACCTTGTCCGGAGGGGCGTGAATGCCTTTACCGGCAGATGCGGAGCCCAGACGCAGTACTCCGCCACCCGGATCGGCCGTTTGGCGCAGCGAGCGACCGCATAGGCTAGGTGCGCAGCTGCCGCGTGATCGCAATGCGGTTCATGATGGGCGGTCACGGCAATCGCATCGACGCGCCGCCGCCGGCACAAGGCAGCCATCTGCGACACGCTCTTTTGAAACTCCATACTCTGCGGCGTTTCCGGTCGCGCATCGCGCCAACCAAGACAGACAGGAGCATACCGCCGACAACCGGTGAGGTAGAAAAGAGACAAGCCCGCTTCCCGCAGCCGCACACCGGCAAGCTTGCGAACGCCGCCATCCGTATGCGGATGAGAGCCGGAACCGTCAGTCAGATAGACTACCCCGGCCAGGCGCGATCCCGCGGCGGTCTGGGCAATGAGTGCCCCCGTTCCCAAGGTTTCATCATCCGGGTGCGGCGCCAGTACCAGCCACCGCGTTGCGCGCCACGGCGCCTGATCGAGCCTTTGCGCTACCACAACGCATCCTCGCTTCCCCATGCATCATGGTCGAGCCAGGCGAGCGCCGCCTGGTCGCGCGCGTAATCGGGTCCGGCCTGTCGCAGATAGAGGGAAAGGTCGCGAATGATCTTGTCGATACGCTGGCCGTCCATGGCGCTACGCGTGCCAATGATGCGCGTAGCAAGCTCCATGACGTCGAGGCCCGCACGCTCGACGACACCGCGCGTGAGCCGCGCGAATGCGGGTCCATCGCGATCCTGCGCAGCGGCTCGAGCGGCACATTCGCGGACCCATAGATAGGCGGTACGGGCAGCGACGACGCAATCTGCAAACTTCGCGCGCTGAAGCGGATCGCCACGCGCCTGATCGGACATTGCGTCTCGCGTCTCGCTAAGCAGCGCCTCGATGCCTCCCAGTTGAACTGCGGCAAACCGCCAGGCGCCGGTGGTAAACCAGGGATCTAGGTCGTAATCGCCTGGCGCGCCAAGAAGGTCGGCCGGGGATACCCGCAAATCGGTGAGGTCGTAGATCCCGCTGTTGCTTGCGCGCATTCCGCGCATGCGCCACTGCGAAAGATTGGCGCGCTGCGCATCATCGGCTGCGACGATCACAAGTTGGCGACTGCCTGTCCGGGGCATAGCGGTGACTATCGCATGCGAAAGTCCGCCCGCGCCGCTCGCAAAGCTCTTCGCGCCTTCTAGTTTCATGCTGCCATCGGTCCGGCCGATAAGCTTGACCCCTGGCGGGGGCTCGGTTGCCCAGACGCCGTAGAACGCGCCAGCCGACAGGGCATGGGAGAGCTGGGATATCTGATCGGGCGATCCGTACCATTCAAGGAGGGCCAGCGCATTAACATGACCTTCGAACAAGCGCCCGACACTAAGGTCAGCGCGGCCAATGATACGAAGGACATCCATGAGCGAACCGTAACGATCCAGGGAATCTTTGAAGATCGTCCCACCTGCTTGCGGACTGGCAAAATCGCGATGAAGCCCGGCTCCTGCCAGCATGCGCATGCTTTCCAGAGGAAACACCGGTGCCGCGTCGTAGCGGACGCCAAGCTCGATCAGTTTATCCGCCAGGGCCGATGCCCGCACCCTTGGCGTTTCCTGCTCGCGCTGAGAAGTGGATAAGCGGCTCACGCCTGGAGTTCTCCGCGTTCGAGCAACAGGTCTGCGTGCCGTTCAAGCCATTCAGCGACTTTGGAAGCGGCGTGAGGATCGTAGAGTCCGCGCCGAGGCGCCGCCGGGCGGGCGACGGCATCCTCCAGGAGACGTGGCCAGCACAACCCTGCAGGCCATTCAGGCACGACAATCGCGGCGCCGAGAGCCTTCAACCCCCGGCCTGACGCTTCCTGCTCCCCGAAAGGTCTCTCTTGCGGGATGCAGATGAAGGGTTTGTCTGCCGCCATGACCGCGCCTACCAGCCCATCTCCTGCAGACCCGACAACGATCGCGGCGTGAGCGATTTCGACCTCCGGGCGCGACACCCATCCGCACATCTCGAGATTGGCGGGGCAATCGCGAGCAGGCGTTGCAGGGCCGATCACCCGCCAGCGCCATTGCGGGCAGGCCCGCGCGGCGTCGGCGATAAGATCACCGTCGCCCGGCTCGCCTCCTTGTCCCATGACAACGAGGATGCGGTTGGCGTGCGCTTGCGCGCGGACGGGCGGCGCTGTCACTCCGGGCACATACAACGTCTTTTCCCGGACCCAGTCGGGTATGGTGGGCACCTCGAACGCGGGATGGAAGGGCGCAAGAATAGCCGACGCGCCCCTGAATGCGTCAAGGTGCGCAGGATCGGAGCGCTCACCGCCAAGACGGACGTAAACGGTCGGGACAGAGGCCAATCGGGCGATCATCGCTACCTCGACGGAGACGTCAACCACCAGAAGGCTCGGCTCAGCCTCCGCAATCCAGTTCGTTATCTTCGCAGCGCGCAGCCGCACACCTTCATGGAAGAGGGGCGCGTAGTGAAGAGCGTCGGGACGCGAGACCGCCTGGTCGATGCCATCGAAGCGGCCGGATGGCGGGCGGTCGTCGGGCAGATCGATGTCACCGTCCTTCATGCCCGTTCCAAGCAGAACGATCGGCCGTGAAGCCTTCGCCCGTATCGCCTCGGCACGGTGCAGATGCCCGGCACCGTGGTGATGGACGTAATAGCCGATCGGTCGGCGGCTCATGGCCGGATGTCCAGGATCATATCGCTGGGCATTGGCGGCAGAAGCTGCTCTTCCCGCGCGATCCTCATTTGTCCTCCCGGCCTTGCTCTCAAGCGTCTGCGCCAAAGCGCCCGTTCACGCCAGTGTCCGAAATCTGGCATGCTTAACGGCTTGCCCGATGCCGCCAGATCGAACATCTCCTGCATGGCCTGCGCCATACCGCCTTCGGCTCTTCCGTCGCGGCGCGAAGAGACAAACGTGAACACGTCCGCCGGATGCGCCAGGCGACCGCCGCAGGCTGTCGCGGCGGCAACCAGGGCACGATCTTCGCCTGAGCGCAACAAGGGGACCCCGCCGCACCGGGCATAGAGCCCGCCGCGCAAAGCCAGCGACGCGCCCGTGTGATCGCCGTGACGCGGCGCTGGATTCCAAGGGAGGGGATCCAGAGCGTCCTCGATCTCCCGTACAGCTTCCCAGTAGGCATCGTGCGCTTTCTTGAGCGCGACGACCTCGTGCGGCATCTCCTCGCGGGAATCTATGACGATGCGGCCACCGACAATATCAGCGCCGCGCGCGAAGCCACCGATCGTGGCGTGGAGCCATTGCGGCGGTGGGCGCGTATCCGCGTCGGTGCTCACAAGGATACCGTCTTCCCGGCCGCTCAACAAAGCGAGCCCCGTATTCATGGCGAGGCGTCGGGCGGAACCGGCGTGAGCGAGATCCGGCGGAAACGTGGCATTCTTGATGTGAATGCGAAGGCGACCTCGATAATTCGATCGCGCGTTTTCAGCAATCTCGCCGCTCTTGTCCGTCGTGTTGTTGAGCGCGATTACCACCTCGATCTGCCCACCCAGTGATTGCGCGGCCAGCGCTTCCAGCAACGTCGGCAAGCGTGCAGCTTCATCCCGGGCAGGAACGCACACGACAAGATCCACGGCTTCAGGCGCTTTCAGGAGGTTTGCATCTTCAGGCATGGAGCAATGGCGCTACTGCAGCTTCTTCGGCCGCGTCATTCGCGGCAATTCGCCGCAGATACAGCGCTTCGTAGCTATCAATCATACGGCGCGCATCGCAGGTCTGTTCGGCGCGCCGGCGGCAATCCTCGCGTTTGAGCGAGAGCGCGGCCTGCGCTGCCTGAGCAAGCGAGCGGACATCGTCCGGGACCGCCAGGACCCCGCAGGTTTCGTCGAGAATTTCCGGGATGGCGCCGCGTGCGAAGGCCGCGACAGGCACACCGCACGCCAATGATTCCGCGACAACCAGACCGTAAGGTTCGTCCCACATCGGCGTGCACAGGAAAGCGCGTGCACCTCCTACCAGCCTCGCGAGCGCACCATGATCGAGATGACCGACATGCACTGCATTGCGGCCAAGATGCGGTTTTATCCGCGCCTCGAAATAGGCCTGGTCCAGGACCGGGCCTGCGATATGCAAAGGCAAGCCGATCATCCTTGCGGCCTCTATCGCAAAGTGCAGACCCTTTTCCGGCACTATGCGCCCGTACCAGACGAGATAGGGCGTCGGGTCGGGCTCCGGGCTGAACGCAAATCCATCAAGGTCGATACCGTTGAGAATGATTTGGTCGGTTCGCGCCACGTGATCCCACAGATCTGCCACCGAGCGCGAGACGGCGGCGAAGCTGTGACTGGCCGCAGTGCAGAGGCGCACGCCGCTCTCGAGCCAACAGAACGGCGGTGTGTGTAGGGTCGTGACCATCGGCATGGGAAGGGTCTCGGCCATGGACACTGGCAGGTAGTGCAGCGAGTTGTTGTGGACCACATCGAACGGCCGGTGCCGCAGGTTTTTCATCAGCGTCAGATAGGCATGATGCTCCTTGAAAAACGCCACGTCCTGGGCCTCGGCAGTTCCGACCTCGGCCAGGGCCGTGGCGTCGCAGACCGCCTCAAGACCCAATGAGACATCCGATCGCGCCGAGGCAAAGACCGTTACATCATGTCCCCTCCCGCGCAGCGCGCGGGCGAGCAGATGGGTGTGCATCTCAAGACCTCCCGCGAAGGGTTCGCGGATCGGATACTTGAGATGAGAGATTATGGCGATGCGCAGTCGCCTGGAGCTGTGAGGGGCAGCCGGGAGGGGCATGACGCCCTCTCCCGGGCAGGCGTCGTCACTGCCGGCAGGGTCAGGCTGCAGACTGTGCATCCAGGTCCACCTCCAGCTCGCGCGGCCAGTGGCGCAAGGTGCGGCATGCCTCCAGGAAGGCAGTCGCGTCCCTGGCACTCGTCAGAGGGAGACAGGCTTCGTCGAGATCGTCGGCGATTCCGGCCTTGGCGAACAGCGGCTGCGCTTCGGCGGAGAAACCGATGAACTTGCAGTGCGCGAAGGCATCAGTGACGAAATCCTTCGCCGGCGCATCGTTGGCCAGAAGCGCGGCGCCCTCCGCGGAAACCACGAGGGCCACCGCATCGTACAGTACCGAGGGACCGCCATCGATCTTCTGCTTGGCAGCCACAGTCTTGCCGTCGGAAAGCGTCACGCCTGCGATCTTGGGTGCGATGACCTCATAGACGGCACCTTCCTTCTCGATCGCCTTCACAAGAGCGGCAAAGAGCTTGGCGTCGGCACCGTCGGTGAGCAGGATCCCGAGTTTGCGCCCCTTGAACGTGGCAGGGCCGTTCCGGACGATGCTCAGTTTCTCCGAAGGCGGCAAATCGGTAATGGGCGCGCGTGCTGCCCGCGCCCGATCAGGCAGCGCCATCCCTAGCCCGTCGGCAACCGTGGCCGCCAGACCTTCGTCGACATTGAGGAGATGGGAAAGCGTCCTCGAGCGAATGTCGGGGCGCTCGACCTTGGAGAGCTCGAACACCAGCGCATCGCCGATATGCTTTTGCTCTATCGGGGTCTGCGAAACGAAGAACTGCCGTGCCTGGCTGTAGTGATCGGCAAAGGTTTCCGAACGGATACGCTGCTTGGGGCCATCGGCGACCTCCTCGAAAGTTGTGAAGCCACGAGCCGGATCTTCGCGGGGACCGCCATCGGTCGGCCCCCAGCTGTTGGGCTCGTAGTTCGCCCGTCCCTTGGGGTTGCGCATCGCCATGTGCCCGTCCTGCTGGAAATGATGCATCGGGCACTTGGGGGCGTTGATCGGAATATGGGTGAAGTTGGGGCCGCCCAGACGCTTGATCTGGGTGTCGAGATACGAGAAGTTGCGGCCCTGGAGTAGCGGATCGTTCGAGAAGTCGATGCCGGGCGGCACGTTCTGCGTGCAGAAGGCAACCTGCTCGGTCTCCGCGAAGAAATTGTCGACCACCCGGTCGAGCACCAGGCGGCCCACCACCCGCACCGGCACGAGTTCTTCTGGGATGAGTTTGGTGGCATCGAGGACGTCGAAGTCGAAGCTTTCAGCGAAAGCATCGTCAAACAGCTGCACGCCCAGCTCCCACTCGGGATAATCGCCCGAATTGATCGCATCCCACAAGTCGCGGCGATGGAAGTCCGGATCGGCGCCGTTGATCTTGACAGCCTCATTCCACAGAACGGACTGCAGCCCCTGTTTCGGCTTCCAGTGGAACTTGACGAAGGTCGATCGGCCTTGTGCGTCAAGCAGGCGGAAGGTGTGGACCCCGAAGCCTTCCATAGTACGGAAGGAGCGAGGAATGGCACGGTCCGACATGGCCCACATGATCATGTGGAAGCTTTCGGGCGTCAGACTGATAAAGTCCCAGAAATTGTCATGCGCGGTCTGTGCCTGGGGGAAGGCGCGATCCGGCTCCGGCTTTGCTGCATGGATGAGGTCGGGGAACTTCATCGCATCCTGGATGAAGAAGACCGGGATATTGTTGCCGACAAGATCCCAGTTACCTTCCTGGGTATAGAGCTTGACGGCAAAGCCGCGCACATCGCGGGCCAGATCCACCGAACCCTTGGATCCGGCAACCGTCGAAAAGCGTACGAAGGCCGGGGTCTTTTCGCCGACCCGCTGAAACACATCTGCACGCGTGACGTCGGCAAGGCTGTCGGTCAGCTCGAAATAGCCGTGGGCGGCATAGCCGCGCGCATGGACCACGCGCTCGGGGATACGCTCGTGGTCGAAATGGAACATCTTCTCGCGAAAATGAAAATCCTCCAGCAAGGTCGGCCCCCGCGCGCCCTGCTTGAGACTGTTCTGGTTGTCCGAAACCGGAACCCCTTGCTGTGTGGTCATTACCGCGACATCGCCACCCGCGCTTTGCCGGGTTTCGCCGCCCGGACCCTGAGGTTCTTCATACGCAAAGGAGATTTTTGCGTCGGCCGGGATCGGCTCGGCCTTCTGTGGCGATTCCCCTGCCATATCGGCACCTGCCAGGTCGGCCTGGGTGCGGGGGGCACGCCGGGAAGAGGATGACGGCGATCGGGAGGGGGTCTTGGCCATGGTCATTCCTTATGGATTGATTTGCCCACCCAACCCGGGAGCTTGTTGCGGGTTGCCGCTTAAAATCGGAAATTAACTTGGGTCAAAACGATTTGTCGGCTGCGGCTGGAAACGGATTTGGAGAGCTGTCCGTTAGGGATCGAGCGTGCGAAAGCGCACTGCCTCGACAACCGAATTGAAAAAGGTCTCAATGTTCACGGATCGCTTTCTCAGGTTCAAGCGCGGCATGAGTCTCGACGCCAACGAACGCCTCCTGCTTGAGACATCCATTGACGAGGTGCGCACCGTTGATGCGCGCAGGATCGTCATTCGCTCAAGGACGAGGCTTCAGGAAAGCACACTTCTGGTCGAAGGTTTCATGTCGCGTTATATCGATGACAGAAACGGAATGCGTCAGCTTGTCGCCATTCACGTACCGGGTGATTTCGTCGATCTGCATGCCTATCCGCTGCAAACTCTCGACCATGATGTGGCGACCATGACATCCGCGACGATCGCGATCGTGCGCCACGAAGCGCTTGACGCGATCATCCATGAGCAGCCGCAAATGAGCCGCAAATTTTGGTTCTCGACGCTCATCGATGCTGCGATCCATCGTGCCTGGCTGTTTCGGCTCGGACGGCTCGACGCTGTCGGCAGGATCGCGCACTTCCTTTGCGAAACCAATGCCCGGCTTTTTTCGGCGGGGCTGAGCGATGGCCGCCGGTTTGCTCTTCCACTGACTCAGACCGACCTCGCTGAAATCTGCGGCCTTACCAATGTTCACGTCAATCGCGTCATGCGCCAGCTACGTGAAGCGAAGGTGTGCGTGTTTCGCTCGTCCCTTGTCGAGATTCTTGATATCGAACAGCTCGTCAAGCTGGGGCAGTTCGACCCCGATTACCTCTACCTCGAAGACCCGGATCCCGTCCTTCCCTCTCACTGAGAGCGTTCAGCATGACCCAAGCGCCAAACCCCCCGCAGCCGCATGACGACCCCGGTATCGCCAGCGCAGAAGATGGCGTAGTGATCCTCGATGGGCCCAATGGCCTGGCGGTCACCATGACGGCTCAGGCCGCAGCCAGGACCGGCCAAAGCCTGATTGAGGCAGCCGACCTGGCCGAGAAACAGGTTCGCGATCAAAGCGCATAAATTTCCCGAATTTTTCATGCCCTGCTCCATCACGGATTGGATCGGGCCAGCGAGGAACCAACGCGGGCTGGCCCTGTTCTTCCAAGTGCGCGATGTCCTTTGGTATTCGCCGGAGGAACTTGTGAAGCAGAGCGACGACTGGCACCTGACGGATATTCTCGATTACGAGCATGGCCGTGGTGATCCGTTTGCAGCAGCCGTGCGCGCCACCCGCATGCCGATGGTCATCACTGATCCGGCGCAGGACGATAACCCTATCGTTTTTTGTAATGTCGCGTTTCAGACGCTGACGGGCTATTCACGCGCAGAGATTATCGGGAGAAACTGCCGGTTTCTGCAGGGGCCCGACAGCGACGCCGGGGCGGTAGCCAAGGTCCGCGAAGCGATCGATGCGGGACACGATGTCGATGTCGATATTCTCAACTATCGCAAGGACGGCTCGACGTTCTGGAATGCCTTGTATCTCTCCCCGGTCCGCGATCAGGGGGGCGCGATCCGCTTCTTCTTTGCCTCGCAGATGGACGTCACCGAGCGTGTCGAGGCGCAGAAGATCATCAGTGACCAGAAGCATTTGGTAGAGCAGGAGGTGGAGCGGCGCACCGCCGACTTGCGCCGTGCGTTGGAGGCGAAAACGATCCTGCTGCATGAGGTCGATCACCGGGTCAAAAACAACCTGACGATGATCGGCTCGTTACTGCGTCTTCAGGTTCGAACGATTGACGACCCTGTTGTCGCCAGCAGGCTTGGCTCCATGCTGGAACGCGTGGATGCGCTGGCCACCGTGCATCGTCAACTCTACCAGTCTCACGACATTACCCTTTTCGATCTCGGAACATTTGCACAGAGCCTTGCGATCGATGTCGTCGGCGCAAGCGGGCGGGACGACATTCGCCTTCGTATCGATGCGCAACCGCTTCTTGTCGACGCGGCCAATGCCTCCGCGCTCGGTCTCATCTTGAACGAAATCCTGACCAACGCCATCAAGCATGGATTTGCTGATGGTCGGGGCGGTTGCCTCACGCTGTCGGTCGAGCGTGAAGATGGTCGAGGGCTGATCCGGATTTGCGACGATGGACCGGGCCTGCCGGCCGCGAAGCGCACCAGGAGCATCGGGACTGCGCTGATCGCGAGGCTCGCCAGCCAGGCCAATGCTGAGGCCGAATGGACCGGCAACAATCCCGGCACCTGCGTCACCATAACCTTTCCGCGTAGTGAGACGACATAATGACCCTTGTGATGAATATCCTGATTGTCGAAGACGAGCTTCTTCTCGCCATGGACATCGAGGCTATAGTGGAGGACAGCGGCCACAAGGTCGTTGGCGAGGCCGCAAGCCTGAAGGACGTTCAGGATCTGCCCGATGCGACCAACCCGCATCTTGCATTTGTCGATGTTCATCTTGCGAACGGTTCCAGCGGACTTGATGTCTGCCGGCTTATCCAGGAAAGATGGCCCGATGCATTGGTGATTTTCGTCACCGCGAATGTCGCCAGGATCCCCGATGATTTTTCCGGCGCGCATGGTGTTATCGCCAAGCCCTTCTCTCATGCGGGGATGACGCACGCGATCCACTATCTGGCCAACGGCGTGTTTGATCCTCCTCCTCATGTCCAGAAGCCGGCAAGTCTTACTTGTTCGCACCATCTTGAGCAGCGCTGGGCCCTCGCCTGATATCGCGCACGTGCCGTGCCGTACCAAGAAGCCGATTTGCCCAAACGGGCAGGCGCGGCATGTCGATAGCAATTCGCCTGAAAAGGGCAGCACGCGTGTGTTCCCGAATTTCATCGCGGATAAGGGAAGCGCTACCCTCTCCCCCTTGTCCGAAATCGCAGTGGTGCCGGGCCTGCCTGCCGCCGCAGTTCTTGTGATGTCCGGGCCCTCGACAGCGCGCGAGACACGGCAATGGAACTTCGCGGCTGTACCGGCTCTTCCTTGTTGAAAGGAGATCGACATGGAACACACCACTTCTGGGGGGCCCGAAGCGGCCCGCCCGGACGACAAGCATGAATTGCCGGGGTCGACTGGGCGCGTCGATGCCCACGATGCCAACGAACTCGACCTCAGGCACGGCCGCGCCGGCGCCGAGGCCAAGCCGTTTTCGCCTGTACGCCGGGGAGCCGCGAAAGCAGATCCGTCGCCGCAGAACAAAGGGTTGGTCTCCGAGCGGCGTACGGCTGGCAGAGATGACGGGATAAGCAACTCGACTGCGGACGCTACCAGCTCCGGACACTGACGGCGTGGGTGACCTCCCGCAACACTTACGCCTATTTTCAACAGCGTCGAACGCCCGAACAAGGTCCCGTAGAGTCTTCCAGCCAGCCCCTTTGTCGTCTGAGACGGGAGATATCGGATCTGTATGGGCAATCGCGGCAGCATAGCTGCTTCTATATGCTTCGGTCTGACAAGTCGGCCGCTGATCGCTCAGGTCAACCATCTCGAGAAGCGGCATGAGCGAGGGGCCGGATCTGAAATGGAACGGTCCGTGTCGCTCTCCCTTTTTCCTGTCGGTAAAGCGCGAGCAACAGCCATCCGTGGAAAACCGTGCTTCGCGCTGCGAAGGGCCTGGAGGCGAACCGCGTCAGGGACCAGCAGGTAGGCTGATAAAACGTCTTAACCCAGATCAATGCTGCCCAAGCGGACCTTGCGGTTTTCGCCTTGACCGCCACTTATTGTGCAGTGCAGCACAATAGCGGCCCTGACCCGAAGGAATTGGCATGCGGAAGATTTCGGACACGATCAGCCGTCTCGCAGCCCTACGGGCTGCCGGAAACGCAAATACCTTTCTCCCAGCAAGCAGCCGGTTGGCGCGACTCTCCAATTTCGGTCCGAATCCCGGAGCACTGAATGGATACGTCTATATTTCTCAAACGCTGAGGACGAACGCTGCGCTAGTCGTTGTCCTGCACGGCTGCACGCAAAATGCCGCCGGATACGACATCGGCGCGGGATGGTCGGACATGGCGGACCGGCACGGATTTGCGCTTATCTTCCCCGAGCAACAACGCCAGAACAATCCCAATCTATGCTTCAACTGGTTCTCACCGGGCGACAACCGGCGCGATGTGGGTGAAGCGCTCTCGATCCGGCAAATGGTGGCCGCGGTCACCGCGCGGCACGGACTGGATCCGGCGCGCGTGTTTGTGACCGGTTTGTCGGCAGGCGGGGCAATGACCTCGGTCATGCTCGCGGCTTACCCGGAAGTGTTCGCGGGGGGCGCGATCATTGCTGGTCTGCCCTACGGATGTGCAAATACGGTCCCGCAGGCGTTCGACCGGATGCGCGGACACGGCATGCCGAGCGGTTTGGAACTGACGGCACTGGTTCGCAGCGCTTCGGACTACGAAGGACCATGGCCCACGCTATCGATCTGGCATGGCACCGCCGATGCGACCGTGAGCCACGACAATGCCCAGGCTATCATCGACCAATGGCGCACCCTGCATGGCGCTCGGAAGGCGCCCGATCACCTCGAGGCTATCGGAGCGCATGCCCGTCGCATCTGGACCGACGCAGCGGGTCGCGAAGTAATCGAGTTGTACACCATCCACGGCATGGGTCATGGCACTCCGCTCGACACCCTGAGCGCCGACGGGTGCGGAGCCAGCGGTCCCTATCTGCTGGAGGCGAATATTTCTTCAACTCAGCGCATCTGCCACTTCTGGGGACTTGCTCACGAGACTGAGACAGGGGCCGCCAAGGTTGCGAAGCAGCCTGCGCTCGGCCCATCAGACCAGGAGGCAGCTCATGACTCGATCAGCAATGCAATGCCGCCGATTTTTGCACGCCGCCCCTTCGCCCATGACCAGCAAGCGCATCGCACCGGCGGCGTACGCAAGGTCATCGAAGATGCGCTGCGGAGCGCTGGACTGATGCGATGATGGCAGCCCCCGATTGCAGGGGTGCCGATTACGCCCTGCCCCGCCGTATGCTTTCTTGCCCAGAAGCGAGCGTCTCTTGCGCTGAGCGGTCACGCATCGACAATACACCGGCAGCTCGTCGTACCGCTTCAGCCAGATGCGTCGCCCATGCTTTTTGTCCAGACGGGCTGGCAATGAGGTCTTGGCGCACCTCGATCTCGGCGTAGCGCAGATTGCGCGCAAACGCGTGAAACGGAACTGTGTAGTCGGTTTCGTCCATGGCATAGGGCTCGTTATCCCCGATGGTCAGCTCTGAGCGCTCTCCAAGCGCATCGCGCAGTCCAAGGGCAAAATCATTCCGCCCCGAACCGTGCAATACCCCGACGTCCCAAGGCCGGGTCACTCCGTCCAACGTCGGCGTGAAGCTGTGCAGTGAGAGGAGGATCGTCTCCTCGCCGGCAGCGTGCCGAGCGTCGAGGAGCGTAGCGATCGCTGCATGATAAGGCCCGTGGATCGCGGCGGCCCGGGCAGTGCGCGACCGCTCGGTCAGACGCCGGTTTCCAGGAATCGGGGTGCCGTCCGAAATTTCGGGGATGGCGTCGGGGCGCGTGGGCAGGCGATTGCAGTCAATGACAAGGCGCGAATAGACCTGATGCAGGAAAGGCGCCTTCAACAGGATGGCCAAAGCCCGGCCAAGGCCGAGCACGCCGATGTCGATCGCTATGTGGCGCCTCAGGTCATCGGGTTGCAGACCAAGGGATTGCAAAGGGCGTGGAACCGCGGATCCCGCGTGGTCGCCGGTTATCAGGAACGGCGAGTTTCCTGCGGCGTTAAATAAAGCAAACGGCGCCGGATCTCCCGGACCCAGCACGCTCTCGACCGTGCCCCCGGTCATGAGGAAACCCTTCCATGCCGTTGCTGACTATCCATCACACAACGCTGTATCGCTACCAGCAGCCTGTGTCGCTTGGTGAACATCGCATCATGATGCGGCCGCGCGAAGCGTTTGACCAGCGATTGCTCTCCGCGCGCCTGATCATCGACCCTGAACCGAGTGAACTGCGCTGGCTGCACGACGTATTCGGCAATTCGGTTGCCGTCGCCTCGTTCGAGCGCCGCGCCCAAGCCCTGACGATCACCAGCGAGACGACGCTCGAGCATGTCCCGCTTACCCAGACGCAAGTTGACGTCGAGAACTATGCGCGCCTGTTTCCCTTTACCTATTCGGCCGAGGACATGCCCGACCTTCTGCGCTCGATCGAGCGGCAGCACCTCGACCCTGAGCGCATCGTCGACAACTGGGCGCGGGCATTCCTCCGCCACGACGCGAGCACCGGGACTATTTCCCTGCTGACTGAGATCGCAACCAGCATCAAACGGGACTTCACCTATGTCCCGCGTCATGAAAAGGGCACCCAGTCGCCGATCGAGACATTGAAGAAGCGCCAGGGGACGTGCCGCGACTTCGCCGTCTTGATGATCGAAGCGGTTCGCGCGCTCGGCTTTGCGGCACGGTTTGTCTCGGGCTACGTCTACAATCCGTCCCGGTCCGAAGGCGTGGTCGGCGGCGGCAACACCCACGCCTGGGTCCGCATCTTCCTCCCTGGTTCCGGCTGGGTCGAGTTCGACCCCACCAACGGCATCATCGGTAATCGCGGCCTAATCCGCGTGGCAGTGGCGCGCGATCCCTACCAGGCGTTGCCGCTGTCAGGCACCTGGTTCGGCTTGCCCGCCAGCTTCCTCGGCATGGACGTAACCGTCGATGTCCACCGGGCCGATCCAGGACAATTCCCCTCCATCGGCCATGGCGCCGTAAACAGCCGCCGTTCCGGCGCTTCAGGAAAGTGACACCCATGCTGATCCGCTGTGGCTACGATATCCGATTTGAAACCGAAACGACGACCGCGATGATGGCGATGCTCAGCCTTCACCCTTCGCGCCACCAGGACCTGCGCACCCCCCAGCGCCTGCTGGCCGACCCAGATATCCCGCTTTATCAGTTCGAGGATGTCTTCGGGAACGTCGCCACGCGCTTCAGCATACCGGCGGGCGGTGTGACCCTGTCGTGCGAATTCGTCATCGAGGACAACGGCGAGCCGGACATGCGCCCTGCCAACGGCCCGCAAATGCCGGTCGAAGACCTTCCGAATTTCGTGATGCCGTTCCTGCTGGGCAGCCGCTATTGCGAAACCGACCGCCTCATGGACGTGGCCTGGAGCAATTTCGGACACTACGGCAATGCTCGTGACAGGGTGGATGCGATCGTCGACTTCGTTCATCGGCATATTGAGTTTGGTTACCATCACGCCCGGCCCGACAAAACCGCCTGGAACGGCTATCAGGAGCGTCAGGGCGTGTGCCGCGATTTCGCTCATCTCGCCATCACGCTGTGCCGCTGCATGAACCTTCCAGCACGCTACTGCACCGGTTATCTGGGGGATATCGGGGTTCCGGCCGCCGACGCGCCGATGGACTTCAGCGCCTGGTTCGACGTCTATATCGATGGCAGTTGGTACATCCACGACGCTCGCCACAACAAGCCGCGCATCGGTCGAATCCTCATGGCGCGTGGCCGCGATGCCACCGACGTCGCCTTGACGACGGCTTTCGGGCCAGCGACCCTCGCCCGCTTCGACGTGTACACTGAAGAAATTCAGCCCGTCGAATGATAGGCGCACCAATCCGCTGCGTCCCCGGGTCGGCCCGCCCGGTGCCCAAAGTTTGCACAGGTGCGGAGCCCGAAGCTGTGCCTGCTTTCACGGTCGCGGCGATAGAGATGCCTGCTTGCGACCCTGCCCTGAGCATTTATTGCTATAGCGAACGAATAGGATCTTGGAAGGTCGCAACGCCTGTTCAGAGCGCGAGGAAAGCTTGGCCATCTTCCATTAAGCCTTGATCAACATTCTTACCGAACGCGTCTTTTCATAACTTCGAATTTCGTTCCCAAAAAAAATATAAAATTTGCAACGCGTTGTTGGGATCAAAACCCGTTCTGGGCAGTATCTCCGACGCTCAGACCGAAAAAACGGGTGAGCGGTGTGATGTGCCGGAGGAACCGTGGCACTCGGCATCTGAGTGCGATATACGGTTTCAGGGAAGCTTTAATGACCTCGACAGTTGCACGCAAAGGCGCTTGTGCGTCCGCTTATGCACGCCTAGCGCGTGGTACCGCAATTTTCCCCCTTGCGTTGGGAATGGTTGCGTTTGCGAGCCCCGCAATGGCAGCAGACGAGTGCGGTCTTGCCCCTCTGGGTGGAGGTACGGTGACGTGCATCGCCACCGACAACCCCTTTTCCAACGGCATCTCGTACACCGCAATCGCAGACGACCTGACCGTATCGCTCGAAAACGACGTCGCTGTCTCGGCTTCGGCAAACGACACGCGCGGTATCGTGCTGAGCGGCATCGGTGCAAACACGGTCACCCTCGCCGGTGGTACGGCTTCGGTATCGACAGCAGGCGCGAACGCGACTGCGGTGGACGTCAGCAGCCTCGGCGGTCCGGTTTCGATTACGGTTGGCAATGTCAGCACGTCGGGTTCGCTCGCAGGCGGTGTACGCGCCATCGGCGGTATCGATGGTGACGTCA
This sequence comes from Novosphingobium kaempferiae, assembly GCF_021227995.1. Classification (NCBI taxonomy): domain Bacteria; kingdom Pseudomonadati; phylum Pseudomonadota; class Alphaproteobacteria; order Sphingomonadales; family Sphingomonadaceae; genus Novosphingobium; species Novosphingobium kaempferiae. The sequence continues at coordinate 5,173,418 of NZ_CP089301.1, forward strand.
CGGTGGTCACCGGCAACGTGACTACCACCGGCCTTGACGGCAGCAGCTTCTTCTTTCTCCCCAATTCGACCGCCATCACCGCTACCGCAACCGGGACCGGCAATGTCACCGTTGACGCCGGATCCATCAGCACCGCAGGGCTCGGAGCGCGCGGCGTGAATGCATCGGCCGTTGCAGGCGATGTCACCGTGACGACGGCTGCGGTCACGACGACGGGCGACAATGCAATCGCGATCGCAGCAAACAGCGGCACCGGCAATGTCGATGTAATGGCGACCGGCGCGATCGACACGAGCGGTGACTTCGCCCATGGCGTCTATGCCACGGCCATGAATGGGGCTGCGGCCGTCGACGTCACCAGCATTACGACGACGGGCTTCAACGCTAACGGCGTCTATGCCATGTCGGGCGCAGGCGGAACCACCGTCAACTTCGACGATATCGCGGTCGCAGGCACCCTGACCAGCGGCATCGATGCACAATCTGTTGGTGGCGCCGTGAACATCAGCGGCGGCTCTGTCATGGCGACCGGCCAGGCTTCCACTGCGGTTTACGGATACTCCGATACCGGCATGGTGAATATCGCCACGACCGGTACCGTCGCAGCCACTGGTCGCGGAGGATCCGGTATCTACGCGGCTTCGGCTTCAGGCGACGTGATGGTGTCTGCCAGCAATGTCACCACCGTAGCCGCTGATTCAGCAGATACCGAGACGAGCCGCAGTGCCATCTACGCCCAGGGCGCGAACGCGAATGTTACGCTGACCGGCACTGCCAATGCCGCAGGCCAGGCGCTGTTCGGCGGTTCGGCCGATGCTGTCGCCGTTATCGCAACTGACGGCGATGCCATGGCCGACGTCAATGCGATCAGGTCCACCGGCGCTTCCTCTCGCGCGCTCAGCGTTTCCGCCACGGGCGATGCGACCGCTACAGTGCGCGGTGCCGTTTCCGCTTCGGGCGATCTGGCCGATGCCGTATTCATCGATGCGGGCGACAAGGCCACGGTCAACGTGACCAGCGGCGGAACCATCACTGCGGCGGATGGCAACCTGATCACGGTCAATTCCATCAACGGCACGACCATTAACAACGCCGGCATTCTGGGCGCCGCCCGCAACGGCTACACCCTGGCTGTGACCGGCGGCCCGGCAACGGTGAACAATTCCGGCACCCTCAACAGCGATATCACGCTGACCGCGGGCAACGACACCGTCAATAACAGCGGTATTTTCGTTCTGGGCGACAACCCGAATTTCGGTGCCGGCCTCGATACCTTTAACAACACCGGCACCATCGTCTTCGGCCAGCGTACTGCGGCGTCTGCCAAGACAATGGTCGGGCTGGAACGGCTCAACAATTCCGGCCTTATCGATATGCGCAACGGCATCACCGGTGACACCCTGACCATCCCGGGCACTTTCACGGGATCTGGCAACTCACAACTCGGTGTGGATGTAAATCTGGGGACTGGCGCATCCGACACTCTCATCGTCGGCGGAGCGGCTACGGGAAGCAGCAGCATCGTGCTGCGCCAGACGGGTACGCAGGCACTGTTCAATTCGGGCGTGACGGTGGTTCAGGCAGGCGCCGGATCCTCGGCGAACGCCTTCGTTCTGGCAGGGGCGAATGGCGGCGTCGATGCTGGGCTCGTCCGCTACGAAATCGTCTACAACCCGGCCGACGCCTCGTACAACCTCGTGGGCGGCCCGAGCGATGCGGCCTATCGCACGCTTAATTATGTCGAGGGCGTCCGCAGCCTCTGGCTGAAGTCGGCAGATGTCGTCAGCGCCCAGCTTCAGGCCCGCCGTGACCAGCTGTGGGCGCAGGGTGAAGCCGGCACCTCGGGCAAGTTCTGGCTGCAGATGCATGGCTCGGTAGAGGACCGTGGCAATGGTGGCAACTTCACTGCCTTCGGTGCGACCCGCTCGGTTGATACCAGCTATCGGCAGGACTACTTCGGCGGTCAGGTCGGCTTCGACTTCGGCGGCGGTAGCGGTGAGCGCGGTGGTTTCGCCTTTGGCGTGACGGGCGGCTACATCTCCTCGTCGATGAACTTCGACAATGCCTCCGATCGCGTCCAGTTCGATGTCGTCAACGCCGGTGTCTACGGCGCCTTCACCAGCGGAAACGTCTTCATCAATGCCTTGGGCAAGTACGACTATTACTGGGCGACGGCGCACAGCAACAGCGGCGGCTTCCGCGACAAGTCCAAGGGTGATGCCTACGGCGGCCGCGTCGAAGCCGGTCTCCGCTTCGGCAACGACAGCTTCTTTGCGGAACCGGCTGTGAGCGTTTCCTACCTGAAGACCGGTTTTGACAGCTTTGCATCGCAAGGTGTCAATGTCGACTTCAACGATGCGGACGGCTTGCGCGGGCGTGCCGGAGCTCGGATCGGCACCCAGTTCGATATGTTCGGCTCTAAGGCGTCGATCTACGCTGGTGGCAATTATGTCCACGAGTTCAAAGGCCGTGACAGCGTCACCTTCATCAGCGGCGGTGAAATTCTCACCTATCGCAACAACCGCGTGGGCGACTACGGCGAAGCCAAGCTGGGAATCGAGATCGCCCAGACGGGCGGCGTCAGCGGCTTCATCGAGGGAACGTATATCCGCTCGTTCAGCGACAACAGCGCCACGCGTTCGGACATAGAAGGCGCCGGAGGCCGTGCAGGCCTGCGCATACGCTTCTGATTTAAAGGGAGCGCGTCCTGTCGGACGCGCTCCAATCGGACGTAACTGACATCGCCCCCTTTTGCTCGTCGCGGTTGCGATTTGCGCTAGGATCAATTTTCTCCCGTCGCGTCCCTCGAGCTTTCTCCGGCAAAGTGTCTGTCATGACTGCACGCCGGAACTGGATTATGTAAATCGGCGATCTTGAAAAAAAGCGGGCGCGACAGAGTGGATCTGTCGCGCCTGCGTCGCGATCTAACGCGTGGGGTGCTGTACCGATCGCGACTTTCCTGATCCACAGCAGCGCCTACATCACTGCGTCCCAGTTCCGTCGTTTGCCGCCAGAGTGGGACGGCCACCGACCTGATGCGCGAATTCGACAGTCCCCCGCAAGTCGCCGATCTCGCAAGCACGGTTAAAACGATTGCGACCTGCGCATCCACGCACTTTTCTACCGAGCGCTTTGCCGCTCTTTTCCAGGCGATGGGTTACTTTCCAGATCAGCTACGTCCTTCCGTCGATCGCGGGCTTGAACCCGGCGACCGTCGCGCGCATCTCTGGGTAAGCATAGGCGCGGTCGAGCGCGAGCGTGATATCAGTTCTAGGATGATTTGAGCTTTTGTCGCGAGCGGTGCACATTTTGCGCTGCCGTGAGGCGTCGCGAATGTGTCACCTTCTTGGATGGCCACGATTGGCGGGTAGCCGATTGGCCGTCAGGCGAATGTCCGGATCCGAGCCGGGTGGCGGTGATAGCCGGCGGGACAACCCCAGTCGTTCCCATCGGGACTAAAGTTGTTCACTCTCGCAGAAAGTGGTCAATCATGCCGGTCGAGAGGCGGTCTGCGAGGGGGGAGCTGTGTTGCATCTATTTAGCGAAATACTCGCGCCCTCGCGGGCTATCCGTGCTGGAACGATTTCAGATGGTCGCGATCACGTTGAAGGACACATACCGCGTCCACTTGCCTGCCGTGGCGTTTGGCGCATCCCGAAGGAAGCGTTCCTTGGCCAGCACCAGACCGTCGAATTCAAGCTGCAGCCGCTTCGGAATAACCCAGTAACGCACGCGGCCCTCCAGCTGGTTTCCAGCAAAATCACCTGACCGCCCGGAAGCGTCACGAACGCCGGTGGAGGAGAAACTGTCCTGCCGGGCAGCAAGCCACATGGGCCGGTAGGCGGCGAACCAGTCGAGGAGCTTGCTGGGTTTGGCCTCGAGGCGGATACCGACCGTTTCGATATTGGTTCGCGCGAGGGCATTGAAGAGCCCAGCCGGCGCGAGGTCGGCGCGGCGCATACCGAAGAGGGTATCAAAGCGGCCAAACTTCCCGCCGGGCTTGTCGCCGCTCGCCCGATCATATTCGACAGACAAACGCGGCATCCAGGCGCCTGGGAAAGTATAGCCCACGTCGGCATGGAAAAAGCTCGCAGCCACGGTCTGGCGCTGGGCGGATGCAGCCGTTGACGTGCTTACCGACCCAGTCTGATAAAATGCTTCGATTTCATAATCTAAATTTGAAACCTTCGGCTCGACGATCAGGCGACCACCGAAGGTGTCGAGCGAGCGGTCGCGGGTCGGCCGCCCCGGGGCGTCACGCTCTCCCAGATGAAAATAGATGACCTCGAGGATCGCGAGGCCAACGGTCTTTGCGCGGCTAAGTTGACCGCCCCAAAGGACGAAGTCGAAGCTTTCCCGATCAAGCTTCACTTTGGCGGAACGAACATCCTCCAACGTATCGGGCAGGCGAACCTGCGGCAAAGTGTAGATGAGAGTGCCCTTCCACCCGCCGCGGGCGGAGAAATCGGCCTTCACACCGGTATAGCCGTTGGTCGTGTTGCGGTAATCGTCGGCGGCGACCAGACGCCGCGAACCAAGGTTGAGCATCATGCGTCCGGCGGTGAGTGTGATTTTCGAACCAGCGCCAAGTGGATCCTGGAAGGTTCCCGCTACATAGGCCTGAACCGGCTCGAATGTGTTCACCTCATTCGTCGAGACAGGCGTACCAACCCGGTCACCCCAGACCCGGCTGTCATAGAGTTCGACAGCGACCTCGATGTCGGCCTTACGATATCGAGCCAGCACATTGGTACGCAAGTTCAGCAAATCATCACGTCTGTTGAAGCCGACCCGTGGCTGCCCGTCGATGGCTTCGTAGCGCAGACGCGTCGCCCCGGAGATTGACATGCCTTCTTGCACCTCCTCCGCCTGAGCTGGTGCCGCAGTGGTAGCGCAGGCAGCGACCATCCCCATCACGTACCCCGAGAGCCATCCCAGCGGCGCACGTCTCATTAGATATACCTATTTCCTTATCCACACCATTGAGATATGCTTCTATCATGATTCGAGCAACACCTCATTCCGAGTGGATCGCGCTCCTTCACCAGTTGCCCACGAAGCCGCCATATCTGCGGGTGAAAATCTGGCGCCGGCTTCAGGCGATCGGGGCCGTGGCGATCAAGAATGCAGTTCATGTTCTGCCCAAGGCGCCAGAGCATGAGGCGACCTTTCTGGAACTGCTCAACGAGATCGTCGCAAATGGGGGTGAGGCAATCCTGATCGACCTTCGTCTTCTGGCCGGGATGACCGATGGGGACGTCAAGGCCTTGTTCGATGGCGCCCGGGACACTGATTACGACGAGATCACGCAGAGCGCCCGCCGCCTGCTGGAAACGGGGCCTGCAAGCGGTAGCGAGATCGCGCGCCTTCAGAAACGGATGGGCGAGATCACAGCGCTTGACTACTTCGGAGCACCGGGCCGCCGCGATGCTGAAACGGCTCTCGAACAACTCGATCGTCAGCGCTACGAGCACCCTGACGTCAGCCGCTCCCAACCGCTTGCCGAGCAACCTCTCGACCTCACATCCAAGGTCTGGGTGACGCGCAGCGGCGTCCATGTCGACCGAATAGCCTGTGCCTGGCTCATTCGCCGGTTCGTGGATCCCGCAGCCACCTTCAAGTTCGTGGACGCGCGCAGCTATCTGCCGGGACCCGGAGAGCTTCGCTTCGACATGGCCGAGGCAGAGTTCACTCACGAGGAGGACCGCTGCAGCTTCGAGACGATCGTGCTGCGCGCCGGTCTCACCGGTGACCCCGCTCTGGTCGCCATCGGGGAGATCATTCACGATCTCGACATCGCCGATGGCAAGTTCAACCGCCCGGAGACGCCTGGCCTCGGCGCTATCCTCTCCGGTGTGTGCGCGTCGTGCGACGACGATCTTCAGCGCATCGCTCAAGCCGGCGAGGCCCTCAACCAGTTCCATGCATTCTTCAGCGCGAGGAATCCTGCACCATGACCAGTGTCGTCAGCACACCTGCTGAGTTGCCGTCGCAACGCGCCGGCGATCATGGCATCCCGTTTGCCGAAGCGGTGGGAGTTTGGGCGCGCATCGCCGCCCTGAGCTTCGGCGGACCTGCTGGTCAGATCGCCGTCATGCATCGTATCCTGGTGGAAGAGAAGAAGTGGATCGGGGAAGAGCGTTTCCTCCACGCCCTCAACTACTGCATGCTCCTTCCCGGACCCGAAGCACAGCAGCTTGCCGCCTACATCGGTTGGCTGCTCCATAAGACCAGGGGCGGTCTGGTCGCGGGAGCGCTGTTCGTCCTGCCGGGGTTCCTCGCGATCCTTGGCCTCAGTTATGTCTACGTGCTCCTGGGGCAGACACCGCTTATCGAGGGCATGTTCTTTGGTTTGAAGGCGGCTGTCCTCGCCGTGGTCCTTCAAGCGGTGGTGCGCGTGGGATCGCGAGCGCTCAAGAACAACGTGATGCGAGGGATCGCAGCGACTGCTTTCGTTGCCATCTTCTTTCTGGATGCGCCATTCCCGCTGATTGTCTTGCTAGCCGGGATCGGCGGTTACATAGGAGGACGCGCGGGCCTTCCCGCCTTCAAGGGCGGTGGCGGCCACGGATCGGCAGGCGGCAGCGTCGTCCACGATGCGGATACCGCACTTGGGGAAGGCCTGCCCGAGCATGCCCGTCCCAACCTGGCATGGTCGCTGAAGATCTCGGGAGCTCTCCTTGTCCTGTGGCTCGCGCCTGTAATAGCGCTGCTGGTATTTGCCGGGCCGGACAACGTCTTTACGCAGATCGCCACATTCTTCAGCCAGATGGCTGTCGTGACCTTCGGCGGCGCCTACGCCGTTCTTGCCTATGTCGCACAGGAGGCTGTCGGCACCTATGGATGGTTGCAACCGGGCGAGATGCTGAACGGCCTCGGTCTCGCCGAGACCACGCCGGGACCACTTATCATGGTCACGCAGTTCGTCGGCTTCCTCGCCGCCTTTCGCGAGACGACCGGGATGTCTCCGCTCGTTGCGGCAACGCTCGGCGCGATCCTCACCACCTGGGTGACTTTCGTGCCCTGCTTCCTGTGGATTTTTGCCGGGGCACCATTCGTTGAGCGGCTGCGCGGCAATCGCGCGCTCTCTTCGGCGCTGATGGCTATCACGGCAGCGGTGGTCGGCGTCATCTTGAACCTCGCCGTCTGGTTCGCGATTCACACGCTTTTCACGCGCACCCGCAAGGTCGACTTTATCGGTGAAGGACTCGACGTTCCGGTGCTTACCTCGCTGAATGTTGCAGCGCTTGTCCTGGCTCTGGCGGCGGCGGTCGCGGTCTTCAGGTTCAAGACCGGCATGATCCCTGTTCTTCTGGCATGTGCTGTTCTTGGCGCGGGCTATGTAGCGATCGTGTGAGGAATGCATCGTGACCGAACTTACGAGACGCGGCGCAATCCCGACCCTTGGAACGCCACGGTCATGGGTCTGCTTGACCGCTAGCAGCCCCGGGCTCGCACGACGATGAGCCGACGAACGTCTCCAAGGAAGCGACGCCGGCCTATTTTCGCGTCGCGTGCGCTCATGTCGTCAACGTCGCATTGCTTTCGGCATGGTGCAAAGGCTTCTCCGGGCTCCTGTCTCATTCCAGTCGAAGACCGACAAGTACCAAGCCCCCCCACCCTGCGCGGCGCCCGGCTGCTGCGTTGTCCTGATCGGCAAGGGGCCTCGGGTTCACAGAGGCGGGATATGGCCATTGAACCAGAACGCGTCGCTCATGGCACCTACGACTACAGCGTCAAGCTCGACACCCGCGCCTGCGGATCCATCTGCAAACTTGCGGGTGCTGCCGGCGTCCGTCAAGAAAGCTAATCCGAAGCGAGACGGCGTCGTGGGGACACAGCGGGTCGAGGAAAGATCCTCTCGCTGCTGTTCCGCGAAGGTAATGGCGGTGGGCGGGAATTGAACCCGCCGGCTACGCCGCCGTGTGCCTCGGTGGAAGAGACCCACACATCGAATCGCCCCACACAACAGTGGCGGCGGCAAGTAGCACACAATTAGTGACGCTCAACACCACCACACACCATCGAGATTGTGGGGGTGGTGAGAAGCGCAGGCCGCTGTCGATCGTTTCTTGCCAACGGCCCGCCGGATCGCCTGCAGTGTTACTTGGTTGCGCCTTCAGCGGCGTCGCCGGCTTTGTCTGCGGCATTGCTCACGCTGTCGGCGGCGTTGGTGATCGCGTTGTTCTTCGCGGTTTCGCTGCCAGTGAGTTGGCTCACGAAGAAAACGCCTGCAATTACGGCCAGCAGCACGGCGATTGCGATGACGACACTCGCGCCGGAACTGCGGCGGGTTTCGACGACGGTGGTCGTGTGCGACGGATTGCGATCAGCCATTTACCTCACCTCACATTGCTGTCTGTACTGCCGTCAACTCCGCCAACCCGCATCGGTTGCACGCGGGCTTTGACATGAATGCCACTCGGGATGGATTGGCCTTTCCAGAACCTCCCTCCGCCGAGCGACAACGCCGTTATCCCGCAACAACGCTCTTCAAAATCCGATCAGTATGGAAGGGCTGCCACCGGGTGCGCCACACCCAGTCGTCAGCTGCGCAAGGGAGCAAGTTGCCGGTGAACATTGATGAGTGACGCTCGGTACGCCTGCATGACGCGGGTCGCCCATTGAGCCTGTTGGTTCACATCGCTCGGCTCATGGTCCGCGTCGTCGGCGGCGACGATCTGGGTCGATCGAGTGGAGGCATGTTCGGTGGTCATAGGGCGTCTTTGTCGTGTCGTATCATTTTTGGGTGGCAGGAAGTTGTGGCATTTCCGGACCGCAAAATGCGGAGGACACAAATCAGTTCCGAGTTTAGTTTTGTCGCTTGAGTGCAAGGGCATGGAACGAGGCTCGCGCGCGATGAATGTTGTTGCATGGACTCGCGCCAGCCTTATCCTCTCCATGCCCACGTCATTATCGCTGACTCGTAGTCGCGCTTCGATAAGGCATCAGCGGCAGGAGAGAGAGAGAGAGCAAGTCTCCTGATGCACAGTACGACACGATGGCGTGGTGAAACCTAGCCGCGCTTCCGGTAGCCCAGCTTCGGGCGGGGTGACACGCTCTTGATGCTCTGAGCGTCCTGGCCGTCGCTCAGCCAGCCGCGGCAAATGCTCGACGCATCGGAAGGACTATAGTACTACAGGGGTGCAAGTGAGGGTCAAGCTGCGGGGCAGAGCGTAATGGATACAGCGATTACAAATCGGCAGTTCTTCGCGGCCGAGACGCGCTTTTTCGCGATCACAGCCATAGTCATGGCGCTCATTAATGTCATCGCTTTCTCGAAAGGCAGTCTTGAATCAACCTTCATTGGCAGCGTCAACCAATTCGTCCACGCCGCCTAAGCGCCCTCTTCCAGTCTGGATAAAAGAAACCCCGGTAGCTCGAATGAGCTACCGGGGTTTCTTTTTGCTCGTCGTCCCGGACTTGATCCGGGACCGCTGGCCGGGAACAGCCTCGCTATCAGCAACGCTTCCCACGCTTTGAGCTTCGCCTGAAGAAAGCCGCCCGTCCCAGATCAAGTCCGGGACGGGGACGTCATACTTTCAAAAACTTACCAGCTCTTCTTCGGCTTTTTGTGAAACGGCTTGCCACCACCCGGACGGTCCTGACGCGGGCCGGTCGGACGCGCGCGGTAGGGCGCCGAGCCTTCACCGCCCTGCCCCTCGAAACGCTGGCCGCCGCCATTGCCATGCGGACGACGCCCACGACCCTGCGGACCTTCACGGTCGCGGCTGCGGTGACGGGCTACGTCACGCGGCGTGTCGGGAGCACGCTCGATGCGGACAGTCGCTTCGTATTCGCCATCATCACGCGCGGTACGAGCGACGGCGCGCTCGAACTGCTCGGCCTGTGCAGCCGGGATCTGGAAGTAGGTCTGGTCGGCGTTGATGCGGATCTGGCCGACCGCATCGCGCGTGACGTGACCACGGCGGCAAAGCACCGGCAGGATCCAGCGCGCCTCGGCCCGCTGGTCGCGACCGACGTCCATGCGGAACCACACGACATCGTCAAAGCCCGGGCGCTCGCGCTTCTGGCGGGATTCCGGCGAGTTTCCGAGCAGTTCCTCAGGCTGCGGCATCGCGGCGCGGTGCGCGCGCACCAGCGCGGCAGCGACGTCCTCGGCGCTCATCGTCTCCAGAACGACCTTCGCCAGTTCGCGGTCGTCTTCCTCGACCTCGACCGGTGCCAGCAGCTTTTCGAGCAGACGGTCTCGGTCCTGCGCGCGGATCGCCTCGGGGGTCGGAGCATCGCCCCATTCCGCCTCGATGCGGGCACCGCGCAGCATCATCTCGACGCGGCGGCGACGCGGATAGGGCACGAGGAGCACAGCGGTGCCCTTCTTGCCCGCGCGGCCGGTACGGCCCGAACGGTGCTGCAGGGTTTCGGCGTCGCGCGGAATCTCGACGTGAATGACGAGGCTCAGCGACGGCAGATCGATGCCACGAGCGGCGACGTCGGTCGCGACGCAGACGCGGGCGCGACGATCACGCAGGGCCTGCAGCGCGTTGTTGCGCTCGTTCTGCGAATGCTCGCCGGAAAGCGCCACGGCCGAGAAGCCGCGCTCGACCAGCGTCGCGTGCAAGTGCTTCACGTTGTCGCGCGTGGCGCAGAACAGGATCGCAGTTTCCGCTTCATGGAAGCGGAGCAGGTTCACGACCGCGTGCTCGATGTCGGAGGGCGCGACGGTCACCGCCTTGTAGGCGATATCGCCATGGCCGCGGTTCTCGCCAACGGTCGAGATACGCAGCGCATCCTTCTGATAACGCTGGGCAAGTGCCTCGATCGGACGCGGCATCGTCGCCGAGAACAGCAGCGTGCGACGGCTTTCGGGCGTTGCGTCGAGCAGCTCTTCCAGATCCTCGCGGAAGCCCATGTCGAGCATCTCGTCGGCCTCGTCGAGCACGACGGCGCGCAGGGCCGAGAGGTCGAGCTTGCCGCGCTCAAGGTGGTCGCGCAGACGGCCCGGGGTGCCGACGACGATCGCCGCACCGCGCTCAAGCTGCTTGCGCTCCTTCACCGGGTCCATCCCGCCGACGCAGGTGACGATGCGCGCGTTGGTCTTGGCATAGAGCCATTCGAGTTCGCGGCTGACCTGCTGCGCCAGTTCACGCGTCGGCGCGATGGCGAGCGCCAGCGGCGTCGAAGCGAAGGCCAGTTCGTCGTCGGCGAGAAGTTCGTCGGCCATGGCGAGACCGAAAGCTACGGTCTTGCCGGAGCCGGTCTGCGCCGACACAACGAGGTCGCGGCCATGAGCCTGCGACTCGGTAACCGCGGCCTGCACGGGGGTCAGCGTCTCATAGCCATGCGCGGTAAGCGCCTCGGCGAGAAGCTGGGGAATCTGCGGAAAAGTCATATCTGAATCAACGAGTCCTGCCGCGATCATGCGGCCTTGAGGGAGCGTAGGGAGGGCTGCGTGGGTCGCCCTCGGGCGCACCGGTTGAGCGGCCCATAGACTAAAGCGTGCAAATTTGCGCGCTCAATTTCACTCCGGGACGATTCGTCCTATCTGGTCAGGCCTGCAGCGACCATGACGCGGCCCGCGCAGTCTTCGTATCGGCGCATCTTTCGGGCAGTTCGTCGAAGCTGGGTTCGAAGCCGAGCAGTATGTACATGTCGCGTTCGAGGAACGGCGCAGCATCGCCGGCGCTCATGTCCACGCGTGCGCATTCTCCCAGCCCGGGCAGGCTGGTGCGAAAAATTCCTTTTCGCACAGTACTTAAGCGCATTAAAGTCACCCCTTGGAGTTGTCAGCCCGGCCCGCGGAGCGCCCCGCTAACGATCCCGTCATCGGCGATCAAGTGCGGCATGGAGGCTGTCACAATCCTGCAAGACAGGCAATCCCGGCCAAAGTGAGCGCCCTGCACACGCGTTCGTCGAGCATGCTTGAGCAACTGCCACAGTTGCCCATAAACCTTGCTGCATGAACGTCTCAATCGCCACGCTCGTCTCCGAAGACCCTGCACGCGCGCTTCCGTTGCTTCGCGATGCGATCCTGCGCGAGCCGGAGAATGCGTCAGCGTATCGACTGCTCGGCAGGACCTTGCGCAAGCTCGGTCGCGATGAAGAGGCGCTTCTGGCCGAAGGTGAAGCGATCCGGGCTTCGACGCAGGATCCGGCGCTGATCGCCATCGCGCGCGCGCTCATGGTCGGCGATCTCCCTGTGGCGGAAAGCGGCTTGCGCCAGCGCCTTCGCGAGCAACCCACCGATGTCGCGGCGATACGCATGATGGCCGAACTGGCCGGGCGCATCGGCCGCTATCGCGATGCGGAAGCCCTGCTGCGCCGGGCTCTGGAACTGGCTCCCGGCTTCACGGCAGCGCGCGCCAATCTCGCTACCGTGCTCTACAGGCAGAACCGGTTTGGCGACGCGGTCGCGGAACTCGATACGGTTCTCGCTGCCGGGAACGTGCAGGCGGGCGACCTCAACCTGCGCGCAGCTGCTCTGGGGCGGGTCGGCGACTATGCGGAATCCCGCCGCATCTACGCTGAACTGACTGCAACCTTTCCCGATCACGCAAAACTCTGGATGAGCTACGGCCATATCCTGAAGACCTTGGGCGAGCAGGCCGAGAGCATCGCTGCCTATCGTCGCGCCATCGCCATCGAACCCGGTCTCGGCGAAGTCTGGTGGAGCCTCGCCAACCTCAAGACATGGCGCTTCGAGGATGCGGATGTCGCGGCCATGGAAGCCGCATTGCAGGAGCCTGCACTGTCCGACGACGACCGCCTGCATCTCCATTTTGCGCTCGGCAAGGCGCTAGACGAACGCGCCGCCAGCGCCCGTGCCTTCGAGCACTATTCGCAGGCCAATCGCATTCGCCGGGACCAACTGGAGCACGATCCCGAAGGCGTATCCGAACAGGTCGATGCCATGACCGCGACCGTGACGCCCGCCTTCGTCGCTGCGCGCAAGAATGCGGGACACCCCTCCCCCGATCCGATTTTCATCCTCGGCCTGCCACGCGCAGGATCGACTCTGATCGAGCAGATCCTGTCGAGCCATTCGCAGGTGGAAGGCACCATGGAACTGCCCGACATTCCCGCGATGGCCATGCGCGAAGCGCAAGCTCATGGCGGCCGCCCGCGCGACTGGCCTAAGGCGCTGGCGGCGATGCCTCCAGAGCGTCTGGCCGAACTGGGCGCCGAGTTCCTCGAACGCACTCGGGTCCAGCGCAAGACGGACAAGCCGTTCTACATCGACAAGCTGCCCAACAACTGGGCCTACCTCGGCCTGATCGCGCTGATATTGCCCAACGCGAAGATCATCGACGCGCGGCGCCATCCGCTCGACTGCTGCTTTTCGAACTTCCGGCAGCATTTCGCCAAGGGGCAGGCGTTTTCCTACGACCTGAACCATATCGGCCGCTATTACCGGGATTACGTGCGGGCCATGACCCACTACGACACCGTGATGCCCGGCCGTGTTCACCGGGTCATCCATGAGTATCTGCTGGACGATCCCGAAACGGAAGTTCGAAAGCTGTTGGCCGCGCTCGGTCTGCAATTCGAGGAATCCTGCCTCGAATTCCATCGCAATACCCGGGCCGTCCGCACCGCCTCCAGCGAGCAGGTGCGCCGTCCGATCAACCGCGATGGCGTGGATCAATGGCAGCCCTACGAGGAATGGCTTAGCCCACTCAAGCAGGCGCTTGGCGATCTTCCGGAAACTTACGCCCGGAGGTAAGGCTTCGGACAGCGGCGATTGTGGCGAAAATGTCATACATCGCACTGCACAATCGCCCGTCCACAACCGACCTATTGTCAAAGCTCATCAATTATGGCCGCTTCCGTGCAAGGCAAGCACAGGGGAATGCGGGTGAATTCATCGCGTTTGGGTTGTCGTCGCAGCGCCGTCATTGCGCTGCTTGGGTCTTCCGCTCTTGCTGCGACGCAACCCGCGTTCGCACAGGGTGCTCCCGCTGCAGGCGAAGAGGATGGCGTCATCCTCGTGACCGCACAGAAGCGCACCGAGAACCTCCAAGACGTGCCCATAGCCATCACTGCGCTGGGTGGTGAGAAGCTGCGCGACCTGCAGGTCAAGGAACTGCAGGACGCGGTCAAGAACATCCCCTCGGTAACCATCCAGACCACCCAGCCGGGCTTCAGCCAGGTCTACTTCCGCGGCGTCGCCTCGGGCGAGAACGCCAACCACTCCGGCCCGCTACCGACCGTCGGCACCTACCTCGACGAAATGCCGATCACGACCATTCAGGGCGCGCTCGACATCCACGCCTACGACATCGCCCGGGTGGAGGCGTTGGCCGGGCCGCAGGGTACGCTCTACGGCGCGAGTTCGATGGCGGGCACGATCAAGATCGTGACCAACAAGCCGGACTATTCGGGTACCTACGGCGCTGCGGACATGGAACTGAACTCGGTCGCACACGGCGATTTCGGCGGGGTCGCGCAGGGGTTCCTGAACTTCAAGCTGTCCGACCGTTCCGCCCTGCGCGTGGTCGGCTGGTATCGCCGTGACGGCGGCTACATCGACAACATCCCGGGCAGCCGGACCTATCCGTCATCCGGCATCACGCAGGACAACGACGAGTTCGTCGAGAAGAACTACAACGATGTCGATACGTATGGCGCCCGCCTGGCGCTCGGCATCGAGCTTGACGACAACTGGACCGTGACGCCGACCCTCATGGGCCAGGTCCAGAAGGTAAACGGCAGCTTCGCGCAGGAACGCTCCACTGCGGTCGACAAGAAGCTGCAGACCGTTCAGTACAATCCAGAGAGCAGCAAGGACGAGTGGTATCAGGCCGCCCTCACGATCGAAGGCAAGATCAGCAACTGGGATCTGGTGGCGACCGGCGGCATCCTGAACCGCAAGGATCGCACGGAATCCGACTATTCGGATTACGCCTACTTCTACGATGCGCTGGCCGGGTACGGGGCTTACTTCTACGACAACGACGGCGATCTGGTCAGCCCGAACCAGTACATTCAGGGACGCGACAAGTACCGCCGCCAGTTCGGCGAATTGCGCATCAGCTCGCCGCAGGAGAACCGCGTGCGGCTGATCGCGGGCCTCTTCGCACAGCGGCAGGTCCACTACATCACGCAGAACTACATCATCGACGGCATCGCGGATTCGATCACCGTGCCCGGCACCGACAGCGACATCTGGTACACCCGTCAGAAGCGCGTCGACCGCGACTATGCGGCCTTCGGTGAATTGAGCTTCGACATCACCGACAAGCTCACCGCAACGGGCGGCCTGCGCGTCTACAAGTACAAGAATTCGCTGGCGGGCTTCTTCGGCTATGCCGAGGGCTATTCGGGCGACAAGTACGACGACGAGGGCAACTTCATCCGCGACGGAACGGGCGTTGCCGGATGCAACGGCCGCGCGCCGGTGGTTTCGGATTCGCCCTGTACCAACCTGCAGGGCAAGACCTCCGACACCGGGTCGATCTACAAGGCCAACCTGACCTACAAGCTGACGCCGGACTGGCTCGTCTACGCCACATGGTCGCGCGGATTCCGGCCCGGCGGCATTAACCGGCGCGGCGGGCAGCCCTATGCGCCCGACACGCTCGACAACTACGAATTCGGCTGGAAGAGCCAGATTGGCGCGTTCCACTTCAACTACGCCATGTTCCGCGAGGACTGGAGCAGCATCCAGCTCTCGTTCCTCGGCGAAAACGGCCTGACCGTGATCCGCAACGCAGGTGCGGCGCGTATCTATGGCGTCGAGTTCGACATGGGCTATCGCAAGGGCGGGCTGACGCTGAACGCATCGGGCAGCTACAACGACGCGAAGATCACGAAGGACTTCTGCGAATACGCCAACACGGCTTTCGACTGCACGATCCCCAGCCCTGCCGGGGACGAGAACTCGCTGTTGGCCCGGGCCGGCACGCACCTGCCCATCACCGCCCGCTTCAAGGGCAACGCCCTCGCCCGCTACGAATTCCCGGTCGGCGGCTGGACCGGCCATGTTCAGGGCGCGGTCAACTACATCGGCAAGCGCCGCAGCGACCTTCGCGACGCCGAAAATACGATCAAGGGGCAGTTCGGCGGCTACACGACGGCGGACTTCAGCATCGGCGTGAAGAACGACGTCTGGCGGATCGACCTCTACGCCACCAATCTGTTCGACTCCAACGGCGTCATCAACAGCTCGGTCCAGTGCCTGGAGACGACCTGCGGCGATCCCGACGGCATGAGCACGACCGGCGGCGTATTCTACGACTACGTGATCCGGCCACGCGTCATCGGCCTGAAGATCGGAAGGGACTTCTGATCGCTTGGCACCGGGAGATAATCAGGAGGTTGGAGCGTCTGAAACGGGCGCCCGCCCCAAGGGAGACGGTCGCCTCGGGCTGATCGCGGCGATGGCGCTGGTCATGGGTAACATGATCGGCTCGGGCGTCTTCCTGCTGCCGGCAAGCCTAGCGCCCTACGGCTGGAACGCCGTGATCGGCTGGGTGGTGACGACGGCAGGTGCGATGGTGCTCGCCTATGTCTTCACCCGGCTGACCACCGCCCTGCCAGACGCCGGCACGCCGTCAGGGTTCGTATCCGCCGCTTTCGGTGTGGTCGCGGGTTTCTTCGTAAGCTGGATTTACCTCGTCTCGATCTGGACGACCGTCGCGACCATCGCCGTCGCCGCGGTGAGCTATCTCTCGAACATCTTTCCGGCGCTGGCCGCCGGAGCGTTCCGGCCCGCTCTCGCCGCATTGCTGCTGGTCTGGCTGATCGCGCTGGTGAACCTGCGCGGCGTGCGGACGGCGGGCGGCGTCCAGATCGCCACGCTCGCTATCAAGATCGTGCCGCTCCTCATGGTCATCGTGATCTCCGCCGCGCTGCTCTTATACGGTGGAGCGGAGGTGACGCCAGTCGATGCCGTGCCGATCACACCCGTCTCGATCAACGCGGCGGCCGCACTAACGCTCTGGGCGCTGGTCGGCTTCGAATCCGCCAGCATCGCCGCGGCCCGGGTCCGTGATCCCGCCATCAACATCCCGCGCGCAACGCTCTGGGGCACGGCGCTGACCGGGGTGCTCTACCTGCTGGTGTGCTCGGCGATAGGCCTGCTGCTGCCGATGAGCGTAGCCGCCGCATCGCCCGCTCCCTTCGCCACCTTCGTCGCGCGATACTGGGACGGCAGCATGGCGGTGCTGGTGACCGTCTGCGCCGTGGTCAGCTGCATCGGCACGCTCAACGGATGGACCTTGCTGGAGGCGGAAATGTCGCGCGACATGGCCAGTCGCAGGCTGCTGCCGCGATGGTTTGCCGGAACCGACGGCAAAGGCACGCCTCGCCGCGCGCTGCTGGTATCCACCGTGATCGCGACGGCCTTCGTGGCGATGAACGGTTCTCGCTCGATGCAGCAACTGTTCGAGTATCTGCTGCTGCTTTCCACCTCGGCGACGCTGTGGCTCTATCTCGCCTGCGCGGCTGCCGCCTGGAAGCTGCGGGTCTGTCGGCCGTTCGCGCTCGTCGGTGGGCTCTATGCGCTCTGGATGCTCTGGGGAGCGGGCATCGGGCCGAGTGGCATGAGCTTCATTCTCATGGCCGCCGGCCTGCCCATCTGGCTGTGGACCCGGCGCGAGCGCTAGAGCAACGCGTCGAGCCACTTCCCCACCAGCCCTTCCGCCTCTTCCGGCGTGAAAGGCGCTTTGCCGAGACTGAGTTCCAGCCATAGTCCGTCGATCAGCGCTGTCAGCGCGACGGCGGGCAATCGGGCATCCTGCATGTCGGGACGCAATGCGAGGATCAACCCCTCGATCCCACCACGAAACTCCCCGTAGATCTCTGCATGCAACGCGCCGATGCCCTGATCGACCGGCGTCATGCTCCAGAAGGCCAGCCAGGTCGCCAGGAGTTGCGGATCGGCTATGGGAGGTCGGAAACTTGCCGACAGATAGGCCAGAAGCCGTGCGCGTGGATCGCTGCCCGCCTCTGCCACGGCCTGCGCCAGCGCCTGCTCGACGCGCTCCCCCGTCCAGCGATAAGCCTGCGCTATCGCGTCGCTGACGCCGCCGAAATAGTGCCGCAGCAAGCCCGGCGATACTCCTGCCTCCGCACAGATCGCCCGCACCGAAGTCCCCGCCACTCCGTGCGTCGCAAGGCAGCGCGCCGTCGCTTCCACAAGGCTGCGCCTGCGCTCGTCCGGGTGTTCCCGCGTGAAGGATTGATGGTCGGCCATAAGCTTGTTATACGATCGTATAGCAAGGAGCGACCCATGGCAACGCAGGCCGCCGAACACACCATGACCGACCCGCTGGAAGGCTGGAGCCTGCCCGCCTGGACCTACTCCGACGCCGAGTTCTTCGAGGTCGAGAGGGAGCGGATCTTCGCACCCAGTTGGCAGGTGGTCTGCCACGAAAGCGACGTCCCCAAGCCAGGCGACTGGCATACGCTTGATTACATCGGCGAAAGCGTGGTCGTCATCCGCGATGCGGACGGCACGCTTCGCGCCTTCACGAATGTCTGCCGCCATCGCGGCTCGCGCATCGTCGATGGCAGCAGCGGCTGCGCCAGGAAGCTCGTTTGCCCGTATCACGCGTGGACCTACGATCTTGACGGGCGCCTCTCCGGAGTTCCCGACAGCGGCAGCTATCCGGCTTTCAACAAGGCGCAACACGGACTTGCTCCGGTCCAGATCGAAACGTGGCAAGGTTTCATCTTCGTGCGGCTGGTCGACGACGGCGGGCCATCGGTGGCGCAGATGATGGCGCCCTACGAAGCCACGGTCGCGCCCTATCGGTTCGAGGAGCTCAAGGCGCTGGGCCGCGTGACCATGCGTCCGCGCGACGTGAACTGGAAGAACATCGGCGACAACTATTCGGACGGCTTGCACATTCCCGTCGCCCACCCCGGCCTCACCCGCCTGTTCGGCCGCAGCTACGGTGTCGAGGCGCAGGAGAACGTCGATCGCATGTGGGGCGATCTGATGGATGCGCCGTCCCGCAACTGGTCTGAGCGCATGTACCAGAAGCTGCTGCCTCCGGTCCGGCACTTGCCCGCCGACAGGCAGCGCCACTGGCTCTACTTCAAGCTCTGGCCCAACGTTGCGTTCGACATCTACCCCGATCAGGTCGACTTCATGCAGTGGCTGCCCGTCAGCCCCACGACGAGCCTGATCCGAGAGATCAGCTACGTCCTCGACGACGACCGTCGCGAAATGAAGGCGGCCCGCTATCTCAACTGGCGCATCAACCGCGAGGTCAATGCCGAGGACACCGCACTCATCACCCGGGTGCAGGCAGGCATGGCCTCGCGCAGCTTCTCGATCGGCCCGCTGTCCAACAAGGAGGTCTGTCTGCGCCACTTCTGCAAGCGCATGCGCGAGGTCATCCCTGCGGCGCGCCTCGAACACCCCCCCGCCCCCGGCTGGAGCCGACACGCATGACCACGAAGTACGACGCCATCATCATCGGCGCCGGCCACAATGGCCTGACCTGCGCCTTCTACCTCGCGCGCGCGGGTCTCAAGGTGCGAGTTCTGGAACGGCGCGATGTCGTGGGCGGCGCGGCGGTGACGGAGGAATTCCACCCCGGATTCCGCAATTCGGTCGCCAGCTACACCGTGAGCCTGCTGCAACCCAAGGTGATCGCCGACATGCGGCTGGCCGACCATGGCTATCGCGTGATCGAGCGGCCGATCAGCAACTTCCTGCCGCAGGAGGACGGCGGTTACCTCAAGCTCGGCGGCGGGATGGAGCGCACACAGGCCGAGTTCCGCCGTTGCTCCGAACACGACGCGGCGGTGCTGCCTGCATACTACGACGCACTTGAGGGCGTGGCCGAGGTGCTGCGCGATCTTGCGCTGAAGACATCGCCCGAAGCTGGCGGCGGCTGGCGTGCGCTCGTCGATGCGGCATTGCAGGGCCGCAAGCTGGCGGGCCTCTCGATCGAGGCGCAGCGCGACGTGCTGGACCTCTTCACCAAATCCGCGCGCGGGCTCCTCGACGGCTGGTTCGAAAGCGAGGCGGTCAAGGCCGCATTCGGGTTCGACGCGGTAGTCGGCAATTACGCATCGCCCGATACGCCGGGCAGTGCCTATGTGCTGCTGCACCACGTCTTCGGCGAAGTGAACGGCAAGAAGGGCGCATGGGGCCACTCGGTCGGCGGCATGGGCGCGATCACGCAGATAATGGCGAAGGTCTGCCGCGATCTTGGGGTCGAGATCAGTCTTGAGGCGCCGGTCGCGCAGGTTTTGGCGGACGGTGGCAGGGTCGCAGGCGTTCGCCTCGAAAGCGGTGAAGAGATCACCGCACCGCGAGTCATCGCCAACGTCGGACCTAAGCTGCTCTACGATCGGATGATCGCCCCGAGCGACCTTCCATCAGACTTCGCTCGCCGGATAAAGGGTTTCAAGGCAGGCAGCGGCACCTTCCGCATGAACGTCGCGCTGTCCGAACTGCCGCGCTTCACCTGCCTGCCCGAGCCGGGCGAGCATCACCGGTCCGGCATCATTATCGCGCCCACGCTCGACTACATGGATCGCGCCTTCATCGACGCCAAGCAGCTTGGCTGGTCGAGGAAGCCCATCGTCGAGATTCTGATCCCCTCGACCATAGACGACAGCCTCGCCCCTCCCGGCCAACACGTTGCCAGCCTGTTCTGCCAGCAGTTCGCACCCGAGCTGCCCGACGGACGTGACTGGGACGCGGAGGAAGGCAAGGCCGCCGACACCATCATCGATACCGTGGAAGAGTACGCGCCGGGCTTCCGCGCCTCGATCCTTGGGAGACAGGTGCTCAGCCCGAAGGGGCTGGAGCGCAAGTTCGGACTGGTCGGCGGCGATATCATGCATGGCAACCTGACGCTCGACCAGATGTGGTCGGCGCGGCCGGTGCTGGGCCACGGCGCCTATCGCGGCCCCATCAAGGGGCTCTACATGTGCGGCGCGGGCACGCATCCCGGAGGCGGCGTGACCGGAGCGCCCGGCCACAACTGCGCGCATGAGGTGATCGCCGACAAGGGCCGGTTCAAGCGGTTCCGCTGAACTTCTCGCTCCTCACTTGGCGACAACGCCGCCCTTCATGACGTGCGCCACGCTTTCGATCACGCGCACGTCGGAAAGCGGGTTGCCCTTGACAGCGATCATGTCCGCGAACTTGCCCGGAGCGATCGAGCCCAGTTCCTTTTCGTGCCCGATGAGCGTGGCCGCATCGAGCGTCGCCGAGCGGATCGCCCGCGCAGGCGTCATCCCGTAGCGGACCATGTAAGCGAACTGCCGCGCGTTCAGACCGTGCGGATAGACGCCTGCATCGGTTCCGAAACCCAGCCTGACGCCCATCTTCACGGCCTTGGCGAAAGCATCGCGCTGTTCCTGCGTGGTCTCGCGGTTCTTGCGGAGATACTCCTCCGGCCAGCCCTCGCGCGTGCCCTGCTCGTTAATCCAGTCGCCATCGTAGATGTCCATGACGAGCCAGACGCCCGCCTTCCTGGCCATGGCGAGCCCTTCGTCATCGATCAGGCTGGCATGTTCGATGCTGCGAACTCCCGCGCGAATGGCGGCCTTGATCCCCTCCGCCCCATGCGCATGTGCAGTGGCGTAAGAGCCATGCGCCGTCGCCACCTCGACGACGGCGCGCATCTCGTCGTCGGACAATTCGACCTTGCCCGGTTCCGTACCGATGGCGAGGACGGCGCCGGTGGCGATCATCTTGATGAAATCGGCACCATGATCGAACAGGTATTCGGTCTTCTCCCGCGCTTCGCCTGCATTGCAAACGACGCCGAGACGCATGTCGGGCGGCAATTGATCGTTCGGCATGACGCCGTTGACTTCGCCACCACCGCCGGGCGCCGTGATGTAAGCTCCCGCCACGAACATGCGCGGTCCCGGCACAAGCCCCTGCGCGATGGCATCCCGCAGAGCGACGTCGGTCAGCCCCCGATACGTCCCCACATCGCGCACGGTCGTGAAACCCGCATCGAGCGTCTGCCGCGCATGAAACGCGCCGATAAGAGCGGTTGCCTGGGGGGATGTCTTGATCGGTGCCGACACATCGGCGCTTTCGCCCACATCGGCGAGATGCGTATGCAGGTCGATCAGTCCGGGCAGCACCGTATAGGGTGACCAGTCGACGACCTCCGCTCCTGCGGGTGGCGCTCCACATGCCTCGACCCGAACCACACGCTCGCCCTCGACGAGCACGCATTGTCCGGCCTTCGCAGTGCCACTGGCGACATCGACAAGCGCCCCCGTCCGCACATAGACCGAAGAGGCCGATGCCGGGATGGCGACACCTGCGAGGACAAGCGCCGCCGCGATCGTAGCCCCTCTCACTTCGCCGCCAGATCCTTGAGCAACGTGGTGTAGTAGACCACGCCTGGTGCGATGTTCAGAAGAGCGATGCGCTCGTTGAGACCATGCGCGAACTCGTCGGAGTCCTTTATCATCGATGCGCTAGCGCCGTAGCTCGGCACGCCCAGCGCACGATACCACATCGAGTCCGACGCGCCTGACGACTGCGAGGGGATGATCGGCACCGGTCCCCAGGCGGCCTTGACCGCCCTGCCCACCGCCGCCACGAAATCGGGACGAACCGGTGACGCGGGTGCCTCGACAGAATCGTCACCAGTGACATCCGCGAACTTGGCCGCAGGCATGGCGGCAATCTTTTCTAGTTCCGCCATGATCTCAGCGCGCGTGTGCCCCGGAAAGATGCGACAGTTGATATTCGCGGTCGCGCTCTGCGGCAGTGCGTTCTGCGCGTGACCGCCGGAGATCATGGTCGGCACGCAGGTAGTCGAGACACGCCCCACAGTCGCCGGATTGGCACGCAGAACAGCAAGCGCAGCGGGATCGTCAGGGTTGGCGACGAAGGCCTTCATCGCCGCCGCCAGCTTCGGGTCGGGCTCGATCTTGGAAGCCCCGGTCCAGTACTGCCGCGTCACGTCGTTGAGTTCGGGCTTGAAATGATAGGCGCCGATCCGTGCCATGGCTTCGGAAAGCTGCACGATGGCATTGTCCGGCCGCGGCGCAGAGCTGTGCCCGCCAGCATTGGTCACGGTCACGGTGTAATCGACGTAGGTCTTTTCAGCCCCCTGCCAGCTCCAGTAGAGCGGCTTGCCGGTCTCCTCGGAGAGCGAACCGGAGGAACCGTCCACGTTCAATACCAGTTCTGCGTTTTTCAGGCGCTCCGCGATCACCTTGGAGGTGTCCATGGTGGTTTCCTCGTCGCCCGAATAGGCAATGACGATGCTGCGTTTTGGCTTGAAACCCTCCCGGCGCAGTTCGATCATCGAGGACAGGGCCAGCGCGGCCTCGAACTTGGTGTCGCTCGCGCCGCGACCGTAAAGATAGCCGTTCTCGACGACGGGCGTGAACGGATCGCGTTGCCAGTCCTGCGGCTTGGCCTCCACCACGTCCATATGCGCGGAAATAACGAGCGGCTTGAGCGAAGGGTCGCTGCCCTTCCATGTCGCGATGAGATAGGCGGTGTCGTCGAGAGGCACGATCTCGATGTCCTTCGCGTCCCAGCCCGCCTTGACCAGCGCGTCACGGAACAGCGAAGCCACTTCACCGGTCTTGTTCCCCGGCCCGCGCACCGAACGCAGCGCGATAGCCTTCTTCGACAGATCGAGCACCTGGGCTTCCGCTTCCGGATACGCCTTCGCCTGCGCCATGGGGGCAAGCAGGCTGGCTCCGAGCGAAAGAAGAACCGGTATCGAATAGCGCATCGCGTTGAAGCCCCTTGGAATGTCGTTGTCCGGAAGAATCGAGGATCACCGGAACCGGCATCCTGTCGGCAGGCGAGACGGTGCGCAACGGCATCGTGAACAAGGCTCATCGCTGCATGAAGCGTCGGCCCTCTCATCTTGCGATGGCGAAAAGCCTATCTCGCAAGCGCAGCACGTCGGGACGGGGCCCGGCAGCTGATCACACCTGCTTCATCCGAACAGCAAGGAACGACCATGCAAGTCAAAGCCTACGGCGCCCATTCCGCCGACCGGCCGCTCGAAGCCATCACCATCGAGCGCCGCGAAACCGGCCCGCGCGACGTCGCCATCGAGATCGCCTATTGCGGCGTCTGCCACTCCGACCTCCACACCGTCCGTAGCGAGTGGGGTGGCACCGTCTTCCCCTGCGTTCCGGGTCATGAGATCGTCGGCACCGTAACCAGCGTCGGCGCCGAAGTGACCCGCTTCAAGATCGGCGATACCGTCGGCGTCGGCTGCATGGTCGATAGCTGCCAACATTGCGGATCGTGCCATGACGACCTCGAGCAGTACTGCGAAAACGGCTTCACCGGCACCTACAACGCGCCGACTGCCGATGCTCCCGGCCACACGCTTGGCGGCTATTCGCGCGCCATCACCGTCGACGAACATTTCGTCCTTTCGATCCGCCACGCGCCTGAGCAACTCGCCGCTGTCGCTCCGCTCCTCTGCGCAGGCATCACGACCTATTCCCCGCTGCGTCACTGGAACGCCGGTCCGGGCAAGAAGGTCGGCGTCGTCGGCATCGGGGGCCTCGGCCACATGGCCATCAAGATCGCGCACGCCATGGGTGCGCAGGTCGTCGCCTTCACCTCGACCCCTGCCAAGCGGCAGGACGCTATCGACCTCGGTGCGGACAGCACCGTCGTCAGCCGCGAGCCCGAGGAAATGGCTGCGCATAACGGAACCTTCGATCTCATCATCGACACCGTGGCCGCCAGCCATGACCTCGACGCCTACGTCAACCTGCTCAAGCGCGACGGCGCGCTGGTGATGCTGGGCGTGCCCGAGCATCCGCATCCGAGCCCGAACATCGGCAGCATGATATTCGGACGCAAGACGATTGCGGGCTCTCTGATCGGCGGCATCGCGGAAACGCAGGAAATGCTCGATTTCTGCGCGGAGCACGGGATCGTCTCGGACATCGAGATGATCGACATCCAGCAGATCGACGAGGCTTACGGCCGCATGGAGCGCAGCGGCGTCCGCTACCGCTTCGTCATCGACAGCGCATCGCTGGATGCGACTGCCTGATATCGATAGCCAAAGGCTGAAATACGGCGGCGGTCGCTCCCTGAAAGGAGCGGCCGCCGTTTTCATATCTGCTGGAAAGTGGTGCGCCCGACGGGATTCGAACCCATGGCCCCCAGATTAGGAATCTGGTGCTCTATCCGGCTGAGCTACGGGCGCACGCAGGGGCGTCCTAGCCGCTGCAAAACAGCTTTGCAATCAGTTCGCCTGTTCCGGGGAAACAACCGGAAATGGCAACGGCATGAGCCCGATGCCTTCCTCCAGCAATTCCTTCGCCTCTGCGACGGTCGCTTGTCCGTGGATGGTCTCGGCCTCTTGCTCACCATAGTGCATGGCGCGCGCATCCTTGACGAAACTTTCGCCCACGTAGCGCGATGACCTGAGCGCCTCGGCTTGCATCGTGGCGAGCGCCTGCATCAGTTCCGCAGCCTGCGGAGGCAGTGGTACACCTGCAACCGCCGCCGTATCGCTTTTTGCCGCCACCGATGCCTTGTCGCGCCCTGTCGGAGCGGCTTGCGGCATCTGGTTGCCCTTGCGTGCAAGCCGTGGAGCCTGAATGGCCTTGTCGATCGCCGTCGAGCCACAATGAGGGCACGCAAGCAGCGCCCGTTCCTGCTGGCGAGCATAGTCATCGGAAGACTTGAACCAGCCTTCGAATCGATGTGCTCCGGCGCGGCATTCAAGGTCGTAGACGATCATCGGGCAGCTACTTGGCGATAGCGCGGCGATTGGCAAGGCTCGGCAACTGCGCACGGACCTGCGCGATGCGTTCGTGATCGATATCCACGAACGCCACGCCTGCCGCACCACCGTCGTCGGCCCCTTTCATGTCGAGCAACACCTCGCCCCAGGGATCGACGGCCAGAGAGTGCCCGTAAGTCTCACGCCCGTCCTCATGGCTCCCAACCTGCGCGGCGGACAGGATATAGGCGCTGGCCTCCACGGCACGGGCGCGCTGCATGAGATGCCAGTGCGCCTGCCCCGTAGGAACGGTGAAGGCAGCAGGCACGGCGATCACGTCGCAGCGGGCCAGCCCCAGAGCTTCGAACAGCGCCGGGAAGCGAACGTCATAACAGATCGCAAGCCCCAGACGCCCGAGCGGCGTCTCTACCGTCACGACATCATCGCCCGGCGTATAGGCGTTCGACTCCCGCCACGACTCGCCCGAAGCGAGATCCACGTCGAACATGTGAATCTTGTCGTATCGAGCCCGGATGTCACCGCTGCCGTCGATCACGAACGCGCGGTTGGCCCACTTGCCGTCTTCGCGCGCGATGGCGAGCGATCCGATGTGGACCCAAATTCCCTCGCGCCTCGCGGCCTCTCGCACCGCCGCAAGAACGATGTCGTCCGTCTCGGTCGTGATCGCTTCGCGCGCGCGGTCACGCTTCCGGTCCAGCAGGCCCGACATTTCAGGCGTGAACAGCATGGCCGCTCCACCTGCTCGTGCCTGCTCGATCGCATCGACGATCGCAGCCGCATTGGCCTGCGGGTCGATGCCCGTAGTCATCTGGAACAGCGCTGCACGCACCATGCGATCAGAGACCGAGAACGGGGTCGAGCTTGCCGTCGCGGTCGAGCGCGTTGATGTCGTCGAAGCCGCCATAGGCCTTGTCGTCAATGAGGATCTGCGGAACCGTGCTCGCGCCCGGCACCCGTTCCAGCATTTCGGTGCGCTTGGGACCGCCCATGGTCAGGTCGTATTCCTCGTAAGCGACGCCCTTCTTGTCGAGCAGCGACTTGGCGGCAACGCAGTAGGGGCAACCCCACTTGGTGTAGATCTCGATCTTCGGCTGGCTCATGCCAAACTCCAGTTTAAGCGACCCTTGAAAGGCCGGTCGGCTATCATATCTAGGTACGCAAGTCATGGCCCGCCATGGGCATGGCTTTTCCGACGAGGCGCCGGATTTCCGGGCCTCATGAAGAACGAAGATTGCTCATAGGAGGATTTTTGTCATGAACCGTATCGATTTCTCGCCCTATCGCCGCACCATGGTCGGCTTCGACCGCCTTTTCGACATGATCGAGAATCAGGCGCGCGTTAATTCGGGCGACAAATACCCCCCCTTCAACATCGAACGGCGCGGTCAGGATGCCTATCGCATCACGCTGGCAGTTGCGGGTTTCAAGCCGGCAGACATCGACATCACAGCGCAGGCCAATCTGCTGGTCGTCAAGGGCAGCAAGCCCGAGGAAAGCGCCGAAGGCGAGATGCTGCATGTCGGCATCGCCCAGCGCGGATTCGAGCGCCGGTTCGAACTCGCCGACTACGTGCGCGTAGATAGTGCCGACCTTGCAGACGGTCTGCTCATTATCGATCTCGTCCGCGAGGTTCCTGAAGCGATGAAGCCGAAGAAGGTCGCCATCGGTGGCAATACCCTGACGGTCGTTGATGGCGGCGAAGGCAACACCGCAGCCGCATAAAGTCCGGCGCGACAGGTATTTGCGGTTCCCGTCCCTTTCCGCAAATCCAGTCGAACCCTATGGAGGTGGTCCGGATCTCGGGCCGCCTCCTTTTGCATGTCGACTTGCGCAGATCGCACGCGCCTGGCCGGAATAAGCCTCGCGCCAGAAAGGGTTGATCGTTAGCCCGCAGGCCATGCCTCGGACCGATCACCCATGACCGCGATCCTCGGAATCGTACTGCCCGTCTTCTCACTGATCTTCGCCGGGTGGCTGGTGCGGCGTATCGGTGTGATGGGCGCGCAGGCCACCAGCGAACTCAACCGGTTCGTCGTCTACCTCGCCCTGCCCGCGCTGCTGTTCGACATCGTGGCGAAGTCGAACTGGCATGAACTGTGGCAGCCGCACTTCGTGGCGGTCTTCACGCTGAGCACGATGGCGATCTTCGCGCTGACGGTGCTGCTGCATATTCGGCGTAGCGGCTTTAGCGCGGATGGCCCCGTACTCGGCCTTGCGGCCGCCTATCCGAACACCGGTTTTCTGGGCTTCCCTCTCCTGTTGGGAGCACTTGGCTCCTGGAGCAACACCTTGACGCTGATCTCGACGATCATCGTAGCCTGCGTGCTCTTTGCCGGGGCGATCGTTCTCATCGAGATCCGACTGCATGCAGGCAGTCATCCACTCAAGGTCGCAGCCAAAGTCAGCAAGTCACTCGCCACCAACCCGCTGATCGTCGCGCCAGTGCTGGCGACGTTCTTTCCGACAACCGGCCTCGCAGTACCGCAGCCCGTCGAAGTCTTTCTGAAACTGCTGGGTGGCGCAGCTTCGCCCGCCGCGCTGGTCGGCCTCGGCCTCTTCCTCGCAGAGCCACGTAAAGCAGCGCCAGGCGCAGGACTGCTGACCACCGCGCTAGTCGCTGTGAAACTTATGGTGCATCCGGCCATGGCGTGGCTGCTGGCGATGTGGGTGTTTCCGCTCGAAGCCCCAGTTCGACATGCTGCGGTGATCCTGGCCATGCTGCCTACCGGCACCGGACCATTCATGCTTGCCGAATTCTACGGGCGAGAGGCCGGAGTTACGGCGCGAGTCATCCTGATCTCCACCGTCATGTCGATCGTCACGGTGTCGACTTACCTCATGCTTATCAGCTAGACGCTCGCCATTGCGTAAGCATCGAGCTTACGGTGCAATTCCTGCCGGAGTTCATCGTCAATCCAGGCCGCGTCGAACGCATTGCGGGTAACGGTGATGAAGTCATCAGGTCCGAACCCGGCAAGATCATGCACCATCAGCATGTTCTCATTGATGTAATTGCCTTCCATGTAGGCGGGATCGTCGGAGTTGAGCGTCAGCTTCAATCCGAGGTCCAGCATTCCGCGCGCGATCGACTGATTTTCACCGGGTCGCATCATCTCATTGGCATAAGGGCAGACGGTAAAGAACAGCCCGCGCTCCCGCGCCATCTCGATGAGTTCAGGACGATCGAGCAGGTTCGCGCCATGGTCGATCCGCTCGACGCCGATGTCCTCGATCGCCTGCCGGATATGCTCGTGCGTATTCTTCTGATCGACATCGCAATGCATCGTGAGCCGAAAGCCCGCCTCGCGTCCGCGACGGAAAATCTCCGCGAACTTGGTCGGTGGGTTGTCCAACTCGTCTGAATCCAGCCCGAGGCCAACGATCAGGTGGCGATACGGCAATGCCATTTCGAACACCGCCATTGCGCTTTCAGCGCTACGCTCCCGTACAAAGCACATGATGAGTTGCGAGCGGATGCCGAAATCACGTTCAGCCTCGATGCGGCCACGCGTCAGCCCCTCGATCATCGTCGAAAACGAAACGCCGCGATCAGTGTGCTGCTGAGGGTCGAAGAACATCTCTGCGTAGATGACATTCTGGGACGCGACCTTGCGCAGATAGGCGTAGACCAGATCGCGGAAATCCTCTTCATGATGCAATACAAAGCTGCCTTCATAGAAGATCGTGAGAAAGCTCGGGAGGTCATGGAAGACATAGCTGGCCCGCATAGACTCGACATCGACATAAGGCAGATCGACGTTATTGCGCGCAGCCAGTTCGAACTTGAGTTCCGCTTCCAGCGTTCCTTCGAGGTGAACATGAAGTTCGGCCTTGGGCATACCGTGGATGAAATCGACGATAGAGTTTGGCTGCATTTTCGATCTTGCCCTCTGCCGCATCGCCTCTCGGACGATGCGGCAGACTATATCGGGGCGCCATTCGCCGGAAAGCTAAATCTGCTGCACTGCAACAGCAGAATGAGCGTCAGGCTGCGATTTCCATTGGCATGGAGACAAGGATAGACCGCATTGAAAACTGACCTTCGACTCCCGTGAGTTCCGCCAAAGTCGGCGCGACCGTTCGAAGCGATACGCGGTCAGCGAGACGGCGTGGCTGGATTCCCGGTCCCTTGATCCAGAAAGCCCCATCAGGATGATGTTTGCCGCTGCGTAGCGCTTCAAGAGGATAGAACAGGTCGAAGAAGCCGACAGCTTCGTTGGCCGCCAAAGACAATACGACGATTTCTTTGGCGGGGTACTGTTCGACCATGCATCCGGCGTCGAGAGACAAGCCTTCCCGCCGCGCCCACATCGGCTGCCGACCATCAGAAAGACGCAGGGCTTCGATACGTTCGGCTGCGGTTATAGCGGCCTGTTCACTCTCGAAATGGAGCAGGAACTGCTGCGACATCACAGGCGCGTAACGCCAGCCTGGCGCCACTCCGGCAAAAGCCATGAGCCGCGCGATGTCGCGATGGCGGAAAATCTGCCTGCCCCCATCTTCTTCATGCGTCAGCATCGGCTGCTGGCTGAGCGCCGTCAGGAGAACGAGATTGTCATCTCCTCCTGTCATGGCCAGCGCTTGGCCGACCAAGCGATCCATGTTGCGATAGCCTTCCAGCACCGTGTCTCGATGCTCGCGAAAATCCTGCTCCGAAGGCTGTATCCCGAACAGTTCGGGTTCGAATTCGCGCCAGTGGAAATGCTGGAAATGGGCGGTGCTGTTAATGAAGAACGTCGAAAAGTGCGGCTTTTCATTGCGATAAATGGAACGAAACAGATCCCATTGCAGTCGATCGAGGATCATGGCCCTGCGCCATTTCACGTTGTCCGCACGTTCCTGCACAAGTTGCGCGATCGCGGCCAACACCGATTGCGCCGACAGCCCATGCGTGAGCATGAAACGGCCAAACCGGGCAAAATCGAGGGGCGAGACATCCGGCTGCGCGCTATGCTCCTGCACGTAGCTGCGGACCAGATGCGTATAGGGCTCGAAATGACCATCAGGGAGCGAGACAGGCTCCGTCGCCCATGGGTCCGGCAGGAAATGTCCGAGAAATCCGGCTTGGACAGCAGCGTTCATGCTGCCGCAAATCCAGTTCGTGCGCCCGCTCCGGCTTACCAGATCCCATATGCGAGGTGCGCTCAATGCGGCGCCATCGTTGAGCTTGAAGCAGCCATGCTCGGCATAAGACAAGCCAGTATGCGCAGTAACCCACTGGATCCAAGGCTCCAGATTGGGTGCCGCCTCCTCTGCATCAGTGACGGCAACGAGCGCACTGTTGCGCAAGCGTTTGAAATTGGGGAGATGCCCGGCCGCTATGAAGCGGTCGAGTAGTGTCGGCGACAGTTCGTTGAATTCGAGAACAATCGTCGACATCCGGACCTCCGCGCCAGCACTTCGCTGGTCACAGAGATGCCCGTTATCATGTAAAAGTAACCAGCAGAGACTGCTCCGTTCTGGACTTGTTGCGCCGCAGCAAGCCCGGAACTGGATCTATCCTTAGACCAGACGTGCCTGGCGCAAGGCTGCAGCGATGAAGCCGGAGAACAGCGGATGCGGCTCGAACGGACGCGACTTAAGTTCCGGATGGAACTGCACGCCGACGAACCACGGATGATCCGGACGCTCGACGATTTCTGGCAGCAGACCGTCAGGCGACATGCCCGAGAAGATCAGGCCGTTCCCTTCGAGCGCATCACGATACGAGCCGTTGACTTCGTAACGGTGACGGTGGCGCTCGCTGATCTCGGTAGCATTGTAGAGTGCCGCTACGTGGCTGTTGGGCGAAAGAGCGGCCGGATAGGCCCCGAGACGCATCGTGCCGCCAAGATCGCCGCCTTCGGCGCGGGTCTGGAGGCCGTCCTCGGTCATCCACTCAGTAATGATGCCGACGACCGGTTCCTCGGTGGGACCGAACTCGGTGGAGCTGGCCTTCTCGATGCCGGCCGCGCGGGCACCTTCGATGCAGGCCATCTGCATGCCGAGACAGATGCCGAAGAACGGCACGTTGCGTTCGCGGGCGAAGCGAACGGAAGCGATCTTGCCTTCGGTGCCACGCTCGCCGAAGCCGCCAGGGACGAGAATGCCGTGCATGGGCTCCAATGCAGCGGCGATCTCGGAGTCTTCCTTCTCGAAGACCTCGGCGTCGATCCAGCGCACGTTGACCTTGACCCGGTTGGCCATACCGCCGTGAACGAGCGCCTCGTTCAGCGACTTGTAGGCGTCCTGCAGGCCGACATACTTGCCGACGACGCCGATGGTCACTTCGCCCTCGGGGTTCTGGTAACGGTCGGTAATGTCGTCCCAGCGCGATAGCTCGGGCGTTTTGGCCGATTCGAGCATGCCGAAGTGATGGAGGACTTCAGCGTCGAGGCCCTCACGGTGATACTGCAGCGGCACGGCGTAGATGTTCGGTGCGTCGAGCGCCTGGATCACCGCCTGCGGGCGCACGTTGCAGAACAGCGCGATCTTGCGGCGCTCGCTCTCAGGCAGTTCGCGGTCGGCGCGGCACAGAAGGATATCGGGCTGAATGCCAAGACCGGTGAGTTCGCGCACCGAGTGCTGCGTCGGCTTAGTCTTCAGTTCGCCCGCAGCGGCGATGTAGGGAACCAGCGTAACGTGTACGAAGCACGTCTTTTCGCGGCCAAGCTCGTTACGCAGCTGGCGCATCGCCTCGACGAAGGGCAGGCCTTCGATGTCGCCGACGGTGCCGCCGATCTCGCACAGGACGAAATCGAGGTCTTCGGTTTCCGTCAGCGCGAAGTCCTTGATCGCGTCGGTGACATGCGGGATCACCTGAACGGTGGCGCCGAGATAGTCGCCGCGGCGCTCCTTGGCGATGATATCCTGGTAGATGCGGCCCGAAGTGATGTTGTCCGCCTTGCGGCCCGACACGCCGGTGAAGCGTTCATAGTGGCCGAGGTCGAGGTCCGTTTCCGCGCCATCGTCGGTCACGAAAACCTCACCATGCTGGTAAGGGCTCATCGTGCCGGGATCGACGTTCAGATAGGGATCGAACTTGCGGATGCGGACCTTGTATCCGCGTGCCTGCAGGAGAGCCGCGAGGCTCGCCGCCATGAGACCCTTGCCCAGCGAGGAGACCACGCCGCCGGTGATGAAAATATGCCGCGCCATGGGAGTCGGGCCTTAAATTGCATGGGGGCCCTCAGGCAAGCGCCCGGAGCCTCATTCCACAGGTCAAACACATGGAAATGCCGTCTGACAACGCCAGACGGCATTCCGGTTACGGTGAAGCGTCCGAAGACGCTTGCCGGGGTTACTGCTTGGCAGCACCCGAAAGAGGATCGGCCGGGACCGAGTCGCCGGCGGGAGCGCCCTGCGACGCGGGGGCCGGAGCAGCCGGATTGGCAGCGCCGCCGAGCGGATCCACGGGCTGAGCCGGAGCGGCCGGAGCCACGTTGCGCTCAAGCGAAGTATCGATATCGCGGCCGGAGGTTTCGTTGACCGCCAGCGCTGCAAGGCCAATGCTCAGGATCACGAAGACGCTTGCCAGCACCGCAGTCGCACGGGTCAGGAAGTTGGCCGCACCGCGCGCCGACATCAGCCCCGAAGGGCTGCCGCCCACGCCTAGGCCGCCGCCTTCGGACTTCTGCACCAGGATCACGCCAACGAGCATGGCGGCCACCAGCGCCTGGACCACGGTCAGGAAAAGGAACATCTTCGTCTCAGCCTTATCGCGGGGACATACCCCGCATCGTTCGCCGCGCAGATAGGCGCTCGCAGGCGAGCGCGCAACCCGGCAACTTTATTGCTGCGCCGACAAGACTGCCGACGCGCGAAATTCAGCCTACTTCGGCTAGCGATGCGGCCGCGCCGACGATAGCCAGGAAGCTCTCCGCCGTCAGGCTCGCACCGCCGACCAGCGCACCACCCACTTCGGGCACGGCAAGCAGTTCGGCCGCGTTTTCGGCCTTCACCGAACCGCCGTAGAGAATGCGCACATCGGAACCGGCATCGCCATAGATCGCAACGAGCTTTGCGCGAATCGCCTTGTGCATCGCGGCGACGTCATCGACCGACGGCACTCGGCCAGTGCCAATCGCCCATACCGGTTCGTAAGCGATCGAGAGCCGCTCAGGAGCGCCTTCAGTGCTCGGGCACGAGCCTTCGACCTGCGCGGTGACCACGCCTTCCGCATCGCCTGCGTCACGCTGCGCTTCTGTTTCGCCGACACACAGGATCACGGAGAGGCCCGCTGAAAGCGCAGCTTCCGCCTTGGCCTTTACTTCCGCATCGGTTTCGGACTGATACTCACGACGCTCGGAATGGCCGACGATGGTGAAGTCCGCCCCGGCGTCCTTGAGCATCCCCGCGCAGACTTCGCCGGTGTAGGCGCCATTGTCCTTGGCATGGCAATCCTGTCCGCCGACACCGATGAGTTCCACCGTGTCGCGCATCCGGTAGAGCAGGGTCGAGGGAGGGGCCAAGGCCACCTGCACCTTGGGAAACCGGGCGGCTGCCCGATCGATGGCGCGCGCTTCGTTGAGCATGGCGCGCGTGCCGTTCATTTTCCAGTTTCCGACGATGTAAGGTAGTCCGGCCATTTCGCCCCCCTTGATCCGATCTCGGCGAACCTTCGGGAACTCCCCCGCGGGTTCCCTCGCAGATTTCCGGTAATGCCGTTGCCGCGGAACCGGGAATCAGGTCATTGCTGTCGCGGGCAGCTAGGGCACCCAAGCACGCCTTGTCAAAATTACTGCCCTGTCTTCGTCGCTCTTTATGCCGTGACCGTCGCAGTATTGCCACGCGATCGGCTTTTGCCCCGGCCTTGCGCAAGTGGCATTGCAGGATAGGCGAAGGCACCCTAAAGCCTGCCGCGTTTAGAGGCGAAGCCGCAGGTTTCGCGCAGATAATCGCTGATCGGCACGGTCCATGCTCAATTTCTTCCGTTCGTTTCTCAAGTCCAAGGTCGGTGCTTTCATCGGCCTGGCGGTTCTCGGGCTCATCGCCCTCGCCTTCGCCAGCGGCGACATCGCGGGTCTCACCGGTTCCGGCACCGCCGGTCCGGGCAGCGCCATCGTCACCGTCGGCAAGGAGAAGATCACCGCTGAGCAACTCGACCAGAGCGCAAAGCGCGCTCTGGAGCGCGTCAAGCAGCAGACCCCGACCGCGACGATGAAGCAGTTGATCGCCGAAGGCGGTCTGGAGCAGGTACTGGACAGCCTGATCGATGGCGCCACGTTCTACGCCTACGGCACCAAGAACGGCGTGGTCGTGAGCGACCGGCTCGTCGATAGCGAACTGACCCAAATTCCGGCTTTCCAGGGCGTGGACGGCAAGTTCGACCAGAATGTTTTCCGTCAGGCCCTCGCCCAGCAGCAGCTTTCCGAACAAGCCGTGCGCGATGACGTGCGTAAGAACATGGTCGCGCAGGAACTCGTCGTTCCCGCACAGATCGGCTCGGTGATGTCCCAGTATGCCGCCAAGCGCTATGCCTCGTTGCTGAGCGAGACGCGCAGCGGCACTGTGATCGCCCTGCCCTCGCTGCTGTTCGCGCCAGCCAAGCAGCCGACCGACGCCGAACTCGCGACTTTCTACAAAGACCACACCGGCCAGTTCGTCCGCCCCGAGCGACGTACCCTGCGTTATGCGATCGTTGGCGAGGACAAGGTTCCCGCCGCCGCGGCACCGACCGACGCCGAAATCGCCGCGCGTTTCGAAGCGAACAAGGCCGCCTATGCAGCCAAGGACAATCGCCGCATCACGCAGTTGATCGTTCCGACCGAAGCTGCCGCCAAGGCGGTGATCGCGGAAGTGGAGAAGGGCAAATCGCTCGAAACCGCTGCGCAGGAAAAGGGCCTTTCCGCCGCCAAGCTCGAGGGCTTCAGCCGTGAAGAGCTGTCCGGCCAGTTCTCGCCCTCCGTGGCGCAGGCGGTGTTCGCCGCGCCCGTGGGCAAGCTTGCAGCTCCGCAAAAGAGCGTGCTCGGCTGGCACGTCATCCGCGTCGACGAGGAACAGAAGACGCCCGCCAAGACGCTCTCCGAGGTCAAGGCTGAACTGACGGCGCAGATCGCCACGGAGAAGACCCGCAAGGCCTTCAGCGACGCCCTCGGCAAGATCGACAGCCAGTTCTCGGGTGGATCGAACCTCAACGAAGTGGCGAAGTCGCTGGGCGTCGAAGTCCAGCAGACGCAGCCGCTGACCGCTGACGGCGGGGTCTATCTCAAGCCCGGAGAGACGATCTCGGCTGAGCTTCGCCCGATCCTCGCCACCGCTTTCGGCATGGATCAGGAGCAGCCTCAGGTCGCCGAGGTCGAGAAGGGCAAGTCCTTCGTGATCTACGACGTGACCGACATCCAGGC
Organism: Novosphingobium kaempferiae; assembly: GCF_021227995.1. Lineage (NCBI taxonomy): Bacteria > Pseudomonadati > Pseudomonadota > Alphaproteobacteria > Sphingomonadales > Sphingomonadaceae > Novosphingobium > Novosphingobium kaempferiae. The sequence continues at coordinate 5,209,383 of NZ_CP089301.1, forward strand.
ATCCGCCCCTGCCCCGCTCGCCCAGATCAAGGACGACGTGAAGCTCGCGTGGTCGGTCGATGCAGGTGCCAAGGCCGCCAAGGCGGTGGCGCTCAAGATGCAGGCCGATCTGCGCAAGGGTCAGTCGATCGAGCAGGTCATGGCCGCTTCGGGCAAGAAGCTGCCTCCGCCGCAGCAGGTCTCGATGTCGCGCCCGACGCTTGCCGCCGCGCTGCAGTCCGGCCGTCAGGTGCCGCCGCCCGTCTCGCTGATGTTCCACATGGCCAAGGGCACGGTGAAGGTGCAGTCGGCCGCCGGGGAGCGTGGCTGGTTCGTGGTCCAGCTCAAGGACATCGTGCCCGCCCAGATCGATTCGGACGACATGATCCGCCGCGCGCAGACCGAACTCGGCCAGCAGCTGGGTCAGAGCTATGCCTCCGCTCTTGGCGCCGCAATGCGCAAGGACGTGGGCGTGAAGCGCAAGGACGACGCCATCAAGTCCGTCCGCGACCAGCTCGCCGGCACCGCGCAGGCCAACTGAGCGGATGCAGGGGGCAGCGATGGAGCGCGAATGCGATCGTCAGCAGGTGATGGACCAGCTTGCGCAGGGCAAGCCCGCGCTGGTCTGGCGCAAGCTGGTCGCCGATACCGAGACACCCGTCAGCACAGCGCTCAAGCTGATCGAGGACGGGCGCGGCGATTTCCTGCTCGAATCGGTGGAAGGCGGCGAGACGCGCGGGCGCTACAGCCTGCTCGGCCTCGACCCCGATCTGGTGTTCCGCGCCAGCGGCCAGGCCTGCGAGATCAATCGTGGCTGGCAGGCTGACCGCGAGGCCTTCTCCCCGCTCGCAGGCGACAGCCTGACTGAACTGCGAGCTCTGGTTGAAAGCTGCCGCTGCGACGTTCCGGAAGCACTGCCCAAAGCCCTCGCCTGCCTCGTCGGCTATTTCGGCTACGAGACCATCGGACTGGTCGAGAAGCTGCCGCGCGCACCGCAGAGCCCACTCGAACTGCCCGACATGCTGTTCGTCCGCCCATCGCTGATCCTGATCTTCGACCGCCTCTCCGACGAGCTTTTCTGCGTCGCCCCGGTCTGGTCCGGCGGCGATGGTGCCGAGCAGACCATCACTCGCGCGGTCGAGCGGATCGACGAGGCACTGCGCCGACTTGCCGCTCCGGCACCACTTGCGCCTGTAGCCACAGATCTTCCGGAGCCGACCAAAACCGCGATCATGACGCCGCAAGCCTACGAGGCGATGGTCCTTCGGGCCAAGGACTACATCGAGGCCGGCGACATCTTTCAAGTTGTGCTGGCGCAGCGCTTCACATGTGAATTCCCGCTGCCGCCGCTGGCGCTCTACCGGGCTCTGCGCCGCGTGAACCCATCACCGTTCCTGTATTACCTCGACCTGCCCGGCTTCGCGCTGATCGGTTCGAGCCCGGAGATTCTCGTTCGCGTCCGTGAGGGCGAGGTCACGATCCGCCCGATCGCTGGCACGCGCCCGCGCGGCAAGACCCCTGCCGAGGACAAGGCGAACGAAGCAAGCCTGCTCGCCGACCCCAAGGAACGCGCCGAGCACCTCATGCTGCTCGACCTTGGCCGCAACGACGTGGGCCGCGTCGCCGCCGCCGGGACTGTCGAAGTGACCGACAGTTACACCATCGAGCGCTACAGCCACGTCATGCACATCGTGTCGAACGTCGTCGGCAAGCTCGACTCCGCGCATCACGACGCCATCGATGCGGTCTTTGCCGGGTTCCCCGCAGGCACCGTTTCGGGCGCCCCCAAGGTGCGCGCCTGCGAAGTCATCGCCGAACTCGAACCCGAAACGCGTGGCCCCTACGCGGGCGGCGTCGGCTACTTCGCGCCGGACGGTTCAGTGGATAGCTGCATCGTCCTGCGGACGGGACTGCTCAAGGACGGCGTTCTCCACGTTCAGGCCGGTGCCGGTATCGTGGCAGACAGCGATCCTGCCTACGAGCAGCGCGAGTGCGAAGCTAAGAGCGGCGCGCTGTTCGCCGCCGCGCGCGAAGCTATCCGCGTCGCGGGGGAACCGGGCTTCGGGCAATGACACGGCTTGCGGGGATTGCTGCTTTCGCGGCGCCTATACTCCTCGCAGCCTGTTCCTCCGAATCGGCTCCGCAGCCTCCCAAGCCACCGCCGCCGCCATGCGAAGGCGGCAGTTTCGAGGGCGCGAGTTTCACGCATTGCACAGCGGTGCCCGGCCGCCACACCATCCACGCGGTACTCGGGCCGAAGGACGGCGCACCGTACCGCAGCCTCTCGCAACTCGCGGTCAATCGGCCCGCCAAGAGCCACGAAGTCGCCTTCGCGATGAATGGCGGCATGTTCGACGCCGATGGCCAGCCCATCGGCTACTACGTGGAAGAAGGCGAGAAACGCCAAGCGCTCAACACCAACGAGGGCTGGGGCAACTTCCACATGCTGCCCAACGGCGTCTTCTACGGCGACGCGGGCGGCAACTGGCATGTGCGCAAATCCGACGATTTCGAGAAGTCAGTGACTGATCGCCCCGATTTCGGCACGCAGTCAGGCCCGATGCTGGTCATTGCAGGCAAGCTGCATCCCAGGATCGATGACGACGGCAAGTCCTTGAAACTGCGCAACGGCGTCGGCGTGGATGCCAGGGGCCGCGCGCATTTCGTGATCTCGGACGAGCCGGTCTCCTTCGGCAAGCTGGCCCGCTACTTCCGCGACGCCCTCAAATGCGACAACGCACTGTTCCTCGACGGCAGCGTTTCCTCGCTCTGGGATCCGGAACATGGCCGCGTCGATGGCGGTCCCCCGCTCGGCCCCTTGATCGTCGTCGAGAAAAGCGCAAAGGCACACAGATGATCCTCGTCATCGACAATTACGACAGCTTCACCTGGAACCTGGTCCATTACGTGATGGAACTCGGCGCCGAAGTGGAAGTCGTGCGCAACGACGCGCTCAGCGCAGGCCAGGCGATCTCCAGCGGAGCCAAGGGCTTCCTCATTTCGCCCGGCCCCTGCACGCCCAACGAGGCAGGCATCAGCCTCGATCTCGTCGGCGCGGCGGCCGATGCCGGGATGCCGCTGCTGGGCGTCTGCCTCGGCCATCAGTCGATCGGCCAGTATTTCGGCGGCAAGGTCGTGCGCGGCGGTCTGATGCACGGCAAGACCTCTCCGGTCACGCATGACGGAACCGGCGTTTTCGCAGGCCTCCCCTCGCCGTTCACGGCGACGCGCTATCACTCGCTGATCGTCGAGGACATTCCCGAGACGCTTGTCGTCAACGCGCGCTCGGACGACGGTCATATCATGGGCTTCCGCCACGCCAGCCTGCCTATCCACGGCGTCCAGTTCCACCCGGAAAGCATCGCCACCCAGCACGGTCACGCCATGCTCGCGAACTTCCTCAAGGCCTGCGGGATCGACGCCCGGCTTCCGGAACGGCTGGTTGTGCTGTGAGCCTGCCTGATCCCCGGCACCCGATACCCGAGGAAGAGGCCGAGATCGCCTTCGCCGCCATCCTCGACGGTGATGTCCCCGAATCCGAAATCGCCACCTTCCTGATCGCCCTATCCGATCGGGGAGAAACCGCGGGCGAGATCGCCGGCGCCGCGCGCGCCATGCGCGACCGCATGATCCCGGTGAAAGCCCCCGCCAACGCCATCGACGTCTGCGGCACCGGCGGCGATGGCCACCACACGCTCAACGTATCGACTGCGGTGTCGCTCGTCGTCGCGGCAGCGGGCGTTCCGGTCGCCAAGCACGGCAACCGCGCCGCCAGTTCTAAGGCGGGCGCAGCGGACACGCTCGAAGCGCTGGGGCTGGACCTCGATCGCGCGGTCGAGACCGCCGAATCTACCCTGTCCGAGATCGGTATCGGCTTCCTCTTCGCTGCCCGGCATCACCCGGCGCTCGGCCGCCTCATGCCGCTCCGGAAGTCGCTCGGCCGTCGCACGATCTTCAACCTGATGGGGCCGCTGGCCAATCCGGCGCAAGTATCGCGACAACTGGTCGGCATCGCGCGTCCCGCCTACGTGCCGATCTACGCCGACGCCCTGCTGCGCCTGGGCACCGAGCATTCGATGGTCATATCCGGCGACGAGGGGCTCGACGAACTGAGCCTCGCCGGCGGCAACGAAGTGGCCGACATTCGCAGCGGCGAACTGTCGATGCGACGTGTGACGCCGCAGGATGCCGGACTTCCGGTTGCTCCGGTGGAAGCCATCCGTGGCGGCGATCCGGCCTACAACGCCGAAGCCCTCAGCCGCCTTCTGCTCGGCGAACACGGTGCTTACCGTGACGCGGTCCTCCTGAATGCGGCAGGCGCGCTCATGGTCGCCGGAGAGGTCGATAGCTGGGCCGAAGGCGTCGAGGAAGCCGCCGAAACCATCGACAAGGGGCTGGCGAAAGCGCTGCTCGACTGCTGGATCGCGGCCACCCGCGCCTGACGAGGAATCCATGTCCGACAAGCTTACCGAAATCTGCGATACCAAGCGCGAGGAAGTCGCGGCCCGCAAGGTGCTCGCCACCCTGTCAGACCTCGATGCACGGGCTTCGCAGCAAACCGCGCCGCGCGGTTTCGAGGCAGCGCTTCGCGCAAAGGCCGCCGGCGACTACGCGCTGATTGCGGAAATCAAGAAAGCTTCACCATCCAAAGGATTGATCCGAGAAGATTTTCGTCCTTCAGAACACGCGGTCGCTTATGAAAAGGGCGGCGCAGCCTGCCTCTCGACCCTGACCGATGCACCCTATTTCCAGGGCCACGAGGATTTCCTGATCGCCGCCCGCGCCGCGTGTGCGCTGCCGGTAATCCGCAAGGACTTCATGATCGATCCGTGGCAGGTCGTCGAGGCCCGCGCCATCGGTGCCGACGCCATCCTCATCATCGTCGCTGCGCTGGACGACGTGCTCATGGCGGAGATCGAGGCTGCAGCGCACGAACGGGGGATGGACTGCCTCGTCGAAGTTCACAATGAATCCGAGATGGATCGTGCAAGCCGCTTGAAATCCAGACTTATCGGCGTGAACAATCGCGACCTGAAGCGCTTCGCAACCGATATCTCGACGACCGAGCGCCTCGCCCCGTTGGCACCGGAAGGCACGCTGCTCGTCAGCGAAAGTGGGATCAACACCCACGCCGATCTCGAACGCCTGTCCGCAAGCGGCGCACGCACGTTCCTCGTCGGTGAGAGCCTCATGCGTCAGGCCGACATCGAAGCCGCAACGCGGATGCTCCTTACCGGCATTTGATCCGGCCTGCCCGCTGTGTGAAGAGGGAGACGAAATGAGCAAGACCCTTACGCACATCGATTCCGAAGGCACGGCCCGCATGGTGGATGTAGGCGCCAAATCGCCTACACAACGCTTCGCAGTCGCTTCGGGGCGCATCACGATGTCGGCGGAGGCGCTGGATGCCATCAAGGCCGGAGATGCGCCGAAGGGCGATGTTCTTGGCACAGCGCGGATCGCCGGGATCATGGCGGCCAAGCGGACTGCCGACCTCATACCGATGTGCCATCCGCTCGCGCTGGATGCCGTGAACATCGACTTCACGTTCGAGGCCGATGCGATCCGCGCCACTGCGACTGCTTCGCTGACAGGCAAGACAGGCATAGAAATGGAAGCAATAACAGCGACTTCCATCGCACTCATAACGATTTACGACATGGCCAAAGCCTTGGACAAAAGCATGGTCATCGGCGAAATCCGCCTCGTCGAGAAGCGTGGCGGCAAGTCCGGCCACTGGAAAGCTGCAGGATGGACCGAGTAACCGCGCCCCCCCTTCCCCTGGAGGAAGCGCAGGCGCGGCTTCTTGCCTTGGCATCTCCGCTCACGATCGAGCACGTCGATGTGGAAGGCGCTCTCGGGCGATATCTCGCCGAGCCGCTCCATGCCCGCCGGACCCAGCCTGCGGCCAGCCTCTCAGCGATGGACGGTTATGCCGTCGCTGGTTTGAACCTCACCGGCCCCTGGCGTGTCGTGGGAGAAAGCGCGGCGGGTCATCCGTATATCGGCACTATCGCAATCGGCGAGGCCGTCCGCATCTCCACCGGCGCGGTGTTGCCCGCTGACGCATCGGCAGTAATTCTCCAAGAAGATCTGGCGCGCCATGGCGACGAGATATCGCTGACCGGCGAAGCGCCCGTTCCCGCAACGAAGCATATCCGCCCTCGCGGCATGGACTTCATCGAAGGCGCTGAAATCCTGCCTAGAGGCAAGCCGGTCGGTCCCGCACAGACGGCCCTCGCCATCGCGGCAGGACACAAGTACCTGCCCGTATCCCGCAAGCCCCGCGTCGTCATCATCGACAGCGGCGACGAACTTGCTGCCGACCCGGAGCACTGCGCGCCTCACCAAATCCCCGCCAGTAACGGCGCGATGCTCCTGGCTTTGGCGGGTTCAACCGCCGTCGATGCCCGGCGGATCGGCCCGGTTCCCGATACGATCAAGGCCATTACCTCCACTTTCGAGGCATCGTCCGACGCCGACCTCATCGTAACCAGCGGCGGAGCATCGGTAGGCGATCACGACCTCATCCGTCCCGCTCTCGAACGATGGGGTGCCAGCATCGATTTCTGGCGCGTGGCGATCAAGCCGGGCAAACCCATTCTAGTGGCCACGCGCGACACAAATGGCCGCCGCCAGATCGTGCTTGGACTTCCCGGAAATCCGGTGTCGAGCTACGTCACCGCCTATCATTTCATGCTACCCATGCTCCGCGCGATGCTTGGCGCTGCACAGCCATTACCGATGCACTTCACGGCCTCGTTAGGCGAACCGTTGCGTGCCAACGGAAAGCGTCGCGAATTCTTGCGCGGATGGTGGAATGGGGAAACCGTCATCGCCAATCCCTTGCAGGACAGCGGCGCACTTTCCTCCATTGCGGCCAGCAATGTCCTTATCGACCGCGCCGCATTTGCCGAAGACGCGCGGGTGAACGACAAGGTTCAAATCTATCTGCTTCAGAATGGCGGTATTGCTTAAGATCGTTTCGATTCGTTGCTTGATTGTTCCCTCAATGTTCACTACCAGAACAAACAAGGTCAGGTTTTCCCTGGTCCGGAGGTTACGAAAAGGCAGCGACAATGTTGACGCGCAAGCAGCACGAATTGCTCCGGTTCATCCAGACGCGTCTCGAAGACAGCGGCATTTCCCCGAGCTTCGAGGAAATGAAGGAAGCACTCGATCTCAAGTCGAAATCGGGCGTTCACCGGCTGATTTCTGCGCTGGAGGAGCGCGGCTTCATCCGCCGCCTGCCCAATCGTGCCCGCGCCCTAGAAGTGCTGCGCCAACCCGACAATGCCGGGACGAAGCCCTCGCGCGCCACGGCCACTAACGACGACACCGGCATCGCGGCGATTCAGCCTGCGCGAAGCGCGCCGCAGCCTGCCAATGACGTCATCGAAATCCCGCTGCACGGCCGCATCGCTGCCGGCGTACCGATCGAGGCGCTGGAAGGGCAGTCCATGCTACCTGTTCCCGCTGCGCTTCTCGGATCAGGAGAACACTACGCGCTCGAGGTTTCCGGCGACTCGATGGTCGAAGCCGGTATTCTCGATGGCGACTTTGCACTTGTGAAGCGCACCAACTCGGCGCGCGACGGCGAAATCGTCGTGGCCCTCATCCGTGGTGAAGAAGCGACGCTGAAGTATCTCCGGCGCGAATCTGGCATGGTTCGGCTTGACCCGGCCAATGCCGCGTACGAGCCGCAGATCTACGGACCGGATGAAGTCGAGGTCCAGGGCAAGCTCGCCGGCCTGCTTCGTCGCTACAATTGAAGTTCATTTGCTGAAGCCTGTTCGACCCATAGGATGAACGGGCTTCAATCCCAATTGCTGCCGCAGGTGCTTTGCCTTCATGACCGGCAGTAGTGGTGCGGGCATATGGCTTGCCTTACCGCCCAAGCCTTATGACGGCATGATATGTCGAATTGGCCGCAAGGCCTAGCGATGCGCACGCTTAACTGCCGTGTTGGGCGCCGCCGTTCGCCACCAGCCATGTTCGCCTTGCGTCTGAGCCACGGTTTCGATGCGCTGGTCTTCGATATAAACGGCAAGGCCACCGGTCTCGGCCAGCGAAGCGCGGTCGGCTTTGAGCCATCGAGGCTGGCAACTGCGCGGCAGCCATCGGTCGGCGATGACGATGTCGCTATGCTCGCAGGCGGCGACCAGGGCGCGTTCAGGCACTGCATCGCGGCCACGGGACACGAGAAGGCGACGGGTGATGCCGGAACGCCTGATCTCCAGAGTGCAGAAGTCCCGGTTGCAGACGGCGCCCGGCCAGCGGTCGAGCGGCATTGGCTCGCCTTCCATGCCAGCTTGTTCCATGAGGTTGTCCCGCGCGTAACCGCTCGCGCCATCTCGCAGGACGAAGAGGCGGCCGCCTGCAGGATCGACCAGACCGACATGACGGCCATCACCTGAAATCAGGATATCGGCAGGTGGAGCCAGCGCCAGCAGCCCCGTGCCGATCAGTGCCGGTGGCAGGCCCAGCCAACGGATTTGGCCGCTCCACAGGCCCAGCCAGAGTCCCCCAGCCACGAACAGGAGGAAGGCACCCGTTCCCGAGGCCGGAAGGAGGTTCACGGCTCCGGGTCGGGATGCGAACCAGTGCGCCAGGCCGGTGAGCAGATCGATGGCATGGCCCGCCAGCCACCACATCGGCGCACCTGCCCCGACCACATCCAGCAGGAGCGCGGCGGCCAGCAGCGGCATGACGACGAATGTCGACAGCGGGATCGCCACGACATTGGCGATCGCCCCGTACACGCCCGCTCGGTGGAAGTGGTACAGGCCGATCGGCATGAGCGCGAGGTCGATCACCACGCCGGTCAGCAGGAGCAGCCCGACATGGCGCAGCCCGCGCATCGCCAAGCCCTCGCCACGGGGGCCGAGGAAGTGCCGCACCGGCTCGGACGTCGTGACGGCGGCAAGCGCCAGCACCGCGCCGAAGCTCATCTGGAAGCTCGGGCCGGTCACCGCCTCCGGCCACAACAGCATCACGCAAAAAGCCGCGACGGCCAGCATTCGCAGCGACAGCGGCTCGCGACCGAGCGCCATGGCAGCGAGTACGAGCAGTGCGCCTATGCATGAGCGGACGGTCGGCACTTCGGCGCCTGACAGGAGCGTATAACCCACCCCCGCCAGCGCCCCCGCCCCCGCCGCCAGCACCAGCAACCTGACCCGCAGCGCCAGCCAGGGAAACAGTGCGAGCACCCTGATGACGATCAGGTAGACCGCACCCACCATCGCGCTCACATGCAGCCCGCTGATCGAAAGCAGATGCGCCAGCCCCGAATCGCGCATCGCTTCGTCGTCGGATCTGGAAATGCCGCCCCGATCGCCCGTGACGAAGGCAGCGGCCATACCACCGCGCCGTTCGCCGATGCGCTCGCGTATATGATCGGTGAGCGACTGGCGCAGACCGGAAAGCCATGCGTCGTCGTCCATGCCCGGTTCGATGACTTCGATCTCCCCGATCGCCGAACCCGTCGCCGCGATGCCCGAGAACCATGAGGTACGCGCGAAGTTGTATGCTCCCGGCAACATCGGCGGCGCGGGAGGCATGAGTCGTCCCTTGAATGCCACCAGATCGCCCGCCGAAAGCTCCGCGGTGGAGGCTTTTCCCGGCACGTTCACGCGCACCTTGATGGCGCGTCCGGTTTCCGGCTCGCGCATGGCGAGCGTCAGCCGGTCGCGCTCCAGTGCCGGTTGTGGTTCGACGCCCAGTACCCGACCTGTAAATGTCCCGGAAAGCGGCCGGGCGATGGGCGGTTGGCCGACCAGTTCGGACCGGCCCCACACCACGATGCATCCCGCCAGCACAAGCAGCGGCAGCACCTGAAGCGCCCGCATCGCATGAGGCCACGCATTGCACCAACGAAAGGACGCGCAAGCAATTGCAGAAACTGCAATACAAAGCCCACAAAAGCCCGCCCACCATGGCGCCGAAGGCAGCCAAAACCACGCAATTATGCCGGTTGCGAAGGCTACCGTGAGCCATGGAGCCCGATCGAATCCGGCCTGCGAAAGAAAACGCTCGACGACCGCCAAAACCCTCGACAAGACGCCTTCACCGGTCCATGGCCCATGCTGCAATGCAGCGGCTCCAGGCCCCTGCGGAGGCGGATTTTGACAAGTCGCGGCGTGGGTCCCCATGGCCGCCAATAGGACAGGAAGGTCGGGTAGATGGCAAGCGGCAGTGCATCGGGCGAAGCGACTGGCAAGGAGGCCCCAATGCTCCGCCCTGTCGTCACGCGCTTTGCTCCATCGCCGACCGGCTATCTCCACATTGGCGGCGCCCGCACGGCGCTGTTCAACTGGCTCTTCGCGCGCCACCATGGCGGCAAGTACCTCCTGCGCATCGAGGACACCGATCGCGCCCGTTCGACGGATTCTGCGATCGACGCGATCTTCGACGGCCTGTCGTGGCTTGGCCTCGACGGTGACGAGGCGCCGGTGTTCCAGTTCGCGCGTTCGGACCGCCATGCGCAAGTGGCCGCGCAGCTCATGGAGAGCGGCAACGCCTATCGCTGCTACCTGACCCAGGAAGAACTCGCCGAGCGCCGTCAGAAGGCGCAGGAAGAGCGCCGGCCGTTCCGCATCGACAGCGAATGGCGCGACGCCGATCCCTCGACCTGGCCCGCCGACCGTTCGTGGGTCGTGCGCGTCAAGGCGCCGCGTGACGGCGAGACGACGATCGAAGATCTCGTCCAGGGCTCCGTGACCGTGCAGAACGAGGAAATCGACGATTTCGTCATCCTGCGCAGCGACGGCACGCCGACCTACATGCTGGCCGTGGTGGTGGACGACAACGACATGGGCGTGACGCACGTCCTGCGCGGCGACGATCACCTCAACAACGCCTTCCGCCAGCTCGTAATCATCCGCGGCATGGGCTGGGACGTGCCGGTTTACGGCCACGTTCCGCTGATCCACGGTTCGGACGGCGCCAAGCTGTCGAAGCGCCACGGCGCGCTGGGCGTCGACGCCTATCGCGACGAGATGGGCCTGCTGCCCGAAGCGGTGTTCAACTACCTGCTGCGCCTCGGCTGGGGCCACGGTGATGAGGAAATCATCAGCCGCGAGCAGGCGATCGAATGGTTCGACATGGTCGACGTGGGCAAGAGCCCGTCGCGCTTCGACCTTGCCAAGCTACAGAATCTCAACGGGCATTATGTGCGCGAGGCCGACGACGTGCGGCTCGCAGGTCTCGTCGAAGCGCGCCTCGATGGCGTGGACGGCGATGGACCTGCCGACCTGCTGGTCCGCGCCATGCCCGTGCTCAAGGTCCGTGCAAAGGACCTGAACGAACTTGCAGAAGGCTCTGCCTTCCTCTTCGCCAAGCGCCCGCTCGCCATGAGCGAGAAGGCGCTGGCTCTCCTGACCGTCGAGGGGCGCGAGCGCCTTGCGGCGATTCACGAGCGCCTGTCCGGCCAGGCCGACTGGACTCTTGAGGCATTGGAAGCCAACCTGAAGGCAATGGCCGAGGCCCTCGGATTGGGACTCGGCAAGCTCGCGCAACCCTTGCGGGCAGCCCTGACGGGTCAGACGACTTCGCCGGGGATTTTCGACGTACTGGTACTGCTCGGACGGGAAGAGAGCCTCGCGCGCATTGGCGAGCAGGCACAGGTTCCCGCCGGGTCGCAGTCATAAGGAGATAATTGGTGGGTGATCAGGCTAAACTGAGCGCTGGTGGCGCGGACTTCGAATACCCGGTTCTCAAGGGCAGCGTTGGCCCGGATGTGATCGACATCCGCAAGCTCTACGGCCAGACGGGCAAGTTCACGTTCGACCCCGGCTTCACCTCGACCGCGAGCTGTGAATCGGCGCTGACGTACATCGACGGTGACGAAGGCGTTCTGCTTCATCGCGGCTACCCGATCGGCCAGCTGGCCGAACACTCGTCGTTCATGGAAACGAGCTACCTGCTCCTGAATGGTGAATTGCCGAGCAAGGATGAGCTCGCCACCTTCGAGAACACCATCACGCGCCACACCATGCTGCACGAGCAGCTGGCAACGTTCTATCGCGGCTTCCGCCGTGACGCGCACCCGATGGCGATCATGTGCGGCGTCGTCGGCGCGCTTTCGGCGTTCTACCACGATTCGACCGACATCGCGGACCCCGAGCATCGCAAGATCAGCTCGCACCGCCTGATCGCCAAGATGCCCACGATCGCGGCGATGGCGTACAAGTACTCGGTCGGCCAGCCCTTCCTCTACCCCGACAACAAGCTCAGCTACACCGGCAACTTCCTGCGCATGACCTTCGGCGTGCCGGCGGAAGAGTATGAGGTGATCCCGGCGGTCGAGAAGGCGATGGACCGCATCTTCATCCTCCACGCCGACCACGAGCAGAACGCCTCGACCTCGACCGTGCGTCTTGCCGGTTCGTCGGGCGCGAACCCCTTCGCGTGCATCGCGGCGGGTATCGCTTGTCTCTGGGGCCCTGCCCATGGCGGCGCGAACGAAGCCGCGCTCAACATGCTCAAGGAGATCGGCACGCCGGATCGCATCCAGCACTACATCGATCGCGCCAAGGACAAGAGCGACCCGTTCCGCCTGATGGGCTTCGGTCACCGCGTCTACAAGAACTACGATCCCCGCGCGACGGTCATGCAGTCGACCCTGCGCGAGGTTTTCGAGGCTCTCAACGTCACCGATCCGCTGTTCGAGACCGCGCTGCGCCTCGAAGAGATCGCGCTCAGCGATCCCTACTTCGCGGAGAAGAAGCTGTTCCCGAACGTGGACTTCTACTCGGGCATCATCCTGTCGGCGATCGGCTTCCCGACCACCATGTTCACCGTGCTGTTCGCCCTCGCCCGCACCGTGGGCTGGGTCGCGCAGTGGAACGAAATGATCTCGGATCCCGGCCAGAAGATCGGCCGTCCGCGCCAGCTCTACACCGGCCCGACGCAGCGCGACTACGTGCCCGTCGACAAGCGCTGAGCAGCGACGATATCCGCGAGCAATCGCGGTTACCCGAAGAAGGCCCTCGCGAAAGCGGGGGTCTTTTTCGTTTGGGCTTGTCCATTTGGATACTTGCGCCACAATCCGGCCTCATCCGCAGCGCATCCTCGATGCTCCAACGGGGCCGCTATCACATGTCTTTCATTCGAATCCTGGCGGTGGCGCTGGGCATATTGGCCATTGCGGCCGGACTTTTCGTCGTCCTGCAGGGCACGGGCGTGCTCAAGTGGCCGGCGGACAGCTTCATGGTCGGCGAAAAGAGCTGGGCCATTCGCGGCGCGGTACTGGCGGTGGTCGGCGGGATCGTCGTCTGGCTTGGAAAGCGCTGCTAGCTCAGCCTTCCGGGTCGCCCGGAACCTCGAGCGTGAAGCGCGCGCCCTGCCCCGGCGTGCTTTCGACGGTGAGATCACCGTTCATCGCCCGCGCAAGTCGGCGCGAGATGTAGAGGCCAAGGCCCGAACCGCCATCGCCGCTGCGCCCGAGGCGCTCGAACTTCTCGAAGATCCGTTCCTGATCGGCGATGCCGAGGCCCGGCCCCTGATCGCCGACGATAGCCCGCGCACGGGTGCCATCGGCCTCGACGCTGATCGTCACGCGCGAGCCCTCGGGCGAATAGCGGATCGCGTTGCCGATGAGGTTGAGCAGCACCTGGAGCACGCGGCGGAACTCGGCGAGCGCGGGCGCGCTGTCCTGCAAGCCGGGAGCCTCGATCACGATGCCCTTCTCGCGCGCCTTGACGCCGAGGATACCCGCCGCCTGTCGCGCCACTTCCGACAGGTCGATGAAATCCGCCGTGGTCACGAAGCCGTCCGCCTCGACGACTTCGAGGTCGGCCATGTCCTCCAGCAGATCGAGCAGCAGCTTGCCCGCGCTGGCGATCTCGCCCGCATATTCCGCGTAAGCATCGGGCAAGGGCCCGGCCAGGCGCGTGCGGATCGTCTCGGCATTGGCGACGATGCGCGCGATCGGCTGCTTGAGCACGGGCGCGAGATCCTGGCCGACCAGCCCCCGTCGCGGCGCCTGTACGACGCGATGCTCCGACGGGATGGCATCGGGCGGGGCCTGATCGGAAAGCAGCAGCAGTTCGAAGCCCGAAGGCTCGTAGCCGGGGCGCATCTGCGGGATCAGCGACACGCGCCAGCTGCGCGACGATCCCTCGACGATCACCGGCGCACCGTCGAGCAGGCGCCAGTGCAGCGGCTGCTGGTGCGTGACGTTCTCTGGCGGGAGGAAATCCGTCCAGTTCCGGCCGATTCCCTGCTCCATCGCGGCGGCCAGCCCGGCAAGTTCTGCCGAATCGGATGTCGCCGCGATCACCCGCTGCCCGGCATCGAGCCACGCGGACAGTTCGGCGAGATGCCGGTCGGTGACCGCACGGCGTTGTCCAGCAATGGTGCCGTCAAGCGCGATAAGCGGCTCGGCGTGCCAGCTGCGCACGCGGATCGCGCAGCCCTCGCCCTCCGGCTCGACTTCGACCCATGTGGAGATCACATCGCTGCCGTCCTGCGCATTCACGGCGCAAGCGACCGGCAGCTGCGACCGGCGGGCACTGCGCACCAGATCGAGCAGTTCGGGCACGGCGATGGTACCGGGCACCTCTCCTCCACAGCGCAGTTGCAGGCCCGCCAGCGGCTCATCGGCACTAAGCAGGCGATCCTGCCCGTCGCAGGCCGCGCGTGCGAGGATGGCGCCTTCTCCCGAAATCATGCGAATCCGCCCCCGGAGAGGATCGACGCCGCACGTCGTCCATCGAGCGCAGCAAGCCCCTGCGGCAGCGCCGACGCCGGATGGAGCACCAGCATTTGGTCCTCAAGACGCGCCTGCGATGCTCCCGCCGCCAGCAAGGCCAACGCGAGCCGCGCCTTCTGCCCCGGCTGCGTAGCCAGTATCGCCGCCTCGCGGGAAAGCCCCGCCCGCAGCCCCAGCGCACTCAGAAACAGCGCGACGCCCGCATTCCCGATCGTCAGCGACCCATCGCCTTCGGATTTTCCGACAATCCGCGCCGCCAGCGCAAGCCGATTGACCCCGACTGCATGAGCGCCGCGCACTTCCGTTTCGACCGCGAGTGCCCGCTCCGACAGTGCCGGTTCCGCCCCCACCAGCGCGCGCAGGATGCCGAGCACAGCCTCAAGCACGTCGCCCGGCAGTTCCGCCAGCGGCAGGGCAAGACGACGCTGCGCCTGGCTCCAGCGCGCCTGCGCCGCCACGAAGGCCCGCGCGTCGAAGTCACCCGCCGCCAGGCCTGCTTCCAGCAGCGGCGAGACGACCGGATCGAGCACGAGGCGCTCATGCAGACGCTCCGCCAGCTGCCATTCGAGCGCCAGCGCATGAACGTGGGTCAGCAGCACCGCATCTTCGAGGAAGGCCCGTGTCAGCACCGCGATCTCGTCAGGCGCATGGGCGCGTCGGTCGGCCTTTCCGATCAGCGCGTCGAGCAATTGCGCCGCGACATCGGCGAGCATCCCGCGCACCCGCGCAAGGACTTCCTCGCTCAGCAGCGCTGGCTCCTCGGCCGCGACGAGATAGCGCAGCACCGGCAGCGCCGAAGTGGCCGCCGCGTCGCCCCGCGCGAGGTCGCGCCGCAGCGCCGCTTCCGCAGTCTGCGCATCTGCCGAAGGAACGGCCTGATCGATCATATGCCCTGTCTAACCGGCATCTGGTTAATCCCGGGTTATCCGTCGCGTCGGCGTGGGAGAACCAGCGCCGCGACGACGAGACCGGCGGAAATCAGGCGCACCGCCAGCAGCACCTGCCCGAAGCCCGATGCGAAGGCCAGCACCAGCCCCAGCAGCGCACGATCGGCGAACAGCCCGGCGAAGCGGCCCGCCGCGATGCGCGGCAGGAGCACCAGCAGCAGCATCAGGATCGCGGGTGTACAGAGCCACGCCAGCACCGGCTCGCCCGGAAAGCGCGGGGTATCGAGCAGGATCAGCGCCGCGAAGGCGACATCGACCAGCCAGACCAGCGCATCCGCGCGCGGGATCGCCGGAGACGCCTGTCCCAGCGCATGACGCTCCGCGGCGCGCAGCAGGCGGCTCGCCTCGACCAGCAGCCAGGCGATGGCGAGGAACGCGAAGGCGCACCACAGGAACCCGAACCAGCCGGTGCCCGCAGCGATGAACAATGCCACCAGGACGGCAGCGGAAACCACGTTGCTGGCATTGCCCGCGTGGAGCAGCGACGAGCCGAAGCTCAGCACCGCGAAGCGGGCGATCGTCCGCCCCGGCGTGCGCGTTCCGTCCTGCGCAAAGCGGGCGCGCATCCACTCGTCCTCCAGCGCGTAGGCCTCGGCCTCGCTGCGAACCATGCGCCACCCCGAGCCCGCGCGCGCCGCCGAAGGCACCTCGCGCATGGTGATGCCCGACTGGAGCGCGATGCGGGTCAGCGCAGAGACGGCGTCGACGTCGATCGGCAGTTCGTGCAGCCGCTCAACCAGCGATCCGGGCACGCGCATGACGCCTGCGGTGGCGCGGTTGATGTCGATCCGCTCGAACCCGGCGGCCAGCGCGCCCTCTACCGGCTGGACGAGAACCACCGGAGCGCGGCCTTCGAGCAGGGCAGCCACCTGCACCGGATCGGCGAACAGGCCTTCCGAGATCACCACGAGTTCGTCGCCCGCCGTCACCAGACCGGCAAGCTGCCCGGCCCCGGTGGCGATGGCGAACTGCAACCCGGCGTCCTCGGCGTCATGCTGGAGCGCGATCAGCTCCGGCGACGTCCCGCGCGCCATGCAGATGACCCGCTGGCATTCGAGCGCCAGCGCCATGCCGAGTTGGTGCTGGGCGACGCTCGCCCCCGCGACGCGCAGGAACGCGCGCGGAAACGGCTGCCCGGACACGGCAGGCTCCGTCATGGCCAACAATGCTATGCGCAAATCCGAACCTCCGACACCGACCCAAGATGTAGGCAGGTCCGGGGCGGGTGCCAAGCCACAGCGGCGGATCAGTCTCCGGAAAACTCGACCAGATAGGATTTGAGGCGGCGCACCACGGTCGGCTCGCCCGGCGCGGCGTCGAGCGCGTCCTGCGCCAGAACCAGCAGGCGGGCGGAGTGGAAGCTGGCGGCTAGCCCCTTGAGGCGGGTGGCCGCGACCACCCAGTTGCCGTCGCAGCGGGCGCGTTCGAGCAGGTCGACCTGACGCCCTACGCCTTCGATATAGGCGGCGCGCAGTTCGGCCATAAGCTCCGGGTCGCCGCCGGCGGCGGCGGCGAGTGTCGCTTCGAGGGCGCCTGCTTCATAAGCCATTTCCCCAGATTAATCGGCGAAGTCTTAAGGCGGGGTTTATTGCCACGCCGCTCATGGTATCGTCGCCGGATGGCTGGGGAAAACAGGATCATCGCATTCGGGACGGGCGCTGGCGAGAAGTCGGCAATGGACGCCACCGAAGCCGCGCCGGACACCACTTCGGAAGCAACCGCGGAGCCGCCCGCGACCGAAAGCTGGGACGATGCATGGGTGGCTGCGGAGACCGCCGAAGAGCCCCTGCCCGAGCCGGCCGCACGCGCCTGGATCGCACCTGCGCTTGCAGGCCTGATCGTCGCCGGATGGACCGCGCTGTTCGTCGTGGCGCAGCTTCCCGCGATGCGCGGTGGCATTGCTCTGGCCGAAGTCCCGGCGCTGGTGATGCAATGGTGCGTGCCCGTGCTGCTGGTCGGCCTCGTCTGGCTGCTGGTCATGCGCAACAGCGCCCGCGAAGGCCGTCGCTTCGGCGATGTCGCCCGGGTGCTGTCCGCCGAATCGGCGCTGCTGGAACGGCGCCTGACCACGGTGAACCGCGAACTCAGCCTCGCCCGCGAATTCATCGCCTCGCAGTCACGCGATCTGGAGACGCTGGGCCGCCTCGCCGCCGAACGCCTGTCGCAGAACGCCGACCGGTTGCAGGAACTGGTGCGTGACAACGGCGCCCGCGTCGATTCGATCAGCACCGTCAGCAACGCCGCGCTCGAGAACATGGAGAAGCTGCGCGGCCAGCTTCCGGTCATCGCCAGCTCCGCCAAGGACGTCACCAACAACATCGCCAACGCCGGTCGCACCGCGCACGGACAGTTGGAAGACATGATCCACGGCTTCAACCGCCTCAACGAATTCGGCACCGCCAGCACCCGGCAGGTCAGCCTGCTGCGCGATCAGGTGAACGAGACGCTCGACGGCTTCAACAGCCGCAGCGAGCAGCTGGAACAGGCACTGAGCGCGCGATTCGCTACCCTCGACGAACGTGGGGACGAATTCCGCGCCCGCCTCGACAAGCACGAAGTCGACGCTCTCGCCGCGATCCGCACCCGCACCAAGGCACTCAGTGACGAGATCGACGATACGCGCCGCCAACTCGACCGGCAGGAGGCCGAAAGCCTCACCTCGCTGCGCGCCCGCCTTGGCGCGCTGCGCGACGAAAGCGACGTCGTCTCCCGCGCCCTGCGCGAAGCCGAGCAGCGCGCCACCGAAGCCCTGCGTGCATCCATTTCGGATCTGTCCGACGAACAGACCGCAACCGGCATCGCAATCGCCGAGGCACAGCAGAGCGCCATCGACGCACTTGCGGGCCGCCTCGCCACGATCGCCGCCGAAGCATGCCAGATCGACGAGTCCATCGGCCTGCGCGCCGAGCGTCTCGCGATGGAAGCGCAGGAGCGCCAGTCGCGACAGGTCGAGCAGGAACGCCATGCGATCGCCCGCATCGAGCACATGCTCGGCGAACTCGACGCCGCGATCGCCGAGCGGCTCGAACGCCACCGCATCCAGGCCGACGCGCTGGCCGAACGGGCGGGCGCGGTCACCGGCGAACTCGGTCGCTACGAAGCCCGCATGGAAACGATCGCCGCGCAGACGAGCGAAGCGGAGCACCGTCTAGCGGGGAGCCTCTCGGCACTGACCGATCGCCTTACTGCCGCACGCGCCACGCTCGCATCGACCGATGGCGAGGTGGAGAAGCTGACCGAGGACAGCGTCCGCCTGCTCGAACTGATCCAGGCGAGCGCCCGGCAGACGCACAATGCGCTTCCGGAAGCGCTCGCGGTCTCTGAAGACCGACTCCGTCGCCTTCAGGACGGTCTAGGTGTCGTTCTGTCCCAGCTTGGCGAAGCGGTTCAGGGCGGTGAGGACGTAGCTGCCGGGATCGGCATTTCGGGCCGTGATCTCGACGCGCTGATCGCCGGGCTTTCGCAGGCTCAGGCGCAGATTTCCGCGCGCGGAGCCGACCACGCCGCCCTTCTCGGGCGCCTGCAAGGCACTCTCGCGGAGATCGACGCTGCCACGCAGGCCGCCGCCGACAAGGCCGGCGGCGCGCTCATCGGCGCCCTCGCCGCACTCGGTACCACGCTCGACGAAACGGTCGCCTCGATCGAGGACGACAGCGCCGAACGCATCACCCGCGTCGCGGACACGCTGGCCGATGAAAGCGCAGCCGCCATCGACAAGGCGATGCGCGGAAAAGTGGCTGAAATCTCAGGCCAACTGGAACAGGCGGTCGCCCACGCGTCAGGCGTCACCCGCGAAGCGACGACGCAACTGCGCGAGCAGATCGCCAAGGTCGACGACCTCGTCGGCAACCTTGAGGGCCGCGTCACGCAGGCGCGCGAACAGGCCGAGGAAAAGGTCGACAACGACTTCTCAAGGCGTGCCGCCGTCATCACGGAATCGCTCAATTCCAATGCGATAGACATCGCAACGGTCCTCTCCAGCGACATCGCCGACAATGCCTGGGCCGCCTACCTGCGCGGTGATCGCGGCATCTTCACTCGCCGCGCCGTCAGCCTGCTCGACGCGGGCGAAGTGAAGGCGATCCAGCAGATCTTCGAGCGCGACGACGCATTCCGCGCCAACGTCAGCCGCTACATCCATGATTTCGAAGGGATTCTGCGGCAGGTGCTGTCCACCCGCGACGGCAATGCGCTCGGCGTGACCCTGCTGTCCTCGGACATGGGCAAGCTCTACGTGGCACTTGCGCAGGGTATCGAACGCCTGCGGAACTGAGCAACTTCCTGCCGGGCGGGTATCAATCCGCCCGGTAATCCGCGCCGACGTGCGCCTGCCCACGCTCGGCAGCAAGCAATTCCTGCCGATGCCGCTCGCGATAACCCGCACGCTGCTCGGCCGTCCGCTCACCGTGGCAAGCCGGGCAACTTACGCCTGTTTCGTACAATTCGGACGCGCGCGCCTGCGCATCGACCGGACGGCGGCAGGCATGGCACAGTTCGTAGCTGCCCTGCACCAACCCGTGCCCGATGGTGACACGCTGGTCGAAGACGAAGCACTCGCCCTGCCACAGGCTGTCTTCCTGCGGCACGGTTTCCAAGTATTTCAGGATACCGCCCTTGAGGTGGTAGACATCGTCGATACCCTCCTGCTTCAGGAACGCGGTCGACTTCTCGCAGCGGATGCCGCCGGTGCAGAACATCGCCACCTTGGTCTTCCCACCGCCCAGCAGGCTCTCCCGGTTGTCGCGGAACCACTCCGGGAAGTCGCGGAAACTGTGGGTTTCGGGATCGATAGCGCCGGAGAAAGTACCGACCGCCACCTCGTAGTCGTTCCGGGTGTCGATCACGACCGTGTCCGGATCGGCAATGAGCGCGTTCCAGTCCTGGGGCTCGACATAAGTGCCGACGCTTGCCAGCGGATCGATGTCCGGCTGCCCCATCGTCACGATCTCGCGCTTGACCCGCACCTTCATGCGATGGAACGGCATTTCCGTGGCGCCCGAAAGCTTCACATCGACATCCGCACAGCCCGGAAGTCCGCGGATGTGCGCCAGCAGCGCATCGATGCCATCATGGGAGCCAGCTACCGTGCCGTTGATGCCCTCCGCCGCCAGCAGCAGCGTTCCGCGAATACCCTGCGCATGGCACAGGGCCTCCAGCGCAGGCTTGAGTGCGGCGGGATCGTGGAACGGAGCGAAGCGGTAGAGCGCCGCTACGCACAAGGTTTCGTGCTGGTCCATTGCGCGCCCCTAGCGCGAAACACGGGCAAAGCCAAAGGGGCGATCAATAACCCAGGTCGTGAACCGGTGGCTTGCCGAAGAAATTGAGATCGTCGACCGTGATCCACTGATTGGCATAGTTGGCGTAATAAAGGGCAAAGAGGACCACGGCGACCACCGTAGCCCGCTTGGCGACGAGCTTCGGCCGGAAATTGACCGGCGCGCTGTCCGCGTGCCCCTTCTGAACCTTGTGGCCCTCCACCTGATCCGGTGTACGTAAACCCACGGGCAGGACGAGAAACGCGCTCATCACCCAGAAGAGCGCGTAGATCGCCAGCATTGAGGTCCAGTTCATCGCCATCGCGCGTCAGTCCTCCAGCAACAGCACCTGAACCTGCGGCTTCTTGCCCGACCAGCGGGTCGCGGCACGACGCGCCGCAAGGCGTGCGGCTTCGGATCGGGTATCGCGATCGGCCTTCTTGGCTCGGTTCAGCGCTTCGGCGACATCGCGCTTCGCTTCCTCGACGAACTCGGCGTAGTCCTCATCGAGCGGCAGGCCGATGGCGGAGACCTCCACATGTCCCCTGCGATCGGCAGCCACCGAGACGACGCCATTGAAGGCGATGCGGCGACGCATGATGATAGCCTCGCCGTCTGCCGGTGCGATGATATCGCCGTCGAGAACGAGGCGCCCGGAGCGGACTTCGCCGAACTTGCCGGGATGATCCGGGGCAAGCCGCACGAGATCGCCATTCTTCTGGAAGATCGCCTTGGGAATGCCGCTGGCGATGCCAAGGCGTGCCTGCTCCTTCATATGGCGGATTTCGCCATGGACCGGCAGCAGAATCTGCGGACGCAGCCAGCCGTAGAGCGCCTCCAGTTCAGGACGCCCGGGATGGCCGGAGACGTGGATCGGGCTCTGCCGGTCGGTCACGACCACCACGCCCGCATCCGCGAGGCGGTTCTGGATGCGACCGATCTGGATTTCGTTGCCGGGAATCTGCCGGCTGGAGAACAGGACCACGTCGCCTTTGTCCAGCTTGATCGGATGGCTGCCTTCCGAAATGCGCGCCAGTGCAGCCCGCGGCTCCCCCTGCCCGCCAGTCGCGACGATCAACACGTCGCCGCGCGGCAGATCCATAGCGGTGTCGGGATCGACAAGGTCGGGCAAGTCCTTGAGATAGCCACAGGACTGCCCGGTCTGAATGATGCGGTCGAGCGACCGACCAGCGACGCACAACTGCCGCCCGGTCTTCTTCGCCACGTCTCCCAGCGTCTGCAGCCGTGCGACATTGGATGCAAACGTCGTCACCAGCACGCGGCGACCGTTGTGCTTCTTCACCTCTTCGAGGAGCCCGCGATAGACCTCGCCTTCCGAACCGGAGGCCTCCGGGTTGAAGACATTGGTTGAATCGCAGACGAGTGCCAGCACGCCCTCGTCGCCGATCGCCGTCAGTTCCGCCTGCGTTGCCGGCGTGCCGATCTGCGGCTCATCATCCAGCTTCCAGTCGCCGGTGTGGAAGATGCGGCCGTAGGGCGTCTCGATCAGAAGCGCATTACCCTCGGCGATTGAGTGCGCCAGCGGGACGTAACGGATGCCAAACGGGCCAAGCTGGAAATTCTCGAGGTCATCGACCACGATAAGTTCCACGTCGTTGAGAATGCCCGCTTCTTCCAGCTTCGCTGCGACCAGCTTCGCCGTGAAGGGGGTCGCATAAAGCGGCACGCCCAATTCCTCGGCGAAATACGGAACGGCGCCGATATGGTCCTCGTGCGCGTGGGTCAGCACGATCCCAAGCAGGTTCTCACGCTCGTTCTCGATGAATTCAAGATCGGCGAAAACGAGATCAACGCCGGGGTATTCGTTGCCTGAGAACGTCATGCCCAGATCGACCATCAGCCACTTGCCCTGACAGCCGTAGAGATTGACGTTCATGCCGATCTCGCCCGAACCACCGAGCGCACAAAACAGAAGTTCCTTACCGGGAATCACTTAGAAGCTGCCCTTTCGGCAATGATGGCGAGACCGTCGATCGTGAGATCGGCATCGACGGCGTCAAAAATGTTCGTGGCTTCATCGAACAGCACGGCGAGACCGCCCGTTGCGATGACCTTGGCCGGGCGACCGATCTCGGCGCGAATGCGGGCGATGAGGCCCTCCATCATCGCCACGTAGCCCCAGAAGACGCCGATCAGCATCTGATCTTCGGTGTTGCGTCCGACGACGCTGGAGGACTTGGGTGCCTCGATGGCGATGCGGGGCAGCTTCGCCGTGTTGCCGACCAATGCGTCGAGCGAAAGGTTGATGCCAGGCGCGATGATACCGCCCTTGTAGGCGCCGTTGAAGTCGATCACGTCGAATGTTGTCGCCGTACCGAAATCCACGACGATGAGGTCGCCCGCGTGCTTATCGTGCGCCGCCACGGCATTTACTGCCCGGTCTGCGCCGAGCGAACTTGGCTGATCGACGTCGATGTCGATGCGATAGTCCGCCTTGCCCTGCCCGGCGATGAGGGGCTCGATGTCGAAATAGTGGCGCGCCAGAATCTCGAGGTTGTGAAGCGCGCGAGGCACCACGGTCGAGATGATGATCTGCGTGACCTGCTTCGCCTCTACGCCGCGAATGGCGAGAAGCTGCATCAGCCAAACGGCATACTCGTCGCCAGTGCGGCGCGGGTCGGTGGCGATGCGCCAACGGCCCTTGATCGTGCGCCCTTCCAAGAGTGCGAAGACGACGTTGGTATTGCCGGCGTCGATTGCGAGCAGCATGGCTCTTTCAGTTCCTCATACAAGCAGGACGTCGCCGGCGTGGATCGTGCGGATCGCGCCATCCGACAGAGCGAGGCGAAGGTTTCCGTCCTCCGCAAGCCCCGCAAATGTACCTTCGACCGCGTCCTCGCCGGGCGGAAGCACCCGAAGCGACGTTCCCACAGGGTGAGCGGCACTTTGCCAGCGGCGCAACAGCGGAGCAAGGCCGACAGAGCGCCAGCGCTGGAGTTCGATGTCGAAAGCGGCGGCAAGCGCTCCAGCGAAATCATCCCGCGAAACGTCCTTGCCGTAATCTGACAGAGCGACGACCTTTCGGCCCGGAACATCGGGCGCATGGGCGAGGTTCACGCCAATACCAACGATGACGACGCCCGAAACCATTTCCAGCAGGATTCCCGCGACCTTGCCGCCATCAAGCAGTAGGTCGTTGGGCCACTTGAGCTGCAAGCCCTCACTGCGGAAAGTGCTCAGCGCTTCATGAACGGCGAGGCCCGTCAGCAAAGCCAGCGTTGCAGGTGCCGGGTCCGTCGGCGCAATGCGCACGACGGTCGATCCCATGAAATTTCCGGCACCGTCGTCCCACGCACGCCCGAGCCGCCCCTTGCCCGCAGTCTGTCGATCCGCAACAAGCCAGCGGCCTTCGGACAGGTACTCCCCGCCCGAAAGCCGCTTTGCCAGATCCGCGTTGGTGGAGCCGGTTTCGGCTACAACCTCTATCAAAGCGTGTGGAACAACGCTGTCGCGGCGGTGTCGGTCAGGCCCTGCAGCCACCCGCTCAGCAGGTAGCCCAGCGGCGAGATGAACAGGCAGGTGACGATCAGGATCGCCTTGTGCCACACGTCGCTCTCACCCTTCACCGCGTCCACCGGTTCGTCGAAGTACGCGACCTTGACGATCTTCAGGTAGTAGAACGCGCCGATCACCGAAGCCGCGAAGCCAAGGAAGGCCAGCGCCATCATGTCCGCATGGACTGCTGCGCGGAAGACGAGGAACTTGCCCCAGAAGCCGAACAGCGGCGGGATACCGGCAAGGCTGAACATCACGATCGCCAGCGCCAGCGCGAGACCTGGACGGGTGCGCGACAGGCCACCAAGGCGCGCAATCTCTTCAACCGGCTCGCCGTTCTCGTCCTTCAGCATCAGGATGGTCACGAAGCCAGCCACGGTCATGGCAACGTAGATCACGAGGTAGAACAGCATCGCCGAAGCGCCCTGCACGTTCGCGCTCGACAGGCCGACAAGGATGAAGCCGACGTTGTTGATCGACGAATAGGCCATCAGGCGCTTGATGTTCTTCTGACCGATCGCGCCCAGCGCACCCACCACGATCGACGCGAGTGCGATGAAGACGATGATCTGGCGCCATGCATCCGCCTGATCGGCGAAGGCATCGAGCATGACACGCATGGTGAGACCGATGGCCGCAACCTTGCCCGACGTCGCGAAAAACTTCGTGACCGGAGTCGGCGCGCCTTCATAGACGTCGGGCGTCCACATGTGGAACGGCACGGCGCTGATCTTGAAGGCGAGGCCCGCCAGCATGAAGACGATGCCGAACAGCGCACCGTTCGAAAGACCGCCTGCAAGCGCGGCGTTGATGCCCGAGAACGAGGTCGTGCCGGTGAAGCCATAGGTCAGGCTCATGCCAAAGAGCAGGATGCCGGAAGCCAGCGCGCCCAGCACGAAGTACTTTAGGCCTGCTTCCGCAGAGCGTCCGTCGGTGCGGACGAAGGCTGCCAACACGTAGGCTGCCAGCGAGTTCATCTCGAGGCCGATGTAGAGCGCCAGCAGGTCGCCCGCCGACACCATCATGCCGCTGCCCAGTGCGGCGAAGATCACGAGGATCGGGAACTCCGCCTTCATCGCGCCGAGGCGGTCGAAGAAGGCAGGTGCGACGACGAGGGTCGCCGCCGCCGAGAGATAGATCAGGATCTTGGCGAAGCTGGAGAATGCATCCGCATGGACCTGCCCGAAGAACGCCGAATAGTCCGGCCCCATCGCGCCGCCGCACAGCGCGGGCGCGACGAGGAAGGTCGCGCCGACCAGGGCGGCGACCGCGAGGATCGAGATCAGGCGGCTTGCCTTGTCACCACCCCAGGCGGCGATCAGGAGCAGGACGAGACCTGCGATGCTCAGCGTTTCTTCCGGCGCGATAAGGCGCAGGGAGTGCGACCAGTCCATCAGTGTGACCCCCCATGCGCAGCTTCTTCGTGGTGCGCAGGCTTAGCTTTTCCAGGTGTAGGCGCGCTGTCGCCATGCGGTGCCGCACGAGCGAGGCGAGCGTCGAGCGCGGCGATATCGGCGCGCATTGGAGCGATGAAGCTCTCGGGGTAGATGCCCATCCACAGGGCACCGAGCGCCAGCGGAACCACCATCGCGATTTCGCGAAGGTCGAGGTCCGACATGGCTGCGGCGTCGGCGTTCTTCTGCTCGCCGAACACCACCCGGCGGTAGAGGTACAGCATGTAGGCTGCGCCCAGGATGATGCCGGTGGTGCAGATCAGCGCCGTCCAGGTCGAGACCTGATAGATGCCGCCAAGGCTCAGGAACTCGCCCACGAACCCGCTGGTGCCCGGCAGGCCGATCGAGGCCATCGTGAACAGCAGGAAGAACAGCGCATAGCGCGGCATGTTGATGGCGAGGCCGCCGTAGCGGGTGATCTCACGGGTGTGCAGACGATCGTAGATGATGCCGACGCACAGGAACAGCGCGCCCGAGACGAGGCCGTGGCTGAGCATGACCAGCATCGAGCCTTCGAGGCCCTGCACGTTGAAGGCGAACAGGCCGATCGTCACGATCGCCATATGCGCGACCGACGAATAAGCGATCAGCTTCTTCATGTCGCTCTGCACCAGCGCGATCAGCGAGGTGATGACCACGGCGGCCATCGACAGGCCCCACACCAGCGGCGCGAAGTACGCCGAAGCCTCGGGGAACATCGGCAGCGAGAAGCGGATGAAGCCGTAGCCACCCATCTTCAGCAGAACGCCCGCCAGGATGATCGAGCCCGCGGTCGGCGCCTGAACGTGCGCCGCCGGAAGCCAGGTATGGACTGGCCACATCGGCATCTTCACCGCGAAGCTGGCGAAGAAGGCGAGCCACAGCCACGTCTGGACCTGCGGGTCGAAATCGTAGGCCATCAGGGTCGGGATGTCGCTGGTGCCGGCGGTGTGGACCATCCACAGCATCGCCACGAGCATCAGCACCGAGCCGAGGAGCGTGTAGAGGAAGAACTTGTACGAGGCGTAGATGCGGTCCGCGCCACCCCAGATGCCGATGATGAGATACATCGGGATCAGGCCAGCTTCGAAGAACATGTAGAACAGGTACAGGTCCTGCGCCATGAACACGCCGAGCATGAACACTTCGACCAGCAGGAATGCGGCCATGTACTCGCCCACGCGCTTCTCGACCGACTGGCTCGCACCGATGCAGATCGGCATGAGGAAGACCGAGAGCATGATGAGCAGCAGCGCAATGCCGTCGATGCCGACGGCATAGGAGAAGCCCGAGAAGATTTCGAGGCGCTCGGTGAACTGCCACTGGGCGCCACCGATATCGAAGTTCATCCACAGGACAATGCCGAGGACGAGGTCCACCAGCGTCGCGGCGAGCGCCAGGGTGCGCGCCGCTTTCGCTTCGAGGAAGAGGCATACCAGTGCCGCCGCAAGCGGCACCAGCAGCATCAGGCTGAGGATCGGAAAACCACTCATCATCTTATCCCGCGATCACCCAGCTGATGGCGCCGACAAGGCCCAGCAGCATGACAAGAGCGTAGCTGTACAGATAGCCCGACTGGACCTTCTGCGCGTAAGTCGAACCCCGGGCGACCACCGCCGCGGCACCGTCCGGACCGAACCGGTCGATCACGCCGATGTCGAGCACCTTCCAGAACACGCCGCCGAGCCAGAAAGCAGGCTTGACGAAGATGTTGTGGTACAGTTCGTCGAACATCCACTTGCGGTACACGAAGGTGTAGACCGGACCGATCTGGTCGGCGACTGCCTTGGGGAACGAGGTATTCTTGATGTAGCCGTACCAGGCAGTCACGAAGCCGATGGCCATGACCGTGAACGGCGTCCACTTCACCCAGGTCGGCACGCCATGCATGGCGTGGATCAGGTGCTCGTGGAAGACCAGCGCGCCCTTCCAGAACTCGCCCTCGCCCTCGGAAACGAAGGCATGGTTGAAGACGAGACCGGCAGCGACGGCGCCGACCGACAGGATCAGCAGCGGCAGCAGCATGACCAGCGGGCTTTCGTGCGGATGGTAGCCACCCGTACCGTCGCCATGGTCGGCGTAGTCCGGACCACGCGAGCCGATATCCGCCGGAGCATGAGCATGGTCATCATGGCCATGTTCGTCGTGCGCGTGGGCATCGTCGTGACCATGATCGTCATGGCCGTGGCCGTGCGCGTCATGGATCGCGTGCTGGATGTGCTCCGACTGGGTCCAGCGGGCCTTGCCGAAGAAGGTCAGGAACACCAGGCGCCAAGAATAGAAGCTGGTCATCAGCGCGGCGAAGATGCCCATCCAGAAGGCGAAGGTGCCTACCTGGGTGCCCGAACCGAAGGCTGCTTCGAGGATCGCGTCCTTCGAGTAGAAGCCAGCGAAACCGACCACGCCCGCAATGCCGACACCGGTGATGGCCAGCGTGCCCGCCGTCATCGTCCAGAAGGTGATCGGGATCTTCTTACGCAGCGCGCCGTAGAAGCGCATGTCCTGCTCGTGGTGCATCGCGTGGATGACCGAGCCCGCACCGAGGAACAGCAGCGCCTTGAAGAAGGCGTGCGTGAACAGGTGGAACATGGCCGCACCGTATGCGCCGACGCCGGTGGCGAAGAACATGTAACCGAGCTGCGAACAGGTCGAGTAGGCGATGACGCGCTTGATGTCCCACTGCGTGCAGCCGACGGTGGCGGCGAAGAAGCAGGTGCAGGCACCGATCACGGCGATGAAGTGCATCGCGGTTTCGCTCTGCTCGAACATCGGCGAGAGACGGCAGACCATGAAGACGCCCGCGGTGACCATGGTGGCCGCGTGGATCAGCGCCGACACCGGGGTCGGGCCTTCCATCGCGTCCGGAAGCCAGGTGTGCAGGCCGAGCTGCGCGGACTTGCCCATGGCGCCGACGAACAGCAGCAGGCAGAGCACCGTCATGGTGTCGAAGCGGTAGCCGAGGAAGCCGATCGTCGAACCGGCCATCGACGGCGCGGCGTGCAGGATCTCGGGGATCGAGACGGTCCCGAACACCAGGTAGGTGCCGAAGATGCCGAGCATGAAGCCGAGGTCGCCCACGCGGTTGACCACGAAGGCCTTGATCGCGGCGGCGCCTGCCGAGGGCTTGCGGAACCAGAAGCCGATCAGGAGGTACGAGGCCAGGCCCACACCTTCCCAACCGAAGAACATCTGCACCAGGTTGTCCGCGGTCACCAGCATGAGCATGGCGAAGGTGAACAGCGAGAGGTACGCGAAGAAGCGCGGCTGATCCGGCTCCTCGCTCATGTAGCCCCACGAGTAGAGGTGCACGAGCGCCGAAACCGACGTGATGACGACCAACATGACGGCGGTGAGCGTATCAACGCGCAGCGCCCAGTCGAAGGTCATCGTGCCCGAGGCGACCCACTTGAGGACCGGCGCGACCGAAGCCTCAGCCGATCCGGTCAGGAACGAGATGAAGATCGGCCACGACAGGGCGCAGGCGATGAACAGCGCGCCCGTCGTCAGCACCTTGGGAAGAACGAGCCCGAGGGACTTGTTCGCGAACCCGGCAAGGATCGACGCCAGAAGCGGCAGGAAGACGATGAGGTAGATCGACACGGTCTTACCCCTTCATCCGGTTGACGTCGTCGACGGCGATGGTGCCGCGGCCACGGAAGTAGATCACGAGGATAGCAAGCCCCACTGCGGCCTCGCCCGCAGCGACCGTCAGCACGAACATGGCGAATATCTGGCCAGTCAGGTCGTGCAGGAAGGCGCTGAACGCGACGAGGTTGATGTTCACCGCAAGCAGGATCAGTTCGATCGACATCAGGATGACGATCACGTTCTTGCGGTTGATGAAGATGCCGAGGACGCCGAGCACGAAGAGGATCGAGCTCACGACCACGTAATGTTCGACGCCGATCACAGCGAGACCCCCTTGCCGACTTCCGGCTTGACGTTGACCGTCGCATCCTGCGGACGGCGCTGGTTCTGCTTGGCGATCTTCTGACCGCGCGTACCGCCACGTTCACGATGGGTCAGCACGATGGCGCCGATCATGGAGACGAGCAGGATCAGACCGGCCGCTTCGAACAGGAACAGGTAGCGGCTGTAAAGCAGCCCGCCCACCGCCTCGATGTTCGACAGACCTGCTGCGGTCGCGGCCGTGCCGTCAGGCGTACCGAGCTGAAGCGAACCGGCGCGGTAGGCGCCGATGCCGAGAACGATTTCGGCCAGCAGCACCAGAGCGACCAGTGCGCCGAACGGGAAGTAGCGGACGAAACCTGCACGCAGTTCGGCGAAGTCGATGTCGAGCATCATGACGACGAACAGGAACAGCACCGCGACTGCACCGACATAGACGATGACCAGCAGCGCCGCGATGAACTCGGCGCCGGTCAGCACCATCAGGCCGGCAGCGTTGAAGAACGCCAGGATCAGCCAGAGCACCGAATGCACCGGGTTGCGCGAAAGGATGGTGATGGCGCCGGAGGCCACCGTCATCACCGCGAAGAGGTAGAAGGCGATTACGTGTATCATGGGAAGCCCTGTCCTTGCGCGCGCCGGTTAACGGTACGGCGCGTCGGCTTCAAGGTTCGCGGCGATAGCACGCTCCCACTTGTCCCCGTTCGCCAGCAGCTTGGCCTTGTCGTAGAGCAGTTCCTCGCGCGTTTCGGTCGCGTATTCGAAGTTCGGCCCCTCGACGATCGCGTCCACCGGGCAGGCTTCCTGGCAGAAGCCGCAGTAGATGCACTTCGTCATGTCGATGTCGTAGCGCGTGGTGCGGCGCGAACCGTCGACGCGGGGGGCCGCCTCGATGGTGATCGCCTGCGCCGGACAGATCGCCTCGCACAGCTTGCACGCGATGCAGCGCTCCTCGCCGTTGGGATAACGGCGAAGGGCGTGCTCACCGCGGAAGCGGGGCGAAAGCGGGTTCTTCTCGAACGGGTAGTTGATGGTCGCCTTGGGCTTGAAGAAATACTTCAAGGTCAGCCAGTGCGCCTTCACGAACTCCCAGAGCGTGAAGCTCTTGATGAGATATGCGACGGTCATGCGAAGTGTCCGGTAGCCATGAGGTAGCCGCTGACGATCACGACGAACAGCAGCGAGACGGGGAGGAAGACCTTCCAGCCCAGGCGCATCAGCTGGTCGTAACGGTAACGGGGCACCGTCGCCTTCACCCAGCTGAACACGAAGAAGAAGAAGAGGATCTTGAGCAGGAACCACACGAAGCCCGGGATCAGGTAGAGCACGGGAATGTCGAGCGGCGGCAGCCAGCCACCCCAGAACAGCGTCGCGTTGAGCGCACACATCAGGAGCACGTTGGCGTATTCACCGAGCCAGTAGGCGGCGAAGGCCATCGACGAATATTCGGTCTGGTAACCCGCGACGAGCTCGGATTCCGCTTCGGTAAGGTCGAACGGTGCGCGCTGCGTCTCGGCGAGGCTCGAGATCAGGAACATCACCCACATCGGGAAGAGCAGCGGGTTCGCGACGAAACCGTTGATCAGGCCGAAGACGTGTCCCTTCTGCGCGATCACGATGCCGTTCATGTTGAACGTACCCGCCCACAGAACGACGCAGATCAAGATGAAACCGATCGAGACTTCGTAGGAGATCATCTGCGCCGAAGCGCGCATCGCCGAGAAGAACGGGTACTTCGAGTTCGAAGCCCAGCCCGCCATGATCGTGCCGTATACGCCCAGCGAACTGATCGCGAGGACATAGAGCAGGCCGATGTTGATGTTGGCGAGGATCGCGTTCGAATTGAACGGGATAACCGCCCAGGCCATCAGCGCCACCGTGAAGGTGACGACCGGCGCGATCAGGAAGATGCCCTTGTTCGCGGCCGAGGGGATGATGGTTTCCTGCAGGAAGACCTTCAGACCGTCCGCGAAGGACTGCAGCAGACCGAACGGGCCGACGACGTTGGGACCACGGCGCAGCGCCATGGCGGCCCAGATCTTGCGGTCGACGTAGATGATCATGGCGACGGCCAGCATCAGCGGCAGCGCGATCAGCAGAATGCCGCAGATCGTCGAGAGCAGCCATGCCCCCTCGAAGGGCATGCCGAGGGATTGGAAGAACGAAGTCATTCCGCCGCCTCCGCGAACTCTTCACCGTGCAGCAGTTCTGCCGAGCAACGCTGCATCGTCGCGCTGGCGCGCGCGATCGGGTTGGTCATGTAGAAGTCCTTGATCGGATAGGCGATCGCGCCCGCAGCCGAACCGCCGCCTGCCGGCAGCGCACTGCCGTAGTCGGCGAGCCCCTCAACGCCGAGCGCCGGGACTGCCGATACCATCGCGGCGCGAAGCTGGTCGAAGCTGTCGAAGCCAACCGAAACGCCGAAGGCGTCAGCCAGAGCACGCAGGATCGTCCAGTCCTCGCGCGCGTCGCCGGGCGCGAAGACGGCCTTGTCGGCGAACTGCACGCGGCCTTCGGTATTCACGTAAGTCCCCGCCTTCTCGGTGTAGGCGGAGGCCGGAAGGATAACATCGGCAGCGTGGGCTGCCTTGTCACCGTGGTGACCGATGTAGACGATCATCGAGTCCGCGAATTTCGTATAGTCCACTTCGTCGGCGCCGAGCGAGATCAGCACCTTGGGCTTCGCGGCAACAAGATCGGCGATGCCGCCCTTCTGCGCGTAGCCCAGCATCAGTCCGCCCATGCGCGAGGCCGCCATGTGCAGCACGTTGAAGCCGTTCCATGCGGTACCGTCTTCCAGCGTGCGCACGAGGTTAAGCTGGCCAGCAACCGACAGCGCCGCTTCCAGGCCGCCACGGCCCAGAGCCGCACCGCCGAGGATCATCGCCGGACGCTTGGCGTTCGACAGCGCATCCCAGACATGCTGCGGCAGGCTGCCGAGCGCCGAAAGGTCTTCGCCGAGGAACTCGCCGCCGAAAGTGGTTTCCCACTCGGGACCGATCAGGAACACCTTGGCGCCACGCTTCACGGCCTTGCGCAGGCGGACGTTGACCGTCGGCGCTTCCCAGCGGACCATCGAGCCGACGATAAGGATCGCGTCGGCGGTCTCGATGTCGTTGAAGGTGGTGTTGAAGTTGACCGCAGCGAGGCTCGACGTGTCGTAGTCCATGCCGGTCTGGCGACCTTCGAGGAGGGTCGAACCGAGCGCGCCGACGAGCGCCTTGGCGGCAAACATCGTCTCGCAATCGACCATGTCGCCCGCGACAGTCGCTATCGAGGCGCCGGGATTCAGCGTCGAGAGCGCGGCGAAGGCCTCGTTCCAGCTGGCCTGAACCAGCTTGCCGTCACGGCGCAGGAACGGCTTGTCGAGGCGGCGCTTGGTCAGGCCATCGACCTGGAAGCGCGCCTTGTCGCTCAGCCATTCCTCGTTGACGTCGTCGTTGTTGCGCGGAAGTGCGCGGAGCACTTCGCGGCCACGCGCGTCGATGCGGATGTTGGCGCCGGTCGCGTCGGAAACGTCGATCGAGAGCGTCTTCTTCAGCTCCCACGGACGCGCTTCGAACGCATAGGGACGGCTGGTGAGCGCGCCGACCGGGCACAGGTCGATCACGTTGGCCGACATCTCGTGATGCGCGGCCTTCTCCAGATACGTGGTGATCTGCATCGTCTCGCCGCGATAGAGCGCGCCGATCTCATCCACGCCGGCGATCTCTTCCGAGAAGCGCACGCAGCGGGTGCAGTGGATGCAACGCGTCATCGTGGTCTTGATGAGCGGGCCCATGTACTTCTCGGTCACGGCACGCTTGTGCTCATGATACCGCGAACCGCCGCGACCATAGGCGACCGACTGGTCCTGCAGGTCGCACTCGCCGCCCTGATCGCAGATGGGGCAGTCAAGCGGGTGGTTGATGAGAAGGAATTCCATGACCCCTTCCCGCGCCTTCTTGACCATTTCGGAGTCCGTGCGGATCTCCTGGCCTTCAGTGGCGGGAAGCGCGCAGGATGCCTGCGGCTTGGGCGGTCCGGGCTTCACCTCGACCAGGCACATGCGGCAGTTGCCGGCGATGCTCAGGCGCTCGTGATAGCAGAAGCGCGGGATTTCCTTGCCGGCGAGTTCGGCCGCCTGAAGGACGGTCGCGCCAGCGGGCACGTCGATTTCGACGCCGTCTACTTTGACCTTGGGCATTATTCGGCTGCCTGTTGCAGAGATCCGTGGCGCTCCTCGATGCGGCGCTCGATCTCGGGACGGAAGTGGCGGATGAGGCCCTGGATCGGCCATGCAGCTGCGTCGCCGAGCGCACAGATGGTATGGCCTTCGACCTGCTTCGTTACCTGCTGCAGCATGTCGATTTCCTCGACATGCGCGTCGCCGGTGCGCAGGCGCTCCATCACGCGCCACATCCAGCCGGTGCCTTCGCGGCATGGCGTGCACTGGCCGCAGCTCTCATGCTTGTAGAAGTACGAGAGGCGCGAAATGGCGCGGACGATGTCGGTGGACTTATCCATGACGATGACGGCAGCGGTGCCAAGGCCCGAACCGACGGCGCGCAGGCCGTCGAAATCCATCGGCGCGTCCCAGATTTGCTCGGCCGGGACCAGCGGAACCGACGAACCGCCGGGGATGACCGCCAGCAGATTGTCCTTGCCGCCGCGAATGCCGCCGCAGTGACGCTCGATCAGTTCGCTGAACGGGATCGACATCTCTTCCTCGACCACGCAGGGACGGTTCACGTGCCCGCTGATCTGGAAGAGCTTGGTGCCCTTGTTGTTCTCGCGTCCGAAGCTGGAGAACCACGAAGCGCCACGACGGAGGATGGTGGGAGCGACCGCGATCGATTCCACGTTGTTCACCGTGGTCGGGCAGCCGTAGAGGCCCGCGCCGGCCGGGAACGGCGGCTTCAGGCGGGGCTGGCCCTTCTTGCCTTCGAGGCTCTCGATCATCGCGGTTTCTTCGCCGCAGATGTAGGCGCCTGCGCCGCGATGGACGAAGACGTCGAAGTCGTAGCCCGAACCGCTGGCGTTCTTGCCCAGCAGGCCCGCTGCATAGGCCTCATCGCGCGCCGCGAACAGCGTCTCGGCCTCGCGGATGTATTCGCCGCGGATGTAGATGTAGGCCGCGCGTGCGCCCATGGCGAAGCCCGCGACGAGCGCGCCTTCGAGCAGCATGTGCGGATCGTGGCGGATGATCTCGCGGTCCTTGCACGAACCCGGCTCGGATTCGTCCGCGTTGATGACCAGGAAGCTGGGCTTGGGGTTGCCGTTCTGGTCGAGCGGCGGCTGCTTGGGCATGAAGGACCACTTCATGCCGGTGGGGAAGCCCGCTCCGCCGCGACCGCGCAGACCCGAAGCCTTCATCTCGTCGATGATGGCGTCACGCCCCTTGGCGATCAGGTCCTTGGTGTTGTCCCAGGCGCCCCGCGCCTGCGCTTCCTTCAGGTTCCACGGCTGGAAGCCGTAGACGTTGGTGAAGATGCGATCCTTATCGAGGAGAGCCATTACCACTCGCTCCGATAGTCATGGTTTTCGGTCATCATGGCGACGAGGTTGGTCGGCTCGCCCACCGGCTCGACGGTGTGACGTGCCGGATCCTGCGTGCCTGCCTTCGGGGTTTCGCCGCGCGCCAGTGCGTCGAGCACGGCGTCGAGACGTTCCGGAGTCAGATCCTCGTAATTGTCGTCGTTGATCTGCACCATCGGGGCCGAGGCGCAGTTGCCCATGCACTCGACCTCGGTGAACGACCACATGCCCTCGCCGGTGATGTGCCCCTTCTTCATGCCGCGCGACTTGCAGGCGGCGAGAAGGTCGTCCGAACCACGCAGCATGCACGGCGTGGTGCCGCAGACCTGCACATGGAAGCGGCCGATCGGCGCGATGTTGTACATAGTGTAGAACGATGCGACCTCGACCACGCGGATGATTGGCATGTCGAGCTGCGCCGCGACATATTCCATCACCGGGATCGGCAGCCAGCCCTGCGTGTTCAGTTCCGCACCGACCTGCCGCTGGGCAAGGTCGAGCAGCGGCATCACCGCCGAGCGCTGGCGCCCGTCGGGATAGCGCGCAATGATGTCCTTCGCCTTGGCGGCGTTCGCCTCGGTCCAGGCGAAGTTGCCCCAACGCGCCCGCAGTTCGGGCGTATCGGGTTCGATATAGCGGTCAGCCATGCTTACCTCTGCGCTTCAGCCACTGATCCTGGCCGAAAAAGAAAATCTCGAAGCCGCCGATGGCCGTCGCGAGCATCGCGATCATCGGCGAGGGAGCGATCCCGAGCCACAAAACGACGAAATAGAGCCCGATGAGGAACAGCCCGGTCAGGGTCGCCCAGATACGGATCATCTCGACAGTGTTGAACTTCGTCACCGGCCCCACTCCCCGCTCAACGGATGAATTCGACGCGCGAACACTTGTCGCCTTCGAAGCTGTAGACCGCGATCACGTCGAACGGTTCGACCAGAGCCGAACCGTCGGTCGCGGGGCCGCGCGTCACATGCTCGCGCATCAGCACGTAAGTGCCGATCTGCTGAGCCTCGACGATCTCGGCCTTGTTCTCGGGCCAGCGGGCGAATGCGACGGCAAGGCCGGAACGCGTGCCCTCCTTGCCCTCACGCACCACGTCGCCGCGGTAGTTTGCCTCGCAGGCCTCGTCGGTCATGTACGAAACGTAGGTGCCCACGTCCTGCGCGTTGTAGGCCGCGATCATGGCCTTTGCCGTGTCGAGGTTGCTCAACGGTCGCACTCCCCGAACACGACGTCGATCGCGCCGAGGATGGCAGTCGCGTCGGGCAGCATGTGGCCCTTGGACATGAAGTCCATCGCCTGCAGGTGGCTGAACGCGGTCGGGCGGATCTTGCAGCGGTACGGCTTGTTGGAACCGTCCGAGACGAGATAGACGCCGAATTCGCCCTTGGGGCTTTCAGTCGCGACATAGACTTCGCCGGCCGGGACGTGGAAGCCCTCGGTGTAGAGCTTGAAGTGATGGATCAGCGATTCCATCGAGGACTTCATCTCCGCGCGCTTGGGCGGCACCACCTTGCGGTCGTCGGACGAAACCGGGCCTTCCGGCATTTCACGAAGGCACTGCTTCATGATCCTGGCCGACTGGCGCACTTCCTCGACGCGGACCATGAAGCGGTCGTAGCAGTCCGAGTTGGTGCCGACCGGAACTTCGAAGTCCATACGATCGTAGACGTCGTAAGGTTGCGCCTTGCGGATGTCCCAGGGGATGCCCGCACCGCGGATCATCGGGCCGGAGAAACCCCATGCCAGCGAGTCTTCCTTGCTGGTGATGGCGATATCGACGTTGCGCTGCTTGAAGATGCGGTTGTCGACGACGAGGCTCATCGCGTCCTCGAACAGCGTCGGCAGGCGCGTGTCGAGCCATTCGGCAATGTCGGTCAGCAGCTTGAGCGGCACGTCCTGGTGCACGCCGCCGGGGCGGAACCAGGCCGAGTGCATGCGGGCGCCCGATGCGCGCTCGAAGAAGTTGAGGCAGTCCTCGCGGATTTCGAACAGCCACAGGTTCGGGGTCATCGCACCCACGTCCATGACGTGCGAGCCCATGTTGAGCATGTGGTTGCAGATGCGGGTCAGCTCGGCGAACAACACACGCAGGTACTGGGCGCGCAGCGGAACCTCGAGGTTCAGCAGCTTCTCGATGGCGAGCACGTAAGAGTGCTCCATCGCCAGCGGCGAACAGTAATCCAGACGGTCGAAATACGGCAGCGCCTGAAGATACGTCTTGTGCTCGATCAGCTTCTCGGTGCCGCGATGGAGCAGGCCGACGTGCGGATCGATCCGCTCGATAATCTCGCCGTCGAGTTCCATGACCATGCGCAGCACGCCGTGCGCCGCAGGGTGCTGGGGACCGAAGTTGATCGTGTAGTTGGTGATGACCTCGTCGCCGGTGGTGGGCGACTGCTCGAGCTGGATGCTCACTTGTCGTCCTCCTTGGCCGGACGGCTGTCGGTTTCCTTGGGCGCTTCGGCATCCTTGCCGTCGCTCGCCTTCGCGGGTGCCGGAGCGGACACCTTGTCCGCAGCCTTGGTGTCGGCGGGGTCGCCGGCGCCGCTCTCGCCCTTCTTCTCGGTGGCCTTTGGTTCGGCGACCGGCGGTGGAGCGGGCGTTTCAGCGGCCTTCTCGTCACCCGGCAGGATGTAGTCGGCGCCTTCCCAGGGGCTCATGAAGTCGAACTGGCGCAGATCCTGCGCAAGCTTGACCGGCTCGTACACGACGCGCTTGTCCTCTTCCGAGTAGCGCAGTTCGTGGTATCCGGTGAGCGGGAAGTCCTTGCGGAACGGGTGCCCCTCGAAACCGTAGTCGGTGAGGATGCGGCGCAGATCGTTGTTGCCGGCGAAGATCACGCCGTACATGTCGAACACTTCGCGTTCGAGCCAGCCGGCGTTCGGCCACAACGTCGTGACGGTCGGCACCGGGGTGTTCTCGGCAGCGGTCACCTTCACCAGCAGGCGATGGTTCTTCGTCACCGACAGCAGCATGTAGACGACTTCGAAACGCTCGGGACGCGACGGATAGTCGACCCCGGCGATTTCCATCAGCTGCTGGTACTGGTGCTCGTCGCGCAGGGCACGCAGGGCGTTCTCGATCTCGTCGCGCGCGATGGTGAGCACGATCTCGCCATGCTCCTCCTTCGTGGCGACGACTTTCGAGCCGAGCGCGGCAACGAGAGCGTCGAGGACGCCCTCGTTCGAGGCGATCTTCGGAGCGGAATGCAGAACGGGCATCTGGTCCTTACCTCTCGACGGTGCCCACGCGGCGGATCTTCCGCTGCAGCTGCATCACGCCATAGAGCAGCGCTTCGGCAGTCGGCGGGCAGCCCGGCACGTAGATGTCGACGGGCACGATGCGGTCGCAGCCGCGCACCACCGAGTAGCTGTAATGGTAGTAGCCGCCGCCGTTGGCGCAGCTGCCCATCGAGATGACGTACTTGGGCTCCGACATCTGGTCGTAGACCTTGCGGAGCGCCGGAGCCATCTTGTTGCACAGCGTACCGGCGACGATCATCACGTCCGACTGGCGCGGCGAAGCGCGCGGCGCGGCGCCGAAGCGCTCCATGTCGTAGCGCGGCATGTTGACGTGGATCATCTCGACCGCGCAGCACGCGAGGCCGAAGGTCATCCACCACAGCGAGCCCGTGCGGGCCCACTGGAACAGCTCTTCGGTCGAGGTGACGAGGAAGCCCTTGTCGGAAACTTCCTGGTTGAGGTCCTTGAAAAACGCCTGGTCGGGCGCGACGATCGCGCCGCCTGCCGGGTTACCCGGCACCAGGGGCTGGCCTGCTGAGTTAACGAGCGTGCTCATTCCCAGTCCAGAGCTCCCTTCTTCCATGCATAGGCGAGGCCGATGGCCAGTTCGCCGAGGAACACCATCATCGTCGTCCAACCGGCCCAGCCGGTCAGCTTGAGCGAGACGGCCCAGGGGAACAGGAACGCGGCTTCGAGGTCGAAGATGATGAAGAGGATCGCCACCAGGTAGAAACGCACGTCGAACTGGCTGCGCGGATCTTCGAAGGCGGGGAAGCCGCACTCATATTCGCTGTTCTTGTCGGCGCTGGGCTGGTGCGTGCCGGTCAGCCGGGCGACGCCCAGCGGGAGGAACACGATCACCGACGAAAGCCCGAGCGCGATCACCAGGAAGATGAGGATCGGCAGGTATTGCGACAGATCGGTCAATGGTCTCTTGCCTTCTTACCGCGGATGCGACGTCGACGGACTCGGATTGGTCATGGAGAGCCCGTCAAGTTGGCGCGTCCTTAGGCCGTCAATCCGCCCGTCGCAAGGTGTACCGGTGCATTAATCCGCCCACCTG
Source organism: Novosphingobium kaempferiae (assembly GCF_021227995.1). Classification (NCBI taxonomy): domain Bacteria; kingdom Pseudomonadati; phylum Pseudomonadota; class Alphaproteobacteria; order Sphingomonadales; family Sphingomonadaceae; genus Novosphingobium; species Novosphingobium kaempferiae. The sequence goes on from NZ_CP089301.1 coordinate 5,248,960, forward strand.
CATTGCATTGCAACACGCCGGAGCCGTCAACTCCGCAATTTCCCAAGGGATGCGTCCGGAATGGCGCCCCGCGCAATCGTCACATCATTTCGCGCAACCGTTTATTGCGAATTGTTCGCGAAATGATCCCGACACGACTTGGCAATCCCGAGAGCAAGCCCATCTCCATTCTGTATACCGGCGCGGCAGAACGCGAACACGGCCCGGCGATGTCGGACCTTTCTCAGACTGTCGCATCATTGCAATTGACGCAGCGCAACATTATCCCGTTCGTCAACTAGAACAGTCATCAGTGTGAAAGGCATGCCAATGGCCCAGATTTCCGCCTCCGATCCGATCGTCATCCTGTCCTACGCGCGCACGCCGATGGGCGGCCTGCAGGGTGCCTTCGCCGAAGTCTCGGCAACGGATCTCGGCGCGACGGCGGTGAAGGCCGCAGTCGAGCGTGCAGGCGTCGCCGGCGAGGATATCGAGCGTATCTACATGGGCTGCGTGCTGCCCGCCGGCCTCGGCCAAGCCCCTGCCCGTCAGGCCGCGATCAAGGCCGGCCTGCCCAAGTCGGTTCAGGCCACCACCGTCAACAAGGTCTGCGGCTCGGGCATGCAGACGGTCATCATGGGTGCCGAGGCTCTCGCGGCCGGTTCACTCGACGTTGTGATCGCGGGCGGCATGGAATCGATGACCAACGCGCCGTACCTGTCGAAGAAGCACCGCTCGGGTGCTCGCGCCGGTCATGACACGATCTACGACCACATGTTCCTCGACGGCCTCGAAGACGCCTACGAAGGCGGATCGATGGGCTCGTTCGCGCAGGTGACCGCTGACGAGTATCAGCTCACGCGCGAGAATCAGGACGACTACTCGATCGAATCGCTGCGCCGCGCGCAGGAAGCGATCGCCTCGGGCGCGTTCGCGGGCGAGATCGTGCCGGTCACGGTGAAGACCCGCAAGGGCGAAGTCGTCGTCGATACCGACGAGCAGCCGCCCAAGGGCAACCCGGACAAGATCCGCACCCTGCGCGCTGCGTTCGCCAAGGACGGCACTATCACTGCCGCCAGCTCCAGCTCGATCTCAGACGGCGCCGCCGCCGTGGTGCTTACCCGCAAGAGCGTGGCCGACGCCAAGGGCCTCTCGCCCGTCGCGACCGTCGTCGGCGTCGAAGCCCACGCACACGAACCGGCGAAGTTCACCACCGCCCCGGTCGGCGCGATCACCAAGCTGCTCAAGAAGGTGGGCTGGGAACTCGGCGACGTCGACCTGTTCGAAGTCAACGAAGCCTTCGCCTGCGTCGCCATGTTCGCGATGCACGACCTTGGCATTCCGCATGACAAGATCAACGTCAACGGCGGCGCGACCGCTCTGGGGCACCCGATCGGCGCCTCGGGCACGCGCATCGTCGTTACGCTCATCAACGCGCTGAAGGAAAAGGGGCTCAAGAAGGGCGTCGCCAGCCTCTGCATCGGTGGCGGCGAAGCGACTGCGGTGGCAGTCGAACTGGTCTGATCGCCCTGATCCGGCGATAGGCAAAACAAAACCCCCGCCCTTACAGGCGGGGGTTTTTCGTATCGGCCTGGAAGACTTCAGCCCTGAGGCTTTGCCGCCGCTGCCTGAATCCGCTGCATCAGCGCCGGATCGGACTGCGATGCCGAGGCGATCTGATTGAACCGTTCAGGCGGAAGTCCCGCCTGTTGGACCGCTGCGGCCATCTTGGTCTGCTTGTCCGCGGCGGGTGTCGCCGTGTCCTTGGCGATGGCCTGCACCGCCGTCACCGCCTTGACGAACTGACCGACCTCGGCATCGGTGACCGAAGCGGATGTTCCACCCTGAGGCGTGGCCGGGGCTTGCGCTGCCGGTGGCTGGGATGGCGCGGCCGCTCCCCCTGCATCCTGCGCGATCGCCGCTGTTCCGAAGAGGCTCAAGGCGGCTGCGGGGACGATCGCATGGATCAATTTCATATCGCACTCCTGTCTGTGTCCGTAGGAACGGGACGGAGCGTCGGGACTGAGCAGCGTAAATCCAACCGAAAGGTTGCTGCGCAGTGTCGCAAATGGGGTGAGCCGACCCGATGGCCCTCCCGTATGGTCAGGGCGCGCCGGTTCCCCAGAGCTGTTCCTCGCGCACGAATCCCTTGTGGCCGTCAGTGTCGAACGGGCACCAGCCGTCCTTGCACTCACCGATCAGGCCGACCACGCCGGGCTCGACGCGCCACAGCATGGGGGAGCCTGAACTGCCCTGAGCGTGCATCTCGATGAGTCCGCCGTCCTTGACGATCCCGGCGCGCTGGCGGGACAGCAGCAGGTCGCGCATCCAGCCCTTCGAGCCATCCGGATCCTCCACCAGTCGCCACGGCCCCTCGCGGCGCAGCACCTTCACCGGCAGGTGCGGACGCGTGTAGACCCAGTCGATCCGGTACGAATCGCCCGGCCCCACGCGCAGGTTGGCGATCTCCGCATCGACGGAGGCCCAGTACGGCACCTTGTCGTCGTTGGCGGCGCGGGCGGGAAGCGCAGCGGCGGCGCTCAGCATGGCGAGCGGCAGCAGGATTGTCCGGCAGTTCATCGCGGGAACCATACCGCGCCGCCCGACGCGGCTTCAAGGCTGCTTGACCACGCCGCTGTGGACGGCATAGCCTCGGCCAAAGGGAAGATGCCTGAGATGGAAACCGCGCGTCCGCTTCCGCCCCGCCCCCGCGTCATCGTGACGCGGCGACTGCTCCCCGCCGTCGAGGCCCGCATGGCGGAACTGTTCGACGTGGTGCTCAACCCCGACGACCTGCCGATGAGCCCCACCGATCTGGAAGCGGCGATGCGCGAGTGCGATGTGCTGGTGCCGACCGTCACCGACACCATCGACGCGGCGATGATCGAGCAGGCCGGAACGCGCATCGCAATGCTCGCCAGCTTCGGCGCCGGGACCGATCACATCGATCTCGCGGCCGCCCGTGCCCACGGCATCCTCGTAACCAACACGCCCGGGGTCTTCACCGACGACACCGCCGACCTGACGCTTGCCCTCATCATCCTCGTCTCGCGTCAGTTCAGCGAGAGCGCCCGGACCTTGCGCGAAGGCCGGTGGCAGGGCTGGGGGCCTTCGGTGATGCTGGGCCATTCGCTGAGCGGCAAGACGCTGGGGATCGTCGGCATGGGCCGCATCGGGCAGGCCGTCGCGCATCGCGCCCGCGCCTTCGGCATGGAAATCCGCTATCACAACCGCCACCGCCTGCCCCCGGCCGTGGAGAACATGCTCTCCGCCCGGCACCAGCCCGATCTCGACCGCCTCGTTGCCGAGGCCGACATCCTGACCCTCCATTGCCCCGCCGGCCTGGAGACGGAGCACCTGATCGACACTCGCCGCCTCACGCTGATGAAGCCGGGCGCCTGTCTGGTGAACACCAGCCGGGGCCGTCTGGTGGACGAGGAGGCGCTGATTGCGGCGCTGTCCGAGGGACGGATCGGTGCCGGACTGGATGTGTTCGAGCATGAGCCGGAGGTCGACCCGCGCCTGCTTGCCCTGCCCAATCTTGTCGCCCTGCCCCACCTCGGCAGCGCCACCTACGAGGGACGCGGCGCGGCCGGACACAGGATCATCACGAACATCCGCTCATGGGTCGACGGGCATCGGCCGCCGGACATGGTGCTGCCCGACATGCCCTGACGCCGCTTCCGCCTGCAGGAACGTCCAGATCGGGGCGGCAATCTCTTGTCCGCGATTAGTTTCCCGATCTAACCGGCTATAAAGGGTTTGGCCGCTATCGCTTGGCCTGCATCCCTATGGAGAGAATGCCCTTTCGATGACTCGCCGTCCGAAAATCGCCGAAGGTCCGCCGGTTCGCTCCATCCTGACGGCGCTAACGGGGCTCATCGTAGCGCTTGCACCCGCCAGCGCCTTCGCACAGGACGGCCGTCTCGATGTGGCGGACGGCGGGGACACCGCGTGGCTGCTGGCCGCGTCCGCGCTCGCGTTTCTGGCCCTGCCGGGAACGGCGCTGTTCCTTTCCGGACGAGTGCGGAGCAAGAACACGATCTCGGTCATGCTCCAGTGCGGAGCAGTCTTCGCGGCTGTTTCCAGCCTTTGGATCATCGTCGGCTACACCCTCGCGTTCGGGAACTCCAGCGGCGGCTGGCTGGGCCAGGGCAATGCCTGGATGCTGATCGCACTCGGCAACGTGCGCGACGGAACCGGCATTCCGGAAAGCGCCTATGCGCTGTTCCAGATGGCCTTCGCCACCCTTGCCCCCATGCTGATGGTCGGCGCATGGGCGGAGCGGGCCCGGTTCGGCTGGGTGGTCGCATTCGCTTCGCTGTGGAGCCTCGTCGTCTACGCGCCGGTCGCGCACTGGATCTGGGGCGGCGGCTGGCTGGCGCAAGGCGTCGGCACGCTGGACTGGGCGGGCGGACTGGCCGTGCACCTGACCTCCGGCGTTTCCGCGCTGGTCGTTGCGGTGATGATCGGGCGCCGCAAGGGCGTGGTTCAGGGTGCAGTGACACCGCATAGCCCTGCCCTGACACTTGCCGGAGCCGCACTGCTGTGGATCGGCTCGCTGGCGCTGAGCGGAGGCTCCGCCCTGGCCGCCAACGACGACGCGGCGGCCGCGATCATCGCGCTGCACGTCGGCGCGGCGGCAGCGGCGATGGCATGGCTGCTGGTCGAACGGCTGACCTCCGGCAAGCCCACCGCCATCGGCTTTGCCACGGGTGCAATCGCGGGGATCGCCACGGTCGCCCCGGCGGCGGGATTCATCTCGCCGGGCGCGGCCATCCTGCTGGGAGCGCTTGGTGGCCTCATCTGTCACTTCGCGGCGATCGTCATCCGCCGCAAGCTGCTGATCGACGACGCGCTCGGCGTCTTCGCGGTCCACGGGATCGGCGGCGTGCTGGGCACCCTGCTGCTCGCGCTGTTCATTTCCGAAGCGCTGGGCGGCGTGGGTTACGACGAGGGGATGAACCCCGTCGCGCAACTCGTCGCGCAGGGGATCGGCGTGGTGGTGGTCGCCGTCTGGTCGGTGGTCGGCACCGTGATCCTTGCCCTTATGGCCTCGCTCGCCTTCCCCATGCGCGTCGCCGAAGACACCGAGCGCGAAGGCCTCGACATCGCCGGACATGGCGAGAAAGCCTGGGATTTCGATTGACACCTGCCCCGTCGAGCCGGGAAATGCCCCGATGAAGAGCTACTTTCGGCAGGCAGGGCGCACCGTTGACCGCACCTTCGACTTTCGCGGCAGCGCGAGCCGATCGGAGTTCATCGGCTATCTCGTCCTGTCCCAACTGCCGCTGATCGTGATCGCGCTGGCCACCGCATGGATAGAAGCCAGCCCCGCGATCGAGGCGATGATGCTCACCGCGATGGTGCTCGTCACCATCCCGCTCGCGGCCTTGTCGATCAGGCGTTTCCACGATTTCGGGCGCAGCGGATGGTGGAGCGCGCCGTTCCTGGCGCTCGTCGGACGTACGCTCGCGCTGGACGTGATCGGCATTGCCGCCGGATGGAGCGTGCGCAGCCCGATCGAAATGGTGCTGAGCTACATCGACTGGCTGCTGATCCTGCCTGCCGTCGCCAGCTTCATCGCCATGCTGGCATGGCCGTCAACAAAGCCCGAAAACGAAACGACCGGCGCAGGAGAACCCGCGCCGGTCGCTTGAAACCCGGTATCCCGAGAAGCGATCAGTCGCCGGTCAGGATGCGGTCGACCAGTTCCTTCACAGTCGGCGTGAAGCCGTTGGAATAGAACGGATCCTGCTTGAACTTGTAGGCCGCGTGGCCCGCGAACATCAGGTTCTCGTCGACCGGGCCGCCGTGGGCGATGTCCTGCAGGGTCTTCTGGATGCAGAAGCTGCGCGGATCGGCAAGGCGCCCGGTGGTGTAGTCGTCATGGTCCTTCCACGACGAGAAACCGCAGTGCGACAGGCAACCCATGCAGTCGGCCTGATCCTTGCGGATCTCGTCGCGCTCCGCCGGGTTCACGAAGATGATCGTGTCGTCGGGCGTGCGCAGGCCATCGGTGTAGCCCTGCGCCGACCAGGAACGCGCACGCTCCAGATCCTTGGGGGCGACCCAGAAGTTCTTGCCCTTGACGCCCACGTCCAGACGCACGGTATGCTCGCCCGCCTCGACCTTCGAGTAAGGAATCTGGCGCTCCGAGCGCGCTTCCAGATTGCGCAGGAACGGGTTGCGCACCGCCGAGGAATAGAAGCCGGTCGGCGAGAAGCGGTGCAGCAGCACGTCGCCCGGCTCCAGCGTGCGCAGGTGGTCCTTCCACTCCTGCGGGATCGGGCTTTCGTGGGTCAGCAGCGGGCGGGTGCCGTACTGGAACGCGATCGAGCCGAGTTCGGGGTTGTCGATCCAGTTGTCCCAGTCACGCAGGAACCAGACGCCGCCGGCCATCACGATCGGCACTGTATCGGGCACGCCCTCAGCGCGCATGGTGTCGCGCAGGGCCTTCACGCGGGGATAGGGATCCTCGGGCTTCAGCGGGTCTTCGGCGTTCGACAGGCCATTATGGCCACCGGCCAGCCACGGATCCTCGTAGACCACCGCGCCCATGAGGTCGGCGACCTTGTGGTAGGCGCGCTTCCACAGCGCACGGAACGCACGCGCGGAGCTGACGATCGGCAGGTAGTTGACGTTGAAGCGCGCAGCGATCTCGGACAGCTTGTACGGCATGCCCGCGCCGCAGGTGACGCCCGCGACCATGCCGCGGGTCTTTTCAAGCACGCCTTCGAGGATCTGCTGCGCGCCGCCCATTTCCCACAGGACGTTGATGTTGATCGCGCCCTTGCCGCCCGAAATCTCATAGGCACGGCGCACCTGCTCGACGGCGCCGGCGATGGCGTAGTCGATCAGTTCCTGATGCCGCTCCTTGCGGGTCAGGGCGTTGTAGATCTGCGGGATGATCTTGCCTTCGGCGTCGTAGCTGTCGGCATTCACCGCGCTGACCGTACCGATGCCGCCCGCCGCCGCCCACGCGCCGGAGCTCATGTGGTTGGTCGCGGCAACGCCCTTGCCACCTTCGACCAGCGGCCACACTTCGCGGCCACCATACATGATCGGCTTGAGACCCTTGAAACTCATCTTCTCTCGTCTTTCCCCAGGCTTTCGCGCTCAGCCCTGCGATCCGTTGGTTTTCGGCGGCGCTACGCCTGAAATTCGGCACGGCTTGATATCAGCCGGCACCGGCCGCGCCCCGGCGGCTTCAAATTGCGCATAATAGCCCTGAAGTTCGGGCTTGCGAACAAATTCCGTCAACCGATAGCCCACCGACGCAAATTCGCAGAACAGCAGGGACGGCGCGATGCCATGGGCATCGGACGGACGGTCGACATCGACCACGACGATCTTGCCGCCCTTGCGCAGCGAGGGTCGCAGTCGCCACAGGAACGCATAAGGTTCCCCGACCTCGTGGTACATGTGGACCAGGAATATCCGGTCGAAACTGTCGAGCGGCAGGCTAGGGTCGCTCGGGCGGCCGTGCTTGATCGAGACGTTCTCAAGCTCCTCGCGCATGACGCGGGTGGCGAGACGCTCGTTGGCGGCGGCGTCGATGTCCTCGGCCAGCACACGGCCCTTCTTGCCGACGCGATGCGACAGGCGAACGGTGTAATAGCCCTCACCCGCGCCGAGATCGGCGACGCTCATGCCCGGCGCGATCTTTGCAAGGTCCATGACGACATTGGCTTCGTTCAGGCTGTCACGCTGGACTTCGGTTGCGAATGTGCTGGAGGCGGAATGGGAAATCGGGCGGTCGGCCTTGGGAAACTTGCGCGCGGCATCGCCCCGGCCGTCTTCGACGGCAGGCTTCTGGCAGGCGACGAGCGCCATAATCAGAACAGCAGGAGCGAGAGTTCGCGCGCGAAACATGCGGCCCCTTAGCGCCTGAGCATCGGATTGGCAAAATGCTTGAAAGACATCCGTCACATCCGCGAGGGAGGGCGTCCCGGTACGAGACGCCCGTTCCCGATCAGTCGGCGTCCTCGACTTCGACCTTCTCGCCGGTGACGCGCTGCGACAGGGCGGCGGCCATGAACGGATCGAGCGCGCCATCGAGCACGTCGCCCGGCGCGGTGGAGACCACGCCGGTGCGCAGATCCTTCACCTGCTGGTACGGCTGGAGGACGTAGGACCGGATCTGGTGGCCCCAGCCGATGTCGCTCTTGCTCGCATGCTCGGCGCTCGCGGCTTCCTCGCGCTTGCGCATCTCTTCCTCGAACAGGCGCGCCTTGAGCATGCCCATGGCGATTTCGCGGTTCTTGTGCTGCGAACGGTCGATCTGGCTGGCAACAACGATGCCGGAGGGCTGGTGCGTGATGCGCACGGCCGAATCGGTGGTGTTGACGTGCTGACCGCCCGCGCCGGACGCGCGGTAAGTGTCGATCTTCAGGTCGGCCGGATTGACCTCGATCTCGAAGCTGTCGTCGATCACCGGGTAGACCCAGACCGAGGAGAAGCTGGTGTGGCGGCGCGCCGAGCTGTCATAGGGGCTGATGCGGACGAGGCGGTGGACGCCGCTCTCGGTCTTCGCATAGCCATAGGCGTTCTCGCCCTTGATGAGCAGCGTGCAGCTCTTGATGCCGGCGGCTTCGCCCGCGTGGTAGTCGACCAACTCGACCTTGTAGCCATGACGCTCGGCCCAGCGCGTGTACATGCGCTGGAGCATCTCGGCCCAGTCCTGGCTTTCGGTGCCGCCAGCACCCGCGTGGACTTCGAGATAGGTGTCGTTGCCGTCCGCCTCGCCCGAGAGGAGCGCGGTGACCTTGTCCTGGTCGGCGCGTTCGGCCAGCGCGGCGAGTGCCGACAGGCCCTCGGCGATCGTGTCCTCGTCGCCTTCCATCTCGCCCAGTTCGACGAACTCGACGGCGTCGGCCATCTCGGCGCTGATGGTGTTGACCGCACCGATAGCGGCCTCAAGGCGGCGGCGTTCCTTCATGACCGCCTCGGCCTCCTTGGGCTTGTCCCACAGGGTCGGATCCTCGACGCGCGCGTTCAGCTCGTCGAACCGGCGCAGGGCGCGGTCCCAGTCGAGGAACTTGCGGACCAGCGCGAGGGCCTTCTCGATACGGACAATGTGGGCCTGCCCCTCGGCACGCATGACGGAAAACTCCAGATGTAGGGACGACGCAAGTCGAGGGCGCACCGCTTAGCGCAGTACGCCCGATTGTAAAGTGGCGCTCAGGGTATCCGTCGCAAGAGGGATACCCGTCACAGGATGGGAAATTCAGCCCGGACGCTTCGCTTTCAGGGCCTTCACCGCCGCCAGCGTCATCGTGACGTGCTCACGGTAGTCCATGTCGGAATGGACGAAGACGACGTGGCCGCTCTGGTCGATGACGTAGCTGACGCGCTGCGTCATGCCTGCGGGCACGCCCGGGCGGCTGAGTGCGACGTCGTAGCCCTTGGTCACCGCCGGGCTGGCGGTGGCGACCGCGAACTTGTCGCGGCATTCCTCGGTCGAGAACTTCTTGAGCGTCGGAAGATCGTCCGCCGACATGCCGACCACCATGGCGCCAAGACCTGCGAACTCGGGCGTGGCTTCGGCGAAGGCGTGCGCCTCCAGCGTGCAGCCCTGCGTGAACGCCTTGGGGTAGAAGTAGAGCACGACCGGCCCCTTCTTCAGCGCCCTGGCGAGATCGAAATCGACCTCCTTGCCCGCCTTCGCGCCCTTGGCGGCGAACTGCGGAGCCTTCGCGCCGACCGCCAGACTGGCGTGCGCAGTGCCCGAGACGGCGAGGAACCCGAAGGCGGCGGCAGCGGTGAGAAGGCGGTTCATGGCGCGGAATTTACCCGACTGTCCGCGCCTGTCCAGCGACTTACTCGATCCAGCCGAGAACGGTGCCGACTTCGTAAGTCTCGCCCGTCTTGGTGACGATCTTGAGCGTGCCGCTCGCCGGGGACTCCACCTCGTTGGTGGACTTGTCCGCCTCCAGCGAGAACAGCGGCTGACCCTCGGTCACTTGCGCACCGTCCGCCGCGAGCCATTCGGCGACCTGCCCCTCCTGCATGGAGAAACCGATCTTCGGGAGCAGGATTTCGACGGCCATGGTTCTGGTGATCCCCTATGCGTGCCCGTGCGGCCGGGCTGTTTGACCGATGGGTAACGCAGCCGCGCGGGCAGGCAAGCTGGGGGCCGACATATCCGTGACGGCGATGTTGACGGGGCGGCAGAGCCTGTTGTCGTATCGACAAAGCGAGTCTAAACTGCACCGATAGTATGATGGATAGAGCATGAGCACAGTACGCAAGACGATTACACTGACAGGCCAGCAGGACGCCTGGATCGCCGAACAGGTACAGGCGGGTCGCTATACCAATGACAGCGAAGCGATCCGCGATCTCATCCGCCGCGAACAGGAACGGACCGGAGAGATCGCTGCCATTCGCAGCGCATTGATCGAAGGCGAGCAGAGCGGCGAGCCCGAACGGTTCGATTTCGGCGCATTCAAGCGCCGCAAGATCGCCGGGAATGGGTGAATTCCGGCTCAGCCCAAGAGCACAGCGCGATCTCGAGACGATCTTCGACCACACGGCAGCCGAATGGGGCATCGCACAGGCCGTCCGTTATATCGACCTGATCGAACAGGCTTGCGCCAGCCTTGCCGATGCCCCGCTCCAGTCGAGCGATTGCAGCCATATCCGTCCCGGGTATCGCAAGAGGACGGTGGAACGACACAGTCTCTACTTTCGCCAGACCGATTACGGCGTCGCGATCATGCGTATCCTGCATGATCGCATGGATGCGCATCGTCACGTTTAGGCCGACCTACCCCGCCCATCCTCATGCGCCATCCAGTGCACGAAGCGGTGGAGCGGATACATCGCGTCGTGCGGGTTGCCGATGGTCGACGGCCCCGCCTCGCCCAGATGGACGACGCGCTGGGCGCCGCCAGCCGCCAGCCGATCGCGGTAGGTGGCCATGCGGTCGAACGGGTAGAAGCCCACCGTCTGCGTCGCCACGTTGATCCACTTCACGGCATCGTCGAGGCTGTCGACGCGCACGACGTTGGCGGTCTTGTTTATGGGGTGGAAGTCCACCGGCTCGTCCGAACGGATCACCAGCCCCCTGCCGTCGGTGCGGCCCCAGACGCCGTATTCGTCGTCCATCAGCGTCATCGATTCGACCGCCTCGCGCATGTCCCGGTCGAGCGGACGCACGTCGCCGCTTTCGGCTGCGCGGCGGGCGACGTGGTGGTGGAGGCGCGCGCAGAAGCGGTCCACCGCTGCCTCGTCCCCCTCGACGAACTGGAAGCGGCTGGCGACGCAGGCTTCCTGGTTGAGCGTCATCACGTCGGCCGAGCACAAGTCGGCCACCGCATCGATGGTGGCGTCATCGACCAATGCCTCGCGCCCGACCATCGAGATCGACGTCTTCGGGTCGAACGAAACGAGTTGAAAACCTGGGCCGATGTACTTGATAACATTGGCGATGGCATCGCCGCCGCCCCATGCCACGATCTTGTCGAAGTACTGCGGGCGGTAGAGCACCCGCTCGGTCGCCTCGTCGCCGCCGCGCCAGTAGACCGCCGACATCGAGCGGACGATGGGATGCGTGGGATCGAGGTCCGCCATCGTGCGCAGGATCGCGACCATGGTGAAGGGATCGGCACTGCTCATCTTGAACAGGTTGATCGCCTTGACCATCGCCCCCTGCGCCACCGACTTCACCGCGACGCCCGGAGAATTGCCCGGCAAAACATGGATCAGGCGCGGGGCGAAGGCGCGCACGAAGCTGCGGCGGCCGGTGAAGTCCTCCTTCGGCACCCATTCGTCGAGCGCGCGCGGATCGGGGAAGTTCTGCTCCACTTCTGCCATCAGCACCCGCTTGTCGAGATAGGCGGCGGCGTGGCGCGCGGTGTTCTCGACCACCGCGCGCGGCAGGATATGCGTGCGGCACATGCGCTCGATGCATTCCTGCATGTGCGGATTTTCGCTCGCCAGCAGGCGCTGGCCGGTCTCGACGAGGAAATCGATGATCTCGGCCAGCGGCACGTTCAACAGCGGCGGCACTTCGGTGCGCGGCGGCACCGCGCGGTCGAAGGGAATGCGCGGGGTGGCAAAAGTGACGCCAAGATCGCGCGAGGTCTGGATAACGTCGGTCCCGTGCAGCACCTCGCCGCGCAGGAAGAACGGGGCGGAGACGAGGTCTTCGGCGACCTCGGGGGTGACGATCTCGTTCATGCCACACCTCGCACATAGGCATCGACGGTGCCCGCGCAGCCGATCTTGTCGTCGCCTTCGAGGTCGGCGTAGCGGGCGATGTCGTCGCGGATCGAGGGGCCGTGATTGCCGCAGGCGCAGGGAGAGTAATCCAGCGAGACCTTGTCCCCGGTGATGACCCCGCCCCAGCGCGCGTCGAGCGAGAGGTCGAAGAACGCCGCGCGCCCTTCGCGCTCGCCTTCCGCGTGGCCCAGCGCCTCGTCGCCCGACTTGTCGAGCAGGATCGGAACGATCCATGGCGGCACGTGATATCGCCCGCCCTCGCGGCACTTGGGCATGCCGGAGTTCAGTTCCTGCATCGAATAGTTCTGGAAATGCCGGTCGGCGGGGATGTTGAACGTCTCGAACACGTATTCCTGATAGTCCGCCGGAAGCTGCGCCCGCTTGAGACCGCCGCCGACGTAGATCGAGTTGTCCGGGTCGAAGTCCTCCCGCCCGTACCCGGCATCGCGCACCGCCTTGGCGACCTGCCACAGCCCGCTCCACAGGCCCGAAAGCTGGAGCTTGCGGTGGCGGTTCTCGATGATGAACTGCGCCGTCGCGGGGACAGCATCGGCGACCAGCCGCGCGCGCTCGGCGGAGGTTTCCTCGAAGGCCGCGATCTCGTCCGGACGGGCGGTGCCTTCGGCGATCTTCTTGCGCATGACGACCATCGCGGTCAGCGATCCCACGGTGATCGGCGGCACCGGATAGTTCCAGCGCGGCCACTCCGGGTTGGCGAAGGCATCGTACTGCGCCTTGGCGATCGTCGCGTTCTTGGGCACCGTCGCCACCGGCGCGCAGCCGACGATCAGGCGGTCCTGCGCCGGCACCACGCCCGAGCCCCAGGCGAAGACGTTGACCGTGTCGACCTTCGACCAGTCCATATCCTTCTGGGAGGCGATCAGCATCGCCGACTTTCCGGTAGTGCCGCTGGAACAGGAGATGAAATGGCCCCGCTCCGCCAGTCGTGCGATCCAATCGTCGATGCCCTCGATCCCGTCGAGCGAAACACCCTCAACCGGATGGGCGGAAATCGTGCCGAGCCACTTGGTCAGCCGGTCCCACCGCTCGTCCATGAGGTAGCTTTCGGGGTAGGACTTGTAGGCGGTGTGCGGAAACAGCACCGGCACCACGTCCTCGATCCGGGCGATACCCTCGATCCCCGCATCGCGAGCACGCAGGCCCAGCAGCTTGATGCGGTCCCTGCGCTCCCGGAACCGCTCGTCGAGCGCGGCGACCTGCGTCTCGCGCAGTTCCTTCGCCGAGAACGCGAAGCGCTCCGGATCGGCCACGAGGCTGGTGAGTTTGTCGGCGGCGGTGCCCATCGCTTGTGTTCTCCTCTCGACTCGATTAATAGCATCTTATGCGTTTCATTATTCACGAGCCTCTTGGCGACGCAAGCCAAATCGGGTCCACAGGGCCGATGCTCGACGACACGCAACCGATCAGGGCGGGACGGCCCACCCGCGAACAGGCACAGGCCCGGCAAGTCGCCCTGCTCGACGCCGCGCTCGAACACTTTCTCGACAAGGGGTACGAAAGCGCCACCATCGAGGCGATCGCCGCCGAAGTGAGCATGACCAAGCGCACGGTCTACGCGAAGTATCCCGACAAGACCGCCCTGTTCCGCGCCGCCGTCCGCCACGGCACGCAAGGCCGCGCGGTTTCGGCGGAGGTCATCGCGGCAACACGCAAGGGCTCGCTGGAGGACACCCTCGTCGCCATCGCCATGCTGCGGATCGGCCTTGTCGGAGAGCCTGCGGGCGCCAAGCTGCAACGGCTCATCAATACCGAAAGCTACCGCTTCCCGGACATCTTCCAGACCTATTACGACATCGCCGCCCTGCCGACGGTGCGCTTCCTTGCCGATATCCTGGAGGAAGAGACGCGCGCCGGACGCCTCGCCATCGGCGACGCGATGCTTGCCGCCAACGTGTTCATGAGCATGGTCGTCAGCGGCCCGGTGCGCTTCATTCTCTCGGGCAACGCGCTGTCCCGCGACGACATCGAGCGCCGGGTCCGCTTCGCCATCGACCTGTTCCTGAAGGGCGCTGAACCGAGATGACCTGAGCACAACCCGCGACCCGGCAAAGCAGGGCGCGTCATGGGAGAGAGCCGAAGTGACCTATTTCCGCGAGTTCCGGGTGAACTGGACGACGCTGCTGGGTGGCGCGCTGGGCGTCGCGCTGGGATCGGCGCTGAACCACTACATGACCAACCTCTTCGCGCCCGAACTGATCGCCGAGTTCGGGTGGAACAAGGCGCAGTTCGCGCTGGTCGGCACGCTGGGGCTCGCCAGCATGTTCGTGGTGCCGTTCTGGGGCCGTTTCGCCGACCGCCACGGCGCCCGCCTGTCGGCTGCGATCGGCTTCACGGTGGTGCCGCTCACCTTCCTTGCCTTCAGCTTCATGCGCGGGAACATCCATGAGTTCTTCGCGATCACCCTCGTCCAGCACCTGTTCGGCGTGTTGACGACGACGCTGGTGTTCACCCGCGTCGTCGTCCAGCGCTTCGACCTCGCGCGGGGCATGGCGCTGTCGGTGCTGATGACCGGGCCGCCGCTGGTCGGCGCGGTCGTCGTCCCGCTGGTCGGCGAAGTGATCGAGGCGGAAGGCTGGCGCGCGGGCTATCGCCTGCTCGCCGCCATCTCGGCGCTGGGCGGGATCGCCGCCGTCACGCTCGTCGGGCGGCGCGCCAAGGGAGACGCCGCGCCGGAGCGCACTGCCGCGCGCATTACCCTGCCACAGTTCCTCGCGCTGGTCCGACACCCCGCCTTCGTCCTCATGGTGGCGGGCATGTTCTTCTGCAACGTACCAACCATCATCGTCTCCTCCCAGCTCAAGCTGGTGCTGATGGAGAGCGGCGCCACGAGCCAGTTCGCGACATGGACCGTCTCGCTCTATGCGGTGGGCGTGATCGTCGGCCGCTTCATCAGCGGCCTCGCGCTCGACAAGGTCTCGCCGCAGACGGTGGCGCTGACGGCGCTGGGGCTGCCCGCCATCGGATTTCTCATCCTCGCCTCCCCGGCCGAGCAGTCGTGGCTGCTCGCGAGTGCGGTGCTGCTGGTGGGGCTGGCGCAAGGGGCGGAGGGCGACATCGGCGCCTACCTCACCTCGCGCATGTTCGACGTCGCCAACTTCAGCCTCGTCTACAGCTTCCTCATTGCCTCGATGGGGCTGGCGAGCACGGTCGGCGCGCTGGTGCTGAGCATGACGCTGGGTGCGACCGAGCGCTTCGACCTGTTCCTGCTGTTCTGCGCCGCGATCACCGTGGTCGGCGCGCTGTGCTTCTTCATGACCGGACGCGGCGGCCACCCGCCCCGCATCGAGACTTCGCCTGAGGTCACCGCCCTTTCCATCTGATTCAACAAGGAACTTCGATGTCATCACCGACAAGAACCGTCGTCGTAACCGGGGCCAGTTCCGGCATCGGCAGGGCCAGCGCGGAAGTCTTCGCCCGCATGGGCTGGCACGTCATCGCCACCGGCCGCGACCCTGCCCGCTGCGATGCGGCCGAGGCGGAACTGCGCGAACTCGGCAAGGTCGATTTCCTGCGCGGCGACTTCGCCGAGATGGCCGACGTGCGCCGCGTGGCAGGAGAGATCGCCGCGCTGACCGACCGGGTCCACGTCCTCGTCAACAATGCGGGCGGCATCCGCGACGGGCTTTACATGTCGTCCGAGGGACTGGAGGCGACCTTTGCCGCCAACCACCTCGCGCCGTTCCTGCTGACCAACGAACTGCTGCCGTTGCTGGAGCCCGCCGCCGAGGACAGCCCTCCCGGCACCGTGCGGGTGATCGCCGTGTCCTCGCTCGCGCATGAGCAGTGCAAGGCGATGCGCTGGGACGACCTGATGATGCTCGGCGATTTCGCCGCCGGACCTGCCTATTGCCAGGCCAAGCTCGCCAACCTGCTGCACACCCGCGAACTCGACCGCCGCCTGTCGGGCAAGGGCATCACCGCGCAGGCGATGCATCCGGGCAAGGTCGGCTCCAACTTCTCCAGCCACGGCGAGAAATCGCTCCAGACCTACATGGCGAGCCAGGATCTCATCGCGCCCGAGCAGCCCGCCCGCACCATCGTCTGGCTCGCGACCGCGCCCGAGGCAGGCTCGAACGGCGGAAGATACTTCCATGATCTCGAGGAAATCCCTGCCGCTCCGCAGGCGCTGGACGATGCCGCCGCCAAGCGGCTCTGGCATGAGAGCGAGCGGATTCTCGCAAGTCTCTGACCATTCATCGCCCCGCGCCGGTCGTTGGGAGAACCGGTCGCGGGGCGACGTCTGCGACCCGTCGAAGGGCTGCCGCCACAGGCACGGCGGGAAGAGAGGGGGCTTCCCGGTGCCCCGATCGCGATGCGCACGATCATGGACGGCCATCCTTCAATACCGAACGAGCAAACGATTGCGTACTGTACTTTAGTCCTAGAAAGACTCCCTGATCCGTTGGTTTACTCGAGTGGTTTACCGAAGGTCAGGCATGACGTGTGCGCTTGACCGCGCGGCGGGGCTCGGCCCAAGGAGGACGCGACATCCTCGATCCGGGAACCCTGCCTGCGATGACTTCCGCTCCTGCCGCCATCGACCGCCCCCGCCGCAGCGCGCTCTACCTGCCCGCGTCCAACGCCAAGGCCATCGCCAAGGCGCGCACCCTGCCCTGCGACGTGGTGATCCTCGACCTTGAGGATGCCGTCGCGCCCGAGGCCAAGGACGAGGCGCGCGCCGCTGCCGTCGCCGCCGTCGCCGAGGGCGGCTTCGGGCATCGCGAGGTCGCCATCCGCGCCAACGGCATCGACACCGAATGGGGCGCGGCGGACCTTGCCGCCATCGCCGGATCGAAGGCCGACGCGGTGCTCGTCCCCAAGGTCAACGGCCCGGCCGACATCGATCGCTATCAGGAAGCCCTGTCCGCCGCGCCCGCCACAATGCAGCTCTGGGCGATGATCGAGACCTGCGCGAGCGTCTTCGCGCTGGAGCCGATCGCGGCGAAGGCGCGCTCCACCCGCCTGTCGCTGTGGATCATGGGCACCAACGATCTCGCCAAGGAGATGCGTGCGCATTTGACGCCGGAGCGCACGCCGTTCCTGCCCTTCCTGTCGATGACCGTCGCCGCGGCGCGGGCGCATGGCGTTTCCGTGCTCGACGGCGTGTGCAACGAATTCCGCGACCTCGACGTGTTCGAGGCCGAGGCGCGGCAGGGGCTGCTGTTCGGCTTCGACGGCAAGAGCCTGATCCACCCCGCGCAGATCGAGCCGACCAACGCGGTGTTCTCGCCAAGCGAGACCGATCTTACCTGGGCCGCGACGGTGATCGAGGCGTTCGAACAGCCGGAGAACCAGGGCAAGGGCGCAATCAAGATCGACGGGAAGATGACCGAACTGCTCCATCTGGAACAGGCCCGGCGTCTGGTCACCGTGGCGGAGCGCATCGCGGCGGCAGGATAAATAAATTCCTCCCCGAGCTCGTCTCGGGGAGGTGGCAGCGCAAAGCGCTGACGGAGGGAGAATGGCGCTAGGCTCTCCCCCTCCACCATCCTTCGGATGGTCCCCCTCCCCGAGCAAGCTCGGGGAGGAATTTCTTACTTCGCCCCTGCTTTCCCGATCACTCCCGGCTCGTTGGCGATCACCTTGAGCACCGCCGTCCAGGCATCGACGTTCTGCTGGAGCGCCGCCGGGTCCACCTTGTCGAGCGTGTCGTCCGGGGTGTGGTGCAGGTCGAAGTAGTGCATGCCGTCCTGGCCGAGGTCGATCACCGCCAGATCCTGCGCCTTGATGATCGCCTCCACGTCCGCGCCGCCGTCGGCGGGGCCTTCGTGCGGGGTGATGCCCATCGGCCAGAGCGCGGCCTTGACCTTGTCCACCAGCGGCTTGTCGGCGGGCGAGGCGCTGAACTTCGCGGCCCAGACGTTGTCCGCGCCGAAATCGCTCTCCATCGCTACGGCATGGGGTTCGGAGCCGTGCAGCTTCGCGTAGTGCGCGCCGCCGCCACCGCCGATTCCCATTTCCTCGTTGCCCGACCACAGCACGCGGATCGTGCGCAGCGCTTGGCCATCCTTCTGCGCGGCAAGCGCTGCGGCGGTGACGATGGCACAGCCCGATGCGTCATCCACCGCGCCGGTGCCCAGATCCCACGAATCGAGGTGGCAGGCGAGGACGATGATCGGCAGCGAGGGATCGCGGCCCGGCAGGTCGGCGATCACGTTGCCCGAAGGCGCATCCGGGAACGGCTTGCCTTCCAGCGTCAGGTCGATCGCCAGCGGCTTGCCGCGCGCCGCCGTGCGGGCGATGAGGTCGGCGTCGGGGTTGGACACCGCGCCCGCCGGGATCGGCTTCACGTCCTTGGCGAAGATGGTGACGCCAGTGTGCGGGTTGCGGTGGCTGTCGGTCCCCGCCGAGCGGATCACCACTGCCGCCGCGCCCTTGCGCGATGCGATGGTCGGCCCCTGTCGGCGCACATTGCCGTAAGGGCCATAGCCCGAACCGTCCTGCGCCGCGCGCATGGCGTGGTCGATGAAGGCGACCTTGCCCTTGAGCGACCCCTCGGGGACGGCCTCCAGCGCGGCCAGCGTCGGGAAGTAGACCATTTCCGCCTTGAGCCCGCCCTTGGGCGTCGGCACCGAGAAGCCCAGCGCGGTGATCGCCAGCGGCTGCGCATAAGGCGCGGTCAGGCGTGCGCTTTCCGGCCCGCGCGTCCAGGCGAGGGTCTTGAACTCCTCCACCTTCACGTTCTGGAAGCCGAGCGCCTTGAGCTTCTCCGCACCCCATGCCCGGGCGCGGCCTTCCGCCGGGGAACCGGCCATGCGCGGCCCGATCTCGGTGGTGATGCCCTCGACGATGTCCCAGGCGACGCCGGAACCCTGCTGGGGCGTTGCGAAAGCGGGAACGGAGGCGGACAGCGCGGCAGCCAGAAGCGCGCAACGAAGCGTGGAGGAGGTGCTCATGCCGCAAGTGCTAACCGAGGGTTTCGGCGCTGCCAAGATGTCCGATAATTCCTCCCCGAGCTTGTCTCGGGGAGGTGGCGGCGACGTAGTCGCTGACGGAGGGGGAATTGCGCCTCCTCCTCCCCTCTCAAATCGGCATCCTCACTTCGTCATTGCGAGCGTAGCGAAGCAATCCAGCGGTGCGGGCCGACCGTGGATTGCTTCGCTACGCTCGCAATGACGACGAGTCCGACTAGATCCGCTCGGCGTCCGCCACCGCTTCGCTCGCGCGCAGGGCACCGACGATGCGGGTCAGGTGCGCAAGGTCGGAGACTTCGAGGTCCACCTCGTAAGTGCCGAAGGGCTCGTCGCGCTGGGTCATCTGCAGGTTGGTGACGTTGGCGCGGTTGCTGGCGAGGATCTGCGTCACTTCGGCCAGCGTGCCGGGGCGGTTGTAAAGGATCAGCCGCAGGCGGCCGACCGCGCCGGTGGTGCGTTCGCCCCATGACAGGTCGAGCCAGTCGGCATCGACGTCGTTCGCCAGCGTCATGCAGTCGATCGCGTGGACTTCGACCTTGTGATCGGGGCGGCGCAGGCCGACGATGCGGTCGCCGGGCACTGGGTGGCAGCATTCCGCCAGCTCGAAGCCGACGCCCGGCGTCAGGCCGCGGATCGAGATCGCCCGCTCGGTGCGGGTCCATTCGGGGTCGTCGGGCAGTTCCGCCGTGCTGCCGGGGACGAGCGCCTCCATCACCTGCCGGTCGGACAGGCGGCCAGATCCGATGGCGAACATCAGGTCTTCCTCGTCGCGCAGGTCGAGGCGCTCGACTGCATGGGCGAGCGCCTTCTTGCCTACGCGCTGGGGCAGGCGACCGACGATCTCGTCGTAGAGCTTGGAGCCGATCTCGGCCACTTCGGCGCGTTCCTTGGCGCGCACGGCGCGGCGGATCGCGGCGCGAGCCTTGCCGGTGACGACGAAGCCGAGCCATGAAAGCTGCGGCTCCGACGTGGTGCTCTTGATGATCTCCACCACGTCGCCGTTGGTCAACTGCGTGCGCATCGGCACATGGCGACCGTTGATCTTCACGCCGACCGCCGCATTGCCGAGATTGGTGTGGACCGCATAGGCGAAGTCCACCGCCGTCGACCCCTTGGGCAGCTGGAACAGCGCCCCCTTAGGGGTGAAGGCGAAGATGCGATCCTGATAGATCGCCATCTTGGTGTTTTCGAGCAGTTCCTCGGCGTCGTGGCTGGCATCGACGATCTCGATCAGGTCGCGCAGCCAGCCGACCTGCCCGTCGGGCCGGGTGCCGCCCTGCTTGTAGGCCCAGTGCGCGGCGAGGCCGAACTCGTTGAGGCGGTGCATGTCCTGCGTGCGGATCTGCACTTCCATGCGCATGGAGCGCTGGAAGATCAGCGCCGTGTGCAGTGACTGGTAGCCGTTCGACTTGGGCGTCGAGATATAGTCCTTGAAGCGCCCGGGAATCATCTGCCACGACTGGTGCAGCACGCCGAGCGCGCGGTAGCAGTCCTCGACGTTATCGGTGAGGACGCGGAACGCCATGATGTCGGTGATCTGCTCGAAATTGACGTGGCGCTCGGCCATCTTGCGCCAGATCGAATAGGGGTGCTTCTCGCGCCCCGAGACTTCGACGTTGAGCCCGGCTTCGGCCAGCACCTGCTTGATCGACAGCGCGATGGCATCGACCTGCCCGCCTTCCTCGCTGCGGATCTGCGCGAGGCGGCCGGTGATCGTGGCATAGCCTTCGGGCTCAAGCTGCTCGAAGGCGAGCAGTTGCATCTCGCGCATGTATTCGTACATGCCCACGCGCTCGGCCAGCGGCGCGTAGATATCCATGGTCTCGCGCGCGATGCGGCGGCGCTTCTCCTCCTTCTTGATGTAGTGGAGGGTGCGCATGTTGTGCAGGCGGTCGGCCAGCTTGACGAGGAGGACGCGCAAGTCCTCGCTCATCGCGAGCAGGAACTTGCGCAGGTTCTCCGCCGCGCGCTCGCTCTCGGTCATGACCTCGATCTTGGAGAGCTTGGTCACGCCGTCGACCAGCCGCGCGACATCGGGGCCGAACAGCTTCTCGATCTCCTCGATCGTCGCCAGCGTGTCCTCCACGGTATCGTGAAGCAGCGCGGTGATGATCGTCTGCTGGTCGAGCTTGAGTTCGGTCATGAGGCCCGCGACCTCTACCGGATGGCTGAAATAGGGGTCGCCGCTGGCGCGTTTCTGGGTGCCGTGCTTCTGCACGGTGTAGACGTAGGCACGGTTCAGGAGGGCCTCATCGGCCTCCGGGGCGTATTCCTTGACGCGTTCGACGAGTTCGTACTGGCGGAGCATGTTGTCCCCGTCATGTCAGGATTTATTGCGCCGCGGCAAGAGGCCGGGCACCGAAATGCAGATTTTGCAACGTCGAATCGTACATATCTCCCGTGTCATCCCGCGGACAGGCCTGTTCGCACCCGCAAATTCAATCGTTTACACAGGCAAGATACGTAAGGGATTTGTTAACCATCGAGGAACATCCGCCGTTCACAATCCGTGTCGGACCGGATGGCGCACCGTCTTTGCCCCCCAATCGCAGCGCCTCCGGTTCCACCCGATCCTGCGGGTCGATGCGAAGGGGCATGGATTCGAAGAGGTAGCCGGTCTCATGGCGGACATGGATGATTTCGCGACCAGCGAGCGGCCCGAATGGCTCAAGGCGCTGGCGCGCCGCTCTGCCGCAGCGGCGGATGACGGGGCCGAGACGCCGGGTGGTGCGCTCGACCACGCGCAAGATCAGTCGCACCCTCATCGCGCGCCGCGCGTGCGCACGCTGATCCGCGCCGTCATTGGCGGTGATGGCCGCGCAGGCGAGGACGTGATCGTGCGCAACGTCTCTCCGGGCGGCATGTGCATCGCCTCGCGCACGCTGCTGCCCAGCATGGGCGAGATGCTGCGCGTCTCCCTCCCCGGCCAGAGCGAGTTGCAGGCGCAGGTGCGCTGGGTCGGCAAGGGCGAATTCGGCGTACTGCTGACCGGCGGCGGTGGCCTCGACGTAGACCGGATCACCGCCAGCAACCGCCAGCGCAACGCAGGCTTCGCCGCCGCCCTCGAGAAGCTGCTCGGCATTCGCCCCCAGGAACCGCGAAGCTCCGCCGGGATGCGCGCCTGCTGAGGGTGCTTGACCGCCCCTGACGCCTGCACAATAGTACCGGGGTGAACGAGACCGTCGTCGATCCGTCCCCCGGTTCAACCGCATCCGCAGTGCTTCCTGCGCGGCCCGAGGCCATCCGGCTCGATCCCGCGACGACCGCCGTGATCGTCGTCGATATGCAGAACGCTTACGCCTCCAAAGGCGGCTACGTGGACGAGGCAGGCTTCGATGTCGGCCCTGCCGCCGCCACGATCGGGCACATCGCCGATGTGCTGGACACCGCGCGGGCGGCGGGCATGACGGTGGTGTTCCTCCAGAACGGCTGGGACGCGGACTACGTGGAGGCTGGCACGCCGCTCTCGCCCAACTGGCACAAGTCGAATGCGCTCAAGACCATGCGCAGGCGCCCCGAAGTCGCGGGCAAGTTCCTTGCGCGCGGTGGCTGGGACTACGAACTGGTCGATGCCCTGAGGCCCAAGGAAGGCGACCTGCGCGTGCACAAGCCGCGCTATTCCGCCTTCTTCAACTCGCAGCTGGATTCCATCCTGCGCGCACGCGGCATCCGCACGCTGGTGTTCACCGGCATCGCCACCAACGTCTGCGTCGAATCGACCCTGCGCGACGGCTTCCATCTCGAATACTTCGGCGTGCTGCTGGAAGATGCGACGCACCACCTCGGACCCGACTTCATCAAGGCGGCGACGGTCTACAACGTCGAGAAGTTCTTCGGCTGGGTCAGCACCGTCGCGGACTTCCGCACCGCCGTGAGCCAGCTGCCCCCAAAGGAGTGAGCATGCCCTTCGAGCCCATCAATCCGCCTGCATTCCCCGCCCCGATCGCCCCTTACTCGTCGGGTGCGAAGGCGGACGGCATTCTCTATGTCTCGGGCATGCTGGCGCTCGGCACCGGCGGGCTGGTGCTCTACCCCGGCGATGCGGCGGCACAGACGCGCCACGTGCTCGAAGCGATCAAGACCACTGTCGAGGCCGCAGGCGGCGCCATGGCCGACATCGCCATGAACCACATCTTCCTGAAGGACATGGCCGACTACGCCGCGTTCAACGCCGTCTATGCCGAATACTTCCCCGGCGACAAACCGGCGCGCTATTGCATCAAGACCGACCTCGTGAAGCCCGAATGCCTCGTCGAGATCGCCTCGGTGGCGCACGTTGGCTGAAGCCACAGGTCTCCACTACCAGTTCCACGGGCCGGATGACGCGCCCACACTGATCCTGTCGAGCGGGCTCGGCGGTGCAGGGGCCTACTGGAAGCCCAACCTCCCCGCGCTGGCGCAGCACTATCGCGTCCTCACCTACGACCAGCGCGGCACCGGGCGCAGCGACCGTGCCCTGCCGGACACGACTTCGATCGCCGACATGGCGGGCGACGTGATCGCCCTGATGGACGCGCTTGGCATCGAGCGGGCGCACTTCATCGGCCATGCGCTGGGCGGCATGATCGGGATCGAAACCGCACTAGCCTCCGGTCGTATCGACAGGCTGGTGGTCATAAACGGCTGGCGCACCCTGTCCCCCCACACCCGCCGCTGCTTCGATACCCGCCTCGCCCTGCTGCGACACGCAGGGGTGGAGCCGTTCCTGCGCGCGCAACCGCTGTTCCTCTACCCGCCCGGCTGGATCGCCGCGCACGACGCCGATCTGGAGGCCGAACTGGCGCACCACCTCGCCGCATTCCCCGGCGCGGAGACGATGGAAAAGCGCATCGCCGCCGTGCGCGCCTATGCCCCCTCGCCCGAAGACCTCGGCCGATTGAGCGACGTGCTGGTCATCGCCGCCCGCGACGATTTCCTTGTCCCTCATGCCGCCTCGCTCGACCTTGCCGCGCCGATTCCCGGCGCCCGCACCGCCAGCTTCGACTGGGGCGGCCACGCCTGCAACATCACCGATCCCGACGGCTTCGACCGCCTCGCCCTTTCGTTCCTGGAGAGCTAGCCCATGCAAGTCGGCGTCTTCGTGCCCATCAACAACAACGGCTGGCTCATCAGCACGACCTCGCCGCAGTACATGCCCAGCTTCGATCTCAACAAGGAGATCGCGCTCCGGGCCGAGAAGCACGGGCTCGACTTCCTCCTCTCGATGATAAAGCTGCGCGGCTTCGGCGGGAAAAGCGAGTTCTGGGAATACGGGCTGGAAAGCTTCACCCTGATGTCCGGCCTCGCCGCCGTGACCGAGAAGATCAAGATCTTCGCCACCTGCCCCACGCTCATCATCCCGCCCGCCTTCGCCGCGCGCATGTGCAACACGATCGATTCGATCAGCCACGGCCGCTTCGGGCTCAACCTCATCACCGGCTGGCAGCCGCCCGAATACACCCAGATGGGCCTGTGGCCGGGCGAGGAGCACTTCCGCAACCGCTATCAGGTGCTCGACGAATACGCGCGCATCTTGCGCGAATTGTGGGAGACCGGCCGCTCCGACTTCAAGGGCGAGCATTACACGATGGACGACTGCCTCGTGCGGCCCAAGCCCGACGGCGACATGAAGATCATCTGCGCGGGATCGTCCGACGCCGGACTGGCGTTCTCGGCCAAGTGGGCGGACTATGCCTTCTGCCTCGGCAAGGGCGTCAACACGCCGACCGCCTTCGCCTTCAACAACGAGCGCCTCGCTAAGTTCACCGCCGAAACCGGTCGCGACGTGCAGGTCTTCGTCCTCGTCATGGTCATCGCCGCCGAGACCGATGAGGAAGCGCAGGCGAAGTGGCAGCTCTACAACGACGGCGTGGACATCGATGCCATCGCCTGGCTGGCGGATCAGGGCGCCAAGGACACCGTCAACACCGACACCAACGTGCGCCAGCTCGCCGCCCCGGAAGGCGCGGTGAACATCAACATGGGCACCCTCGTCGGCAGCTACGAGACGGTGGCGCGGATGCTGGACGAGATGGCCGAAGTGCCCGGCACCGGCGGCGTCCTGCTGACCTTCGACGACTTCGTGGAAGGGGTGGAGAACTTCGGCACCCGCATCCAGCCCCTGATGAAGAGCCGCGCGCACCTGCGGAACTGATGAAAAAGTGCCCGGAGCCTGCGGACAGGCCCCGGGCAGGTATAAAGGATCGCAATTCGCAATACCGATCCTTCGGGTCGCACAGCTGGAATGCCGCAAAGGCCGATTCGGCGCATACCACGATCATGGTATTCGCCTGCCAATCCCTCACTTTTACATGGGCTTGCGTTAACCTGAGCCGAGGTTCACATTGGCTCCCGGTCAACGTCGGGGGGCAAGACCATTCGAATCGAGGAATTGGGGGCGCTGTTCGCGCGCGCTCCGTTCGAGGAATCTGGTTGGGACAGCGCGCTCCGGGCGCTTGCCAGCGCGACGGGTTCGGGCCGCGCGCAATTGATCGCCCTCGGCGAGCATCACACATTGTTCAACCGGGTGACCGACACCTGGGACGGCTACACCGACGAATTCGCGGCGATCGAAGGGCACCGGCCGGAGGTCAACTACCGCGTGGCGGCATCGCGCGCGCCTTACGAACTCGTCTGGGAACACCACTACGACGAAGTGCGGGCCCTGGGCACCAACGAAGCCTACATGGAACACGTCCGCCGACTCGATGCCGAGCACGGCGCCCAGATCGTGCTCGACAGCACCTCCACAAGCTTCTTCGGCCTTGCCGCGCTGCATTCCGCCAGCGACGGGCGGACTACCGAAATCCAGCGCGAAGCACTGCTGAACGTCGCTCCGCAAGTCATGGCCGCGATACGGCTACAGGGTGCGATCGAACACCAGGGCGCCGAATTGCTGCACGGATCGCTTGACGCCCTGCACACGGCCGCCATCATGCTCGACGCCGCAGGTCGGGTCCGCTCGGTGACGAACGCGGCGGAAAGGCTGCTCGCGCCCGATACGCTGCAGGTGCGCGGCAGCGCCTTGCGCTCCGTCCGGCCGGATATCGACCGTGTCCTGCAGGCACGCATCGGCATCGCGCTCAACAGTCGACTGACGATGCCGTCCGAATTGTGGATGCAGTCGGCGCGCGGCCCGCTGCTGGTGGAGATCTGCTCGCTGCCCAAGCAGGACTGGAACTTCGGCTTCGCGCCCAGTGTCATCGTGACGCTCAAGGCTCCGCTCGGTTTTGCGGGCGATCAGGGCGCGCGCATTTCCGCCGCGCTCGAACTGACGCGGGCCGAGGGCGAGATCGTGGCGCTGCTGGCGCAGGGGCACTCGCGGCAGGAGATTGCGAAGATACGCGGGGTCAGCGCGCAGACGGTGGCGAGCCAGTTGCGCACGATCTTCCAGAAGGCCGGCGTCAACCGCGAGGCGGAACTGGTCTCGATCGCGCGCGCCGTTATCGAGATGGCAGGGCGGTAAGGCCCGACACCCAAACACCCAACCCATTCTCGTCGCCCCTGCGCAGGCAGGGGCCCATCCCAAGCTCGCCGCCTCGCAGTGAGCAAGGTGCCATGGCGATAGACCTGATGGGCCCCTGCCTGCGCAGGGGCGACGGACTTGAGATTAAGGGTTCAGAGCTTCCCGAACTGCGCCTCGTAAGCGCCGGTATCTCCGCTCGACAGCAGGCGCGCCTGCTCCACCCAGTTGTCCCGGCGCGGACGGCCCGCGAAGGCGCCGAGCTTGGTGTCCAGTTCATCGAGGTCGGCATCGGTCCACGCCGCGATCTGGCCATAGCTGGTGACCCCCAGCGAGTGCAGCAGCGTCAGCATCTTGGGGCCAAGGCCCTTGATCTTGCGCAGGTCGTCCGCCGCCACGTCGCCATCGGCGGTTTCAACGACCGGCGGCGCGGCGGGCGCAGGCGTCGGGTCGGGTTCGGCGGCGATGGTCTGCGGCGGCTCGTGCTCATGCGCACGGGCCTCGTCCACCTCTTCCTGCGCGGCGACGGCGATCACTTCGCCGATGCCCGCCATCGTCCCCGCCATCGCCGGCGGGTCGATGTGGTACTGCGAGGCTGGCGGCGCATCGTCGATCAGCGCCTGGTTGCGCTGCGCCGGAGCCGCACCCTCGTCAAGAACGTCGGGCCGATGCTCGCGCCGCGCGGGCTTCGAACCCTGCACGAAGACCCAGTAGGCCACCACGATGCCCACCAGCAGCGCGGCGATGAACACCAGCCAGTTCGCCTGAACCATTTGCAGCACGTCAGTCCACCTTCCTGCGATTCCAGATCAGCGCGCCGAAGCCGAAACCGATCCCGTAGGACGTCAGCACGGCGACAGCCATTTCGAGCCATAGCGGCAAGGGAGCGTCCTTTCCTAGTGTCTCGCGCGCACAAACGTCATCCCGGCCCCGGCGTGTCGATCGGGGTCGGCTTGACCGGCGCGGTGTAGAGCACCGAGAATTCGATGCGGCGGTTCGCGGGATCCATCGGATCGAGCCCCTCGACCGGCCGTGCCGATCCCAGCCCCGCCGCGCGCAGGTTCGTCGCCGGGATGCCCCGCGCGATCAGGGCCGAGCGCACCGCCTCCGCGCGCGCCTGCGACAGCGCGACGTTGACCTTCTGGTTGCCCGAGGCATCGGTGTGCCCGGTGACGGCGATCACGCTGCTGACGCAGGGGCGCAGCGACCGGGCGACCTCGCCCAGCAGGCGCTCGCTGGAAGGCTCCAGCCGGGTGCTCGCCTCGCCGAAGCGGATCGTGCGGGTTTCGAGGATGCGCTCCACGTCGTCCTGACAATGGGCCGAGACCGCCTGCCCCTCGCTGTCGCGCGCCCAGCTTACGCCCGAGATGCCGGGGATCGCGACGATGCCTGCAGCGACGCGCTTGCGGGTTTCCGCGTCGAGATCCTTGCCGCCCGAAAGCACCGGGTGGCGGGTCAGCCAGCCGTAGCGGTCGCGGAAGTTGATGGCGATATCCCTACCGCCCTCAGCGTCCCGGACCGCCAGCGCCTGTGCCTTCAGCTCGCCCACGAAGACGCCGCCGCGCGCCCGCATCACGGCGAACGACATGACGAGGCACAGCGCGGCTCCGGCGACGATCAGCGATGCGCGGCGGGGATTCATGCGGGTAGCCTAGAGGGTCGGGACGGGACTGTCAGCCACCGCTTCGACCTTCTTCGCTTTCTGGAACAGCCGCCGATCCTCGGGGCCGAACGCCTTCTTCCAGATGACGAGGAAGTAGGAGCCGAGGATCGCCGGGATGCCGAAGGCCAGCGCCGCCCACTCCGGCAGGAAGCGCAGGGCGAGGAAGCCGATGACGACGGCGGGCGCGGCGGCCCAGACCAGCGCCCAGCGCCAATTGTTGATCGGCTCGCCCAGGATGCGCGAGAGCATCACCGACTTGACGATGGACGACAGCCCCAGCGCCACCATCAGCGCGCAGGCGGCGGCGGCGGCCTGGAACAGCGGGTTGAAGCCGAGACGCTGCATCAGCAGGATGCCGCCCAGCGTCAGCAGCGCCTGCAGCGCGATGGTGCCGATGGACACCCACAGGTTGCGCAGCCGCGCGACGTAGATCAGCGCCGCCTCGCTCACCACCGCCGTCGCCGCGACGACCTCGGCGGCGAGCAGGAACGCCAGCGCGCCGGTTCCGCCCACGAACTCGCGCCCGACGAGGCCCATCACGCCGTTGCCGGGAATGCCCAGCGCCAGCGCGATGCCCGCCTGCGACGCGGTGATCCAGAACCCCACCTGGCACACCTGCCGCGCGATGGCGGCATAGTCATGCTCCTTGAGATTGCGGGTGATAACCGGCCCGAGCACCGGCTCGAAGCTGGTCTTGAGCTTCTGCGGCAGGCTCGCGACCTGCTGCGCGGCGTAGTAGACGCCGACCGCCGAGGCCGGGGCGAGGAAGCCGAGCAGGAAGATGTCGACGCGGCGCGTCCCCCACTCGATGGCGTCTGCAATGGCGATCGGCGCCGAGCGCAGGGCCAGCTTGCGCATGCCGCTCAGCCGGGGCTTCCACCCACGCGGCACGCCGTATTCGCGGAAGAACGGGATGAACGCGGTGATGGCCGCCGCATAGATCGAGGCGATGTAGGCGATCGACAGGCCGCTTTCCGGCGCGATCCAGATCATCGCGCCCGCCATGATCGAGATCGTCCACGGCTCGACGATGGCGCGCGACCAGACCGTCGGCGTCACGCGCAGGCGATAGGCGAGCGCGGCCAGCCAGATCTCGGTCATCGTCATCGCCGGCAGGGCCGTGACCATCAGCCGGTCGATCTGCGTGTAGTGCCCGCCGGGGAACAGCACGCCCGGCACGAACCAGAAGAACAGCGCCGCCGAGCAGCTGGCGATGAGCGCGATGATCGAGCCGTCGGCGATGACGTTGGCCGGGCGGACCTGCCCTTCCGTCTCCGACAGGCGCTGCGCGAGGCCGCGCTTCTCGCCCATCGTGCACAGCATCGAGGTCAGCTCGATCAGCACCAGCGCCGAGGCGAAGCGGCCCAGCGCCGCCGGTCCGTAGGCGGCGGCGCGGCCCGCGATGAACAGGAACGGGATGCGCGCGGCAAGGCGCAGGAAGAAGCCGAACAGGTTGGTGCGCCCGCCCTTGGCGAGAGCGGCGATGTCGTCGCGCTCCTTCTCGCCCTGCGGTGCGGCAGTGGAATCGGTCAAGTAACGGGCTCCTGCTCGTCGCGCAGGGGGCGCGCGAGGAGGTCGCTGACGACGGCGCTGGCAGGCGCCTCGCCCGCGAGCAGACGGTGGACGGCCTCAACGATGGGCATCTGGATACCCTCGCGGCGGGCAAGATCGGCAAGCACGGGGGCGGTCGCGGCGCCTTCGGCGACACTGTTCTTGCCCGAAAGCGCCTCGACCGCAGTCAGCCCCTGCCCCAGCGCAAGGCCGAGGGAGAAGTTGCGGCTGGACGTGGACGAGCAGGTCAGCACGAGGTCGCCGAGGCCGCAGAGCCCCGCCAGCGTCTCCGCCCGGGCACCCCGCGCAAGGCCGAAGCGCAGCATCTCGGCATAACCGCGCGCGATCAGCGCGGCGCGGGCGTTCTGGCCGAGGTTCAGCCCTTCCACCACGCCGCAGGCGATGGCGAGCACGTTCTTGACCGCGCCGCCGATCTCCGCGCCGACCACGTCGTCGGAATAGTAGGGCCGCAGCGCCGGGCGCGCGAGCAACGGCGACAGCCGCTCCCACTGCTCCCGCCCGCCACCGCAGGCGAGCGTCACGGCGGTCGGCAGACCGGCGGCGACTTCGCGTGCGAAGGTCGGGCCGGAGAGCACCGCCAGCCGCTCGGGCGCGCAGGCATCCTTAGCGACATCGGCCATCAGGCGGCCCGTGCCCGCCTCGATCCCCTTGGCGCAGAGCACCAGATCGCGGTCGCCTTCAGGCAGTCCGGCGATCACCGAGGCGAGGAACTGCGCGGGCACGACGACCAGCAGCACCGGCAGCGCGGCAAGATCAGCAAGGTCGTTGGTCGCGACGACCCCGGCGGACAGCGCGGCGCTCGGCAGGTAGGTGCCATTGCGATGGTCGCGGTTGATCTCCTCCACCAGCGCGGCCTCGCGCGCCCAGAGCAGGACTTCACTCCCGTCACTCGCAAGCGCCTGCGCCAGAGCCGTGCCCCATGCGCCCGCGCCGATCACGCCTATCTTCGCGTTCATGCCTTCACTCCCGCACCGCGCACCGCCTCGGCCTCCGGGTCGAGCGGCCAGCGCGGGCGCGCCGCCACGTCGAGGGGGTCGGACTGCCCGCGCGCCAGCCGTTCCACCCCGGCCCAGGCGATCATCGCCGCATTGTCGGTACACAGCTTGAGAGGCGGAGCGATGAACGGCAGGTCGTTCCCCGCCGCCAGTGCTTCCAGCGCGCCCCGGATCGCCTTGTTGGCCGCAACGCCGCCCGCGACGACCAGCGCCTCGACCTTACCGACTTTCGCCAAGGCCCGACGCGTGCGGTCGATCAGGCAGTCGATGGCGGCCTGCTGGAACGAGGCGGCGATGTCGGCATCGGCATATTCGCCCGACTGCTTGGCGCGCATGACCGCGCTCTTGAGGCCCGCGAAGGAGAAGTGCGGTTCGTCCGATCCCTTGAGCGGGCGCGGCAGCGGCACCTTCTTCGCATCGCCCTCCAGCGCCAGCCGTTCGAGCGCAGGCCCGCCCGGATAGCCGAGGCCGAGCACCTTGGCGGACTTGTCGAACGCCTCACCCAGTGCATCGTCGATGGTGGTGGCGAGGCGGCGGAATTCGCCCACGCCCTCCACCAGCAGGATCTGGCAGTGGCCGCCCGAAACCAGCAGCAGCAGGTAGGGATAGGCGAGGCTCGCGTCGGCAAGGCGCGGCGACAGGGCATGCCCTTCGAGGTGGTTGACCGCGATCAGCGGCTTGTCGGTCGCCATGGCCAGCGCCTTGGCGGTGACGAGGCCGACCATGACGCCGCCGATCAGGCCCGGCCCGGCGGTGGCGGCGATGGCGTCCACCTGATCCAGCGTCATCCCGGCATCGGCCAGCGTCGCCTCGATCAGCGGGGCCAGCCGCTCGGCATGGGCGCGTGCGGCGATCTCGGGCACGACGCCGCCGAAGGGGCGGTGCTCCTCGTCCTGCGAGGCGATGCGCTGGGCGAGGATCACCCTGCCGTCGCTGACCAGCGCCGCCGCCGTCTCGTCGCACGAGGATTCAATGCCGAGGACTATGCTCATCCGGCCTTCCCCTGAACGACATTGCCCGGTAGCACAAGCCGCCGATGACCCACGATAAACAACCCGATACCTTCCGCGCAGAGCGTTACAAATTGGGCACACGCCGCTCGCCGCTGGCGATGGCGCAGGCCCACGAAACGCGCGACAGGCTGGCAGAGGCGCACGGAATCGATCCGGCGCATATAGAGATCGTTCCCGTCACCGCCAGCGGCGATCGCATCCAGGACCGGGCGCTGGCCGAGATCGGCGGCAAGGCCCTGTGGACCAAGGAACTCGACGCCTGGCTCGTCTCGGGCGAGATCGACTTCGCGGTCCACTCCGCCAAGGACGTCGAGACGATCCGGCCCGATGCCTTCGCGATCGGCGCGATCCTCCCGCGTGAAGACGTGCGCGACGTGCTGGTGGGGGCGGACAGCATCGCCGCGCTGCCGCAGGGCGCCGTGGTCGGCACCAGCGCCCCGCGCCGGGCCGCGCAGCTGCTCCATGCCCGGCCCGACTGCAAGGTCATCACCTTCCGTGGCAACGTCGCCACTCGCCTCGCCAAGCTGGCGGCGGGCGAGGCGGACGCCACGTTCCTCGCCGCAGCGGGCCTCAAGCGCCTTGGCGAGACGGGCACGGGCCGTCCGCTAGCCGCCGAGGCCTGGCTGCCCGCCCCGGCGCAGGCCGCGATCATGGTCGAATGCCGCGCCGACGACGCCCGCACCCGCGCCTTCCTGTCCGCCATCGACCACGCGCCCAGCCGCGCCGAAGTGCTGGCCGAACGCGCCTTACTGGCGGGGCTCGGCGGCAACTGCCACAGCCCCATCGCGGTCCTGACGCGGACGGAGGGCGACACGCTCTCGATGCGCGCGGCGCTCTACAGCCCCGACGGGGCGGAGCATGTCACCGGCGAGGCGCGCTTCGCCGCGGGGGATGCGGAGGGGCCGCAGCGCCTTGCCGCCGACCTGCTCGCCCGCGCGGTGCCGGCCATCGCGGTGCATTTTGCCGGGGCATGACACCTCCGTCGTCCCGGGCTCGACCCGGGACCGCGGGCGGTCTTTAGGCGCCACCTTGCAGCGCGCGCAGCAAGGTGAGCCGTTCCCGGCCAGCGGTCCCGGGTCGAGCCCGGGACGACGGGTTTCGTGATCCTCATCCTGCGCCCCGAACCGGGCGCCTCCGCAACACTGGCCGCCGCCCGCGAACTGGGGCTCGATACGCGGACCTTCCCGCTTTTCGAGGTCCACCCCCTCCCGTGGGAGCCCGTCCCGCGCGAGGACGTGGACGCCCTGCTGCTCGGCAGTGCCAACGCCCTGCGCCACGGCGGCCCCGCCCTCGCCGCCTATCGCGGCCTCCCCGCCTACTGCGTCGGCGCGACCACGGCGCGGGCCGCTGCCGAGGCCGGGCTCGAAGTCGCGGCAACCGGAGAAGGCGGCCTCGCCAGCCTGCTCGGCGTGCTGCACCCCGCGCGCACCCGCCTGCTGCGCCTTGCCGGGCGCGAGCGGGTGGAGCTGCCCGTGCCGCCCGGCATCGCCGTGACCACGCGCGAGGTCTATGCCAGCGATCCCCTCCCCCTGCCTCCCGGTCTGGCCGAGGCGCTGACCCGCCCCGCCGTGGTGTTGCTGCACTCGGGCGAGGCCGCAGCACGGCTGGCCCAACTCTGCGACGAAGCCGCGATCGACCGCGCCCGCATCGGCCTCGCCCTGATCGGCCCGCGCGTCGCCGCCCGCACCGGAGAGGGCTGGGCCGAGGTGCGCAGCGCCGCGAAACCGGACGACGCCGCATTGCTGGCCTTGGCGCAACAGATGTGCCAAGAAGCCGGCTCCGGACAGTAACCGCTACGCGCAAGGACTTGATGCAGGACATCCCGCCGCCGGCTCCCCCCGCCGCCCCCGAGACCATCTATCGCGGGCGTTCGGCGGGCATGACCCTGTTCGTCGCTTTCATCGCCTTCGTCATCGGCGTCGGGCTCGTCGCGTGGATGGCGGAGCGCGGCTACCTCCATACGCTGATCGAGAGCGGCGGCGCAGCGCCGCAGGCCGCCGCGCCCATGCCCCGCGCGGCTCCAGCAGCGCCCGCGCAACTGGGACAGCTCGCCACGGTCGAGGGGCGGCTGGCGATGATCGAGGACCGCATCTCGCGCATCGACTTCCAGACCGACGCCGCCGCCGGGAACGCGGGCCGGGCCGAGGGGCTGCTGATCGCCTTCGCTGCGCGCCGCATGGTCGATCGCGGCGAGCCGCTGGGCTATGTCGCCGACCAGTTGCGCCTGCGCTTCATGAATGCCCAGCCGCGCGCGGTGCAGACGGTGGTGGACTTCGCCGCCAACCCCGTCACCATCGACGCGCTGAGCGCCCGGCTGGAGGCGCTCTCTCCCGAGCTGACTGTCACCAACACCAACCGCAGCCTGTGGGACCGCACCCGGCAGGAGTTCACCGCGCTCTTCGTGGTCCGCCGCGATTCGGCGGCGCTGGCGAACCCCATCGCCCGCATCGAGCGCGCCCGCCTGATGCTGACCGCCAAGCGCATCGATTCGGCCATCGGCGAAGTCGAGCGCCTGCCCGGCGCCGATGCCGCCGAAACCTGGATCGCCGACGCGCGCCGGTATGAGGCGGTGCAGAAGGCGCTCGACCTGCTGGAAACCACGGCGATGCTGGAGCCCAACCGCCTGCAGGACGCCACCGGCCGCACCGTCGACCAGCCGAGCCCGCTGGCTCCGGCAGCGCCGACCGGCGAGCCCGAGCCGCAGCCGGACGCGACCGAAGGGGCCTGACGTCGTCCCGGACTTGATCCGGGACCGCTGGCTGTCTTTAGGCGCGCCCTGCCGACGGGGCTTCGACAAGCTCAGCCTGAGCGGGCTTTATAGGTATTCGTCATTGCGAGCGCAGCGAAGCAATCCAGCGCGGTTAACGCGGCCATGGATTGCTTCGCTGCGCTCGCAATGACGAAAGTGAGGGTGTTTCCGCTCAGGCCGAGCTTGTCGAAGCCCCCGGGACCATAAGCCCCGGCCCGCCCCCTCAGTTCTTGACCTGACAGCTCATCCCGGCCGCCTTCATCCCCGAGCACAGCGCTCGGGCCGCCGCGGCGTCGCCCGGCACGGCCTGGAGGCGGTAGACGATGCCGATGTCGGCCTTGCCCTGCACGATGCGGTGGCTGACGCCCGCCAGCGGTTCGTGCTGCGTCTTGAGCGTGTTCCAGCCCGCCTCGGCCTGCTCGCGCGAGGCGTAGGCGCCGACCTGCACGCCGACGCCGCTGACCGCCGGGGTCGTCGGCGTGGCCTTGGCCTCCGGCTTGTCGGACGGTTGCGCGGCGGTGGTGACGAAGCCGGGCGACGGCGTGTCGTCGCTCTTGTCGATCTGGACCGGGCGGGACTGGCCCTCGGCCACGGCGAAGCTGGTGTCGCCGGTGCCCGCGACGAATTCGCCGCCGGGGTTGTCGGGACGCACCTTGTAAGGCGTCTTGGGCGCGGCGATCACGCCGCCGTCGGCGACGAGCGGGGCATCGGGGCGGCTCTTGATCGCCCAGACCACGCCGCCGCCGATCACCAGCAGCGCGACGAGGCCGAGCGCGCCGAGCAGTACGCCCTGCCCGATGCCGGAGCGTTCCTCCTCGAATCCCTCGTCATCGCCTTCCAGCCAGGGGAGGCGCACGTCCTCCTCCAGCGCAAGCTGACGCGGCTGCTCGGGAGCATCTCCGAACGGGGGCATGTCCTCCTCGAAGTAGGGATTGCCCTGCGTCCCGCTGCCGAAGACGGGGTTCTTCCGCGTCTCCGGTCTGGGGATATAGCCGTCGTCAGACCCTGCCATGCGTCACATTTCCTCCACCGCCTCGACCCCGAGAAGGGCCAGGCCGTTGCGGACAAGTTGCCCGATCTGCGCCGCCAGGAAAAGGCGCGCACCCGTCAGCTTGGCATCCTGCGCGTTAACAAACCGCTTTTCCACCCTGTCGTTGCCGAGGTTCCAGTATCCGTGGAACGCGGCGGCCACGTCGCCGAGGAAGAAGGCGATGCGGTGCGGTTCGCGCGCCGCGGCGGCAGCCTCGACGATGCGGGGGAACTGCGCGGCCAGCTTGACCAGCTCCAGCTCCTCCTCGCCCAGCAGTTCGACATGATCCGCAGACGGCGTGAAGCCGCCCTCGGCCAGGCCCTTGCGCAGCGTCGAGTGGACGCGGGCATTGGCGTACTGCACGTAGAACACCGGGTTGTCCTTCGACGCTTCCACCACCTTGGCGAAGTCGAAGTCCATCTGCGCTTCGGGCTTGCGGGTCAGCATGGTGAAGCGCACCACGTCCTTGCCCACTTCGGTGACGACTTCGGCCAGCGTCACGAAGTTGCCCGAACGCTTGGACATCTTCACCGGCTCGCCGTCGCGCAGCAGCTGGACCATCTGGACCAGCTTGATCTCGAACGGCGTCGGCGCTCCGTCAGCGCCGGTCATGGCGGCGACGGCGGCCTTGATGCGCTTGACGGTGCCCGCGTGGTCGGCGCCCCAGATGTCGACGAGGGCGTCCGCGCCCTGCGCCTTCTGGAAGTGATAGGCGAGGTCGGCGCCGAAGTAGGTCCAGCTGCCGTCCGACTTCTTGATCGGGCGGTCCTGATCGTCGCCGAACGCGGTCGACTTGAACAGCGGCAGTTCCACCGGCTCCCAGTCCTCGGGCGTCTTGCCCTTGGGCGCTTCGAGCACGCCGTCGTAGACGAGGCCCTTGGCCCGCAGCCACGCCTCGGCCTCGTCGGGCTTGCCGCTGGCCTGCAGTTCCGCCTCGGACGAGAACAGGTCGTGGTGGATGCCGAGGAGCGCGAGGTCTTCCTTGATCATCACCAGCATCGCGGCGACCGCCTTTTCGCGGAACAGCGTCAGCCATTCCGATTGAGGCGCCTTGGCGTACCTGTCACCGAACTCGGCGGCGAGCTGCTGGCCCACCGGCACGAGGTAGTCGCCCGGATAGAGCCCCTCGGGGATCGCGCCGACATCCTCGCCCAGCGCCTCGCGGTAGCGGACGTGGGCCGAGCGGGCGAGCACCTGCACCTGCGCGCCCGCGTCGTTGACGTAGTATTCCTTGACGACCTTGTGGCCCGCGAACTCCAGCAGCGTCGCCAGCGCATCGCCGACGACCGCGCCGCGGCAGTGGCCCATGTGCATCGGGCCGGTCGGGTTGGCGGAGACGTACTCGACGTTGACGGTCGCGCCGCCGCCCATGGTCGAGCGGCCGTAATCCGCGCCCAGCGTGGCGATGGCGCGCAGTTCGGCCAGCCATGCGGCAGGCGAGAGGCGCAGGTTGATGAAGCCGGGACCGGCGATTTCCGCCGAAGTCACCGAATCGAGCTTCGACAGTTCGGCCACCAGCGCCTCGGCCAGATCGCGGGGCTTCAGGCCAGCGGGCTTGGAGAGGACCATCGCGGCGTTGGTCGACAGGTCGCCGTGCGAGGCATCGCGCGGCGGCTCGACCGTGATCGCGCCTCGCTTGAGGCCGCCCGGCAGCGTGCCCGCTGCTTCCAGCGCATCCAGCGCGGCGGAAAGGTGGCCTGCAAAGGCGGCGTAAAGGGTTTCGGTCTTGCTCATGACGCGCGCGGATAGCGGATGTGCGCGCAAAGGGGAACAGGGCGTCGCATGGCGCGCAATGCTGCCCATGGAGCGCGCCAGAACGAGACGGGGTTTACACGGTTTACACGGTCCAGAGGGGAAACACGGGGTTTCGGGGCCGGATGTGTCGCCTTGGGTGCCGCCTTGCGGGCGGACCTGTCGCCTTGTGGCGGGGATGTGTCGCCTTGCGTGGGGCCCGTGTCGGCTTGTGTGTCGCCTTGCGTGTCGCCTTGTACGGCAAGGGTGTCGCCTTGCGCGGCGAACTCCAGCGCCTCCTGCCAGACCCCGGCGAAGACGGGGCCAAGGCGGGCGCGCAGGCGATAGGCGGACTGGCGCCCCATCCCCACCATGCGCGCCGCCGCCGCGACGGTATGCCCGCGCGCCAGTTCGTTGAGGAAGGCGACCATCTTGTCGCGCGTCCAGCGGTATTCGGCGTTGGGGCGGCGGGTGCGGGGCGTGCGGAGTGTCGTCATGCGCGGGACGCTAACCCGCAGGCGGGGTTGTAGGAAAACGGTTCTTGGGGGGCGTGCCTGCGCTCTTGCCCCTCCGTTCGCCCCCCTACCCTTCGTCATTGCGAGGAGGCGCAGCCGACGAAGCAATCCAGCGACGCGCAAGCCGGTGTGGATTGCTTCGCTACGCTCGCAATGACGAAGGTAGGAATACTAACGCCGCGGCGGCGTCACCGCGATCCAGCCGCTGCCGATGCGGCGGAAGGTCAGGGGCAGGTCGGGGAAGCCCTCGGCGCGGAGGCGGGCGGCGACGTGGTCGCGGTCGAACACCAGCTTGTTGTCGTGCTCGCCCCAGAAGATCGTCGGGCAGTTCCGCGACAAAGAATGCGAACCTGCCGGAGCCAGCCGGAAGCCCAGCCTGTCCGCCACGGCGCGATAGGCGTAAGGCACCACCCGCGCGTTGTCCTGCGGCTGGAGGGCGAGCACGTCGTCGTTCCACCAGTCGCCGCCGTGGATCACGGTGCCCGGGCACAGCGCCGCCTCCGCCGCTACCGCGCGCCCGCTGGCAAACCAGCTGCGATGCATGACGGCGGAGGTGGTGCTCTGGATCAGGCCGGGAATGCTCGCCGCCGCCGTCACCGCCAGCGTGAGCGCGCCGATGCGCGGCCCGAGAGCGCGCAACATCCGGGCAAACGCCAGCGCCAGACCGACCATCTCCATGGCGACGAGCGCCATCAGGTACTTCTCGATGACGAGAGGCCGCAGCAGGTGCAGCGCCACGAGGCCGACGATGGCCAGCACCCCGCCGCCCACCAGCAGCGCCAAAGCGCCCGCCTCTGCGCTGGGTTGGCGCCGCAGCGCCACGTCGCGGGCCATCAGCGCCGCGCCCGCCAGCGCTCCGGCGAGCAGCAGCGGGTTGGCCTCCGCCGTGCGCAGGACCGCATAGTGCATCGCCCAGTAGGCAGGCGCGAAGCCCTCGCCGATCCAGAACACGGTGGTGTTGCCCAGCCAATAGGGGAGCTGCACGGCGGCGACGGTGCAGAGCACCAGCCCGCCGACCAGCGGCGGCAAGGCGATGATGCG
Source organism: Novosphingobium kaempferiae (assembly GCF_021227995.1). Lineage (NCBI taxonomy): Bacteria > Pseudomonadati > Pseudomonadota > Alphaproteobacteria > Sphingomonadales > Sphingomonadaceae > Novosphingobium > Novosphingobium kaempferiae. The sequence continues at coordinate 5,287,852 of NZ_CP089301.1, forward strand.
CGCCTCCGTCAAGTCCCGGCGCAGCAGCGCGGCGGCGAGGAACGGGGCGACCAGCGCGGCGGCGGTCAGCGAGGTCACGATATGCGTGTTGAACGCCAGCAGCGCCGCGATCCAGTAGACCGCGCGGCGTCCTCTACTCCCACCGCTGCCGGTCATGCGGATCGCGCAGAGGCTCAGCGCCAGCACCGCCCCGGCGCAGAGCGAGAGGAAGTAGGACCGCAGCTCCGTCCCCGCCAGCATCGTCCAGTGGTTCGCCGCCACCGCCATGACCAGCGCGGTGCCGGTGGTCGCAAGGCGCGGCACGTCGCGGACAACGACGATCCCGCCCGCCACCGCCAGCGCCCCGATGCCGAGGTTGAGCAGGCGATGGTACTCGATCTCCCCCAGCCACGCGCTCGCCCGCGCGAGGGCGTAATAGAGCGGCGGGTGATTGTCGGGCAGCCAGCTTCCGGTCAGCGCCGTGCCCCATGGCAGTTCCGGGCGGGAGACGAACTGGGTGTAGAACTCATCGTACCACGGCCCGCGCTGGAAGCAGCCCCACGCCATGACCGCCGCGACCAGCGCCAGCATCGCCACGGTCAGGACGCGGGCGAACGGCAGGCGAAAGGCGGCTGGAAACGGCAGGACGGCACTCCGCGACGGGATCGGACAGGGTCTCGCTCTAGCCCGGGAAGGCAAACCAAGGGTTAACCGTGCGCGCAACCGGGCACTACCCGCCCCCTGTCCAAAGCAGCGCTTTTCGGCTAACGGCGCGCGATGCAAACTTCTGCGACTCCCCCTGCTGCGGCTCCAAAGACCTACCGCGTCAAGAGCTTCGGCTGCCAGATGAACGTCTACGACGGCGACCGCATGGCCGAACTGCTCGCCGAACAGGGCATCGCCCCCGCGCCCGAGGGGCAGGACGCCGATCTCGTCGTGCTCAACACCTGCCACATCCGCGAGAAGGCGGCGGAGAAGGTCTATTCCGACATCGGCCGCCTGCGGCGCGAGGATGGCTCCTCGCCGCTGATCGCCGTCGCCGGCTGCGTCGCGCAGGCCGAGGGGGACGAGATCATGGCGCGCGCGCCCGCCGTGAAGATGGTCGTCGGCCCGCAGGCGTACCACCGCCTGCCCGAGATGATCCGCGCCGCCTCCTCCGGCCAGCGCGTGACCGACACCGACATGCCCGCCGAGACGAAGTTCGACGCGCTCCCCCGCCGCAAGCGCTCCGGCCCCACGGCGTTCCTGACGGTGCAGGAAGGCTGCGACAAGTTCTGCACTTATTGCGTGGTGCCCTATACGCGCGGCGCCGAAGTATCCCGCCCGCACGCCGCGCTGATCGACGAGGCGCTGCGGCTGGTCGATGCCGGTGCGCGCGAGATCACGCTGCTCGGCCAGAACGTCAACGCCTGGACCGGCGAGAACGCGAAAGGGCACACGGTCGGCCTCGACGGGCTGGTGCGCGAACTGGCGGCGATCCCCGACCTCGCGCGCATCCGCTACACCACCAGCCACCCCAACGACATGACGCAGGGCCTGATCGACGCCCATGGCGAGGTCGACAAGCTGATGCCGTTCCTCCACCTGCCGGTGCAGGCGGGCAACGACCGCGTGCTCAAGGCGATGAACCGCAGCCACACGACCGCCAGTTATCTGGAGATCCTCGACCGCGTGCGCGCCGTGCGCCCCGACATCGCGCTGTCGGGCGACTTCATCGTCGGCTTCCCCGGCGAGACCGATGCCGAGTTCGAGGATACGCTCAAGCTGGTCGATGCGGTCGGCTATGCCCAGTGCTTCAGCTTCAAGTATTCGCCCCGCCCCGGCACGCCCGCCGCGACTATGGGCGATCAGGTGCCGGTGTCGGTTATGGACGAGCGGCTCCAGCGCCTCCAGTCCGCGCTCAACCGCGACCAGTACGCCTTCAACACCGCCACCGTCGGCAAGGTCTGTGACGTGCTGGTGGAGCGCAAGGGCAAGCATCCCGGCCAGTGGCTCGGCAAGTCGCCGTGGCTCCAGTCGGTCCACTTCACCGGCGAGGCCGAAGTGGGCCAGCTGGTCCGCTTCGAGATCACCAGCGCGGGGCCGAACAGCCTCGGCGCGGTGCCACTCGCCGCGGAAGTGGCGTGAGCCGCCAGCCACTCGTCCTCGTCCCCGGCCTGACCTGCGACGCGGAAGTGTTCCGCGCGCAGACTGCGGCTCTGGCGGACGTGGCGGACATGACGGTGGCCGATACCCTCAGCGACGATTCCATCGCCGCGATGGCCGAGCGGCTGCTGGACGACGCGCCGGACCGCTTCGCCCTAGCCGGGTTCTCGATGGGCGGCTACGTGGCGATGGAAGTGATCGCCCGCGCACCCCATCGGGTCACGCGCATCGCCCTGCTCGACACCAACGCCAATGCCGACGACGCGGGCCATGCCGCCGTGCGCCGCGCGGCGGTGAAGACCGCACAGGAACGCGGTTTCGAGAAAGTGCTGCGCGGCAGCCTCGGCCTGCTGGTGCATCCCGGCGCCGACCCCGCCATCGGCGATGCGGTGGTGGCGATGGCCCTGCGCGTCGGCATCGATGCGTTCGAGCGCCAGCAGCGCGCCATCGTCGGACGCCCCGATGCGCTGCCGGGCCTCAGCGCGATCGCCGTGCCTGCGCTGGTGCTGGTGGGCGCGCAGGACCGCACCACCCCGCCGCGCTATGCCGAGACGATTGCCGAAGCCGTGCCCGGCGCGGTGCTGCGGCGGATCGAGGACTGCGGGCACATGGCGCCGATGGAGCAGCCCGATGCGGTGAACGCGGCGCTGCGGGAGTGGCTGGCAAGATAACGTCAAAAAAGCCCCGCAGCTTTCGCCACGGGGCTCTCTCGTCAAACCTGACGCTTCTTACCAGAAGAAGCCGTTGTAGACCGTGACCACCCGGCCGTTGCGCGGGTTCACCATCACGATGTCGTTGTTGTAGCGGATCCAGCGGTGGCCGGCACGCGGGGCGGGCAGGCGGTAGCGGGCATAGTCACGCACCCAGTAGCGGTCGCCGTAATAGGCGCGGTCGAAGCGGTGGCCCACCGCGACCGGGCGATAGGCATAGCCACGCGGGCCGACGTAGGCGGGGCGGTGATAGACGTTGCGGTTGGAGCGGCGATAATCGCGCCAGTCCTCGCGCAGCTCCTGGCGGGAATCGCGCAGGTCGTGGCGGGCATCGCGGACGTCGCGGCGGTCGCCGTAGCGCTGGGCCTGGCGCAGGTCGCGCTGGTCGCGGCGCACGTCGCGGGCGCTGTCGCGGACCTCGCGGGCGCTCTGGGCGGAGGCCATGGTGGGGACCGCCAGCGTGGGCAGTGCGACGCTTGCAGCCAGGGCCATCATGAAGAACTTGCGCACCGTTATTCTCCTTCTTCGAAAACTCAGGGCCTTGGTGGCCTTGTTGTGATTGCACTTCTGCACACCCCCTCCTGAACGACCCGGGAATGTGGCGTGCAGCCGCCGGACATAAGTGTCGCACCCCTGCGACAGTTGCAGACGCAAGCGCCGAAATGCGCAGTTATCCCCGGCGAAACGAAAGAAATTTCCGGCGCGCCTCCTTGCAGCATGCGCCATGCAGAGCCATCTTCACGACAGAACGAGACTCCATCTCGCATGAAAGGAGCACATGGCCCGCAAAGCAGCTCGCGCCGTTGATCCGGCTCAGTTCCGCCCCGAAACCCATCGTCGGGCGCGTGTCGAAATAGAGTTCGACGAACCCGTGCTGCTGGGGGCCGTCTTCGGCCAGTTCGACGCCAATCTGGTGCAGGTGGAAAACCGCCTCGGCGTCTACATCTCGGCCCGTGGCCACAAGATCCAGATCGAAGGACCGGACGACGCCGTCGCCCGCGCCCGCGACACGCTCAAGGGCATGTACCACCGGCTCGAGATGGGCCAGGCACTCGACGCCGGAGCCATCGAATCGCTCATCGCGATGAGCAGCGAGCCCACCCTCGAAGGCATCATCACCGGTGACGCGGGCGCGCCGCCGATCATGATCCGCACCCGCAAGAAGACGATCGTGCCGCGCTCCGCGACGCAGATCGAATACATGCGCCAGCTCGCCAAGTCGGACGTCATCTTCGCGCTGGGCCCGGCAGGCACCGGCAAGACCTACGTCGCCGTCGCGCAGGCGGTCAGCCAGCTGATGACCGGATCGGTCCAGCGCCTGATCCTCTCGCGCCCCGCCGTCGAGGCGGGCGAGAAGCTCGGCTTCCTGCCCGGCGACATGAAGGACAAGGTCGACCCCTACCTGCGCCCGCTCTACGACGCGCTCTACGACTGCATGCCGCCCGAGCAGGTGGAGCGTCGTCTGGCGAACGGAGAGATCGAGATCGCGCCGATCGCCTTCATGCGCGGCCGCACGCTGGCGGATGCCTTCGTCATCCTCGACGAAGCGCAGAACACCACGCGCGAGCAGATGAAGATGTTCCTCACCCGCTTCGGCCAGAACAGCCGCATGGTAGTGTGCGGAGACCCGCGCCAGGTCGACATCCCCGGCGGCGACCGCCACTCCGGCCTTGCCGACGCGGTATCGCGACTGGAAGGCGTGGAAGGCATCGCCGTCACCCGCTTCACCGCGGCAGACGTGGTGCGCCATCCCATCGTGGGGCGGATCGTCGAGGCTTACGAGGGGCCGACGGAGTAACGCCCTGCGCGGATGGGCCCTTCGCTCGGCTGCGACCCTTCGACAAGCTCAGGGTGAGCGGGCTTGAAGCGTGCAGCCCCACACCTCGTCATTGCGAGCGCAGCGAAGCAATCCATGTCGGCGCCATGCGGCTGGATTGCTTCGCTGCGCTCGCAATGACGAACTTCTATTTTCTGCTCAGGTCGAGAGCGCCCGCCTGAAGACCGCCAGCGGTCCCGGATCAAGTCCGGGACGACGCCATCACGCCTCTCCGCCCCTCACTCCTCCTTGAGCGACTGCGCCTTCTTCGCCTCGCCGTCGTCCAGTTCCTTGCGCGAGATGCCGAGCAGTCCGGCCAGCTTGTCCTTCTCGGCGGGCTTGAGGTCCGCATAGGCGCGCGGGGCGGGCAGGTTGGCGGTGGAGGCCTTCACCTTCTCGACGATGGCGGGCATCTCCTTCATCAGCCGGGGCATCAGCGCCTGCATCCGGTTCATCACTTCGGGCGACATCATGATGATGTAGGATTCGGCCGCATAGGCCTTGCCGGTGGGCGTGGCGAAGAAGGCGTTCATCTCCTGAAGCTGCTTCGCGTCGAACCGCCCGGCATAGGCGCTGGCGAGCCCCTCGCGGATGTCGGGCTCGAACTGGGTCATCAGGCCCATCATGTCGGTCATCATGGTGCGGGTGGACACCTGCATGCGCTGCTTGAAGGCGGGATCGTAGATCTCCATGATCTGCGCCATGGTGCCGCTGCCCAGTTGCGAGGTATCGACGCCGCTGATCCCGGCAAGATCCTTCAGCGGCATCTGCATCATGGAGTCCATGATGGAATCCATCATCTTGTCCATCGTGCCGTTCATGATCCGCCCGTAGGTGCCGAGCGGGAACACGTAGTCCACCGTCTGCTTCGCGGCAGCAAGGCGCGCCGGATCGGTCGCGACAGGCTCTGCGGCGAAGGCAGGAGAAACGGACGCGAGCAGGGCCGCGCAGGCGGTGAGGACGAAGCGCATCTGAGATACTCCCATGGGGTCCGCATGAACGGGACGGCGCGATGCATATCCCGTTCGCCGCAATGGGAAAAATGAAAAGGGTGCCGGTCACGCGATGGCGCGCGCAGCGGGGGCTTCGACAAGCTCAGCCTGACCGGAATTAGAGGTAATCTCCAAAACCCGCTCAGGCTGAGCTTGTCGAAGCCCCCTCGGCAGGGTCCAACCTATCCCGCTCGCAATGACGACGGTAGGGTAATGGAAAGGGCGGTGGGCCCTTACAGCCCCGCCTGCAGCAGCCACTCGTGGAAAATGCGCACCGGGCGCGATTCCAGTGACTTGGGGCGGCAGACGAACCAGTAGCGGTACGGGCTTTCCACCTCGACGTCGTAGAGACGCGCCAGCCGCGTGTCGTGCGCGCGGCGGAAGTGGTCGTCGTGCATGATCGCGATGCCGAGGCCCTGCGCCGCCGCTTCCAGCACGAGCTGGCCGGAATCGAAGCGATCGACCGAGGCCGGATCGAGGTCGGGCATGTCGATCGCCCGCTTCCACGCCTCGAGGCTGTCGGGCAGATCCTGATGGATCAGGAAGGTCTGACGCGACAGCTTGGCCTCGTCCGGCACCGAGCCCATCTCGTCCGCCAGCGCCTGCGAGGTGATGGCGTAGACCTTGTTGTGATCGAGCTGGACGCGGTAATACTGCGGGTCCGGCTCCTTCGCCAGGATGATCGCCGCGTCGAGCGTATCGCCCACGCGATCCTCCAGATGCGCGCCGGTGTCGATGTCGATGTGCAGGCGCGGGTGCAGCTTGCGCAGTTCCGGCAGGCGCGGGAACAGGCGCTGGCCGCCGAACAGCGAGGGCACGCCCAGATGCAGGCGCAGCACCTGCCCGCGATCGATCTGCGCCTCGACCGCCTCGGCCAGCTCCTCCAGCTTCGGGGCGATGGCGGTGTAGAACGCTTGGCCCTCGTCGGTCAGCTTCATCGCCTGGTGCTGGCGGGTGAACAGCCGCTTGCCGGTGAAGTCCTCAAGCGCGGCGACGCGGCGCGACAGCGCCGAGGGGCTGAGCGCGAGTTCGTTGGCGGCCGCCTTGGCGGAACCGAGGCGAACGACGCGCACGAACGCTTCGAGCGCGCGCAGAGGGGGTAGACGACGTACAGGCAATAGACTGTCTTTTCACTCAGCTGTGGCCATCGCCGGAAGCCCGGCGACGACGGTTACTCTGCCTCTCTCTCCAACTCTTCCACCGGCGGATGCAGCCGAAGCCGCGTCACGCGCCGTTCGTCTCCATCGGTGACCTCGATCTTCCAGCCGCTGTCGTGGTCCAGGACGGCGCCCACTTCGGGCACCTGCCCGGCCAGCACGAAGGCAAGGCCGCCAAGGGTTTCCACCGATTCCTCGACTTCGGCAAGGCGCGGATCGATCCGCTGCGCCACTTCGTCGAGTTCCGCTCGGGCGTCCGCGTCCCACATCCCGTCGTCGATTGCAACCAGCAACTCCTCGGGAGCATCGTCGTGCTCGTCCTCGATGTTGCCGACGATCTCCTCCACCAGATCCTCGATGGTGATGATCCCGTCGGTGCCGGTGTACTCGTCGATGACGACCGCAAGGTGCGTGCGCTGGGCGCGCATGTCGGCCAACACGTCCAGCGCCCCGCGCGACTGCGGCACGTAGAGCGGCTGGCGCATCAGCGTGGTCCAGTCCTCCGGCGGCGGCGCGCCGCGCGCCAGCAGCGGGAACACGTCCTTGATGTGGATCATGCCCTTGATGGCGTCGAGCGTCTCTCCGTAGACCGGCATGCGGCTGTGGCCGTGCTCGGCGAAGGCTTCCACCACGTCGGCCCAGCTGGCCGATGCGGGAATCGCCACGATCTCGCTGCGCGGGATCGCCACGTCGTCCGCGTCGTGCTCGCTGAAATGCAGGAGGTTGCGCAGCATCTGCCGCTCGATCGGCGAAAGATCGCCGCTGACGGTCGAGGCGCCCTCGGGATCGCCTTCGTGCTCGTTGATGACCTCTTCAAGCTGGGCTCGCAGGGACTGGTCGCCCTCTGCCTGGAAAAGCCGCTTGAAAGCACGCCAAAGCGTGTTGGTACTGTCGCCTTCTCCGGAAGCGGAGTCGGTGTGGCGGCCATTGTCGGCCATCGTTCGGTATTACCCCTGTTGCCTAAGTGCGGTCCCCATATGGGTCGGGAATGCCTAAAATCGCAAGTGCCTTTGTTTCGAGCGCTTCCATCGCCTCGGCATCCTCGTCCGAAGTCTCGTGGTCGTGCCCCGCCAGATGGAGCAGGCCGTGGATGATGAGGTGGCTGGCGTGGTGCTCCACCGGCACCCCCTTCTCCGCCGCCTCGCGCGTGCAGGTCTCGCACGCGAGGGCAAGGTCGCCCAGCATCTCGGGCGGGCCGTCCTGCGCCAGATCGAGCAGCGCGTCGCGCTCCAGCATGGGGAAGGAGAGCACGTTGGTCGGCTTGTCCTTGGCCCGCCATTCGCGGTTGAGGACGTGGACCTCCTCGTCGCTGGTGAACAGCAGGCTGGCGGTGAGGCGCGGGTTGTCCAGCTCCGGCGCCAGCGTGACGAGCGCCTCCAGCGCCGCTTCGGCAAGGTCGGCCCAGTCGGTGCCGGGTGCCCAGGGGGCTTCGATGTCGATTTCGAGATCCATCGCCGGGCTTTATCGCGGGGCGCGGTGCGGGTCGAGCGCCATGCGCGCACTCCCCCACCACTTCGTCATTGCGAGCGCAGCGAAGCAATCCAGCGACCTCGCGCAACGCCGGATTGCTTCGCTGCGCTCGCAATGACGAAAGGAGGGATGCGTCCGGCGAGAGCCTCGGGGAGAGAGGAAACGATCGACGAAACCCCGCCGGACAGCGCCTTCATACCCCACCCCGGACGCGCGGCCCATTGTGCCAAGGGCCAGCTTGCCATACCGGGCGCGGCATGAGCAGGCTCGATTCCCACCTCGAGGCGGCGCTGGAGCGCGTGACCCGCGCAGGTCGGCGGCGCGAGCTTCGCGCCACGGCGCTGCTGCCGCAAGGCCGCGTGGAGCGCGCCGGGCGAACGCTGATCGACTTTTCCAGCAACGACTACCTCGGCCTCGCCCGCCATCCGCTGCTGGTGGAGCGCTCCGCCGAATGGGCCGCGCGCGACGGCGCGGGCTCGGGCGCATCGCGGCTGGTGACGGGGACGAGCGCGGCGCACCTCGCCTTGGAAGCCCGGATCGCGGCGTTCAAGCACTGCGAGGCGGCGCTCATCTTCGCGAGCGGGTGGCAGGCCAACGCGGCAGTGATCCCGGCGCTGCTGGCGGCCATTCCCGGCATCGCCGTCTTCACCGACCGCCTGATCCACGCGAGCATGCACGCCGGCATCGCCATGGCCGGGGCGCGCCAGCACCGCTTCCACCACAACGACCTCGACCACCTCGAAACGCTGCTGGCGGAAAAGGGCGCCGACGCCCCGGCCCGCCTGATCCTGACCGAAAGCGTGTTCTCGATGGACGGCGACCGCGTCGACATCGCCCGCCTGACCGAGATCGCCGAGCGCCACGACGCCGCCCTCTTCGTCGACGAGGCGCACGCGACGGGCGTGCTCGGCCCGGAAGGGCGCGGGCTTTCGGCACTGGTGCCGGGCAAGGTCGATCTCGTCATGGGCACCTTCAGCAAGGCGCTGGGCGGGTTCGGGGCCTATGTGGCCGGGTCGCGCGTGCTGATCGACTACCTCGTCAACGCGGCGAGCGGGTTCATCTTCACCACCGCGCCGCCGCCCGCCGTGCTGGGCGCGGTCGATGCCGCGCTGGACCTGATCCCCGGCATGGATGCCGAGCGCGCGCACCTTGCCGCGCTGGGCGAGCGTCTGCGCGGTGGCCTGACGCGCCTCGGCCTCGACCACGGCGCGTCCTCGACCCAGATCGTGCCCGCCGTCATCGGCGCGGAGGAGGATGCCATGGCGCTCTCCGCCAGGCTGGAGGACGCGGGCTTCCTCGCCTCCGCCATCCGTCCGCCGACGGTGCCGCCGGGCACCAGCCGCCTGCGCATCGCCCTGCGCGCCACGCATGAAGAGGGCGACATCGACGCCCTGCTCGCCGCGATAGAGTCGCTTCGGTGAAGCTGCTGTTCGCCCACGGCTGGGGCTTCGACCGCACTTTCTGGACGCCGCTGATCGCGCTCCTGCCGGAATGCGAGGCCGTGACCGACGACCGCGGCTACTTCGGTGCGCCTGCCGAACCTCTCGTCGAAGGCCCCTGCATCGCGGTGACGCACTCGTTCGGGACCATGCGGGTGCTCTCCGCCCCGCCGCCGGGACTGGTAGGCGTCGTCGCGATCAACGGGTTCGAGCGCTTCAGCGGCGATACGGGCGTCCCCGTCCGCGTGCTCGACCGCATGATCCGCCGCTTCGCCACCGACCCGCGCGCGGTCCTCACCGAGTTCCGTCACAGCGTCGGCTGCACCGACCCGTTCGGCGAGATCGCCCCCGAACCGCTCGCCGCCGACCTCCTGCGCCTGCGCGACGCCTGCGCGACGCTCCCGCAAGTGCCGGTACTGGCGATCCACGGCGAGGCCGACCCGCTGCTCCCGCCCGCCATGCGCGCGGCCACCTTCGCCGGGGCCGATGTGCAGCGCATCGACGCGGCGGGCGGCCACCTGCTGCCCCTCGAAGCGCCGGACCTGTGCGCCGCCGCCATTCGCGGGATGCTCGGGCATGTCTAGGCGCGACCGCATCCGCAGCGCCTTCGCCGCCGCGCCGGACTACGACGGCAACGCCCGCGTGCAGCGCGACGTGGCCGACCGCCTCGCCGCGCGCATCGCCGCACTGGACCTGCCCTCCAGCCCCCGCGTGCTGGAGATCGGCTGCGGCACCGGCTTCCTGACGCAAGCGCTGGCCGCGCAGGGCCTTGGCGGCGAGTGGCTCGTCACCGACATCGCGCCCGAAATGGTGGAGCGCTGCAAGGCCCGCCTCGCCGCCCCGCAACCGGGCCGCACGCTGCGCTTCGCCACTCTCGACGGCGAACACGGCACGCCCGGGGGGGCGCCCTTCGACCTCATCTGCTCCAGCCTTGCAGTGCAGTGGTTCGACGATGCGCCCGCCGCGCTCGCGCGCCTGTCGCAGTGGCTGGCGCCCGGCGGCCACCTCGTCGTCACCACGCTCGGCCCCCACAGTTTCCGCGAGTGGCGCGCCGCGCATGAGGCCGAGGGCATCGCCCCCGGCACCCCCGCCTTCGCGCCCGTGGAGAGCTTCGCCACGCTCTCGCCCGAGACGCTTCTGGTGGAAGACCACCTTGAGCGCCACCCCGATCCGCGCGCGTTCCTGCGCGCCGTGAAGGCCATCGGTGCGGGCACTTCCGCCCCCGCGCACCGCCCCCTCACCCCTGCGCAGCTGCGCCGCGTCATGGCCCGTTTCGCCCAAAGCGGATGCGAAGTGACCTACGAAGTCGCGACCTGCCACTTGCGCCGCGCCCCGACCTTTCCTTACGTGAGCCCCTCATGACTTCGCGCCCCATCATCGTCACCGGCACCGATACCGGCATCGGCAAGACCGTGTTCGCCGCCGCGCTCGCGGGTGCGCTGGGCGCGCATTACTGGAAGCCGGTGCAGGCCGGGATCGAGGAGGAAGGCCCCGACGCGCAGCGCGTGGCGTATCTCGGCGGGCTGCCGCAGGGCAAGGTGCTGGCCGAAGCCTACAGCCTCGCCACCCCCTGCTCCCCCCACCTCGCCGCCGAGATCGACGGCGTGACCATCGACACCGACCGCCTCGCGCTGCCGCAGGTCGATGGCCCGCTGGTGGTCGAGGGCGCGGGCGGCGCGCTCGTCCCGATCTCCCGCAGCGAAACCTACGCCGACCAGTTCGCCCGCTGGGGCGCCCCGGTGGTGCTGGTGGCGCGCACCACGCTGGGCACCATCAACCACTCGCTGCTCTCGATCGAGGCGCTGCGTTCGCGCGGCGTCGAAGTGCTCGGCGTCGCCTTCGTCGGCGATGCGGTGGAGGACAGCGAGGCGACCATCTGCGCGATGGGCGGCGTCAAACGCCTCGGCCGCCTGCCCCGCCTCGATCCGCTGACGCCCGAAACGCTCGCCGCCGCCTTCGCCGCGAATTTCCGCGTGGAGGACTTCGCGTGAGTTCGGCGATCTGGCACCCCTTCACCCAGCACGGGCTGGAAGAGCCGATCCCCCTCGTCACCCATGCCGAAGGGGCACTGCTCCACACGGCGGACGGCCGCACGGTGATCGACGCGATCTCTTCGTGGTGGGTGACGACGCACGGCCACTGCCACCCGCGCATCATGGCCGCCGTGGCCGAGCAGGCGGGGAAGCTGGACCAGCTGATCTTCGCGGGCTGGACGCACGAGCCGGCGGAGGCCGTCGCCGCCGGGCTGCGGGCGATCATGCCGCCCGAATTGACGCGGGTGTTCTTCTCCGATTCCGGCTCCACCAGCGTCGAGGTCGCGCTGAAGATGGCGCTCGGCTACTGGCATGCGCAGGGTGAGGCCCGCCACCGCATCGTCGTGATGGAGCATTCCTACCACGGCGACACCATCGGCGCGATGTCGGTCGGCGCGCGCGGGGTGTTCAACCAGCCTTACGAGCAGCTGCTGTTCGACGTCGGCCGCATCCCCTACCCCGCCGCCGGGGCGGAGCAGGTCACGCTAGACGCGCTGGAAGCCCTGTGCCGCGAGGGCGATATCGCCGCGCTGATAGTCGAGCCGCTGATCCTCGGCTCGGGCGGCATGCTGGTCTACGGGCCGGAAACGCTGCGGGCGATGCGCGAGATCTGCGCGCGGTACGGCGTCCTGTTCATCGCCGACGAGGTGATGACCGGCTGGGGCCGCACCGGCACCCTGCTGGCGTGCGAGCAGGCAGGCGTGGTGCCCGACATCCTGTGCCTGTCGAAGGGCCTGACCGGCGGTGCGCTGCCGCTGGCAGTGACGATGGCGACCGAGCCGATCTTCGCCGCGCACTGGTCCACCGACCGGGCGAAGATGTTCTTCCACTCCTCCAGCTACACCGCCAACCCGATCGCCTGCGCCGCCGCCGCCGCCAACCTCGCCATCTGGCGCGAGGAGCCGGTGCGCGAATGCGTCGCCGACCTCGCCCGGCGTCAGGCCGCGTGGCTGGAGAAGCTCGGCCGCTTCTGCCATTTCGAAAACCCGCGCACGCTCGGCACCATCGCCGCGCTGGACCTGCGGACGGGCGGGGAGACGGGCTACATGAACGACCTCGCGCCCCGGCTGCTTGCCTTCTTCCGCGAGCGCGACGCGCTGCTGCGCCCGCTGGGCAACACCGTCTACGTGATGCCGCCCTACTGCATCACCGACGATCAACTCGACGAAGTGTGGAACGCCATCGGCGAGGCCGTCATCTCGTTCTGAGCCGCGCCACAGCGCCGCTTCCCCACCAATGCCGCAACCGATGATCGCGTGGCGAGCAGCGACCACGCGCGCGCTGTAGGCATCGCGCCACACTTCGGGCCGAAATGCGGCATAGGCTCGAAATTGCTATTGCGAATGATCCGCAATCCTACTAGCGGCCCCTGCAATCGAGTGGAAACGCTCCAGGCAGGGGACCAATAATGAAGTTCAAGTTCGCTCTCATGCTGGGCAGCGCCTATGCGCTCAGCGCCATGCCCGCGATGGCACAGGCTCCGGCCGAAGAGCCCGGCAGCGACGAGATCGTCGTCACCGGCAAGTATACCATCGACAACAAGATCGACACCGCGACCGGCCTCGGCCTCTCGGTGCAGGAAACGCCGCAGTCGGTCAGCATCATGACCTCGCAGCGCATCCTCGACCAGAACCTCATCAGCGTTAAGGACGTGATCGTGAACAGCGTCGGCGTGTCGGCCAACGAGGTCGACGACGTTCGCAACAGCTTCTTCGCGCGCGGCTTCGAGATCCGCAACACGCAGGTCGACGGCGTCCCCGCCGCCTGGACCCTCGCCGGCGGCAACGGCGAGACCAGCATCGACGTCTCGATCTACGAGCGCGTCGAGATCGTGCGCGGCGCCACCGGCCTGCTCTCGGGCGCGGGCGACCCGTCGGCCTCGGTCAACCTCGTGCGCAAGCATGCCGACGCCACCGAGCTGACCGGCTACGCCAGCGCCAGCATCGGCAGCTGGAACACCTGGCGCCTCTCCGCCGATGTCAGCGGTGCACTTACCTCCGACGGTCGCGTGCGCGCCCGTGCGGTCGGCCGCTACGAGGAAGGCGACTTCTACATGGACATCCAGCACCGCAAGAAGTGGGTGCTGTACGGCGTGATCGAGGCCGACCTGACCGACTCCACGCTGGTCCGCGCCGGCATCAGCCACCAGGACACCAAGCCCAAGGGCGCAAGCTGGGGCGCGCTGCCGACCTTCTACACCGACGGCACGCTGACCGACCTGCCGCGCTCGCAGGCGACGGCCGCCGACTGGACCTACTGGAACTCCACCAACCAGAACATCTTCGCCACTGTCCGCCAGGGCTTCGGCGACCGCTGGAACCTGACGGTCAACTACAACCGCCTGCGCAACACCGGCGACACCCAGCTGCTCTACATGTACGGCGGCGTCGACAAGGCGACCGGCACGCTGGAATCGAGCAACCCCTACAAGTCCAAGGGCGTCAGCACCCAGAACAGCATCGACGCGCAGCTGAAGGGTGAATTCACCCTGTTCGGCCGCGACCACGAAGTCGTCCTCGGCGCGCTGTACAGCGAACTGAAGCGCCACACCGACAACTTCGTTGCACCCTATACCGAGAACAATCCGGCATGGGGCACGGGGCTGAACTCGTGGGCCACGAACACCCCGTTCATCGGCCAGAAGGGCCTGCCCTTCCCCGAGCCGGTCTGGGGCACCACCCCCGTCCGCAACGAGCAGGAGCGCATCGAGCAGACCGGCTACTACGGCGCACTGCGCATGAACGTCGCCGATCCGCTGAAGATCATCGTCGGCGGACGCCTCGCCAGCTGGAACCAGAAGGGCTTCGCCTGGAGCGGCACCAGCGACTATGGCGATGACAACGTGTTCATCCCCTATGTCGGCGCGCTCTACGACATCACGCCGAACCACCGCGTCTATGCCAGCTACACCAAGATCTTCCAGCCGCAGAACCTGCGTGACCGCAATCTGAACCTGCTCGATCCGCTTGACGGCAACGCCTACGAAATCGGCCTGAAGAGCAGCTTCTTCAACGACGCGCTGCAGACCTCGGTCGCGCTGTTCCGCATCGAGCAGGACAACGTCGGCATCACCGACGGCGAGCCGATCGCGGTTCCGGGCACCAACCCGGTCCAGCCGTATCGCGCGGCGCAGGGCGTCACCAGCAAGGGCTTTGAGGTCGAAGTCACCGGCCAGCCGCTCGAAGGCTGGAACGTCAACGCCAGCTACAGCCAGTTCAAGGCCGAGGACGCCAATAACGTCGCCGCGAATCCCGACCAGCCGCGCAAGCTGCTCAAGATCTTCACCACCTACGACCTGCCGGGCTTCCTCGAAGGCCTGACCGTCGGCGGCGGCGTGAACTATCGCAGCAAGAGCTATTCGGACGGCACAAACCCGTACCTCTTCGATGCCGACGGCGACCCCGTACCGTTCCGCTTCCAGCAGAAAGGCTACACCCTGGTCAGCCTGATGGCGCGCTACAGCGTCACCGAGCAGCTGCAGATCCAGGGCAACCTGGAGAACCTGTTCGACAAGAAGTACTACAGCCAGACCGGCTCGTTCAGCCAGTACCGCTACGGCGCGCCGCGCAACTTCACGGTCAGCGCGAACTACAAGTTCTGATCGGCAAGGTCTGATCGGCTACGGGGGGCCGCCGCACATCGCGGCGGCCCTCTTGCTTTCATACGGCCCTTCTCGTCATTGCGAGCGCAGCGAAGCAATCCGTTGGCCATCCGATGCCGCTGGATTGCTTCGCTACGCTCGCAATGACGAACGGAAGGCCTTCTACAAGTCCATCACGCTCGGCTTGCTGGAGCGTTCGATCATCCCCGTCGTCGTCGCGCCGTCCCAGGTGTAGACCGCATGGGCCTGCTGGACGATGGGCCAGTCCTTCGGCCAGTCCGGCGGCAGCACATGCCCGCCGCGCGACCGGGTGTTGGCGAAAGTCCGCCCGCCGATGGCGATGCGTCTGCCGTCCACCGTCTCCAGTTCGCAGGACACGTCCTCCCCGCCCGTCACCAGCCGCCGCAACCAGGGGATGACCACCGGCCGCGCGCCGGTGCGAACTCCGTCCTCGATGATCCACCCTTCGGAATAGCTCGGCGGCTCGCCTTCGCGCGGCGGGTAGGAGTTGAAGCCGAAGGCGCGCCCGTCCGGGAACACGGCGGACTGCCAGCAATGCCCCCAGAACCCCGCGAAGGCGCGGAATCCCGTGCGGCGGATGCGCAGGCCATTGGCCCGGAACGTCCGCGCCTCGCCGTCGATGGTCAGGGTGCCTGTGGCGCGGAACAGCTGTTCGTAGCGCGGGCTCATGTAGTCGCCCTGCTTGCCACCCAGCGCCTCGGCCGCTTCGGGCAGGATCGAGCCCGGCTCCCACGGGATCGCGGCCATCTCCATATCGACGGAGAAGGACACCTCGCTCCACGCGGTCTCGGCGAAGTCCGGGTTATCGAGGATCTCCTGCGCGCTGGTCCGCGCCACCGGCCCTTCGAACGCCACGGTCCAAAGACGGAACGGCTCCACGCACTCGAAGCGCACCGGCCCGGTCCCGCGCACGGTGGGGCGCCCTTGCGCGTCATAGGCGGGATGCGTCTCCCCGTCGCCGCGCCGCGACCACAGGCGACCATCGGCAAAGGCGATGTCGAGCCAGAGTTCGTGCCGGTCCCACTGCGCGCCCACCGCCTCGACGCCGACGCGCATGGCGAAGAGGCCGTTCTCCTCCTCGATCCACACGTTCACCGCATCGCGGATGCCGTCCTCGGGCCTTTCCGCCACGACATGCTCGCGTTCGACCGCGATCCCGCCCGACAGGTCCATCGCTCTCCCTTCCGTCTGTGCGGGAGGGAAGCTGTCATGCGGTGCGGGCGGGGTCACGCGCAGAGGCGCGCGCCGGGGCGATGAGTGGGAAGGCAATCCCCTCCCCCTCGTCATTGCGAGCGCAGCGAAGCAATCCATGTCGGCCCGCACCGCTGGATTGCTTCGCTACGCTCGCAATGACGAACGGATGCGCTAACCGCCCCGCCTCAAGCGTAAGGCGGCTTGTGCATCCCGGTGGGGCTGGTGGTGAAGATCTCGCAGCCGTCCTCGGTGATGCCGATCGAGTGCTCGAACTGGGCCGAGAGCGACTTGTCGCGGGTCACCGCCGTCCAGCCGTCCGAGAGCAGCTTCACCGGCGGCTTGCCGAGGTTGATCATCGGCTCGATGGTCATGAACATGCCGGGGCGCAGTTCCGGGCCGGTGCCGGGGCGACCGGCGTGGACCACTTCGGGAGCGTCATGGAACAGGCGGCCGAGGCCGTGACCGCAGAACTCGCGCACGACGCCGTAGCGGTTCGCCTCGGCATAGGCCTGGATGGCCGCGCCGATGTCGCCCACGCGGTTGCCGGGCCTGGCCTGCTCGATGCCGATCATCAGGCACTCGTAGGTCACGTCGACCAGGCGGCGCGCCTTCAGCGGCACGTCGCCGACGAGGTACATGCGGCTGGTGTCGCCGTGCCAGCCGTCGAGCAGCGGGGTCACGTCGATGTTGACGATGTCGCCGTCCTTGAGCGTCTTTTCCGACGGGATGCCGTGGCAGACGACATGGTTGATCGAGATGCAGCACGAATGCGCATAGCCGCGATAGCCCAGCGTCGCCGGAACAGCGCCGCCCGCGAGGGTCAGTTCGCGCACCTTGTCGTCGATGGCGGCGGTGGTGACGCCCGGCTGCACCATCGGCGCGATCTCGTCGAGGATGCGCGCGGCAAGGGCGCCCGCGCGGCGCATGCCCTCGAAACCGTCGGGGCCGTGCAGCTTGATGGTGCCGTCGCGCAGGAGGTCTTCCTGGCCCGGCTCTACGATCTGGTATTCGGTCATCCGCCCCAGATAGCGCATCGGGGGCGGAATTGCGAGATCATCGGCCAGAAATCAAGGCTTCACCGAAAACGCGCTGCGATACTGGGGCTTCAACGCGGCCATGACCTTGCCCGTCACTGGCAGCGTCACTTCGTAGCTGCCCTCGGCATATGGCCCCGCCTCGTAAGGCGCGACGAGTATGCCGATGCGGTCGAAGGTCTTGCCGTTGGTCGAGCCCAGGATCAGCGTCTGCGCCGTGGGGTCGATGCATTCGGCGAACATGTCGCTGCTATCATGCCGCACCGGTTCGCCACGCTTCTTCTCGCGCTCCTTGTCGAGCGCATTGCAGAACGGCGCCTGCAGGGCGGAGCGCAGCGCGTCCTGCCCGGTGAAGAAGTCCACCGGCTTGCGCGCGGTGTCGGCCCCGCGATCCCAGACCAGCGTGTCGAACCCGCTCATCCCGTGGGCGCCGCCCGAATACTGGTACATCTCGGCGGAGAGCGAAAGCCAACCCGGCAGGTCGGTGACGACCTTCCAGTCCACCTGCATCGAGTGCGCGTGGTAGGGATAGCCGTCCTTCTTCGCCTCCTCCCGGTTCCCGCGCGCGGTGGTGACGAGTTCGCCCTTGGTGTCGTCCAGCTTGCGGTCGAGCATCGCGCGCAGCCCCTCGATCCCGGCGGCGGCATCGGGGTAGGAATAGGCGAACTCGTAAAGCTCGGTCTCCTCCTTTTCGGAGCGGCCTTTGGGCTGCGGTGCGGCTTCGGTCGGGGCCTCGGTCCCGAAATCGAGATCCTGCGCGACGAAAGTCGCGCCGCCTGTAGCCTGCGTCCCGGCATCGCCTGAACCGCTGCATGCACCCGCCAGCAGCGCCAGACCCACCACGATACCGCCAATCCGCATCAAAATACCTCTCGCAACAGGGCTACCGGGAAGGCTAGAGAAATGCGGCATGAGCGACAAGAACGCATTGATCCAGCCCGACCGCGGCCAGAAGGCCGTTTCCATCCACCTCGTCGACAAGGATGGACTGGAGAAATTCGTGAAGGGCCTCGCCGTTCCCCAGCGCGCCGCGCTGGAGGCGAACCGCTTCGACGGCAGCGCGGGCGAATACGCGATCATCCCTGATGGTGACGGCTGGTCCGTGGTCGCGGGCGTGGCCGACACCGCCGCCCTCTCGACCTGGTGCATGGCCAAGCTGGCCGAGAAGCTGCCCGCCGGCACCTACCGCCGCGTCGGCGGGGAGCCGGGCGCGGCGCTGTTCGGCTGGATCACCGGCCAGTACAGCTTCGACCGCTACAAGTCGGAGGCCGAGGACGAAGGCCCGCGCGTGCTGCTGACCGGCGAGCCCGCGCAGATCGACGCCCTGACCGCTGAGGCGGAGGCGGTCATGCTGGTGCGCGACCTCGTCAACACCCCCGCCGAGGACATGGGCCCCGCCCAGCTGGAGGCCGAGGCCGAGGCGCTGCACAAGGCCTTCCGCGCCGAGATTCGCGTGACGCGCGGCGACGTGCTGGAGCGCGACTTCCCGATGGTCCACGCCGTCGGCCGCGCGGCAGGCCGCAGCCATGCGCCGCGCATGATCGAGCTGGAATGGGGCGATCCCAAGCATCCGCGCATCGCCGTGATCGGCAAGGGCGTCTGCTTCGATTCGGGCGGGCTCGACGTGAAGCCGTCCGCAGGCATGCTGCTGATGAAGAAGGACATGGGCGGCGCGGCACATGCCCTCGCCCTCGCCCGCCTCATCATGAGCGCGAACCTGCCGGTGCGCCTGCACATGCTGGTCCCGGCGGTCGAGAACGCGATCTCGGGCAACAGCTTCCGCCCCGGCGACGTGCTGCGCAGCCGGGCGGGCATCTCGGTGGAGATCGGCAATACCGACGCCGAGGGCCGCCTGATCCTCGGCGACGCGCTGACCCGCGCGGGTGAGGACAAGCCGGAGCTGATGATCGACTTCGCCACCCTCACCGGCGCCGCGCGCGTCGCGGTCGGGCCGGACCTGCCCGCCCTCTTCACCCGCGAGGACGCGACTGCCGACGCGCTGCTGGCGGCGGGCAAGGCGGTCGACGATCCCTGCTGGCGCCTGCCGCTGCACGAGGGCTACCGCGAATACCTCAAGTCCGACGTGGCCGACATCAACAACGCCGGCTCCAGCGGCTTCGCGGGCGCGAGCACGGCGGCGCTGTTCCTCGACCGCTTCGTGCCGAAGGGCATCGACTGGGCGCATTTCGACACCTTCGCGTGGCGCCCCACCGCCAAGCCCGGCCGTCCCAAGGGCGGCGACGCCCTCGGCCTGCGCGCGGCATGGCACATGCTGAAGGGCCGCTATGGCTGACCCTCTTCGTCATTGCGAGCGAAGCGAAGCAATCCAGACCTTCGCAAACCGGGCTGGATTGCCGCGCGGCTTTGCCGCTCGCAATGACGAAGGAGGGAGACAGCACCCCGGAACTCCCGAACTTGCGAAAATGTCGTGTCTCGGCTAGGCGCGCGCATCTTTGATTTTGGAGACGCACCCGCGTTGGCTTCTGTGGATTCGTATACTCGCCCTGACCATACGGACGGCATGCTGGTCATGACCGGACCGAGCGTGAGCGCGGATCCCGGCTGCCTTCCCGTGCGCGGCGACCTTGCCCACATCAAGCTGGCGGGCCGCTACTTCGTGCCGCACTACGCCGTGCCCATGCCGCGCACGATCAAGGCGGGCGCAGTGCTGCGGGCCTTCGGCCGCGACGAGGCGGACGCCCTCGCCGACCTGCCCGCCGGAGAGACCTTCAACGTGCTCGACATCGCCGGAAGCTGGTCCTGGGGCCAACTGGGCGAGGACGGCGCGGTCGGCTACGTCGCGCTTTCGGACCTCGAAGCGGCATGACCGCCAGCGTCTTCATCGACGGCGCCGCGGGCACCACCGGCCTCGAGATCGCCGACCGCCTCGCCGGTCGTGCCGAATTCCAGCTCATCACGCTCAGCGATGACCGCCGCAAGGACGACGCCGCGCGCGCAGAGGCGCTGAACGACGCCGACTTCGTGATCCTGTGCCTGCCCGACGACGCCGCCAAGGCCGCCGTCGGCATGATCGCCAACGACCGCACCCGCGTGATCGACGCCTCCTCCGCCCACCGCGTCGCGGCAGGCTGGACCTACGGCTTCCCCGAAGTCGTCGGGCACGATGCAGTGGCGCAGGCGCGCTTCGTCAGCAATCCGGGCTGCTATCCCACCGGCTTCATCGGCCTCGTCGCGCCGCTCGTCCGTGCCGGGCTGCTGCCCGCCGACTGGCCCTACGTCTGCCACGCCGTCTCGGGCTACTCGGGCGGCGGCAAGGCCCTGATCGCGCGCTTCGAGGACGATACCGACATCGCCTTCCGCGCCTACGGCCTCGCGCTCGGCCACAAGCATGTGCCGGAAATGAAGGCGCAGACCGGCATCGGCCACGATCCGATCTTCGCCCCCGCCGTCGTGCCCGCCCATCGCGGCATGCTGGTCGAAGTGCCGCTGCACCTCTCGATGATGCAGGACGCCGGTTCGCCCGACGCCCTGCGCGCCGCGCTCGCCGAATTCTACGCAGGCAGCAAGGTCGTGAAGGTCGAGGCCGACCAGCCCGACGAACTGCTCCTGCGCGGCTCGATGGAGCCCGTCGACACCCTCACCCTGCGCGTGCTGGGCGCGAAGGACGGCTCGCAGGCGCGCCTCGTCGCGATCCTCGACAACCTCGGCAAGGGCGCGAGCGGGGCTGCGGTGCAGAACCTCAACATCATGGCCGGTCTGGAAGAGACGGCGGGCCTGCGGGTCTGACCCTCGCGTCCCGGGCTCGCCCCGGGACCGCTGGCCGTGAACGGCCTACGTCGCGTCAGAGCGCCCGTGAACTCGACTAAATGACACTTCGTCATTGCGAGCGCAGCGAAGCAATCCAGGGCCGACACATGATCCTTGGATTGCTTCGCTGCGCTGGCAATGACGATTCAAGAGGCTTCGGGACGACCCGGAGTCGCGCCCAGCCGTTAGCCGCGCCACAAACACCGCAATGCACAATTTTCGAGCACCCGATGCCCGAATCTTGAACACAAGATTGCCCCGATCCCCCGCATCATATGCGACAGATTGTTTGCTGACCGGGTAAATCGCCCAAATCCGGTCTTTTCGCAGACGCACACTCGTCCTATCAGGGGTACGACCGCATTGGCACGATTCTTGATGGGAATCGCGCGCGAGGCTTCTGGTTCCCGGACCGGCATCCTCAAGAGACAGTCCGGGTGCAAGTGCAGGGGTCCAGGCAGGCGTGAAGAAGATCGAAGCCATCATCAAGCCGTTCAAGCTCGACGAAGTGAAGGAAGCGCTCCACGAAGTGGGCGTCTCGGGCATCACCGTCACCGAAGCCAAGGGTTTCGGACGCCAGAAGGGCCACACCGAACTCTATCGCGGCGCCGAATACGTCGTCGACTTCCTTCCCAAGGTTAAGCTCGAAGTCGTCGTTCCCGACGCGCTGGCGGAGCGCGTGGTCGAAGCCATCGCCGACGCCGCGCAGACCGGCCGCATCGGCGACGGCAAGATCTTCGTCGTCCCGGTCGAAACCGCCGTGCGCATCCGCACCGGCGAACGCGACGACGACGCGCTCTGATCGCAGGATCGGGTCTCGGCGGCATGGGGGCCGTCGCATTCCCGCAACAAGACCAACCCTATCCTCTTTCGGGATCGGAAGAGTAACGCTGGAGAACCAAGAAAATGGCTAGTGCAAAGGACGTCCTCAAGAAGATCAAGGACGAGGAGATCGAGTGGGTCGATCTTCGCTTCACGGACCCGAAGGGCAAGTGGCAGCACCTGACCATGGTCTCGACCGTCCTCGGCGAGGATGAGCTGGAAGACGGCCTGATGTTCGACGGTTCGTCGATCGAGGGCTGGAAGGCCATCAACGAGTCGGACATGATCCTCAAGCCCGACCTCGAAGCGGTCTACACCGATCCGTTCTCGGCCACCCCGATGCTGATCCTGTTCTGCGACATCGTCGAGCCCTCGACCGGCGAACTCTACGCCCGCGACCCGCGCTCGACCGCGAAGCGCGCTGAATCGTTCGTGAAGTCGGCCGGCTTCGGCGACACCGTGTTCGTCGGCCCCGAGGCCGAGTTCTTCATGTTCGACGACGTGAAGTTCTACGACGGCTACGACGGCAACGGCTTCAAGATCGACGACATCGAACTGCCGACCAACACCAACAAGGACTACGATGTGGGCAACCTCGCTCACCGTCCGCGTGCCAAGGGCGGCTACTTCCCGGTCGCTCCGGTCGACTCGGCCGTCGACATCCGCGCCGAGATGGTCTCGACCATGATCGAGATGGGTCTGCCCTGCGACAAGCACCACCACGAAGTGGCCTCGGCGCAGCACGAACTCGGCCTGACCTTCGGCAAGCTGGTCACCACCGCCGACCGCATGCAGATCTACAAGTACGTCGTCCACATGGTCGCACAGGCATACGGCAAGACCGCCACGTTCATGCCCAAGCCGATCATGAAGGACAACGGATCGGGGATGCACACGCATATCTCGATCTGGAACGAGGGTGAGAACACCTTCGCCGGCAACGGCTACGCCGGCCTGTCGGAGACCTGCCTGTACTTCATCGGCGGCGTCATCAAGCACGCCAAGGCCCTGAACGCCTTCACCAACCCGACCACCAACAGCTACAAGCGCCTGGTCCCGGGTTACGAAGCACCGGTTCTGCTCGCCTACTCGGCGCGCAACCGCTCGGCCTCGTGCCGCATCCCCTACGGTGCGGGCACCAAGGCGAAGCGCGTGGAATTCCGCTTCCCCGACGCGATGGCCAACCCCTACCTGTGCTACGCTTCGCTCCTGATGGCCGGCCTCGACGGCATCAAGAACAAGATCCACCCGGGCGAAGCCATGGACAAGAACCTGTACGATCTGCCGCCGGCCGAACTCGCCGAAGTGCCGACCGTCTGCGGTTCGCTGCGTGAAGCCCTCGACGCCCTCGCGGCCGACCACGCCTTCCTTCTCGAAGGCGGCGTGTTCACCGAGGACCAGATCGAAGCCTACCTCGAACTCAAGTGGCCCGAAGTGCTGCGCTGGGAAACCACGCCGTCGGCCGTCGAGTTCGACATGTACTACAGCGCCTGATCCCACGATCAGCGCTGGCGACAAGTTCGCCGAGAGGGGGCGTCCGGAGCAATCCGGGCGCCCCTTTCGCGTTCAGGGCCTGCGATCGGCACCCTGCCTGCGCGCCGATGACAAATCACGATAGCTGGCGGCCGCTGCGCAAATTCCGCTTTCCTACAACATGCCCGCAGGCGTACCTGATCCTGAGCGCTTGAAGTGACCGAGCGCCACCAAGGCGGCACCAAAGCCGCTCCCAAGAACATCGGGTACGCAAACAAGCAGTCCGAACCGGGCGCGATACTGCGCGTGGTCTTTCCAGCGGAGGGCATTTTCCATGAATCGCAAGCCGATCTTCGACGCGGTCCGCAAGATACTGGGCCGTTCCTTCACGCAGGCCGAAGTCAACGCGCTCGACAAGGCCATCGACCAGTCCACCGGCGCGCTTCCCGGCGGCCTCGCCCCCGAACCCACGCCAACACCCGCCCCGGCAGCCAGCGGCCGCAAGCTGGGCGCTGCGGGGGCGAAGCTCATCAAGAAGTGGGAAGGCTGCGAGAAGCGCCTCGCGAACGGCACCTTCGCCGCCTATCCCGACCCCGGCAGCGCCGACGGCAAGCCCTGGACCATCGGCTGGGGCTCGACCGGCGCGGACGTGAAGAAGGGCACGATCTGGACGCAGGAACAGTGCGACGCCCGCTTCGACGTCGACATGGTCAGCTACGTCGATGAAGTGGCGGCTTTCCTCGGCACGGCGGCGACCACGCAGAACCAGTTCGACGCGCTCGTCTCGTTCCACTACAACACCGGCGCGATCCGCTCCTCGACGCTGGGCAAGATGCACAAGGCGGGCAAGTTCGCCGAGGCGAAGGCGCAGTTCGGGCAGTGGATCTACAACGACGGAAAGCCGATGAACGGCCTCAAGAACCGCCGCGCGGAAGAGGCCAAGCTCTACGGGATGCCATGACCGACACGCTCACGCCTGCCCAGCTGATCGACGCGCGCATCGCCGAACTCGGCGACTGGCGGGGTGAGATGCTCGCCAAGGTCCGCGCCTGCGTCCTCGCCGCGCTTCCCGACGTGGTCGAGGAATGGAAGTGGCGCGGCGTGCCCACCTGGTATGCGGGCGGCGGCATCGTCTGCACCGGCGAGACCTACAAGGCTGCGGTCAAGCTGACCTTCGCCAAGGGCGCAGCGCTGCCCGACCCGGCGGGCCTGTTCAACGCCAGCCTCGACGGCAATGTCCGCCGCGCCATCGACATCCACGAGGGGGACGCGCTCGACGACGCGGCGCTGGCGGCTCTGCTCCGGCAAGCGGCGGCGCTGAACGGGGCGAAGAAGAAGCGCTAGGCGTTCAGTGCGGCACCGCCCCCGTCTCCACGCCCGTCTTGTCGTGGAGCGCGAAGCGGTCGACCAGATCGGCGCTCGCCGCGTTGTAGCCCGCCACTTCCACGCTGCGCCCCTCGCGGCGCAGGCGCGCGACGATGCGATCGAGCGCGCCGACTGCCGAGATGTCCCAGAAGTGCGCGCGCGACACGTCGATCACGACATGCGCGGCGTCGGCCTCGTTCTGGAACGCGCGGGTGAACCGCTCCACCGAAGCGAAGAAGATCTGGCCTGAGACGCGGTAGGTCGCGATGCCGCCTGCCTCGCTACGTTCCACCGCGAACAGGCGCTGCACCTTGGCGGCGAAGAACATGCCCGAGAGCAGCACGCCCGTCAGCACGCCGAGCGACAGGTCGCGCGTCGCCACCACCACCGCAACCGTCACCAGCATGACCACCGAGGAGGTCGGCGGATGGCGGCGCAGGTTGGCGATCGAGGCCCAGCTGAACGTGCCGATCGAGACCATGACCATGACCGCGACCAGCGCGGGCATCGGCACCCGTCCCACCCACGGGCCCAGCACCGCCAGCAGGAACAGCAGGAAGGCCCCCGCGACGAAAGTCGAGAGCCTGCCGCGCCCGCCCGAGGTCACGTTGATGACCGACTGCCCGATCATCGCGCAGCCGCCCATGCCGCCGAACAGCGCCGCGACCATGTTGGCACCGCCCTGCCCCATGCATTCGCGGCGCTTGTCGCTGTCGGTATCGGTCATGTCGTCGACGATCTGCGCAGTCAGCATCGATTCGAGCAGGCCGACCGCCGCCATCGTCAGCGAATAGGGCGCGATGATGCGCAGCGTCTCGAAGCTCAGGGGCACCTGCGGCAGCGCGAGGGTGGGCAGCCCTTCGGGCAGGCGGCCCATGTCGCCCACGGTGTTGACCGGAATGCCGAGCCCGATGGCGAGCACCGTCAGCACCAGGATCGCCACCAGCGGAGACGGCACCGCCTTCGTGACGCGCGGGAACAGATAGATGATCGCGAGCCCGCCCGCGACCATCGCGTAGGTCTGCCAGCCCACGCCAGTAAGCTGCGGCAGCTGCGCCATGAAGATCAGGATGGCGAGCGCGTTGACGAACCCGGTGATGACCGAGCGCGAGACGAACTGCATCACGAGATTGAGCCGCAGCAGCCCGGCGATCACCTGGAACACGCCCATCAGGATGGTCGCGGCGAACAGGTATTCGACGCCGTGCTCGCGCACCAGCGGGCCGACCAGAACCGCCACGGCGGCGGTGGCGGCGGAGATCATCCCCGGCCGCCCGCCGATCAGCGACACGACGATGGCGATGGCGACCGAGGCATAGAGCCCGACGCGCGGGTCCACGCCCGCTATGATGGAGAAGCCGATGGCCTCCGGGATCAGCGCGAGCGCGACGACGATACCGGCGAGCACGTCGCGGCGCGCGGTCGCGCCGTCGCTGAACCACTGCCGGCGGTAGCGGGTGAACTGTTCTGACATGGAAATTCCACAACAAGGCACATGGCGCAGCGGGCTGCGCTTGGTTTCAAGGTCATGTGTGATGTTGTCCGGCGGATCGGCGGCCGGAATAGCCATCCGGAATTGCACCGGATCCTTGCGAGTACGCCGCTGTTAGCGGAAATGCGTCGAAGTCCGCAAGGGCTAGAAACGCCGGTGGTCGTGCCCGTCGATCAGGTCGCAGGTGCCGCGAAAGGCGTAAGGCGCGGTGCCGACGATGGAAATCTGCCCGCTGGTGCGGTTGATCGTCAGCTTGGGCTTGTTGAGCCCGTTCAGCCTGTAGGCGCCTGAAATAACGTCGCGCCCGAGCGACACGTCGTAGATATCCCACCATGCCCCGTCTCCACGCGAATGGATCGGCGGGATGAGCTTCTTCGGCAGCTTGATACGCCCGCCGCCCGGCCAGAGCTGTATCATCACCGAGGCATCGAACTGCTGCGCGGTCATGTCCACCCGGTTGCCGTAGACATAGCGGTCCTTGTCGCGATCCCAGGTCCAGCCGTTGCTGTTGACGACACCCGACCGCTGCCCGTCTCCAAAGCAGACGAGGCCCAGTTCGACCTGCTGCCCCTGGACCTCGACGTATCCGGTCCCGGCGGCGGCAAAGCTCGGACTTTCGCGCGTCGGCGCAGGGCGACCGAAACCTATGTCGGGATGGCGACCACGGTCATCTGAACCATGATGCGCGTCGCCGGCGCGCTCGGCCTCTCCGCAATCGGGTGCGGGGCTCGATGTGATCGCGTCGTAGCGACCATCATATGTCGCCACCGTCACGCACTGGTGGTTGGCGGGGTTCCAGTAGTAGCTCCACTTGCGATCGTCGCCTTCCTGCAGGCGCACGAAACGATAGCCCCGCGCCTTGAGCTGGGTTTCGCCGCTCGATCCGCGAGCCCCGACCAGATCACGCAGTTCGGGAGGGGTCTGGGCAGACAGAGCCGTGGGAAGCAGGCCGATGATCGCGAAAAGCATCAAACGCTTTTGGTGCATGGTGATCGCCGCCCGTCCACATGGTTCTGCGAGGCGGATTTATGCCCTGCTCCGCCCCTGCCAATCAAGCGAAACGAACGGTTGTCGCACGCGGGATGTCGCACGCGCGACGCGCCCTCAGCCCTTGATCGCGGGCATTCCGTCCTTGGGGCCGGTCGCGCCCTTGCCTGCGCCGGGATTGGCGACAGCGGCGGCGATCAGGCGGTCGTGTTCGGTGGCCGAGATGCGCTCCCAGCCCGCGCGGCCCAGCTTTTCCATCGGGCGATAGCGCACCTTGTACTGCATCCGCGCCGAGCCTTCGACCCAGTAGCCGAGGTAGACGTAGCCCAGCCCCATCTCGTTCGACCGCTGGATGTGGTCGAGGATGATGTAGTTGCCGAGGCCCTGCCGCATGCTTTCGGGATCGTAGAACGAATAGATCATCGAGAGCCCGTCGCACTGGCGGTCGGTCAGGCAGGCGCCGACGAGGCGGCCCGGGGTCACGCCGTCTGCGGACGGCTCACGGTATTCGATGACGTAGCTGGTGACGGGCGTGTGCTCCACCATGTCGGCGAAGTCGACCTCGTCCATCGTTGTCATGCCGCCTTCGGGGTGACGCACCGCGAGGTAGCGCTGGAGCAGGTCGAACTGCTCGCTGGTGGACCAGGGGCGGCAGACCGTGGCGACGAGGTCTGCATGCGCCTCAAGCGTGCGCTTCTGCGTCCGCGAGGGCTGGAATTCCGAAGCGACGACGCGGACCGAGACGCAGGCGTTGCAATCGATGCAGGAAGGGCGGTAGGCGACCGTCTGGCTGCGGCGGAAGCCGATGCGGCCCAGCGCATCGTTCAGCGAATCGGCGTGCGGGCCCTTGAGTTCCGTGAAGACCTTGCGCTCGCTGCGGCCAGGCAGGTACGGACACGGCGCCGGGCTCGTTACGAAAAAGCGCGGAAATCGAACGGGCGCGGTCACCTAACTGGGTCTTCCTCTAGCGTTGTGGCCGGCTCTCAGGTCCGTCTGCTCATGCAAATATGCATACGGGCTCAGCCTGTTGCGAGTCATTTAACCACAAAAACCGACCGTCCGGAGGCAAAATCGCACCGAAGCGGCACCATCGAGGGCCCCGCGTGTCAATTCGGGGCGGCTCGATGGTGTAATCGTTACTACTCGGTCTCGACCAGCTTCACCTCGTAGCCCTCGCGCCGCAGGGCGGAGACAAGGGTTTCGAGTTGCTGCTTGTCGCGCGCCTCGCACTCGATCTCGGTGACGAGACCCTTGGCGGGCAGGTGCGTGAAGATGCGCTGGTGGAAGACCTCGATGATGTTGACGTTGTGTTCGTGGAACACCTTCGCCACCTTGAACAGCGCACCGGCGCGGTCCTGCAGGCCGATCCGCAGGCGTGCGAGGCGGCCCGAGCGGGCGAGGTCGCGCAGCAGCACGTTCGCCAGCAGGCGCGTGTCGATGTTGCCGCCCGAAAGCACCATGCCGACCTTGCGGCCCGCGAACAGTTCCCGGTTGTTGATGACGGCGGCAAGGCCCGTGGCGCCCGCACCCTCGACCAGCGTCTTCTCGATCTGGAGCAGCAGGCACAGCGCGCTCTCGACCGACGATTCGCTGACCAGCAGGAACTCGTCGAGCAGCGGGCGGAGCACCTTGGAGGTCATCAGCCCGGGCGCGATCACCGCGATGCCCTCGGCCAGCGTATCGCCGCCGATCGGCAGGTTGGTGCCCTTGAGCAGATTGTACATCGACGGGTAGAGCTGCGCCTCGACGCCGATCAGGCGGATGTCCGGGTTGATGTCGCGCGCGATGGTGCCCATGCCCGAGGACAGGCCGCCGCCGCCGACCGGAAGCACAAGCGTGTCCAGTTCGGGGGCATCTTCCAGCATCTCCAGCGCCACGGTGCCCTGCCCGGCGGCGACGTGCGGGTCGTCGAAGGGGTGGACGAAGGTCAGGCCAAGCTCACCCTCCAGCTTGCGCGCGTGGGCGTAGGCCTCGTCGAAGCTCTCGCCCTCCAGCACGACCTTGCCGCCGACGCTCTCGGTCTGCATGACCTTCACGGTCGGCGTGGTCTTGGGCATGACGATGGTGACAGGCACGCCGAGGCGTGTGCCGTGGTAGCTGAGGCCCTGCGCGTGGTTGCCCGCCGAGGCCGCGATGACGCCGCGGGCCTTGCGCTCTTCCGGCAGCTGCAGCAGCGCGTTGAGCGCACCGCGCTCCTTGTAGGCGGCGGTGAACTGCAGGTTCTCGAACTTGAGCCAGATGTCGCAGCCGGTGATCGCGCTGAGCGTGGCGCTGTACTCGGTCGGCGTGCGCACGACCTTGCCCGAAATTCGCTCCGCCGCCGCGCGAACGTCGGCTGCGGTCAGCGGGGCGTCGGAAACGTCCGCGGGAGCGATGTTGAGCAGAGTCTGGTCCATAGAACCGCGCGACTACCGGATTGCGCGATGAATTGAAAGCGCAGTCGCCTCCACGTGCATGGATGCACGAGCCATGGCGGTTTGCTTTCGCGCAAAAGGCGCTAGAACGCCCTCATGACCGAGCAGACCGTCTCCCCAGCGCCCGCCCCCGCGACCCCGCCGCGTAAAGTCTCGATGATCGGCCTCGGCACGATGGGCGGCGCGATCGCGCGGCATATCGCCGAAGCCGGGCACGAGCTGACGATCTACAACCGCACGCCCGAACGCGCGCGCAAGTGGCGCGACGCCAACCCCGGCCTCGCCCACCGCATCGCCGCCAACCCGGCCCACGCGGCGCAGGACGCCGACGTCGTCATCACCTGCGTCGGCAACGACGATGACCTGTCCGACGTCGTGCTCGGCCCCAACGGCGTGTTCCGCATGCTCAAGAAGGGCGGCACCTTCATCGACCACACCACCGTCTCGGCCCGCATCGCCCGCCAGATCTCGGTCGAGGCGCGCGACCTCAAGATCCACTGCGTCGACGCGCCGATGACCGGGTCGCAGATCGGCGCGGAAAATGGCACCCTCACGCTGATGTGCGGCGGGCGGGACGACGCGCTGGAAGCGGCGCGTCCGATCATGGAGAGCTATTCCAGCCGCATCGTCCACGTCGGCAAGGCGGGTTCGGGCCAGATCGCCAAGATGGCCAACCAGATCTGCATCGCCGGCAACGTGGCCGCGCTGGCAGAGGCAGTGCGCTTCGCGCAGGCATCGCACCTCGACATGGAAAAGGTCTACGAGGCGATCTCGGGCGGGGCGGCGCAGTCCTGGCAGATGGACAACCGCTGGAAAACGATGGACGCGGGCGAGTTCGACTTCGGCCTCGCGATCGACTGGATGAGGAAGGATCTCGGTCTCAGCCTCGAGGAAGGACGCGGGCTCGGCGTATCGCTGCCGATCGCGGCGCTGGTCGACCAGTTCTTCTCCGAAGTGCAGGCCCAGGGCGGCGGGCGGCTCGATACGAGCGCCATCATCAAGCGCCTGCCGAAGAAGGGTAGCCAGTGAATTTGAAGATTGCGGCAGCCATCGCGCTGCTTTCCGGCACCACGGCGCTGGCCACGCAGGCCCGCGCCGACATCCTCGTCGACAACGTCGAAGGTCTGACCCCTGACGGCAACGGCGGGGTGGAGCGCTTCGAGGGCTTCCTGATCGGCCCTGACGGTCACATCCTGCAGGTGTTCCACAAGGACGAAAAGCGCCCCAAGAAGGTCGATTACAAGGTCGACGGCAAGGGCCGCATCCTCGTGCCCGGGATGATCGACGCGCACGGCCACGTCATGGAGACCGGCTTCGCGAAGATGACGCTCGACCTGTCGATGGCGAAGTCTCTGGATGAGGCCCTGTCGCGCATCGCGGCGTGGACGGCGGCGCACCCGGATGCGCCGTGGATCCTCGGCGGCGGCTGGAACCAGGCCAACTGGGGTCTGGACCGCATGCCGACCGCCGCCGAACTCGACGGCGCGACCGGCGGCAAGCCCGCGTGGCTCATGCGGATCGACGGCCACGCCGGATGGGCCAACTCTGCCGCGCTCTCGGCAGCAGGCGTCACCGCGGCTACCGCCGACCCGGCGGGCGGCGAGATCGTGCGCGTCGCGGGATCGAAGGCCCCGGCGGGCGTCCTCATCGACGGCGCCACCGCGCTGGTCGAGAAGAAGCGCCCCAAGGCCCGCCCCGAGGATGCCGACACCGCCTTCGGCGAGGCGCAGTTGCAGTTCCTGGCGGCGGGCGTCACCACCGTCGCGGACATGGGCACCTCGATCGAGGACTGGCAGACCTATCGCCGCTCCGCCGACAAGGGCCAGCTGCGCATGCGCGTGGTCGCCTATGCGGGCGGGATCGACGCGATGACACTGATCGGCGGGCCGGGCCCGACGCCCTGGCTCTACAACGACAAGCTCAAGATGAACGGGGTGAAGCTCTACCTCGACGGCGCGCTGGGTTCGCGCGGGGCGTGGCTCAAGGCGCCTTACGCCGACGATACCGCCACCAAGGGCCTGCCGCAGATGAGCGGCACCCAGCTCGGCAACCTGATGAGCCGCGCCGCGATGGACGGCTTCCAGGTGGCCGTCCACGCAATCGGCGACGAGGCCAACGCGACCGTGCTCGATTCGATCGAGGAACTGTCGCAGACCTACAAGGGCGACCGCCGCTGGCGCATCGAGCATGCGCAGATCGTCGACCCCGCCGACATCCCGCGCTTCGGTCGCAACGGCACCATCGCCTCGATGCAGCCGCAGCACGAAGCCTCGGACCGCACGATGGCAGAGGCCCGCCTCGGCCCGCAGCGGCTGGCCGGGGCCTATGCGTGGAAGTCCATCGCCGCGACCGGCGCGAAGCTGGCGTTCGGCTCCGACACCCCGGTCGAGCCCGCCCACCCGTTCGAGGGGCTGGCGGTGGCGATCAGCCGCACCGGCGCGGACGGCCAGCCCACCGGCGGCTGGCAACCGCAGGAGAGCCTCCCGCGCGAGGCGGCGCTGGCCGCCTACACCACCGGCGCGGCCTACTCCCTGTTCGCCGAAGACCGCCTCGGCCGCATCGCGAAGGGAATGCGCGCGGATTTCCTGTTCGTCGATCAGGATCCCATGACCGCCGACCCGCAGGTGCTACGCGGCACGAAGGTGCTGGAAACGTGGATCGGCGGGCGACTGGCATGGTCGGCCGCGCAGGACGGCGGCAAGGCGGGCGTGCGGCGGTAAGGGCTCTCCGCCCCACTGCCCGTCGCCCCTGCGTAGGCAGGGGCCCATCGCTTCTCTCGTCACGACACCTTGCTCACTGCGAGGCAGCTAGCCCGGGATAAGCCCCTGCCTGCGCAGGGGCGGCGGGGTAAATCTGGCTTGTCGGGAGTTAGAGCGCTCCAAAGGGCTGAAGCCGCTTCACACACCCTGCCATTCGAGCCCGCCGGGCAAGTCGAACGCCGCGTAGTCCACCTGTAGAACGCGCCTGCTTGCCGGTTCCCGCGCCGCTTCGGAAGCGTGCAGGATAAGCGTGGAATACATCCACACGTCGCCCGCCTCCGCCAGACAAACCTTCGTCCCGTAGCGCTCCACGACCTCGGCGATATCCTGAACCGGCACCATGCCTGCAAGATGCGATCCCGGCGCGATCAGCAACGGCGCGTTGCCCGGATGAACGTCATCCAGATGGACGCGGATCGTCACCATCCGCGCCAGCAGTTCGACCGGCGGCGCGACATGGATCATGCCCTGCTTGACGGTCCATGGGCCGAATCCCGCGACTTCCCGCCGCGCCTTCACGCAGATCGTCCGGTCCTGATGCCAGGCGAGCGACCAGTTCGTCGCGGACGTCTTGTTGAACAGGACCGCTCGAACGGGTCTGGCCGACTGGCCGAGCAAGCTGGCGGGACGCATACCCACGCAGCCATCAGCGGCCAACATCTCCCGCAGCGGCCTTATTCCATGAAGGCGAACCCCGGCATTGTCGGCAGGCAAGCCAGAGAGGCTGCGCTCCAATTCGGCCATGCTGGACGCGAGCGCCCCTCGCAACCGCACGGCACCTGTAGTTGCGAAATCGTCTGTCAGACTATCCATGCCCATGGGTTAGGCATCGGAATAGATGAGCACAAGGCGAGCGCCTTGCCGCCGGGAGCTTCGACAAGGTCAGCCTGAGCGGGTTTGGAGGTGGTTGGTGGGGAGTGGGCAGTGCCCCCTCGCAGCGTCTTAGCCTGGCTCCGCTCAGGCTGAGCTTGTCGAAGCCCACCCCCAACGGCAGTTTCAATCGTTCAACTTCACCGCCAGGCAGGCCCGGAACGTTCCGCTGTCCGCGTCCTCGCGATGCCAGATCTCGACCACTTCGTAATAGGCAAAGTAGCCGCCCACGTCCTTGGAGATATTCTCACCCACCCGAGGCAGAAAATCAAACGAGGCGACGAACAGCGGAGCGTCGTCGCTCTCCTCATTTCCAAAGACCTCGACGGGGATCATACCCTCACTCCGCCGCGGCGTGTCCGGCTTCCTTGGCGGCTTCCTCGATGGCCTTTTCCTCGGCCGCGCGTTCCTTCGCGTCGCGGCGTTCGGTGAACCACATCAGTATCAGCGTGCCTTCGAACAGCATGAGCAGCGGGATCGCCAGCAGCAGCTGCGAGACGACGTCCGGCGGGGTCGCCACGGCGGCCACGATGAAGACGCCGACGATCGCGTAGCGGCGCGCGGCGACGCACTGGGCGCGCGTCACCATGCCGGCGCGGTTGAGCAGCATCAGCAGCACCGGCAGCAGGAAGCTGATGCCGAACGCCAGGATGAACTGCATCACGAGCGCGAGGTAGTCACCCGTGCCCGGCAGCGCCTCCAGCTTGAGACCGCCCTTCTCGCCCTCGAACGCCAGGAAGAAGTGGAAGGCCGTCGGCATCACCACGTAGTACGCCAGCGCGGCGCCCATGGTGAACAGCACCGGAGTCGCGATGAGGAAGGGCAGGAACGCCTTCTTCTCCTTGGCGTAGAGGCCGGGGGCGACGAACTGCCAGATCTGGTTGGCGATCACCGGGAAGCTGACGAAGAAGGCCGCGAACATCGCGATCTTCACCTCGACGAAGAAGGCCTCGTACAGCTTCGTGTAGATCAGCTTGCCCTGCCCGGGCGGGAACGCCTCGGTCAGCGGGCGGACGAGGAACGAGAAGATGTCCCCTGCGAAGTAGAAGCACACCGCGAACGCCACCGCGAAGGCCAGGAAGGCGCGCAGCAGGCGGCCGCGCAGCTCGATCAGGTGGTCGAGCAGCGGCGCCTGCGTGTCGTCGATGTCGGAGATGCGGAAGGGCTGCATGGCGTGAAACTCAGGGCGGCGGGGGCGGCAGGTGCAGTTCGGCCTGCTTGGGTTCGGCTTTGGGCTCCGCCGCAGGCTCGACCTGCGGTTCCACGGCCTCCTCGGGCGCGTGTTCGGAGACCGATGCCAGCGGCGGCTGCATGTCGTCGGCAGTGGGGTTCACGGTCGAATCCATCGAAGGGAGCTGCGGGCTCGCCTTCATGATGGCCACGTTCTGCTCACGCCACTTGCGCTCCATCTCCTCCAGCTCGGCCTCGCGCACCATGGCGTCGATGCCGGACCGGAAGTGGTTCGACATCTTGCGCATCTTGCCGATCCAGCGACCGGCCGTGCGCAACGCCATCGGCATGTCCTTGGGACCGATGACCACGACCGCCACGATGACGATCATCAGCAGCTCGGATGCGCCTACGTCGAACATCCCCGATCAGGCCCGGTTTCTCAGGCCTGTTCGTTCTTGGTTTCAGTCGTCGTGGTCGGCGCGGGATCGGCCTTCTGCGACGAGATCTGGGCGGCGGGGGTCGAGTTGGAAGCCTTCTTGGCCTCTTCCTCGTTCATGCCGTCCTTGAAGCTCTTGATGCCCTTGCCGAAGTCACCCATGATTTCCGACACGCGGCCGCGTCCGAACAGCACGAGCACGATCACGAGAACGATCAGCCAGTGCCAGATCGAGAAGCTACCCATAACCTCAACTCCAAAACATGCGGCCGATTCCGACCGTTCATAGGGGGCATGTAGGCGCTTTGACGGCAAGTTGCCAGCCCGTCATGGTTCTGTCCTTCGACGGTCGCACCTCAGTCGTCTTCGGGCTGCGCCTTGTCCGAAGCGCCCGGTTTTCCGCCACCGAGCACGGATTCGATCATGTCCTCGTCCACCGGATCGAGCAAGCCCGCCGCACGCAATTCGTCGATGCCCGGAAGCTCGCGCAGGGAGGTAAGTCCGAAATGGTCGAGGAATACCGGCGTCGTCGCATAGATCACCGGTCGCCCCGGCACCTCGCGCCGCCCGGCCACGCGCACCCAGCCCGCCTCCATCAGCACGTCGAGCGTGCCCTTGGCGGTCTGCACACCGCGGATCGCCTCGATCTCGGCGCGGCTGACGGGTTCATGATAGGCGACGATGGCGAGCACTTCGGTGGCGGCGCGCGACAGGCGGCGCAGATCCTCCTTCTCGCGGCGGAGCAGGTGGGCAAGATCGGGCGCGGTCTGGAAATGCCAGCGCCCGCCCCGCTCGATCAGCTGGACGCCCCGACCGGCATAGTGCCGCTGGAGTTCGGCCAGCGCCGGAAGCACGGTCGAGGCCTTCTCGCCGAAGCCAAGATGCAGTGCGAGCTGCTCGGCGCTCAGGGGCTCCTCGGCGGCGAACAGGGTCGCCTCCACCGCCCTCAGCACATCGTCGGTGCCGTTCAGTACACTATCCGTCACCGTCTCAATGTCCCTTCGGCGCCCTGATCCGCAGGGGGCCATATGTCTCTTCCTGCGCCAGTTCGGCCTTGCCGGTACGCGCCAGTTCCAGCGCCGCGACGAAGCTGGAAGCCAGCGCGGAACGGCGCAGTTGCGGGTTCGCCCAGCTGTCGTGCGCGGGCGGCAGGAAGTCCTTGAGGTCCACCCAGTCGATCGCCACACCCAGCATCGAGGCGACCCGCTGGATCGCCGTGTCGAGCGTCATCACCATCCGCTCGCGCACCATGTGGACCACCGGCTGCGAGCGGATTTTCACGTCGCCATAAGCTCTTACGAGGTCGAACCACTCGCACTGCCAGAGCGACTTGCGGTCGACCCGCAGCCCCTCCGGCGCGCCGCGCACGAACACGTCGCGGCCCAGCCGGTCGCGCCCCATCAGCCGCGCCGCCGCCTCGCGCATGGCCCCCAGCCGCTGGAGCCGGAACTGCAGGCGCAGCGCCATTTCCTCGGGGCCGGGCTCCTCCTGCTCGTCCCGCGGCAGCAGCAGCGCGGACTTGAGGTAGGCGAGCCACGCCGCCATCACCAGATAGTCCGCCGCCAGTTCCAGCCGCAGCGCCTCGGCCTCCTCGATATAGGTGAGGTAGGCGTCCACCAGTTCGAGGATGGAGATGCGCAGAAGGTCCACCTTCTGCCGCCGCGCGAGGTCGAGCAGCAGGTCGAGCGGCCCTTCCCAGCCCTCGATCTCAAGGTACAGCTTGTCGGTCTGGACGCCGCTGCGGTCCTCTGCGTCCCAGTTGTCGAAGAGGCCGGGGGCCGTGGCCACCTCAAGCGCTCCGCAGCGCCAGCAGCGCGTCGCGGCGGGCGAGCAGCGTGGCGTGCTCGGCGGCGGCAGGCTCTCCGGTGGCGGCCAGCGCACGGTCGAGGCGGGCGGCGGTTTCGGCGCCCATCACCGGCAGGGCCTTCGCGATGCCGACCATGTCGTCCATCTTCGCCCAGCAGTTGAGCGCGATGTCGCAACCCGCCGCGATGGCCCGTGCCGCCCGCTCCGGCACGGTGCCCGAGAGCGCCTGCATGTCGAGGTCGTCGGTCAGCAGCAAGCCGGTGAAGCCGATCGCTTTGCGGATCACCTCGCCCACCACGACGGGCGAAAGGGTGCCCGGATTCTCTGCGTCCCAAGCGGTGTAGAGCACATGCGCCGTCATGCCGATGGGGGCGGAGGCGAGCGCGCGGAAGGGCGCGATGTCGGTCGCCAGTTCCTGTGCGGAGGCGGTGACGGTCGGCAGTTCCTTGTGGCTGTCCGCCATCGCGCGGCCATGACCGGGAATGTGCTTGATGCAGCCCGCGACGCCTGCGCGCGCGAACCCGTCGAGGATGGCGCGGCCCAGCGCTGCCACGCGCATCGGCTCGGCGCCCAGCGCGCGATCGCCGATGACGTCGTGCGCGCCCGGCTGGCGGACGTCGAGCGAGGGGTGGCAATCGACGCTGACGCCCACTTCGGCAAGGTCCATGCCCAGGGCCTGCGCGTTCAGCCGCGCCGCTTCGATGGCGCTGGCGGGGGCGAGGTCGTAAAGCCGGTCGAACGCTTCGCCGGTCGGATAGGCGCTCCACGTTGGCGGTTTCATGCGGGCGACGCGGCCGCCTTCCTGGTCGATGCAGACGAACAGGCGGTCGCGCCCGTGGATCGCGCGCAGCTCGTCGGTGAGCGCGCGGACCTGCGCGCGGCTCTCCACGTTGCGGCCGAACAGGATGTAGCCCGCCGGATCGGCATCGCGGAAGAACGCGCGCTCGTCGTCGGTGAGGGTCAGGCCGGAGAGGCCGAAGATTGCCGGAACCATGCCTTGTTGGCTCGCAGAAACGGGCGATTTTCGCAAGCTGGCGCCCCCATCAGGGTGTGGATGGCGCGCTGCGACGAAACCTGCCATGACCACCGGCATGACGCGCAGTTTCGGCCCTCCCCCCTCCGCCGCCGAGTTCGACCGGCTCGCCCGCGCCGCCTTCGCGCGCATCCCCGAACCCTTCGCGCAGCACCTAGACGGGATCACCGTCCACATCGAGGAATTCGCCGACGAGGAGACGCTGGCGGACATGGGGATCGAGGATGCCTGGGAACTGACCGGGCTCTACCACGGGCGTTCGATGGACATGGAATCATCGTGGGTTTCCGGTGAATTTCCGCCGCGCATCACGCTCTATCGCCAGCCGCTGCTGGCCGAGTGGTGCGAAACGGAAGTCGCTCTGGAAGACCTCGTGACCCATGTCGTGATCCACGAGGTCGGCCACCACTTCGGCCTGTCGGACGATGCGATGCACGCGCTGGAGGATCAGGCGCGCTGATCCTGCGCGCGCCCCGGCGCGAAAATCGTCCTTGGTTCGTCACGTTCTGTTGCGATAGAGCCGGGCCATGACTTCCCCCCGTCTCCGCGCGCTGCCGCTTCTCGCCCTTGCCTTCACTGCCGCCTGCGCCGCGCCTCAGGCCAGCCGCCCCGGCACGCCGACTGCCGCCGCGCCGGTCGAAGTGGGGATCATCGCGATCAACGACTTCCACGGCGCGCTGGAGCCGCCCAAGGCAGCGGTGGAGGCCCCCGGCGCTGACGGCAAAACCATCCCCGTTCCCGCAGGCGGCGGCGCATGGCTCGCCTCGGCAGTGGACTCGATCAGGGCGAAGCATCAGAACAACGTCGTCGTCGCGGCGGGCGACCTGACCAGCGCCTCGCAGCTCGCCTCCTCGCTCCACCTCGACGAGCCCGCGGTCGGCGTGATGAACCGCATCGGGCTGGAGTTCAACGCGGTCGGCAACCACGAATTCGACCGCGGCTGGAAGGAACTGCAGCGCCTCCAGAACGGCGGGTGCGAGAAGAACACGCGGCTGGAGCCGTGCCAGCTGGAGCAGTTCAAGGGCGCCAGCTACAAGTACCTGTCGGCAGGCACCTTCAAGGCGGACGGCACCACGCTGTTCCCGGCAACCGGCCTCAAGACCTTCGGCGAAGGCGCGCGCCAGGTGACGGTGGGCTTCGTCGGGCTTTCGCTCAAGACCGTGCCCACGCTCGTCTCGCCCGACCAGCTCAAGGGCCTGACCTTCGGCGACGAGGCCGACGCGATCAACCGCGCCATCCCCAAGCTGAAGGCGGAGGGCGCGGACGCGGTCGTCGTCCTGATCCACCAGGGCGGCAAGACCACCGTTTCCAACCCCAATTCGTGCGAGGGTTTTGCGGGTGACATCCAGCCGATCCTCGACCGGCTGAACCCCGGCGTCGACCTTGTCGTCTCGGGCCACACGCACTGGCAGTATGTGTGCCAGTACGGCCAGTCGGGCGACGGCACGCCGATCCTGCTGACCAGCGCGGGCGTCTACGGCAAGCTCGTCACCGACATCACGCTCAGCATCGACCCGACGACGCACAAGGTCGTGGCCAAGAAGGCGCAGAACGTCATCGTCCAGTCGCCCGGCTACACCAGCGGCCGGGGCGACGTTCCGAACACGCCGCTCTATCCGCAGTTCCAGCCCCGCGCCGACGTGGCAGAGTACATCGCGGGCTATGTGAAGGATGCGGCGGGCCTCATCGCCCGGCCGGTCGGCAAGCTGTCCGGCCCCGCTGCCAAGGCATCGAGCGAGAGCGGATCGGGCGGCCCGCTCGGCAACCTGATCGCCGATTCGCAGCTGGCGGGCGCGAAGGCGGCGGGATCGCAGATCGCCTTCACCAACCCCTTCGGCATCCGCGCGCCCATAGATCCGGCAGCGGACGGCACCGTCACGTTCGGACAGGTCTACGCGACGCAGCCGTTCAACAACGAACTCGTCACCATGACCCTGACCGGCGCGCAAGTCCGCGCGGTGATCGAGGACGGCCTCGACGACACCGGCGACAAGCAGGCGCTGGCGCCCTCGGCGGGCCTGAAGTTCAGCTACGACATGCGCCGCCCCTCTGGCAGCCGGGTGGTTTCGCTGACGCTGAACGGCAAGCCACTCGACCCGACCGCGAAGTACCGCGTCACCGTGGTCAACTTCCTGGCGGAAGGCGGCGACGGCTTCGCGACCTTCAAGCAGGGCACCGACGTGGTGCGCGGCATGGTCGACAACGAGGCGTTCCAGGACTGGCTCGCCGCCGTGCCGGTGCGCGAGGTTCCGCAGGAAGAGCGGGCGGTGCGGCTGGATAAGTAAGGGTATCGTCGTCCCAGACTTGCTCCGGGACGACGTGAGCGTCACAAAACCTCCGCCACCCCCTGCAAACTCGCGCGCAGCTTGTCGATCGCCTGCGCCTTCAGCTGGTGGACGCGCGGGATCGACACCTGCAGCACTTCGGCGATCTCCGCGAGATTCAGTTCCTCGACGAAGTAGAGCTGCACGATCATCTTGAGCCGATCCGGCAGGTCGGTGATCGCCTCGATCACGGCACCGCGCAACTGCGCATCGGCCAGCATGGCGAAGCTGTCGGGCGTCTCCGTCGCGAAGGTCATCGACTGGTCGGAATAGACCTCGTCGATGGGCTCGAAGCGCAGCGGCTGGGCGGCGTCGCGCATGCTGACGAGTTCGCCCTCCCCCATGCCCATCGCCCGCGCCAGTTCGTCAGGCCGGGGATCGCGGCCCAGATAGCCGCGCAGCTGCGTTTCCTTGTCGGCCAGCATCCGGCGGCGCTCCGACGTACCACGCGATCCCGGCACGGTGCGCCGCACGAGGTCCACCATCGCGCCGCGCACGCGCATCTTGGCATAGGCCGCGAAGCCGTCCTCGGTCGGCAGGTCGTGCTTCTGCGCGCATTCGGTAAGAGCAACGAGGCCGACCTGCACCAGATCCTCCAGTTCGATGCCCGGGCGCCCGGTGCCGTGGACGTGCCAGGCCTGCCGCTTGACCATCGGCAGGAAGCGACGGACGCGATCCGCCACGTCGCCCCGGTATGCGCTCCGGGCGGCGGAAAAGGCCATCTGGTCGATATTCATGCGGCCATACTTTCTTCATCGGGCGCGGGAAGCCCCGGCGGTGTGGCTGGCGGAGCGGCGGCGCCGATCACGTCGATCACTTCGATCGGCTGCGTCGCGGGCAGTTCGGAGATCGAGAGGACGAGGCACCCCGGCGCGCGCAGGCGCAGCAGGGCGGCCAGCGCGCGGCGCGCCCGTGGCTGCACGACCAGTGCCAGCGGGGTCGCGTGGGGACCGCGCATCTCGCCAAGCGCCAGGATACGCTCACCGATCATGCGGGCGAGGTCGGGCTCGATCACGGGCTGGCCGGTCGCGGGATCGACCATGCCCTGCACGATCGCGCCCTCCAGACCGGCGTCGAGCGTCACCACCGGCAGGCGCTCGGTGGGCGAGCAGATGCGCCCGACGATCAGCGCGCCGAGGTCCGCGCGGACCAGTTCG
Source organism: Novosphingobium kaempferiae (assembly GCF_021227995.1). NCBI lineage: Bacteria > Pseudomonadati > Pseudomonadota > Alphaproteobacteria > Sphingomonadales > Sphingomonadaceae > Novosphingobium > Novosphingobium kaempferiae. The sequence goes on from NZ_CP089301.1 coordinate 5,329,322, forward strand.
ACGAGGCGGTCGTGCTCCACCGTCTGCTGCACCGCGCGCGAAAGGCTGGCGAAGATCGGCACCAGATGCGCGATGGAGATATAATCCTCCAGCAGCGCGCGGAGCAGGCGGGTGACGGCGGCCAGCGACAGCGGCTGGGGATGGACCGTCTCGACAAGGCCCGCCGAGTGCTCCTTCAGCGCATCGATCAGCGTGCGCACCTGATCGGGGCCGAGCAGATCCTGCGGCCGCGCCGACAGCAGCTGGTTGAGGTGCGTTGCGATGACCGTGCCGGGATCGACCGTAAGGAAGCCGTCCGCCGTCGCCTGATCGCGCGCGGCGGGGTCGATCCACAACGCCGGGCAGCCGAAGCTCGGGTCGAAGCAGGGCTCGCCGCGCAGGGCGTGGCCGGGGCGCGCCTCTCCTGCGTCGATGGCGAGCACCTTGTCCGCCCGCACCGCCGCGCCGCCAAGGTTCACGCCGCCCAATACGATGCGGTATTCGTGCGGCGGCATGTCGAGCGCGTCACGCACGCGAAACTGCGGGACGATGAAGCCGAAGCTCTGGCTCAGCTGCTTGCGCACCCCGGTTACGCGGCTGACGAGCGGGGCTCCGCGCCGCTCGTCGACCAGCTGGACGAGACCGTAGCCCAGTTCGATGGTGACGAGGGTGTGGTCGGAGACGTCCTCCAGCGCGATCTTCGAAGGGTCCGGCGCAGCAACGGGTTCTTCCTCCACCACCGGCGCGATGAGGGCTCGATCGGCGCGTTTCTTGAGGCTGTGCCACAGCCAGAATGCCATGGCGGCGGCGGGCAGGAAGATCGACTGCGGCATCGCCGGGATGACACCGATCGCGCACAGAACGACACCTACGGGTAGCCAAGTGCCCGGAGAGGCGAACTGACCGCCGATCTGCCCGGCCAGACCGCGACTGTCGGACACCCGGGTGACGATGATGGCGGCAGCGATGGAGAGCAGCAGCGCCGGCACCTGCGCCACCAGCGCATCGCCGATGGCGAGCGTGATGTAGGTCTGCGCCGCCTCGCTCGCGGACAGGCCGTGGCTCAGCATGCCGAGGCAGAACCCGGCGATGACGTTGACGCCCAGGATCAGCATCGCGGCGATGGCGTCGCCCTTCACGAACTTGGAGGAGCCATCCATAGAGCCGTAGAAGTCCGCCTCGGTCGCCACTTCGCGGCGGCGGGCCTTGGCTTCGTCCGCCGTCATCAGCCCGGCGGCGAGGTCGGCGTCGATCGCCATCTGCTTGCCGGGCAGCGCGTCGAGCGTGAAGCGGGCGGAGACTTCGGACACGCGGCCCGCGCCCTTGGTGACGACCACCAGGTTGATGATCATCAGGATCAGGAACACGAAGATGCCGACCGCGAAGTTGCCGCCGATGAGGAAGGCGCCGAAGCTCTCGATCACCTTGCCCGCCGCCGCCTCGCCCTCGTGCCCATGGACCAGCACGACGCGGGTGGAGGCGACGTTCAGCGCCAGCCGCAGCAGCGTCGCGAACAGCAGGACCGAGGGGAAGGCGGAGAAGTCGAGCGGCTTTTCCGCGTTCATCGCCGCCATCAGCACCGCCACAGACAGCGCGATGTTGAGCACGAACGACACGTCCAGCACGATCGCGGGAACCGGCACGATCATGAGGCAGATGAGGACGAGGATTCCCGCCGGAAGCGCCATCGCCCCCGGATTGCCGATACGGGAAAGCAGGTTCACAGGCCGAGGCTCGCGAGCTTGGCGTAAGCGGCGCGCACATGTTCGGGCGCGGATGAGCCGCCTGTCCCGAAGGCGCTGGCGAGGGTTTCGGACATCGAACGGGCCGGAGCGGATTGCGCCGCGCCCTGCGGCTGCCCGGCGTGGAACTCCCTCGCGAGTGGGCCAGCAGGCATGTCCAGCCCGGCGGTCTGGTAGGCAATCTGGGGATTGGACCAGTCGACCGTCGTCGACGGCGTGTAACCGCCCTCCATCGCGCCCTGCACCTTGTCGCGGATCAGCGCCATGACCCCGCCGACCGAGCGCGGCGCACCACCTGCGAAGAAGATCGAGCGGTTGGCCGCAGCCGCCTTGGGCATCAGGGAAACGGCGCTCTGGGTGGAATCCGCCGCCAGCGCCTCGAGGAACTTGCCTGCACCGGCCGAGCCGAGGAAATGCGCGAGATAGAGTTCGGCGGCATCAGGCTCGCGCCCCAGCCGCGCGGTAAGGTCGGCGCGGTTGTCGGACGCCAGTTCCCCGGCCATCAGCGCGGCGACCTGCGGATCGTAGCGCAGCGCCATGACCTGCGCGCGGCCGGTCGGCGTCGCGAGCGCGTCGTTGACCCAGCCCATGCCGTGCTCCGCGCCGTGGCGGCCCAGCGTCGCGGTCCAGGTTCCCGTGGTGAACTGGTAGAGCCCCGCCGCGCTGGAGGTGGCGGCACGGGCGGCGGGATCGAGGCTGGATTCGATCTTGGCCTGGGCCAGCAGGTAGTCGAAATCGACCCCGGTGGCTTCGGCGGCGCGGGCGATGGCGTCGCGCACCTGCGTGCCCGCGCCCGCAAGCATGCCTAGACTGCTGAGAACTCTTCCGTCGCTCAAAACAGAACTCCCGGCAAAGGGGTTGCCGGGAGCGGTTTCAGCAAGAGGTGTGCCAGAAGGGAGTAGCGCTTTCCTCTCGCATCGTCATTGCGAGCGCAGCGAAGCAATCCAGCGGCGGCGGGCCGACCATGGATTGCTTCGCTGCGCTCGCAATGACGATTGAAGGACGTTAGCCCCGCCCGTTCGCCATCGCCGCGTATCCCTTGGGAATGCGGTACAGCTGCGGGCTCCCCGTCAGCGCGTTCAGGCGGCGCGAGACGTTGGCGGCGATGATGTTGCGCACCTGCCGGTTCACCTCGTTCAGCCGCCGCGCGGCGTCGAGCATCGAGCGGGATTCCTCGTCCAGCTGCGCCTCGCCGAAATGCTCCAGCGCGCCGCAGAGGCGGTCCTTGTCGCGGGTGGTGCCGACGATCGCGTCGATGTCGAGACCGGCAAGCGCCTGCCGCTCCTCTTCCAGAACGGCAAGCATCTGCCGCAGGGCGTCGCGCAGGTCGGAAGAGGGCGTAAGCATCAGTGTCCGGTCCTCAGCAGCATTCCCGCTGCTATCATGGCGTCGGCGATCTTCGCGGGGACCAGCGGATAAGTCCCGGCCTCCACCGCCTGGCGGATGAGGGCGACGCGGTCGGTGTCGATCGGGGCCTTCCCGGCCGCGAGCGCCTGCGAAGTCTCGACCGACGGTGCAGCCGAGACGGTGTTGGTGGTCGGGGTCTTCACGACCGCGAGATTCGTGTCACCGCCCGTCACGCGGGCCAGCCTGCTTTCGATAGCGCCGACGCGCTGCGCAGACCCCACTTCGATTGGTGGCATGTTGCCGCTCCTTGAGATGTCCTGCCCCTCAGAACGGCAGGGGCGGCAGGACTTTTAGGGTAGCGGCAGATTTTTGCCGGAGCGGCAATTCACGGCAGGGGCACCGCGACCAGACCCGGCCGCTGGACCTGCGCCCGCATCGTCTCCCCGCGCGCATTGCCCGCGGAGACCGGGCGCACCTTGATCCAGCCGCCGACGGGGCCGGATTCCAGCGCCTCGCCGGGTTGCGAGACGGTGAAGCCCTCGCCCGAGACCGCGATGGACACCGCATCCCCGCGCGTCACCGCCATGGCACCGGCCTGCGCCGCCGCGACGGCGCGGACGGGGACAAAGAGGCGCCAGCCGCCCGCGTCTCCGCACTGTACGACGACGCTGTCATGCGCCTGCGTGCGCCACGACAGCGCGGTGCCGGTGCGGCAGGTCTGCAGGCGCAGGCGGCGGTCGAGGGGCGTCGTCGCCCCGCCGATCTCGCCCGCCGCAGCGCCGGTGAAGGCCGCGACCTGGCGGTCGATGGCGTCGAGATCGGCGAACTGCGCCGATACGGTTGCTGCCAACAGGAGCAGGCTGGCGGACATCGGGGATAGCGGCCTTTCGATTGAGGGCGGTTGCGCCCCTTATCGAGCAAGAGCCGTGCCACCCGGCACGTCGTAGGCCAGCGCCACGCGTGCGGGCCCTGCCCCCGGCTCGATCACGACGCGAGCGGAGCGCCCGGCCTCGCCCGCTTCCGCCAGCAGTCGCGCCGCCTCGCGCAGAGCGGCCTCGCGGGCGCCGGACTGCGATCCGTAGCGGGTGGTGATGGTCAGTTGCTGGCGCGGATCGACAGCCTGCTGACCGAGCCATTCGGCAAGGCGCGGGGCATCGGGAGCGGCATCGTAGACGGCCAGCGGCTCCGACCGCGGCGAGGCGCGGACCTCTGCCCTGTGTGCCGCCGGTCGGCCATGGAGCGCGGCGGCAGAGAGCATGAACAGGATCAGCGACAGATCCGCCAGCGAAGTCTGCCAGCCGAAAGCGTTGCCCTTCATCGCCCGACCCCGAAATTGTGCGGCAGGGCACCGGCGACCTGCTTCTCCAGCCAGTCGAGCACGCGCTGGCGCTCGCCTTCCTCATGCGCGGCGCGGCGGGCGATCATGCGGCCGACGGGCGCGAACAGCAGGTTGCCGAGCAGCAGGCCGTAGAGCGTGGTCAGTACCGCCATCGAGATCGCCCCGGTGAAGTCGGCCGCCGCGCCGGGATCGGCGGGCAGCCGGGTCAGCGACACCAGCGTCCCCGCCAGCCCGAACACGGGCGAGAGTTCCGCCGCCTGCTCGAAAGTGCGGATCGCGCGGCGGCTCTGCCCCAGCCGCCGCCGCTTGTGGGCGACGTGCGCCTCCTGCAACGCCTCGATCGAGCGTGATTCGATCAGGGCGTCGGTGACGTCGTCGATCTCGGCATCGCCGACGTGGTGCGGCTCGGCGCGGATGACGCCATCCTGCTGGATCTCCTGCACCTGCACGGCAAGTTCGGCCCGCGCGCGGGACGCCTTGAAGCGTGGCTGGAACAGCCGCGCCGCCGCGCCCAGCGCCGTGCGCGTGTCGCTCACCCCGCAGCGCAGGACGGTCGCCAGACAGGTGCCGCCCACGACGATCGTGACGCCGAGCGGATCGAACAGGGAATGGGAGATCATCTTGCGCAAGGATCCTTCTTTTGAGGACCAGAACGGCAGTTCCCGCGCGTTTTCAGGCGGCAACCTGCATTTGCCGGTTGGCGGCAAGGGTTTGCCGGGGGCACGCTCACCCCTTCGTCATTGCGAGCGCAGCGAAGCAATCCACGGCAGCGCGACCCGGCTCTGGATTGCTTCGCTGCGCTCGCAATGACGAGGAAAACGGCCATTCCCGAGCAACAGACTCTACTCTGGAAATGGCCATACGCTCGCCTCTGCAACCGTTTGGCACACCCCTTGCGAAGTTCCCGGCGAACCACGTTTCGGGAACCAGTACCGCATGGCGCAGGACTTATTCGGCATACACGGCAAGGCGCTTGAGCTGCGCTCGCAGCGCATGGGCCTGATCGCCTCGAACATCGCGAATGCCGGCACCCCCGGGTACAAGGCGAAGGACATCGACTTCGCCACCGCCATCCGCGCGGCCGACAAGGGCATGGATGCCGAGGCCGCAGGCAAGACCGCCGCGCTCTACCGCGTGCCGGTGATGCCCTCGCTCGACGGCAACACGGTGGAGCTGCAGAACGAGCAACTCGCCTTCTCGGAAAACGCGGTCGGCTATTCGGCCACGCTCGATTTCATTCGCGGGCGGGTCGACACCGTCAAGCGCGCGCTGCGGGGCGAGTGAGGATGGCCAATCCCCTTAACCTCTTCGGCGTAGCCCAGCGCGGCATGTCGGCGCAGCTGGTGCGCATGAACGCGGCGGCGTCCAACCTCGCCAACGCGGGCTCAGTCTCGGCCACCGAACAGGGCGCCTACAAACCGATCCGCGCCGTCTTCTCGGAAGACCTCGACCGCGCCAGCGGCCTCGCGACGGTGAAGGTCAACGGCGTGATGCGCGAACAGGCCGCCGCAGTGCGCCAGCACAACCCCGACCACCCCCTCGCCGACGAGAACGGCGACGTGTGGACCGCTCCCGTCGATGAGAACGCGGAGATGGTCGAGATGCTCGAAGCCTCGCGCCAGTACCAGAACATGGTCGAGGCGCTCTCCACCGCCAAGCAGCTGATGCTCGACACCCTGAGGATGAAATGACCGTCAACGCCATAAACTCAACGGCGGCAGCTCCGGCCGCGAAGGCCAAGAACTCGCTCGCCGACCTGGATTCGGGGGACTTCATCAAGCTGATGACGGCCCAGCTCAAGCAGCAGGATCCGACCAACCCGACCGACAACAGCGAGATGCTGGCCCAGATGGCGCAGTTCTCCTCGCTCGCGAGCACGACGAAGAGCGGCGAGACGCTCGATGCCATCGCGAAGAAGCTGGACGCGGTGGTCTCGGCCCAGAACGCCACCGCCGCCGCCATCGCCAAGCTCGCCGAAAATCAGACCAAGCCCGCCTGAACCCCATTTTCCCGGAGATAACCGATGTCCTACTACACCTCGCTGACCGGCCTGAAGAACGCGCAGACCGACCTCAACGTCATCTCGCACAACATCGCCAACGCCGAGACCAACGGCTTCAAGAAGAGCACCACGCACTTCGCCGACATCGTCTCGTCCTCGGTCGTCACCGATCCCTCACTGACCGTCGGCATCGGTTCGCGCGTGGCCGAGATCAAGCAGAACTTCACCTCGGGCGCGGTCGAGCAGACCGGCAACGCGCTTGACCTCGCGATCGGCGGCGAAGGCTTCTTCACCACCGTCTCACCGACCTCGGGCCAGACCCAGTACACCCGCAACGGCGCCTTCAGCGTCGACGGCAGCGGCTACATCAAGAACGCCGAGGGCGGCCGCCTGCAGATCTTCCCGAACACCAACGGCACCGTGAACACCGCCGTGCGTCAGGACGCGCTGGTCGCCCCGACCAACGCCGCCGGATCGACCCTCGCCAGCGTGACGATCGACCAGGAAGGCCAGCTCGTCGCCTCCTACGACGACGGCAGCAGCATCAACGTCGGCACCGTGGCGCTCGCCAACTTCACCTCGCCCACCGGCCTCAAGCAGATCGGCGATTCGAGCTGGAAGGTTAGCGGCAAGTCTGGCCCTGCCGCTTACGGTGCGCCGGGTTCGGGCGCTTTCGGCCCAATCAACTCGGGCCAGCTGGAGCGTTCGAACGTCGATATCGCCGAGGAACTCGTCGATCTGATCAGTGCGCAGCGGTACTTCCAGGCCAACGCCAAGGCCATCGATACCGCCACGCAGATCTCGCAGACCGTCATCAACCTGCGCACCTGATGACCCCGTTCCCTCGTCATTGCGAGCGTAGCGAAGCAATCCCGAGCGGCGTGCGCAGCGGTGGATTGCCACGGCGACTACGCCGCCTCGCAATGACGAAAGCGGGGACGGATGCGCGCCAGAAGGACCGCCCATGGACCGCCTGATCTACACCGCCGTCTCGGGCATGAACGCCTCGATGAACCGGGAACGCGTGATCGCCAGCAACATGGCGAACGCGCAGACCGTTGGTTTCAAAGCGGAAATCCTTCAGGCGACGCCGACCACCCTCGAAGGTCCGCAGCTGGAAGTGCGTGCGCTTTCCAGTTCGGAAGTCTCGGCGGCGTCAATGAAGGCGGGCGGTCTCAACCGCACCAACCTGCCGCTCGACATCGCGATGCAGGGCGATGCCATGCTCGCGGTGCAGGCGATGGACGGGCAGGAAAGCTACACCCGGCGCGGCGATCTCTCGATCACCGTGACCGGCGTGCTGCAGAACGGGGACGGGCTGCCGGTCATCGGGCAGTCGGGACCGATCACCGTGCCCGCCGGGTCGAAAGTGTCGATCGGGCCGGACGGCGGGGTGCTGGTGAGCGACCCCGACACGCCGGATGCGGCGCCGCAGGTGCTCGACAAGGTCAAGCTCGTCAGCACTGCGGGGACGAAGATCGCCAAGGATATCGCGGGCCAGTTCCGCGTGCCCAATGGCGGAATCCTGCCGGTCGACGAGAACGCTCAGGTAATTCCCGGAGCCCTTGAGCAGTCCAACGTCAACCCTTCCGAGGTACTGACCGAGATGATCGCGGCGCAGCGGCTTTTCGACATGCGCACCAAGCTGGTGAAGACCGCAGGCGATCTCGACGAGGCGGGAAGCCGCCTGATGCGCCTCGACTGAACTGCCCCGACTGAGCTGCACTGAACTGCACCTAAGCGACACCGACCACCACCCAGAGGATCTTGACCATGCCCAGTTCCGCCCTTCAGGTCGCCCGCACCGGACTCGAGGCGCAGGACACGCGGATGCGCGTGATCGCCAACAACCTCGCCAACGTCTCGACCACCGCGTTCAAGCGCGACCGCGCCAATTTCGAGACGCTGGCCTATCAGGACACGCGCGTCGCCGGTGCCCAGTCCTCGACCGAGACCGCCTATGCCACCGGGCTCAACCTCGGCACCGGCGTCGCCGTCCAGTCGACCACGCGGATGGAGACGCAGGGCTCGTTGCAGACCACCGGCAACGCCTTCGACCTCGCGCTCGACGGGGACGGCTATTTCCAGATCCAGATGCCGGGGGGCCAGCTCGGCTATACCCGCGCGGGCAACTTCAGCCGCACGGCGGAAGGCCAGCTGGTGACGTCGCAGGGCTACCCCGTGCAGCCCGGCATCACCGTGCCCGAGGGGGCGACCTCGATCACCGTCTCGGACGACGGCACCGTCTCGGCGCAGCTGGCCGGGCAGTCGGAGCCGACGCAGCTGGGGCAGATCACCATCGCCAGCTTCACCAACCCGGTGGCGCTGCAGGCCGCCAGCGACAACTTCATGCTGGAGACGGCGGGCAGCGGCCCGGCGCAGATCGGCATCGCGGGCGAGCAGGGGCGCGGCCATGTCCGGCAGGGCATGCTCGAAGCCTCCAACGTCAACGTCGTCGAGGAACTCGTCGACATGATCGAGACGCAGCGCGCCTACGAGATCAATTCCAAGATGATCTCCGCCGTGGACGAGATGCTGCGCAACGCCAACCAGACGCTGTGATGAGCAGGGAACGCCAGTTCCTCCCTGGGACGGGGAGGGGGACCACCGGAACGGTGGTGGAGGGGCACGCGCAGGGTCGCGTGTCCTCGCTGCGCACGCCCGAGACGGCGCTGTCCTTAGAGGGCACGCGATCCGCCGCGTGCCCCTCCACCATGCTTCGCATGGTCCCCCTCCCCCGTCGGGGGAGGATCCTTGCGTCCGTCGCCTTGCTGGCGCTTTCGCCCGCCCCCGTGCTCGCGAAGAAGCCGCCCAAGCCCTCCGGCTTCGAGCCCACCCTGCCCGTCGCCGCGCCTGTGCCGGTGGTGGCGACCGGGTCCATCTTCGCCGCGTCGACCGGTTACGGCGCGCTCTATCAGGGCACCCGCGCCGCGCGCGTAGGCGATCCGCTGACGATCCTGCTGGTGGAGAGCACCAGCGCCTCCAAGGCGGTCAGTTCCAAGAGCGGCAAGTCGGGCTCGCTCTCCGTCCAGCCGCCGACAAGCGGCCTCGTCTCGAAGCTGCTCAAGGCGGATTCGCTGAAGGCCGGGTCGAACTCCTCGTTCAACGGGCAGGGCAATGCGGCGCAGACCTCCTCGCTCGACACCACGCTGTCGGTGACGATCGCCGAAGTGCGCGCCAACGGCACCGCGCTGGTCCGGGGCGAGAAGCGCATGCTCATCAGCCAGGGCGACGAATGGGTGCGCTTCTCCGGCATCGTGCGGCTGGCCGACATCGACGCCGAGAACCAGATCGCCTCCGACCGCGTGGCCGATGCCCGCATCGAGTATTCGGGCAAGGGCGCCTTGCAGCAGGCCAGCAAGCAGGGCTGGCTGGGCCGCTTCTTCAACAAGATCTCGCCGTTCTGATGGTGGCCGACGTGACTTTTGCTCTCTCCGTCTCCTCCTCCACTTCGTCATTGCGAGGCCCGCAGGGCCGCGGCAATCCAGCGCGCCGTGGCTCTGCGCCGGATTGCTTCGCTTCGCTCGCAATGACGAAGTGGGAGTGCGGTATCCCGGCGCTGCTGCGGCTGCTTTGCAGCCTTCCCCCTGTCCCGTCATTCCCGCGCAGGCGGGAACCCATCTCGTGCGCTTGCCCGTTGCGCAAGGGGATGGGACAGGAGATGGGTTCCCGCCTGCGCGGGAATGACGCGGTTTGGGGATTGCTCGCCTTCTTCGCGCTGCTCCTCACCGCGTTTACCCCACTTCCCGCCCATGCCGAGCGGGTGCGCGATCTCGGCCAGTTTCAGGGCGTGCGCACCAATCAGCTGACCGGTTACGGCGTCGTAGTCGGCCTGCCGGGCACCGGGGACGACAACCTCGAATACGTGACGCAGGCGATGAAGGGCGTTTCGGGCCGCATGGGGCTGACCCTGCCGCCGGGGATCGCGCCGGGGCTCAAGAACGCCGCCGCCGTGGTCATCACCGCCGATCTTCCCGCTTTCGCCAAGCCGGGCCAGCGCATCGACGTCACCGTCTCCACCATCGGCAAGGCCAAGTCCCTGCGCGGCGGGGCGCTGATCCTGACGCCGCTCTACGGCGCGGATGGGCAGATCTACGCGATGGCGCAGGGCAACCTTGCGGTCGGCGGGCTCGACGCATCGGGCCGCGACGGCTCGAAAGTCACCGTCAACATCCCGACCGTGGGCCGCATCGCCGAGGGCGCCAGCGTGGAGCGCGCCGTCGCCACCGGCTTCGACGCGGGCGACACGCTGCGCTGGAACCTGTTCAGCGCCGATTTCCTGACCGCCGCGCGGGTGCGCGACGCGATCAACCGCAAGGTTCCGGGCATCGCCTCGGTCGAGGACGGCGTGACCCTTGCGTTGCGCCTGCCGGGCGATGCCGACAGCCGTGCCAGCATGATGGCCGCGATCGAGATGATCGACGTGGACCCGGCCGAGACCGCCGCGCGCGTCATCGTCAACAGCCGCACCGGCACCGTCGTCATCAATTCGGCCGTGCGCCTGTCTCCCGCCGCGATCAGCCACGGCAAGCTGACCGTGCGCGTGGACGAGAACCCGATGGTCGTCCAGCCCGCCCCCTTCAGCCGGGGCCGCACCGAGACAGAGCAGCACTCCAACGTCTCGGTCGAGGAGGAACAGCGCTCGGTCGCGTACTTCCGGGGCGGCGCCTCGCTGTCGAAAGTGGTGGACGCGCTGAACATGCTGGGCGTCACCCCGTCCGACCTCGTCGCGATCCTGGAGGCGCTCAAGCAGGCGGGCGCGCTCAAGGCGGAGATGGTGGTGATATGAGCACGATCCTGCCTTCCAGCGCCGCCATGACCGTCAAGGCGGAGCAGACCGACCGCGAAAAGCTGCACACCGTCGCCAAGCAGTTCGAGGCGGTGTTCCTGCGCGAAATGCTCGGCGCCGCGCGCAAGACCAGCTTCGGCGAAGAGGGCGGCGCGGGCGACATCTCGGGCGGGCAGGCGATGGATACCTTCCGCCAGTTGCAGGACGAGCATTTCACCGACGCCACCGCCGAAACAGGCACCATCGGCCTTGCGAAGATGCTGGAGGCGCAGATGGCGCGGTTCGTGTCGGATGGGTCGACGGCCCCGCAGGAAACGACGGAGCCCAAGGCCGACAAGTGAGGCGCCCCCTCCTTTCGTCATTGCGAGCGCAGCGAAGCAATCCACGGTCGGCTCACGACGCTGGATTGCTTCGCTGCGCTCGCAATGACGAAAAGGGGGAACGAGGTTCGGATACAGCGCCGAAAGCATGCGCCAGAACTCTGCCCCCTCCTCCCGTCGCCCCTGCAAAGGCAGGGGGCAAAGACAAAGCAAAGGCCCCGAACGGGGCCTTTCTTGCGTCTGCAATCCGCACGGCGCAGAACCGGCACGCAAACGCGCCGATCCCGCACCGCACCGCCTACGCGCCGAAACCGCCGTCAATCGTCTGCAGCGAACCGGTGATCATCGCGCCATGCGGGCCCGCCAGGTAAGCTGCCAGTTCGGCGACCTCCGAGGCAGCAACATGGCGCGGGATCGCCATGAAGCCATGCATCGTCGCCGCCATCGGGCCGTCCGCCGGGTTCATGTCGCTATCCGTGGGCCCCGGCTGGATGCTGTTCACCGCAATCCCCCGACCCCCGAAATCGCGCGCCAGGCCACGAACCATCCCCTGCATCGCCGACTTCGTCAAAGCATACGCCGCTCCCCCCGCAAACGGCATACGATCCCCATTCGTCGAACCGATAACGATCAGGCGGCCGTTGTCGTTCATCTGGCGCGCGGCTTCGACCGAGGCGTGGTAGGGCGCACGCACGTTGATGTCGATCATGCGGTCGATCGCGTCGGGATCCAGCGTGAGGGGATCGCCGAGCACCAGCGTACCGGCGTTGACGACGAGCACGTCGAGCGCGCCGCGTTCCGCGACCGCTGCGATCAGGGCGTCGCGGTCTGCGCTGTCGGCGCGCACGGCGGTGGCGCCGGTCTCCGCCGAGAGTGCTGCCGCCGCATCGTGCGAACCGGCGTAAGTGAAGGTCACCGAGGCGCCGCCTGCGGCGAAGCGCCGGACGATGGCGGCGCCGATGCCGCGGCTGCCGCCGAGGATCATGACATTCTTTCCTGCAAGATCATCCATGAGAGGTCTCCATTTTCGTTCGAGGTGCGGTCCGGTCGTCGGTCCGCCTTCCGGAGATGAAAATGACCGCTGGACATCGTTCGGACTAGCGGGCGAAACTTGGGACTGGCCGACGGAAAAACCGAACGATGATGAAGCTGGACGGGATTGCGGCATTCGTGGCGACGGCGGACGCGGGCTCGATCAGCGAGGCGTCGCGGCGGCTCGGCCTGGCCAAGTCGGTCGTGGGCGAGCGGCTTGCGGAACTGGAGCGCGGGCTCGGCACGACGCTGATCCAGCGTTCGACGCGGCGGCTTTCGCTGACGAACAGTGGGCAGACCCTGCTGCCGCGGGCGCAGCGCATCCTGCGCGAAGTCGCGGAGGCTGCGGCGGAGCTGGCGGCGCGGACGGGCAGGCTGGCGGGGCCGCTGCGGCTCTCTGCGCCGGTGAGCTTCGGGGTGTTGCACCTTGGCCCGGCGCTGGCGCGGTTCCTTGTCGACCACCCGGAGATCGAGGTTTCGCTGGAACTGGACGACAGCTTCGTCGATGCGGCGGCGGGCGGGTTCGACGCGGTGCTGCGGCACGGCGCGGTGGGCGACAACCGGCTGATCGCGCGCCGCCTTGCCACGAGCCGCCGGCTGCTGGTGGCGTCGCGCGCCTATCTCGACCGCTGTGGCTGCCCCGCGACCCCGACGGAGCTGGAGCGGCACAAGGGCGTGCTCTATGCCAATCGCGAGGGGGACTGGCGCTTCGCCGCGCCGGAGGGGTGGAGCGTGATCCGGCCGCGCGCATGCCTGCGGGTCAACAACGGGCTGGTCATGCGCGATGCCGCCGTGGCCGGGCTCGGCATCGCGCTGCTGCCGACGTTCTTCGTGCATGAGGCGCTGCGGGCAGGCACGCTCGTCGAGATCGACATCGGGGTGGAGGCGGAAGGGGCTGAGCTGTTCCTTGCCTATCCACGCGACCATGGCGCCTCGGCCAAGATTCATGCACTGGCGGACAGCCTGCGCCGCAGCTTCGGCGATCCGCCCTACTGGGACAAGGCGGCGGACTGAGTTTCGGGCAGCGGCTCCCCGGCCCCTTCGGGCGCGGCGCTTTCCCAGCGGTCGATCACGGCGGTGGCGATGCCGTTGCCCAGCACGTTGGTGGCGGTGCGTCCCATGTCCATGAACTGATCGACCGCGAGCATGAAGGCGACCCCCTCCACCGGCAGGTCGAACTGGCCGAGCGTGGCGGCGACCACGACGAGGCTGGCGCGCGGCACGGCGGCGACGCCCTTGCTCGTCACCATGAGCACCAGCAGCATCGTCACCTGCGTCGCCAGCGGCACGTCGATGCCGTAGGCCTGCGCTATAAACAGCACCGTGAAGGTGGCCGACATCATCGAGCCGTCAAGGTTGAAGCTGTAGCCCAGCGGCAGCACGAAGCCATAAGTGCGGCGGGGCACGCCGAAGCGGTCGAGCTGCTCCATCATGCGCGGCAGCGCCGCTTCGGAGGAGGCGGTGGAGAACGCGATCAGCAGCGGCACCCGGAGATGGCGCAGCAGCCGCGCGATGTCGCGCCCGATGAAGGCCGCGCCCGCCGCCAGCAGCACGAACCACAGCAGCCCGAGCGAGAGATAGTATTCCGCCAGCAGCCGCGCGAAAGTGCCGAGCACGCCCGCACCGTGAGTGGCGAGCGTGGCAGCCAGCCCGGCGAAGACCGCGACCGGGGCGGCCAGCATCACGAAGCCGGTCACCCGCAGCATGATCGCCGCCAGTGCCTCGACCAGATCGACGGCGGGCCGCGCCGCCTCGCCGATCGAGGCGATCGCCACGCCCACGAAGATCGAGAACACCACGATCTGCAGCACCGCGTTGCGCGCCATCGCGTCCACCATCGAGGTGGGGAAGGCGTGGAGCACGAAGGTGCCGAGGTCGAGCCCCGATGTCTCCACCACGCCCGGCGCGCCGGTCCGCACGAGGCCGAGCCCCTCGCCGGGCTGGAACAGGTTCACCATCACCAGCCCGATCGAGAGCGAGATGAGGCTGGCGGTCAGGAACCACGCCATCGCGCGCAGGCCGATGCGGCCGACCGCGCCCTGGCTTCCGGCGTGGACCACGCCCTGCACCAGCGTCGCGAGGACGAGCGGGGCGATCACCATCTTGACGAGGTGGATGAACACGTCGGCGGGCAGGTGCAGCAGCCTGGCAGTCGTCTCCAGCCGGTGCGGATCGTCGGCCAACCCGGCGTGCAGCGAAAGGCCGCAGATCACGCCGAGCACGATGGCGACGACGACGTTGCGCGTCATCTTGCGGGTCATGGCAATCTCCTGTGGGGGGCAGCGGGCGCGCTACATCGCGGGCAGCGTGCGCCCCTGCTGGTCGCGCGAGACGGCGGTCGCGATGGCGATATCGCCGACCACGTTGACCATGGTACGGAACATGTCGAGCAGCCGGTCCACGCCGACCACCAGCCCGATCCCCTCGGGCGGCAGGCCGGTGAGGGCGAGCACGGCGGCGACGGTTGGCAGCGATCCGGCGGGCACGCCGATGGTGCCCATCCCCGCCAGCGCGGCGACCGCCAGGACCATGCCCTGCTTGCCGAGCGAGAGGTCCATGCCGAAGAACTGGGCGATGAACAGAACGGTGACGGCGGTGTAGATCGCGGTGCCGCCCTGGTTGGCGATGGTGCCGACGCCGAGGACGAGGCGCGCGGCGCGGGGGGGCAGGTGCAGGTCGAGTTCGGCGGCCTTGAGCGCGCTGGGCAGGGTGGCGTTGGAGGAGGAGGTGCAGAAGGCGATGACTGCCGGTTCCTGCACCCCGCGCAGGAAGACCGTGGGCGTCACCCCGCCGCGCATCCACACCACCGCGAAGAAGGTCAGCGCCACCTGCAGCAACAGCGCCGCCACCACCACGCCGACATAGGCGCTGAGGTAGAGCAGCAGGTGCCAGCCGAAGACCAGCGTCAGGTCGAACATGAAGCAGGCGACGGCGATGGGGGCGAGATGGGCGACGTAGCCGAGGACGCGCAGGCCCGCGTCGAACACGCGCTCGCTGTTGGCCAGCACCTGCCCGCTGCGGCGGGTGCGCAGGAACGTCAGGGCGACGCCGGTCAGCACCGAGGCGAGGATCACGATGAGGATCGGGCGCTCGACGGCAGCATAGGAGAACGCTGCGTCCAGCCAGCCCTGCGGCGCCTGCGGGTGGCTGGCGGCAAGGATCTGCTGGCCGATCTCGGTGGGCACGACGTCTCCGGGGCGGAACAGGTTCGCCATGGCGAGCCCGATCACCGCCGCCGCGAGCGAGGCGGCGAGCATGTGCGCGAGGGTGGAGAACAGCAGCCGCCGCATCCCCGCCATGCTGCGCAGCCGCGCGATGCCGCTGACGATGGCGGAGACCAGCAGCGGCACGATCAGCAGGAACATGCCGAACAGGAAGGCCTGCTCCACCGGCTTCACCACCCAGCGCATCAGCAGCGCGGTGGCGGGGGAGGTGCTGGCGAACAGGCCCGCCAGCGTCCCGCCGCCCATGCCCAGCACGAAGCCGAGGAGGAGGCGGACCTGCAGGTGCGGGCGGAACCGCCCCTGCGGGCGCATGTCCGTCAGACGGGACGGGGAGGGCGGGGGAGAAGGAGGCACGGTCTCGATCATCGCACCGATCGAGCGGATTGAATTGGAAGCATTTGCGGTCCTGTTGCGGCGCCGGAAGGCGCGCAGTCCATGATGTCGGGTCTGACGCAGGTAGCCTGTCAGCAAGCTGTCACGAGCTTGATTTCATGCGCGTCGGCGATGCGGGCGGGCGCGTGCCCGTCGAGATGGTCGGGCACGTCGTCGGCCTGCGGCGGGGCGGCAAAATCGATCGCAGCAAGCACGCCGCGCCCGCCTGCCCCGGCATCGAGGCGCACCTGCGCGCCCATGCGTTCGGCCAGCGCGCGCACGATCGACAGGCCGAGGCCGCTGCCGGGGGGAGAGGCTTCGGCGCGGGCGCGGTAGAAGCGTTCGAACACGCGCTCGCGGTCTTCGGCAGCGATGCCGGGGCCGTCGTCCTCCACCTCGATCCGCGCGATCCCGTCGCGCCGCAGCACGCGCACCGTCACCGCGCCGCCGGGGCGGTTGTAGCGCACGGCGTTGTCGAACAGGTTGCCGATCATCTCCGCCGCCAGCACCGGATGGCCGAGCGCGGGAACGGGATCGTCGTCCTCGGCCTCGAACCCGATGTCCATCGCATCGAGCCCGGGCTGGACCACCCGCGCGGCGACGAGGTCTGAGGCGACGGCGGCGAGATCGAAGCTGGCGTCGGCGGCGATGCCCTGCTCCTCGGTGCGGGCGAGCGCGATCAGTTGCAGCAGCAGCCGTTCGAGCGAGGCGACCGCGTTGCCGATGTCGTCCAGCGCCGCGCTGCCGCGCGGGGAGGCCGGGCCGTAGCGCTCCAGCACGTCGAGATGGACGCGCACGATGGCGAGCGGCGTGCGCATCTGGTGCGAGGCATTGGCGGTGAACTGGCGCAGCGAATCCACCGCGCGCTCGGTGCGGGCGAGCAGGGCGTTGAACGAATCGGAGAGCAGCCGCGCCTCGCGCGGGGCGTCCTCCTCCAGCGCGAGGCGGAAGTGCGGCGGCGGCTCGCGGCGGGCAGTCTCGATCTGGCCGGTGAGCGAGGCGAAGGGCCTGAGGCCCCAGGTGATCGCCCAGTAGAACAGCAGCACCGCCGTCATCGCGATCAGCACGCCGGCGCCCAGCACGCGCAGGAAATAGGTCTGCTGGAAGGCGTCGCGATCGTCCACGAAGTCCGCCACCTGGATGACCACGGGGCGGCCGTTGCGGTGGAGGCGGCGGATCTCGGTGGCGATGCGCACCGGCTTGCCGCCGAGGGTGCCGTCGCGAAGGTAGGCGGGCTGGATCACCCCTTCGGCATCGCGGGGATCTACATAGCCGCCGGTCAGCCGCGTGTTGCGGTACGTGCGCGGAAAGCTGGCGGCGGGCAGGCGCAGGGCGGTCTCGCCGGTGCGGGGGTCGTACTGAGGCGGCGGCACGAGGCCGCGCTCCCCGGCAAGCAGGCGGCCGGCGTCCCAGATGCTGTAGTGGGTGACGGGGGCCGAGCGCCGCTGGAGCAGGTGGACCGCGAGCGGCAGCAGTTCGTCGCGCACCGCGTCCCCGGCGTCGGCCGCGCGGCTCAGCAGGCGCACCGAGCCGACGAGGATACGGTCGGACGTGTTCGCGCCGGAACTCTGGATCATCCAGCAGGTGATGCCGCCGAAGGTCACGGCGAGGGCGAGCAGCGGCACCATCACCGCCGCCGTCAGCCGGGATCGCAGCGACGCCATCAGCCCGGCGACCTCATGCTTCGAGCATGTAGCCGAGGCCCCGGATGGTGCGGATGGTCGGCCCGTCGGGCATGAGCTTGCGGCGCAGGCGGCCGACGTAGACCTCCAGCGCATTGGGGGCGACGGCGTCGGCGAAGTTGAACACCTCGGAATTGAGGCGCTGCTTGGTCACGACCTTGCCAGGGCGGCCCATCAACGTCTCCAGGACCGCCATCTCGCGGCGGCGCAGGTCGAGGACGCAGCGGCGCAGTTCCACCACGCGGGTCGACCGGTCGAGGCTGAGGTCGCCCACGCGCAGCACCGGGTCCGCAGTGCCCTGGCTGCGACGGATCAGCGCGCGCAGGCGCGATTCCAGTTCGCGTGGGTGGAACGGCTTCGAAAGATAGTCGTCCGCGCCTCGATCGAGCCCGGCGATGCGGTCGCTCACCGCGTCGCGCGCAGTGAGGATCAGCACCGGCGTGGCATCCCCCGCACGGCGCAGCGTCTGGAGCACCTCGAGCCCGTCGATGTCGGGCAGCCCGAGGTCGAGGATGACGGCATTGTAGCTTTCGGCGGCGACGACATCGAGCGCCTCCTCGCCGGTGCCGACGACGTCGACGGCGAAGCCGCCCGCGCTCATCGAGGCTTCCATGCCGCGCGCCAGGCGCTCGTCGTCTTCAACGATCAGTATCCGCAACAACTCACTCCCTCACACGAGTTGCGGCACCCTCCAGACCCCTTTGTGCACCTTCTAGGTGTCGTTCAGTGCTTGCACGGCTTCG
Organism: Novosphingobium kaempferiae; assembly: GCF_021227995.1. Taxonomy (NCBI): domain Bacteria; kingdom Pseudomonadati; phylum Pseudomonadota; class Alphaproteobacteria; order Sphingomonadales; family Sphingomonadaceae; genus Novosphingobium; species Novosphingobium kaempferiae. The sequence goes on from NZ_CP089301.1 coordinate 5,347,893, forward strand.
GACGCGCCGGCCCTGTTCCGACGCAATTTCCTTCCGTTTGATTCGCAAGTTTGTGAACCGAACCTGTCATCAACCTGTCGCGATGGGCAAGATTCTTTTTGCGATGCAGCAGGCAGTGACAGCTTCGTGACAGGTGGGCGCCCGCAGCCTTCATGGCGTCGGGAGGGGAAACCTCGACAACAAAATCCGGGTCCGCATCCCGTTCCGCGCAGAAGATCGCCACCACCGGCGGCGTCGCGACGGGGCGCGGACCGGCTGCAACAGGGGGCAATCATGGCCACTCACTACGGTCGCGCTGCATTCTTACTCTCGGTGTCGCTGCTCGCCCTGCCCGGCGTGTCGCAGGCGCAGGAATCCGCGCCTCAGGAGGCGGCGGACGGTGTCGGCGGGGACATCCTCGTCACCGCGCTGCGCCGCTCCACCCGCGTCCAGGAAACGCCGGTGGCGATCACCGCGCTGTCCGAGAAATCGCTGCAGAACCTGGGCGCCACGGGCATCGCGGACATCGTCCGGCAGGTGCCGGGCCTCAACCTGATCGCCGGTGAATCCGGCCGCACCCGCATCTCGATCCGCGGCATCCAGACCGCCGGCGAGAGCACCGTCGGCCTGTACTACGGCGAGACGCCGCTGACCGGCCCCTCGGGCACCAGCTCCGACCCCTCGGGCGTCACCCCCAACCTCAACCTCTTCGACGTCGAGCGCGTCGAAGTGCTGCGCGGGCCGCAGGGCACGCTCTACGGCTCGGGCTCGATGGGCGGCACTTTGCGCGTCATCTTCAAGAAACCGAACCTCACGGAATACGAGGGCGCGACCGAATTCGGCGGCGAAACCGTGGAGCACGGCGAGTTCGGTTACTCCCTGAAAGGCGCGGTCAACGTGCCGATCGTCAGCGACGTGCTGGGCGCGCGACTGGTGCTCTACCGCCAGCAGAACCCCGGCTACGTCGACGATCCGACGATCGGCCGCAAGGATCTGAACCGCTCGGTGCTGGAGGGTGCGCGCTTTCAAGTCGGCTTCCAGCCCACCGATACGCTCAACATGAACTTCATGACGATCGTGCAGACGCAGAAATTCGACGGCACGTCGCAGTGGGCGCCCTCTGTCGGCAAGTTCACGTCCGCGCAGAAGGTCGCCTCGCCCGCCTACGACAAGCTGCAGCTCTACGCGCTCGAAACCAAGTGGGACACGCCGATCGGCCAGCTTGCCCTGGCGAATTCGTTCTACCGCTGGGACGTGCGCCAGACCAACGACAACTCGGACAACTACGCCAGCATCGCCGCGTCGAACCGCTACTGCGGACTGTTTCAGAACACCTACTCGGGCTCACTGCTTCAGCAGACGAGCGCAGGTGCCTCGACCAGTTCGAGCAACTGCGCGAGCGGCGCGAACGGTCTCTCCTCGGCGCAGCTTCGCGCCGATTACCAGAGCTGGGCGGCAGCGCAGCAGCCCATCGGCAACTACCAGCCCCGCTTCGTGCGCAACTTCGTGAACGAGCTGCGCCTCAGCTCGACCGGCTCGGGTTCGCTGGGCTACACGCTGGGCCTGTTCCGCGAGGATCGCAACGATCGCGTCGACACGCTTGTCTTCGCGGGCATCCCGGCGACGGGCGAGCCGCAGCAGCCGACCGTCGATCTGGGATCGCGCTACGTCACCGACGAGGTGAAGCAGACCGCGGTCTACGGCGAGGTCAGCTATCGCATCTTCGAGCCGCTCACCATCACCGCAGGCCTGCGCTACTACGACTACAAGAAGACCGTTGGCGGCATGAACCTCGGCTACAACTACTTCAACGGGCAGGTGCCGACGGCCTACCGTGAGGTCACCGCGAACGCCAACGGCCTCATCAAGAAGTTCAACGTCGATCTCAAGATCACGCCGGACATCATGTTCTACGCCACTGCATCGCAGGGCTTCCGCCCCGGCGGCGCGAACCTGACGCCGGGCATCCCGGAATCGGCGCAGACTTATGCGGCGGACTCGCTGTGGAACTACGAGGCGGGCCTGAAGACCCAGTGGTTCGACCGCAAGCTGACGTTCAACGTCGATACCTACCGCATTGACTGGAACAACCTGCAGACGTCGGTCCAGGCGACCTACGGCAACTTCTCGTACATCGGCAACGTCGGCTCGGCCCGGATCGAGGGCGTCGAGGCCGAGGCGAGCGCGACGCCGTTCCCGGGTCTCTACCTCAACGCCGCGTTCCACTACCTGAAGCCGCGCCTGACCGCCGACCAGATCAGCGCCGAAGTGACCGCCGCGGGCCGCAAGGGCGACATCCTGCCGCTGATTCCGCGCACCACCGCCAGCGCGGGCGCCGAATACACCTTCCCGGCGTTCAGCGATTTCTCGGCCCTGCTCCGCGCCGACTGGACCTATACCGGCAAGATGACCTCGCAGATCCGACCGACCAACGCGCTCTACCGCGAGTTCGGCAAGTACAGCATGGTGAACCTGCGCGCGGGTGTGCAGAACGACCGGATCGGGGTGTTCCTCTATGTGCGCAACCTGCTCAACAAGGTCGGCGTGAATACCATCTCCAGCGCGGCGGGCGTGCCTGACTACTGGGCCACCACCGCACCGCGCACGCTGGGCGCGACCCTCTACAGCAACTTCTGATCCAACTCCGAACAGGGGAAATACGATGCGTATCTCATTGCTGGCCCTCACCGCAGGCCTCGTCCTCGGTGCCCCCGGCGCGATGGCTGCCACCACCGTCGAGGACAAGGCCGCGACGACGCTGCTTTCCGGCGCGAAGTTCACCAAGGCGAAGGAATCGCTGAAGGGCGACTATGACCGGATCATCCAGGACATCATCACCCTGACCGAGATCGAGGCCCCGCCGTTCAAGGAAGACGCGCGCGGCGCCGCCTACATGGAAATGCTCCGCGCCGAGGGCCTGACCGACGTGGAGCGCGACGAGGTCGGCAACGTCATGGGCCTGCGCAAGGGCACGGGAGGCGGCCCGCTGATCGTCGTGACCGCGCACCTCGACACCGTGTTTCCGGGCGGCACCAACGTGAAGGTGCGGCGCGAGGGGAACGGGCTCTACGCTCCCGGCATCGGTGACGACACCTCCAGCCTGCCGGTCCTGCTGGCCTTCATCCGCGCGATGAACCGCGCGGGCTATTCGACCAAGGCCGACATCCTGTTCATGGGCAACGTCGGCGAGGAAGGTCCGGGCGACCTGCGCGGATCGCGCTATCTGTTCCAGAAGGGCAAGTACAAGGACCGCATCAAGTACTTCATCTCGTTCGAGCCGGGCGAGGCTGGACGCATCACCAACGCGGGCACCGGATCGCGCCGCTACAAGGTGACGTTCAACGGTCCGGGTGGTCACTCGATGGGTGACTTCGGCATCGTCAGCCCCGCTTTCGCGATGGCCAACGCGATGGTCGAATTCGGCAAGATCAAGGCCCCGGCCGAGCCCAAGACGGTGTACAACGTCGGCATCCTCGAAGGCGGCACCTCGGTGAATTCCATCCCCTTCGCCACCGCGATGACCATCGACATGCGCTCCAACGGCAAGCTGGAACTCGATGCCGAGGAGAAGCAGTTCCTCGCCCTGCTGCAACCGGCAGTGGACAAGGAGAACGCGGCCCGGTCGACCGCCAAGGGCAAGATCTCCTACGATGCCAAGCTGATCGGCGACCGTCCGGTGGGCACGACCCCGCTCGACGCGCGGATCATCAAGGTCGCGACCGCCGTCGCCAAGGGATCGGGCGTGGAGCCGCGCTACGGCGCGGGATCGACCGACAGCAACATCCCGATGAGCATGGGGATCGAGGCGGTAACGCTCGGCTCCGGGTTCGACACCTTCCGCGCCCACTCGCTTGAGGAAGGCATGAAGATGAACCCGCCCGAAGACCTCAAGAACATGGCCGTCGGCCTCGCAACGGTCCTAACCCTCGCAGAAGCACGCTGACCCATCCTGACGGGGCGGGCTTATCCAGCGGCCCGCCCCGGCTTTTTCCTTCCTTCACCCCCCGGCGGCGCCGCGAGCCGCAAGGAGTCCTGTCATGTCCCGTCGCAGTCTTCTGCTTGCCGCCACGTGTCTCTCGCTCCCGCTCGCCGCTCCGGCCCATGCCGAGGATGCCCCGCCGACCAGCGCCGTGATCACGGCGCCGGAAAAGGTCGTCGGCGGACAGGTCGGTGCCGATTACTTCCTTGCCGACTACACGAAGATCTCCGCCTGGCTGACCAAGGTCGCCGGCGAGAGCGACCGCATGAAGCTCGTCAGCATCGGCAAGACCGCCGAGGGGCGCGAGCAGTACATGGCGATTGTCTCCTCGCCCGATAACATCCGCAATCTGGAGAAGTACCGCCAGATCGCCCAGAAGCTGGCGCTGGCGAAGGGCCTCGACGACGAAGCCGCGAAGAAACTCGCCGCCGAGGGGCGCGCGATGGTGTGGATGGACGCCGGGCTTCACGCGAGCGAGATCGTCAACGCGCAGAGCCACGTCCAGATCATCCACGAGATGCTGACGCGCAACGATCCCGAGACGCTGCGCCTGCTCGGCGACGACATCATGCTGTTCGTCTTCGCGAACCCCGACGGCCTCGAACTCGTGGCCGACTGGTACATGGCGAACCCGCGCAAGGTCACCACGGATTCCATCCCGGTGCTCTACCAGAAGTACATCGGCCACGATAACAACCGCGACAGCTTCGCCTCCACCCAGCCCGAGACGACCAACATGAACCGGGCGGGGTATCGCGAGTGGTTCCCGCAGATCCTCTACAACCAGCACCAGACCGGCCCGCTCGGCGCGGTGGTGTTCATCCCGCCGTTTCGCGATCCCTACAACTTCAATAACGAGCCGCTGGTCATCAACCAGACCGACGTGGTCGGCCAGATGATGCACGCGCGCCTTGTCGCGCAGGGCAAGGGCGGTTCGGCGATGCGCTCGGCCGCGCCTTATTCGACGTGGTTCAACGGCGGCATCCGCACGATCGGCTACTTCCACAACCAGATCGGCATCCTCACCGAGATCATCGGCAATCCCACGCCGATGAAGATCCCGCTCGTCCCCGACAACCAGTTGCCGCGACAGGACGAGGTGCTGCCCATCGCTCCGCAGGACTGGCACTTCCAGCAGTCGCTCGACTACGTGAAGGAAATGGACCGCGCGATCCTGGACTACGCATCGCGCTATCGCGAGACGATCCAGTACAACCGCTACGTGATGGGCCGCAACCAGATCGCAAAGGGCAGCCAGGACAGCTGGGTCATCACGCCCAAGCGGCTGGAGGCGGTGAAGGAGGAGGCGAAGAAGCTGCCACCTCCTGGCCCCGATGAAATGGGCGGCGCCTATGGCTGGGGCAACGAGAAGGTCGTTCCCGCGAGCCTCTACAAGACCGTCCTGAATGCGCCGGAAAAGCGCGCTCCGCGCGCCTACATCATTCCGGCGGATGCGCAGGCGGACATGCCGACGACGGTGCGCTTCCTGAACGCGCTCATCAAGACCGGGATTGAAGTTCAGCAGGCCCCCGCCGCATTCAGCTTCGGCGGCAAGAGCTATCCGGCGGGCAGCTACGTGGTGCGCTCCGATCAGGCGTTCCGCCCCCATGTGCTCGACATGTTCGAGCCGCAGGATCATCCGCAGGACTTCACCTACGAAGGCGGGCCGCCGATCAAGCCCTACGACGTGACCGGCTATACGCTGGCGCTGCAGATGAACGTGGCGTTCGACCGCGTACTCGACGCTCCGCCGCCGGCGTTCCCGCTGATTCCGGACGAGATCGCCGCGCCACCGCCCGGCCGTGTGATCGGTTCCGGCGCGGCGGGCTGGGTCGTCGATCATGGCGTGAACAACAGCTACACGCTGACCAACCGGCTGCTGAAGGCCGGGCTGCCGGTGTTCTGGCTCAAGTCCGGTCTGACCCTCGCTGGCAAGCCGCTGGCACCCGGGGCATTGTGGATCCCGGCTTCGGCCAAGGCCAAGGCCATCGTCGGCGCTGCGGTTGGCCCGCTCGGGCTCGACGCTCATGCCGTCGACGCAAAACCGCAGGGCGAAGCCGTCGCGGTGAAGCCGGTCAAGATCGGCCTCGTCGATGTCTACGGCGGCTCGATGGCCTCGGGCTGGACGCGCTGGATCTTCGAGCAGTATGAATTCCCCTACGAACTCGTCTACCCGCAGGCGCTGGACAAGGGCGGTCTCAAGGGGAAGTACGACGTGCTCGTCTTCCAGAGCGACGTGCTGGGCCGGGAGGAAGGCCCCTCGCGCCCGCAGCCTGAGGCTGCGGACATTCCAGCGGCCTATCGCAAGATGCTCGGCAAGATCACGCCCGAGGCCACCTTCCCGCAGGTCGCGGCCTTTGCGAAGGCGGGTGGAACCGTCATTGCGGTCGGCAACTCCACCCGCATGGGCGAGGCGCTGGGCCTGCCTGTGACGAACCTGCTCGCTCCCAAGGGGGCGGATGGCAAGGCCAAGCAGGTATCCTCCAACAGCTTCTACGTCCCCGGATCGATCCTGAGCGCGCAAGTCGACAGCAGCGATCCCCTGGCCTTCGGCGTCGCACCCACGGTCAACATGTTCTACAACAACAACCCGGTCTTCCGCGCCGACGGCCCCAGCGTCCGCAAGGTCAGCTGGTTCGACAAGGACGACCCGCTGGTTTCCGGCTGGGGCTGGGGCCAGAAGCTGCTCAACGGCGGCGCGGGCATCGTCGAAGGCGGGCTTGGCAAGGGCCGCGTGTTCCTGATGGGACCGGAAGTGACCCAGCGCGGCCAGCCCTTCGCGACGTTCAAGTTCCTGCTGAACGGCGTGCTCCTTGCGGGCAGCGACGCGAAGCCGGCCGAAGGGAACTGATCGACCATCCCGCTGTGGCCCGTCGAAAGGCGGGCCGCTCTGGCGGAATTGGGCGAGGATGCTGTGGTCAGCCTGCCCGTGCGCGGCTATGGTGCCGATGTGGTACACAACGTCGCGCGCATCCGGTCATGAGCCTGCAAATCCTTCTGGTCGAGGACGACCTTCATCTCCAGCGCCAGATCGCCGGGCAACTGGCCGGTTTCGGCCATGAAGTGCAGGTCGCGGGGGACGGGACGGAGGCCCTGTCCCTCGTTGGGCGGCATGCTTTCGATGTGGTCATCCTCGACTGGATGCTGCCCTCCGTGGACGGGATCACGGTCCTGCGCGAATTGCGGGCCGAGGGCATGGACATGCCAGTGCTAATGCTCACCGCGCTCGGGCATACCATGGACAAGGTGGAGGGACTGGAGGCCGGGGCGGACGACTATGTCGTCAAGCCGGTCGATCCGCTGGAACTCAACGCCCGCCTTCAGGCGCTGATGCGCGCGCGCAAGGTCAGTGAGCGTCCGGCCAATACTATCGCTGCGGGCGATATCGTCATCAGCCCATCGCGCATGGCGGCATGGCGCGGGGATCAGCCGCTGAACCTGTCGCAGACCGAGTTCAAGTTGCTGCTGGAACTGGTGCGTGATGCGGGGACGGTGCTGACGCGGGCCATGCTGATCGAGCGGGTCTGGGGTCGGGACTTCGTGACGACGACCAACATCGTCGATGCCCATATCCGGCAGTTGCGCGTCAAGTTGTTGCAATATGGGGAAGATCCCATCGGCACGGTGCGCGGGATCGGCTACGTCCTGCAGGTATGAGCATGATCCCCCGGTCGTTGCGCGGACTGACCATCGCCTTCCTGGCGCTGTTCTTCTGCGTCACCACGACGGCCGGGCTGGCGACCTTCATCGCCACGCGATCGACCATAAATGCGCTTGTAGATCAACGCATTGAGTTCGAAAGCCACGAGATCGCGCCGCTCGATACGACCGTGCACAGAACTGAACTGAGCCGACGCATAGACGACCTGACCGGGCGCAGGGACACCGCGGACCTCGGCATACTGCTCACCGATCCGCAGGGGAGGATGATCGCGGGCAACACCCGCTTCACCCGGCAGCTTCCGCTCGGCTTTTCCAGCCTCGACGACGCCGACAGCATCGAGGGCCTGAGCGCGGGCCGCGTGTTCGTGCGCGAGCTTGCCGGGGGCATGCGGCTGGCGGTCTTCGCCGAGACCGAGCCGATCGACAACTACACTTCGGCCCGCCGGCTGATCTACGTCGCCGGGTTCGGGGCCATCGTGCTGGTGGTGCTGACCGGCCTGCTGCTGTTCCGTGGCCTCGTCGGTCGTCGCATCGGCGAGGTGCGGCAGACGGCGGAATCGATCATCGAGGGCGACTTGTGCCAGCGCGTGCCGGTCGCGGGCGACGGGGGCGAGTTCGACCAGCAGGCGGCGGCGTTCAACCGGATGCTGGATCGCATCGAACAGCTCATGGCCGAGATTCGCAACGTCACCAACGACGTCTCGCACGAGATGCGCACGCCGCTCGCCCGCCTGCGCAACGAACTGGCCATGCTGGAGGAGCGCGCCGACGCCGGGCCGCTGCACGCGGAGATCGAGCTTGCGCGCGAGCAGGCCGACGACCTGCTCGGCATGTTCGCCGCGATGCTGCGCATCGCCGAGATCGAGAGCGGATCGCGCCGTGCCGGTTTCGAGGCGCTGGACCTCGCCGCGCTTGCCGAGGATGTCGCCGAAATGGTGCGTCCACTGGCGGACGAACGTGGGCATAACGTCGAGCTCGCGCCCCATGTCTCCGTGCCCATGGTCGGCGATCGGCAACTGCTGACGCAGCTCCTGGCCAATCTTGCCGAGAACGCCGTCATGCACACCCCGGCGGGAACGACGATCCGGCTGTCGGTCGAGCAGCGGGGCAGGACCGTTGCCGCCATCGTGGCGGACGATGGCCCGGGCATCCCGCGCGAGCAGCGGGCGAAGGTCATGCGCCGCTTCGGGCGGCTGGATCGCAGCGGCCGGGGCGCGGATCGCCACCGGGGGCACGGCCTTGGCCTTCCGCTGGCGGACGCGATAGCGCGGCTCCACGGCGGCGGGCTGGCGCTGGAGGATGCGGCGCCGGGGCTTCGCATCGTCGTGACCCTGCCTGCCTGACACAAACGATGGGCCGGAAAACAAATGACCGGTGTGACGCGGGGGCATCACACCGGTCGAGTATGCGATTGCTCGAGTGACCTGGGACCGGCCCCCTCATCGTGAAGGAGGCCGCTCCGCTCGGGCTATCGTTTGTCCCCGGACCCGAAGGTCCGGGAAGCTCGTCAGAACGAGAAGCTCGCATCCACACCGAAGGTGCGCGGCGCGTTGAAGTTGCCGTAGTCGCCCAGGATGTTGGCGATGCTGCCCGTGGTCGCGCTGGTCGTCGGGGCGCCGGGGAGGCTGTTCGACGGGTCGCGACGGAAGACATACTGCTCGTTGAAGATGTTGCGGCCCCACAGGCCGATGGTGATCTTGCGATCGCCCGCAACCGGGATGCCAGCCACCGAAACGCGGCCGTTGAAGATCAGCGAGGCATCGTTCTTCGTGGCGAACTGGTCGAAGGCCTGGGTCGCCTGCGAGTAGTTGCCGTCGAGGTGGAACTTGACCGCCGTGTCGCCGCCGCCGATCGGCAGGGTGTAGTCGATCGAGCCGCTCGCCGCGTTGCGCGGGGTGAACACGATGTAGAAGCGCTGGTCGACCGTGGTGGAGACGCCGTTGGTGCCGGTGTAGGTGATCGGAACCAGCGGGATCTTCGTGTAGGTGTAGGCATACGATGCGTTCAGCACCAGGCCTTCGACCGGTTCGAGCGTGAGGTCGGCCTCGATGCCGCGGATCTTCGTCGTGCCCGGAGCATTGATCGTCACCAGGTTGTTGAAGTTCGATCCGTTGAACGACTGGATCGAGCTGATGTCGACCTGGCTGTCCTTGCGGTCCATGATGTAGCCGGCCAGGTTGAAGCGGGCGCGGTGATCCCAGAAGTCGCTCTTGAGGCCGATTTCGTAGGACTTCACGTCCTCGGGATCGAACGCCTGGTAGTTCGCGGTGCGCGAGCTGGCGCCGCCGGCGCGGTAGCCGGTCGCATACTTGGCGTAGAGGTGCAGGTCGTCGGTGGCGTCATAGGCCAGCGTGACCATCGGGTTGAAGCGATCCCACTTCTTGTCGAGCGGCTTGTAGCCTGCCGCCGCCGCCTTCGCGGTGTCGGTGTCGTAGTTCACGTTGCGCGAGAAGTGCAGGACGCCCTTCTTCTCGTCATGCGTGAAGCGGCCGCCGACGGTCAGGTGGAGCTGTTCGGTGGCGTTGTAGGTCAGCTGGCCATAGGCAGCGTAGCTCTTCGACCAGACTTCCGAAGCGCGGTCGATCGAGCGGCAGCCCACCGTCGAGCCGAAACCGCCCGAGCCGGTGCAGGGATCGAGGATCGTGTAGACAGCCTGACCCTGAGCATTGAGGTAGACGCCGTTCGAGTTCGGCGTGGCGGCGTCGTCGCTGACGTGCTCGTTGAAGTAGAACAGGCCTGCGACGTAGTCGATCTTGCCGATGGTGCCGACCGCCTGGAATTCCTGGCTGAACTGGCGCTGGCGCAGGTCGGCAAGGCTGTAGCGGCTGAACGCGCAGGGCTTCGCCTCGGTGCAGGCCGAGGTCAGGGTGACGACCGGGACGCGGTGCGCACCGCCCGAGTTGTCCCACTGCGTCGCATCGACGCCGCGCCATGCGGTGATCGAGCGGATTTCCAGCTCGGGGGTCGCTTCCCACTTGAAGGTGTTGGTGAAGCCGTGGGTCTTGTCGACGCTGGGCTGCTGCGGCACGCCGATGTCGGCGACCTTCATGCGGGTCTTGCCGTTGACCACGACGCCCGGAAGCAGCGGCTTAACCACGCCGGTCAGGTTGGTGTAGTTGGTGCCCGGCAGGGCGCAGGCGGCGCTGGCGGCCTGGGTTCCGGCGACGCAGCCGTTGGGGTTGTAGTTCAGCAGCTGGCTGTAGAACGGGGTGTTCTCGTCACGCGCGATGTCGAAGGCGAAATCGTTGGTGATGTTGCTGGTCGGCTGCCAGCGGACCGCGACGCGGCCGCCCTTGCGGTGGTACTGGTTGAAGCCGGCCTGGCCTTCGAGCGGGTTCTTGGTGGTCGGATCCTGGTGCTGGATGATGCCGTCCAGCTTGACCGAGAAACCGGCCATTTCGGGCAGGTCGAGGTGGATGCCGCCGGTGTAGGCGCCGTAGTTGCCGTAGCCGCCGTCGATGCGACCGCCGAACTCGCCGCTGGGGGCCTTGCTGACGATGCTGAGGGCGCCGCCCTCGGTGTTGCGGCCGAACAGGGTGCCCTGCGGGCCCTTGAGCACTTCGACGCGCTCGATGTCGAACAGCGCCGCGTTGAGGCCGTGCTGGCGGCCCATGTAGACGCCATCGACGTAAATGCCGACGCCCTGCTCACGCGCGGGCTGGTTGGCGTCGAGCGGCACGATGCCGCGGATGCCGATGGTCAGCGCGCTCTGGCGGGCTTCGAAGGTTGCGACGCGCAGCGACGGCACGGCGCCGTCGGCGAGGTCATAAAGGCTCTGGACATGGCGCTCCTTGAGCGCCTCCTGGTTCACGACCGCGATGGCGATCGGGGTTTCCTGGAGGTTCGTCTCGCGCTTGGTCGCGGTGACGACGATGTCGCCGATGCCCGAATCGGCGGCATCTGCGGTGGTGTCCGCGCTCACCGCTGCGGCCTCGTCGGCCCAGGCAGTCGTCGCAGTCATGCTGGCGAGCATCGAGCCGGCAAGCAACGTTGCGCGGGCCATCTTGTTTATCATGATGAAATTCCACCCTTTTTTGACAGGATATGTCTGTCTCGGGCTGGCTAATATGGCTGCATCACGACAGTTGTATGGAGGTTTGATGACACCTGAGTCGCGTGATCTTCATGTTCACCTCATCTTTGGATGAACCTCCTGAAAATCCGCGGATTTATACGAGGGTTGAGGCACGAAAGAATCTTTCGCACGCTGTCCCGAAACTAGATCATGCCCGCGGAAACCAGCAGATCGGCGACCTGCTGGAAGGCATGGCGCGGCACCGGCTCGCCGGTACGCGCGGTGCGGGCGATCATCTGGGCGAGCGCGTCGTCGCGGACGACGGTGACTCCGGCGGCGCGCGCGCGTTCGATGGTTTCGGCGGCCTCTCCCGGTTCGGCGCGGGAGACGACGACCGGAACCGGCGTCTCGCCGCGCACGTAGCGGATGCCCACGGTCCATAGCCCCGGCGCGCCGATCAGCAGCGTGGCCTTGGCGACGCCGCGCGCGCTCGACTGGCTGTGCGCCTCCTCGCGCTGGCGGCGGCGCTGGCGCAGGATCGTCGGATCGCCCTCCATGTCACGTCGCTCGCGCTTCGATTCGCTGCGGGTCATGCGCATGTCGCGCTGGAACAGCCAGCGCTGGAGGAGCACGTCGATCAGGCCGACGACGATGAACGCCACCAGCGCCGTCGCCATCAGCGGGCGCACCATCGCCCCGAACGCGGCGAGCTGGCACGAGGCCGTGCAGCTCGACAGCATCATCAGATCCTGCAGGTGCGAGCGGAACACGATGACGAAGGCGACGAGCAGCGCGGCGATCTTCACCAGCGACTTGGCGAACTCGATCAGCCCGCGAATCGAATAGATCCGCTTCACGCCCTCGGCCGGATTTACGTGCTTGAAGTTGGGCGTGAGCGGTGTGACCGAGAACACGAAGCCGCGCATCACTGTCAGATTGGTCAACGCGACGGCGGCCAGCGTGATCGCGAGCAGTGGCAGTGCGACGCCCAGCAGCACCTGCCGCATGAGGTCGAGCGCCATCGGCCAGACCTGATCGAAAGGCTCGGTGTAAGTACGCTCGGCCACTGCTCCCAGCAGGGCCTGCACCCGGTCGCCGATGGCGGGGATGGCCCAGCCGAGGTAGATCGAACTCGCAGCCAGCGCCACGCCGGTGACGAGATCCTTGCTCTTGACCACCTGCCCCTTCTGGCGGGCGTCGCGGATCTTCTTGTCGGACGCGGGGAGGCTCTTCTCCTCGCTGCTGTCGCTCATCGGCGCGGGCTCACGCGGTCAGCGCAAGCCCCTCGGGCGCGGGCAGCGCCAGCGAGGCGACCGACTGCACCGCATATTCGGGCGCGATCTCGGCATAGGACAGCACCGGAACCTCGATTCCGGCGCGCATGAGGTACTGGCGCAGCGGGCGGCGCAGGTCGGAGGAGACGAGCACGACCATGCCCGGCTGCGGCTGGCCCTCGACGATCTCACGCAAGTCCCGCTGCAATGCTTCCGCCTTCTCGCCCGACAGCGTGACCGCGCCCTGCCGCAGCGAATCGCGGATCGCCTGCTCCACCGCGCGCGTCAGCACGCAGGCGCTGAGCACCCGGTCGAGCTGGGCATGGCGGTGGCAAATCTGCCGCCCGAGCGCGGCGCGCACGCGCTCGCCAAGCTGTGCCGCGTCGCTCTCTGCAGGCGCCCACTCGACCACCGCCTCGAGGATCAGGCGCAGGTTGCCGATCGGCACGTTCTCCTCGACCAGCCCGCGCAGCAACTGGGCGAGCCGCTTGATGTTGGCGAGGCGGCTGGCTTCCCTGACGAGTTCGCCATGGTCGCCCTCGATCGCCGAGAGCATCTCGCGCGTCTCCTGCAAGCCGATGAAGTGCGCCGCATAGCCCCGCAGTACGCGTTCGAGGCACCGGCTCATGACCTCCACCGGCGCGAGCGTCGCGATCCCCGCCGCCTGCAACGCCGCGCCATCTGCGGCCGCGACCCAGCGCGATGGGCCGGGCAGGCCTGCCGACGGTCCCTCGCGCCAGGCGATCCCGGCGAGGTCGAGGTGCGCGGCGTCGTCGTCGAGGAGGAGGCAGCCCTCGGGTATCTCGCCCACCGTCACCGGCACGCCCTCAAGGTCGATGCGCATCCGCTGCGGGGGCAGGCTGGCGTCGGGGTGCCATTCGACGGCGGGCATCTCCAGCCCCTGATCGGCGAGCAGGTCGTCGCGGCGGCGGTCCGCCTCGGCGACGAAGCGCGTGCCGGGCACCTGAGCCGCCAGCCCGAGCCCGACCCGCATCACCAGCCGCACCCGCGTCGGCCCGTCCGACGTCATCGGCACGGGCGCGGGCAGGGCATCCCCGGCCTCATCGGCGAGAGCCTCGGTCTCCGGAACCGGCGCGCTCTCGTCCAGCGCCGTCTCCGCCCGCAGCCGTCGCGCCCGCACCATCCACGCCGCACCGCCGAAGCAGGCGCCGAGGATCAGGAAGACCATCGTGGGGAAACCGGGCACCAATGCGCCCGCCGTCACGGCGGCGGCAGCCAGCCCCAGCGGCCGCTCGCTCGCACCGAGCTGCTGGAATATCTCGGAGCCCAGCCCCTCGTCCCGGTCGCTCGTGACGCGGGTGACGACGGTGCCCGATGCCACCGAGATCAGCAGCGCCGGAATCTGCGCGATCAGGCCGTCGCCCACGGTCAGCAGCGAGTACGTCGTCGCCGCGTCGCCGAAGCTCATGCCCTTCTGGAGCATCCCCGTCATCAGCCCGCCGATGAGGTTGATGCACACGATGATGAGCCCGGTGATGGCATCGCCCTTAACGAACTTCATCGCGCCGTCCATCGCGCCGTAAAGCTGGCTCTCGCGCTCCAGACGGCCGCGCCGGGCGCGGGCCTCGGTCTGGTCGATGTCGCCGTTGCGCAGGTCGGTGTCGATCGACATCTGCTTGCCGGGCATCGCGTCCAGCGTGAAGCGCGCCGCCACTTCCGCCACGCGCTCGGCGCCCTTGGTGATGACGAGGAACTGCGCCGTGGTGATGATGAGGAAGATCACCAGCCCCACCACCACCTGTCCACCGATCACGAAGCGCCCGAACGTCTCGACGATCTGCCCCGCGTCGCCGTCGAGCAGGATCAGGCGCGTGGTCGAGATCGAAAGCGACAGGCGGAACAGCGTCGCCAGCAGGATGATCGGCGGCAGTGAGGAGAACCCCGCCGGGCGTCCCATGCAGATGGCGACGATCAGCACCAGCAGGCTGAAGGAGATGTTCACCGCGATCAGCGTGTCGACCAGCGCGGTCGGCAGCGGGATCAGCATCATCACTATGGCGAGCAGCATGGACGCGGCGACGACGACGTCGGACCGGTACGTCGCCGACCGGGCGAGGGCGTCGAGGCGCAAACGCAGCGCGCTCATGGCGTCTTCCTTAGCGAGAGATAGATCGCGAAAGCGGCGCGCGCCTCGCCGTCATGCCCGGCCAGCCGGAGCGCGCGGGCGCGCAGAAGCTGCAAGGCAGGCGACTGCGTCCGTTCCATCGGGGCGATCTGGTCGAGCGCGCCCAGGGCCTGCCGGGGACTTCCGTTGGCCAGGAAGGCGACCGCAAGCGCGCGCAGGATGGCGGGCTCGGCGGGCGCGATCCGGTGGGCGACGAGCAGGAACGCCAGCGCCCGCCGGTTTCTCCCCGCGCGCAGGCACAGGTAGCCGGTCGAGTGGAGCAGCGTCGCGGCCGATCGCGTATCGGGATCGGCGGGAGGGGCGGCGGGCAACCGGCTCACGGCTGCGGCGCGTCGATCTGGCGCTGCAGGTCGCAGGCCACGCGCGCCTCGATCTCCTCGCGGATGAGGGCGAGCGTGACCGAGCGGGTCTCCTCGTCCACGTCGATGGCGGGGAGCAGGGTGTCGGCGACATGGCGAAGCAGTTGCAGGCTGCGCGGCCCGCCGAAGACCGTCGGATCGGACAAGTCGGGCGCGGTCAGGGCGTCGAGTTCCTGCGCCAGTGACCGGCGCACCGTCGCGTCGGCGTCCCGCTTCTGGCGCACCAGCGCGTCGAAGGCGGCGGCGGGGTCGGCTCCGGGCTGCACCCGGCGCCAGGCTTCGGCCAGCGCGGGATCGATGCGGCGGCGCTCGGCTTGTGCCGCGCCCGAGGAGGACTGCGGCGAAACGGGTGGCAGGTGCGGGATCATAGGACGATCGCCATGTCCTGCCCGTTGCGCGAAACCGTCACGCGTTCGGTGTCGATGGACTTGAGCACCCAGCCGTCCTCCAGCGCGCCGCCGGGATAGATGCGCTCACCCCTGCGGTCGATCACGTAGGGCTGCGGGCCGAGCCAGATCGCTTGCAGGCGGATTTGCGGTGCGGCGGTGCCGTCGCCGGGCTCGACCATGCTGGACAGCAGATGATCGCGGCCATGCGTGCGGTCGAACCATTGCTCGATCTCGGTCCACTTCGCCATTTCCGCCGGGACGAGTTCGCCCGCAACCTCGATACGGCCATCCGCAGCCGTCACGCTGAGCGACGAGAGACCGGCTTCCTCGATCCGCGCGCGAAGCTGGCGCATCGCTTCCGGGCTGGCAGCGTAGGGCGCGCGGTCCGGGAAGCGGGAAGCGGCGCTCCGCTGGCGCGCTGCATCGTAATCAGGCTCGGTCGCGCGCGAGGCGAACATGGTGACGATGGTCAGCAGCGCGAACGCTCCGGCGCCGATCAGCAGCGGCTTCAACCGTCGCGACGAGCCTGCCTTGCGGGAGATGCGGATGCGGGTCTCGCCAAGGAGCAGGTCCATCGGCAGTTCGGCGCGACATCCATATCCCGCCACGACGGTCGATTGGCCTTCGCGCCCGACATCGCCATCGAGAGCCTCCACCGCAGCCTTCCACGCGTAGAGGCTGATGCGGCAATGGCGGTCGGCAACGCCCGTACCCGCCAGCACCACATCGCATTCGGTCGATGCCCCGATCAGGCACGTCGGGCCTGCGATCTCGATCTTGACGCCCTGCTGGATGCCCGAGAGCACTTCGAGTTCGAAGGGCGGGGCAAGAACGAGAGCGTTCAGCGTGCCGGGGCGCGGTGCTGCACCGACGCCGGGACTCGGCGCCGGGCGTCCGAGCGGAGCCAGCGTGCGCGCCAGCGGCATGAGGGCGATCTTTCGGGACAACGGCAGGAAACTTCATGGACGCGTCGCCCGGCCCCGTCGCGGTGGATGATGCGACGGAGGCCAGGTGACGGAGGGGAAGCCATGGGCGATGCCCACGGCTTCCACCGGATCAGTTCTGCGGACGCTGCTTGGTGGCGTCGAGCTCGGTCTTCTTCTCGGTGGTCACTTCCGTGATCTTGGCCGACTTCTCGATGGCGGCGTCGAAAGCGGCTTCCATCTTGGCGATCGCGGCGTCGGCACCGGTCGAAGCGGCGGGGGCTACGGACATGTCGTTCTCCATCGTTGGCTGAGGGGTCGGAAGACCCCTCGGTGAGACACACTGGAAGATCCGCGACGTTGCGAAGTCCCTGACGCGGCCTTCCGTGACACCCTGACAGTCGGATTGCTCCTTCTGTCCTGATGCTGGAAGTATCTATCACCGCGAGAATGGCAAAAATATTTCAGAGAATTAAAATATAATTTGCTGATATGAAAGAAAATCGTCATTTACGAGAAGTAATTGGAGATAGTTATTATGAATAAATAACGATCATTATCACTTTATATAAAGCGGATCGCTTTCGATGCTAGCGTCAGGTCTTCATCCCACAAAGTTGGAAAATGTGAGAAGTGGCGTGATACGGGCGCTTTCTGCTCCGCGACTGGTCTGCGCGATGATGTCCGTGGCGCTGTCTGGCGCACTGTGTTCGCCGGCCGAGGCGCGGCCCGAATGGGCCTTCGCGCCCTATCCCTACGTCGTGATCGCCCAGGACACGCGCAACGTCTTCGCCGAATTCGGGCGCAACATGCGCGTCCCCGTGCAGGTCTCGAAATCGGTTCGCGGCCGCATCAAGGGGCCGCTGCGCGGAGAGACGGCGGGCGATTTCCTCGACATGGTCGCCGATTCCGGCGGCCTCGGCTGGTATTTCGACGGGTTCGTGCTGCACGTCTGCGCGCAGTCCGAATATGTGACGCGCATCCTCGATGCGGGACGGTCCAGCGGCGGGCGGATCGTTGGGCAGGTGCGCACCCTCGGCCTTGCCGACGGGCGTTTCGTCCTCAGCCCGTCGGCCGACGGACGCATCGTGCGGGTATCGGGGCCGCCTGCCTATGTCGGCGCCGTCGAGCAGGTCGTGCAGCAGATGCAGTCCGACGCGCCGCCTGCGGCCGCCGCTCCTTCAGGGGCGCGCATGCCACCTCCCCGAAGCGAGCCCAGAGGCGCGCAGGTCCGCATTCATCGCGGTAATTCCCGCATGGAGACGGTCTCCGTCTCCCGGCCCAACACCTGATTTCAACCCAGCAGCGAAAGGAAGATAAAGATGCCCGTCAATCCCGTTTCCGGTGCAGGCGATCTCTCCGAGATTTCCGGTCAGGCCGAATTCGAAGGCGCGCTTGAAAGCGCGCGCGCCGCTGCGGCCGAGGACGATCTGCCCGAAGGCTTCGAGGACGCCATGGTCGAAGGAATGGTCGTCGCCGGTGGCCAGATGATCATCATGCCACGCGCCAACGACATCCTCGGCGAAGCCATGTCGGACGAGTGAGGCAGGCGCGGAGGCTGATGCCATGACACCAGGAACGATACCCGTCGTGCCGCTTTCGGCGATGGCGGAGCCTCCCTCGCACAACGCCTCTGCGGCGGTCTTCGACAAGATCGCCGCAGAGGCGCGCGAGCGCACGCAGGATGCAGCCAGTCCGGGTCAGTTCGGCTCGATGGTGCTCGACAACCTCGGCGGCTACATGGAGCGCGTCAGCCGCTTCGCCGAAAAGTCGCCCTTGCGCGATGGCGCGGACGCGATCCAGGTCACCGCACCGCGCGGTGGCGCGTCCAGCATCGAAGGCGGCGCGGGCGGCGGGCAGCCTTCGCATATCGACCGGATCATCACGTCGCTCGGTGCGGTGTTCAACTACTCGATCGAGACGCAGCTTGTGGTCCGTGGCGGTACGCAGGTCTCGGGCGCGGCGAACACGCTGTTGCGCGGACAGTGACGACATGACGGAAAGAGGGTCAATGCGAAGGCGGGTTGGTGTGCGCTGCGCCATGGCCGGACTCGTTATGTCGGCGGCGCTCCTGCTGTGCGGCTGCGATACCGAACTCTATGCGAACCTTCCCGAGCGGGAGGCGAACGCGATGCTGGCTGCGCTGGACGATCAGGGCATTCCGGCGACGCGCGTGCAGCAGGAAGACGGCAGGATCGCGATCCACGTCGACAAGGGCAGGTTCGCCGAGGCCGTGCGCGTGCTCGAAGGGGCAGGGCTGCCCCACCGCCAGTTCGAATCGATGGGGCAGGTGTTCAAGCGCGACGGCCTCGTCGTGTCGCCCACGCAGGAGCGCGCGCAGATGCTCTATGCGCTGTCGGAGGAACTGTCCGAGACGGTGTCCGAGATCGATGGCGTCGTGTCCGCGCGCGTCCATGTGGTGCTGCCGTCGAGCGATCCATTGCGCCGCGATGCGCAGCCGTCCTCGGCCTCGGTCTTCATCCGCCATGAGCCGGCACTCGCCGTGGGCCCGCTGGTGCCGCGCATCAAGTCGCTGGTCGCAGGCAGCGTGGCCGGTCTGAGCTACGACCGCGTGTCGGTGGTCACGGTGGCGGTGCCGGGAGAGGCTGCCTCCGTTGGCGACGGACGCCTCGTTCACTTCATGGGCCTCGCGATGGCGCCGTCCAGCGTGACGCGGGCCGGTTGGACCTTCGGCCTGCTCGGGCTGCTTGCGGCCGCGTTCGGCGCTGTCGCCGCCGCATTCGTGCTCCGCCGACAGCAGGCGGAAATCTACAAGCTGGCGTCGCCGAACTGAAAGTGCCGGGCATGAAATTCGCGATCCATCCCGAGCGGCTTGCCGCCTGCTTCGCCGGTGCGGGGGCGTCCGGCGTCGCCACGGCCATGGCGGCAAGCGAGCGCTTCGCGCCCCGGCTGCATCAACTGGCGATGCGGCATTATCGCCTTTCCGACTTGCACATCGCGGACCCCGTGGATCGCCGGCTTGCCGCGCTCGATCGCGATGAGCTGGAAGCGTTCGCGGTCCCTTGCGGGGCTGTCGTCTGGTCGTCCGCGATCCTGCGCGAGATCCGGGGGAACGTCGTCGCAGCCATGATCGACCGGTTCGGTTCGAACGCGATGGCGTTGGCCCGCATGCTGTCCGACCTCGCTCTCGACCGCATGATGCCGGAGGGGATCGATGCTTTTGACGTCGCGCTGCGTGCGGATGGTCGGGGCTGTATAGCGGCCTGGATCGCTGCTCAACCGGCACCCGTGCAGGCGCACTTGCGGCTCAAGTGGCCATCGGACGCCTTGGTGCCCGACACGCAGGATCTCGATGTTCTTGCCGAGGGAGCCGCAATTCTGAGGCGCGTTGCGGTAGCGGAGTTTCAGGGATGAGCATCTTTCCCGCCATTCCGGCGCAGCGAATCCTGCGGGCGGATGATGCCGTGCGTTGGCTCGATGCTGATGCCGTGCTCCGCCAGGCGCAGGCTGAAGCCGCCCGGATACGCGCATCCGCCGCGACCGAAGTCGAAGCCGCCCGGCGGCAAGGCTACGAGGAAGGCCACAGGGTCGGGGCGGACGAAGGTGCCCGCCTGCTCGAGCAGGCCCGGTTGGATGCCGGTTGCCTGCTCGCGGGGATCGAAAACGATCTGACGGACCTTGCCCTGACCGTCGTTGCGCGAATCCTCAACGGTTTCGACGATCGCGATCTCGTCGGGACGGCGATCCGCTCGGCGCTCGCGGCCTTCGGGCAGGAGCGCGATCTGACCGTAACGGTCGCACCGGCGATGGTGCCGCACGTCGAGGCATTCGTGGAGGAGCATTTCGGCACCGCACGAAGCATCGAAGTCGTGCCCGACCGGCATCTGGGCTCACGCCAGTGTCTCGTCTCCGACGAGACCGGCAGCATCGATGCGGGTGTCGATACCCAACTCGCCGTCGTCCGGGAAATGCTCGGTGAGTCCATGGCGGGTGCGCTGACGTGAGTAATCCGACGCACAGACTTCAGGGACTGCTGCCCGGCCTCGTCGAAGCGGTCGGGCAGATCGACCTTCACCCGGTCCATGGCCGTCTGCGTGAGATTCGCGGCGTCGTCGTGCGGGCGAGCCTGCCCTCCGCGCGCATCGGGGAACTGTGCCTGCTGCGCGATCCGGCGGGGCAGCGCATGGTGCCTGCGGAAGTGATCGGCCTCACCGGCGACGAGGCGATCCTTGCGCCGATCGGCGATCTGGACGGCATGTCGGTGCATACGCAGGTGCTCGCATCCGGTGATGCGCTGCGGGTTCCGGTCGGAGCCGCGATGCTCGGCCGCGTGGTCGATCCGCTCGGGCGACTGCTCGACAACGGACCGGCGCTGCCGCCCGACACGCCGATGCGCTCGGTCCATGCCGCCCCCCCGCATCCGCTGGAGCGCACGCGGATCGCGCATCCGCTGCGGCTGGGCGTGCGGGCTATCGACGGTCTGCTCACGGTGGCGCGCGGGCAGCGTATCGGCCTGTTCGGCGAAGCGGGCGTGGGCAAGTCCTCGCTACTGGCCTCGCTCGTCACGGGGACCGAGGCGGACGTCATCGTGATCGGCCTGATCGGCGAGCGTGGCCGCGAGGTACGGGAATTCGTGGAGGTGCATCTCGACGATGCCGCCCGCGCGCGCTCGGTGACGGTCATGGCGACGTCGGATCGCCCGGCGATGGAGCGCGTCAAGGCGGCCTACACCGCAACGACGATCGCCGAGCATTTCCGCGATCAGGGGCGCCACGTCCTGCTGGTGCTCGATTCCATCACCCGCTTCGCGCGGGCGCAGCGCGAACTGGGTCTCGCCGCTGGAGAACCGCCGACCCGCCGGGGCTATCCGCCCTCGTTCTTCGCGGCTCTGCCGCGTCTGCTGGAGCGGGCCGGAACCGGCCGCCGTGGGTCGATAACCGCGCTCTACACCGTGCTGACCGAAGGCGACGGAGCGCAGGATCCTGTGGCGGAGGAGGTTAAGTCGATCCTCGACGGGCACCTGATGCTGTCGCCTGATCTGGCGCAGCGCAATCACTTCCCGGCGATCGACGTGCTCCGGAGCCGCAGCCGGTTGATGGACGCCGTCGCCTCTGCCGAGCACCGCCGGCTTGCGGCGGCAGTGCGCGATCACATGGCTGCCTACCAGGAGATCGAGTTGCTGATCCGCATCGGTGAATATGCGGCTGGTGCCGACACGCGCGCCGATGCTGCGGTAGCCCGCCGCGCGGTGATCGACGCGTTCCTGCGCCAGCCATCCGGCGAAGTCAGCGGTTTCGAGAACACGGTTTCTCGCATGAGGGCCATCGTCGCATGAAGCGTTCTGCAGAGATCGAGGCCATCGCAGCCATCCGCAGGCTGCGCGAGGAACGGGCGCAGGCAGGCGTCATTGCAGAGGCGGCGCGCCTCGCGGTTGATGAAACCGAGGCTGGTGCTGCTCGGGATGCCGCGCGCAGGCACGACCAGGAGGTCGAACTGCGCGAACTGCATCTCCTGCAGGCGCTCGGGCTCGATGCCATGGGACAGGCGGAGCTTGGCCGTGTTCGCGCCGGCTTTCTGAATGCCGATCTTGCGCGCAGCGACCTGCTGGTGCGGATTGGTGAGGCAGAGTGTGCGGTCGCCGCGCGGCGGGTGCGGCTAGACGATCTGCGAACGGCCTGGCGCAAGCGTTTGCGGGAGCGGGACCGCATCGATCTGGCGCTGGCGGACGCTCTTCGCGGTGACGTCCGCGAGCGCGAACTGGCGGAAGAGATGGAAAGCGAGGATCTGGGGGGACCGCGGCCATGCTGAGAGAGCACATGGATCTGCCGTTCCAGCCCGGACCGTGGCCGTCTCGCCTGCATCAGGTCACAGCAGACGCGGTGGACATCCTTAACCGCCTGTCGCGCACCCGCCCGCCTGTGGTCGCCACGGTGGGTGGCAGGGCCGTCACATTGGTCCTCGACACCATGGTCGCGTCCGAGCCGGAGTGGCTTGCGCTGCCGTTCACCGTTGCGGAAGCGGGGTGCTGCGTGCGCCTGCCGGAACATCTGGCGGCGTGGAGCATCGCTCCGCTGGAGACGTGGCCGCAGGAGCCCGATCCGCAGGCATTCGCGCTGCTGCTCGAATTCGCGATGCTGGACCTGCTCACCTGCATCGAGGACGCCGGATTTGCGCCGATCACCTTTGGCGCGGGCGGTGCTTCGGTAGAGCCGGTCAGTATCGGCATGCGACTTGATGCCATGCCGTTGGTCCTGGAACTGCCGCTCAAGCTTGCGCTGTCATTGGCCGACCATTTCGATCGACTTGCACCGGTGACAGCGGCCGACCCGACCCAACTGCCGTTGCTGTTGTGCGCGGAGGCTGCGCGGCAGGAACTCACTGTCGCAGACATACGCAGTCTGCGGCCGGGCGACGTGGTCATGCTGGATCGGGTCGAGCCGCTGCTGACCCTTGCAGGCGCTCAGGCGGCGCCCTTGCGCCGCAGCGACAAGGGTTTGGTGCTCGACGGACATTTCGCGCCGCTGCCACAGCGCGCACCGATTACGGGAAGGATGGATGCCATGGACGCGCTCGACGATGTGGCGCTGGATGCACTGCCGCTGACGGTCGTGCTCGAATTCCAGCGCCTCACGATGACGCTGGGCGAAGTGCGTGCGCTGGGGCCGGGGAGCATTCTGGCCTTGTCCGCGCAACCTGCGGATCAGGCGAGCGTGGACCTCGTCGTCAACGGTTCGCGGATCGGCGTTGGAGAACTCGTCCGTATCGGCGAGGGCACCGGTGTGCGCATCGTGCGGCTGGCAGGCACGGACGAGACCGTGCGACTATGAACGAGTTTCAGCCCAACATCATCGGCATCATCATCGTTGTATCGCTCATCGGCCTGCTGCCGCTCGCGGTGGTGACGATGACCGGGTTCCTGAAGATTTCGGTGGTCCTGTTCCTGCTGCGCAATGCGATGGGCGTGCAGCAGTCTCCGCCCAATCTGGTGCTCTACGGCATCGCGCTGATCCTGACCGTCTACGTGACGACGCCGCTGGCGGGGAACATGTACAATGCGCTGGAAAGCAGGCCGGTCGACATAGAGACGATAGATGGGCTGCGGGATGCCGCCGAGACCGTGCGCGAGCCGTTGCAGACCTACCTCGCCCGCTTCGCCAAGGAACGTGAACGGCGCTTCTTCGTGGAAGCGACCGATACCGTCTGGTCGGAGGATGCGCGCGAGGATCTGCGCGACGACGACCTGATCGTGCTGATCCCGGCTTTCGTGTCGTCGGAACTGACCCGCGCGTTCGAGATCGGGTTCCTGCTCTACATCCCGTTCCTCGTGGTGGACCTCATCGTCGCCAACGTGCTGATGGCGATGGGCATGTCGATGGTGACGCCGACGCTGATTTCCATCCCGCTCAAGATATTCCTGTTCGTGGCGGTGGAGGGCTGGTCGCGGCTGATGCACGGCCTGATCCTGAGCTACGGAGGCTGATACGGTGGATCAGGATATGTTCCTCGATTTCATCAATCGCGGGCTGCTGACCGTGCTGCTGGTGTCCGCCCCGGCGCTGGCCACGGCGATCGCGATCGGGCTCACGGTGGGGCTTTTCCAGGCGCTCACCCAGATACAGGACCAGACCTTGCCCCAGGCGGTGAAGCTGGTGATGGTGCTGCTGGTCGTGCTGTTCTTCGGGCCGCTGCTGGCAACGCAGGTCACGGCGCTTGCCGGGGAAGCGCTCGATTCATTTCCCGCGCTGACGCGCTAGTCGATCCGCGATGGACGCCACTTACGTCACCGGCGTGCTGCTGCCGCTCGCCTATACGCTGCTGTCGGGCGCGGCGGTGGCGGTGGCGCGGGCGATGGGCATGGTGATGATGACGCCTGCCTTCACCCGGCTCGGGCTCACGGGCATGATCCGCTCGTCGGTCGCCGTGGTGATCTCGCTGCCGATGATACCGTCGGTGCTCCACGCCATGCCGCAGGGGGCAGAGCAGCCGGGCGCGGTGCTGATTGCGATGATCCTCATCAAGGAACTCGCGGTAGGCTGCGTGATCGGGCTCGTCTTCGGCGTGCCGTTCTGGGCGGCCGAAGTGGCGGGCGACCTTGTGGACCTTCAACGCGGCTCGACCATGGCGCAGCTGGTGGACCCCGGCTCCGCCACGGAATCGACGATCATGGCGACCTTGCTGACGATCACCATGGTCGCGCTGTTCTTCATGTCGGGCGCGTTCCTGCTGCTGCTCGACGGATTATATCGCAGCTATGACCTGTGGCCGGCGGCGAGCATGGGGCCGGTGCTGCGCGAGGGGGCGTTCCCATTGGTGCTGGGACTGCTCGACCGGATCATGCAGACCGCGCTCGTCCTCATCGCGCCGGTGGTGGTGGCGCTGCTGATCGCCGAGGTCATGCTGGCGTTCCTCTCCCGCATGAGCCCGCAGCTCAACATCTTCGACCTGTCGCTTTCGGTGAAGAACCTGATCTTCTGCCTCGTGATCCTGCTCTACGCCGTGTTCCTGGTGCCGCTGATGGTCGACCAGTTCGGAATGCTGAAGGGCGCGCAGGACATCCTGCGCGCCCTTGCCGGAAACTAGGCGTCAGAGCCGATCAGGGGTTTTCGGCACCCCAGTTGATGTAGTCGTCTTCGTGCGTGAAGTCGCCATCCTGCGTCGGCCCGCCGGTGATATGCCATTGGCCAAGGAAGTCGTCGAGGTTGCGCGCGAACTTGTCGAACATCTTTTCCTGCTGCTTGTCGGCCCAGTATTGAAGGCCGATCATGGCGCCCAGCCCGAACAGGGTGGCAATACCGCCCGCGACGCCGGCGACCATGCCCATGCTGCTTAGCACCAGCCGTGTTCCGAGGCCGAAAAAGTTCATGATCCCTTCCGCTGCAGAAACGCCGCCCGCGATGAGCGTGAGACCGCCGCCGGCGATGTTCACGCCACCAACGACCGTGTTGCCTTTCTTGATATCGGCTGCGCCGGAGATGATGCTGAAAATACCCATGACGATGTTGGACGATCCGCCGAGGATCTTGCCGGCATTCTCGACCTTGCTGGCCCATTGGGCCTTGCTGTTCCTCCAATCCTCATAGGCATTTCGTTGTTCAGTGGCGGGCGTATCCGGGCCGGGCTTCGGGCCCAGACGCCCTTCGGCTTCGAGCTGAGCTCCGACATCGTTAAGCCAGGTGTTATATGCTTTGGCTCCGCCCTCGATCATAAGCCCGGCGGTGATCGTACTGCCGGTCACGATACCGGCGATGTCGGCAGGTGTCTTTGCACCGTTTCCGTACTTTATGCCGCGCGCGATAGTGACACCGCCCATGATCGTGCCGCTGAGCAGGTGCGTTATGCCCTTGCCGTATGCCGACTGCACGAAGTTGGTCGGCAAATCCTTGATGAAATCCAGCTTCTTGAAAGCATCGGTGACCTTGGCGCCCTGACGGATCGCGTCGAAGGCCTGACGGAACATCGCCACAACCTGATCCGGTGTGATCTTAGTGCCATTTGGACCAACGAAAAGCTCGGGGTTCTGCTCCGCCATGGTGGTGAAGAGTTCGCGGATCTTGTCCTCATCCAGAGTCCCGTCTTCCTTGCCGTAGGCGGCCTTGATGTCCTCGAACTTCACGCCGTTGAGCAGGGCGTCATTCGCGATTTCGCCGAACTTCCTGGTTGTCTCATCACGCGTGCTTTCGACGAGCGCCGGATCGAGAACCTGGGAGAACTTGGCGATCTCGTCACCGAAAGACATCATCGCGATGTTCGGGTCTATACCCTTGGCGATCATGTCGGAGAAATCGCTGCCGGTGACGATCTTGTCTTTGAAGTATTGCTCGACCGCCGGCATCTGTCCGGATTCGGTAATCATCGCACGCAGATCCGGCGGCGCGAGGCCGAGGCCCTTGGACAGCGTTTCGGCCTGGTTGATGAACGCCTCGAGCGCGGCGGGGATTCCGACGGCGTTGCCCTTGGAGTCTTTTATCTCGTTGATGTTCTTGAATTCCGAACCGTTCTTGATGTGGGTGTCGAAATAGTTCTGGGTGCTGCTTTTCAACCCCGGATCACCGTCGAGAATGTTCTTGATCTCGGTGCCCGTCGCATCACGCATGTAATCCTGGATGCCTTCGGAATCCATGAGCTTGTTGATCTTGTCATCGAGGTCCGCGATGACCTTGTCGCTGTCCGGATTGACTTTGGCGACATGCTCGACGCGAAGCTGCGATGCATAGTCGCTCCATACGCCGGACTGGATGCCGGCGTGGATCATCGTCCGCGCATTCATCAGTTCGACGAGAACGGCAGCGCGCTGCTCCTTCGTGTAGTTGTTCGGATTGGCGAAGATATCGGGACCGATGTTGGAGATATCGACCTTGTTGCCAAGCGACTGAAGCGCAGCGTCATTGAGCAGGTTGCTGAACTGCGAGGCATTGGTCGGCGCTTCGATATCCAGCCAGCTTTCGATGTTGCCCTTCAGGACGATGCCGTCGTCCTTGCCCATGGCCGGGTTGTCACCGCCGCTGTCGATCTGGTCGAACATGCCGGGGTGCGACCAGAAGTTGAGCGCATCCTTGGCGTCCTGAGAAAGTTCGGGGTGCGCGCTGATATAGGCCTTGAGGTCGTCGAGCGTCAGTTCGTTCTTGCCGTTCGTGATCTGATCCCAGTGGCCGATGAGGTAGTCGGCGTTGCCTGCCACCTCCTTCGACATTGGATCGGCATCCTTTCCGTGCGCCTTGAGCCACTTCTCAAGCGCTGGACCGGACTTTTCAGGGGCGGTGGGGCTCAGCGCCGGATTGACCGAATCCTGAGGGACAAGCCCTTCGCCTGCCTTGCCGATCAGCTCAAGCCGCTTCTCGACACGCTGTTCGTGCGAGGCGCCGGGATTCTGTTCGACCCACGCCTTGTATTCCTTGCCGGCCGACTTGATCCCCTCGACCTTGCTGTCGAGCCATGGCGCGATTTCCATCTGGAGTGCGATGCCGTCGCCACCGCCCAGTTCCTTGACGAGACCGTCATTGTTGGCGAGCCATTTGAACATCAGCTTCTGGTCGTCGGTCAGGTTCGGGACGTCGACGACTTTGCCCTCCTTGTAGAAGACCAGCCCATCGTCGGTGAATGAGAAGCCGTCCACGTCGTTACGAGATTTGAACTCGTCGTTGAGTTCGTTAACCGCCGTGATGGAGCGGTTTGCCTCCCGGATGGCCTTGTCTCGCTCAGCACCGGTAAGATCCGGGAACAGATCTTTCCAGGCACCTTTGTCACTGCCCGCACCCTTGTCGAGCACGTTGTTGGCCTGATCGCGCCAGTTCGCGTCGTTCGCGGCAAAAATGACGGGTTTGAAGACCTGCCCCTCGCCTTCGGCGCCGGTTTCGCCCTGGGCGCGCTTGACGGCATCGTCCCAGCCTGCCTGCTGATCCGGCATGTTCGCGGCATCCATGCGACTGAGCTTGTCGACGGGCATTGGCAATCCTCCTGACGGGTACGCGCGGTGCGCGGGAAATGGGCTTATCCCGTCAGGTGAAGCATTGTGTTCATTCAGCCATATTGCGGTTCTGTGGGAAGTGGTTGGTTGTTGTTGAGCGCGAAAGGCCGCGGGGGACATCGCCATGCCCCCCGCGTTCAAGCAGCCGTCAGAACAGCGTGAACTGCGCTCCAAGCCACAGTGTCCGGCCATTGTTGCGGACCTGATAGGCGGGGCCGTAGTCCGTCACTCCCATGCGATCGACGATCTCCTGATCGAACAGGTTGCGCCCTTCCGCCATGACGCGCAGGTTCGGGGTGATCGCGTAGCTCACCTGCAGGTCCACCAGGGCGCCGTAGCTGACGCGGCGGTCGTTGGCTGGAACGTAAGTCTGGTTGGGAACCGACGACTGCTTCTGGGCGAACAGGTTCGCCGCGAAGGGCCCGTAGTTGTAGGAGAGCGAGGCGTTGACGTAATGCCGCTGCGCCGCATCGACGAGGCGCGTGTCGTTGGGCGGGGTGCCGCCGCCTCCATTGATCGCGGTGCTGCGGTAGACGATGTAGTCGTAGGACAGCATCAGCCCCAGATTGCCGAGGCTTTCCGGGAAGAACCCGAGATGCGGGTCCGACCAGACGACCTCGATCCCGCGCAGGCGTCCATAGACCTTCTTGTCGCCGACCTGGGTGACGTTGCTGGTGTAGGTCACGATTTCGCGGACACCATCGGCCGCGATCGACTGCGTGCTGCTGACAGCCGGGATGTCGCGCAGGTACTTGGAGAAGGCCCCGATGGAGAAATAGGCGTCGTGGCTGCCGTAGTAGTACTCGGCCGATGCATCGAAGTTGGTCGAGCGGATCGGCAGCAGGTACGGATTGCTGTAGCTGATGGTTCGCGTGACCGGCGTGTCGTAGTTGGTGACGAGGCGGCGGGCAGGGCTGTTGATGGCAGGGCGCTCCAGCGACTTCGAGAACGCGGCGCGCAGCTTCAGGCGGTCGGTGGCGTCGAAGTAGCCATAGACGCTCGGCAGGACGTGCCAGTAATTCTGCTCGTAGTGGCGCTCACCCCAGCGGCCGGTCGCGTCGGGTTCGAAGTCGTCGAGTTCGCGGTGCGTGCGAGCCGCGCGCAGACCTGCGGAAAGTCGGGCGCGATCGAGCGAGTAGGAGGCGACGCCGTAGAGGTCGACGATCTGCTCCTGTCCGTCGAAGTTCTGTCCGTACCCATCGGCGGGATCGACCGCATAGAGCCGGTTGGCATCCGGCGAGGCGATCCCGCGCTGGTTTATCAGGCTCAGGAAGGTGTCCTGGTTCCAGTCCAGCGGATCGAACAGCGTAACCGAGGATGCGTCGGTTACGTCAGCCAGGCTGATCGACTGGCCCGAAGGAAGGATGCGGGCATAGCCGCGCTGACGGTTGGTGCGGTCCAGCGTCTTGAGCTGGGCGCCCACCTTGATGCCGAGGCCCTGGTCGCCCGTATCCACATTATGGGCATAGTCGAGACGGGCGAAGTAGTTCCGGTCCGTGCTGCGGACGTCGTTGACGGTGACCTTGCCGCCCAGCCGATAGTTCGCGGGGTCGGCCAGCGCAGTGCTGGTGCCGGGCGTGAAGTCCAGCCCGTTGTCGCCGAAGCTGTAGCCGATGGGCGAGGTGAGTGCGCTTGACGCGGCGCTGAAGCCACTGGTGGCGATACCCCAGGCGCTGACGCGGTTGAACGTCGCGCCGAAGCGGAACGACAGGGCGTCCTTGTCGCTGATCGCATAGTCCGCACCCGCGATGGCGATATGACTGCGGATGAGCGGGCTTTCCGAATGGTTGAAGCCGAACGTCGCGCTGGCGCGGTTGAACTGTCCTTCACCCGAGGAGACACCGGTTGCCGTGGCGGCCGAGACATTGACGCTCGACGTGCGCTGGTCGGTGGTGAAATCGTGCGAGAAGTAGAAATACTCGGCAAAGAGGGAGAGCGCGTCGGTGGGACGGAAGTCGAGGCGGGCCATCGCCGAGATGCGCTCGCTGCGGGTATAGGTCGCGCCGCGCGTCAGGGCGCCGTTGGGCACCAGGTTGCCGGCGACGTCGGTGTAGCTGCCGACCGAGATCGCGTCCTGCCGCGACCCGAGTCGGTCGATGCCTGCGCCGACCGCAAGGCCGATGCGCCCTTCATCGTCAAGCTTGCCGCGCCATGTGGCCGATGCGCGCAGCGGCTGGCGAGTGTCCATGTCGCCGTCGTGACGGCTGTTGCTGCCGATGAACGCGCGCGCATCGAGGAGGTGCTGGCCATCGCCGTCGAGCCCGCTGATGGTCGTCAGCGCGACGTGGCCGGAGTTGGCGTTCTCATCCATGTCAGGCGTGACGGTCGTGGCGACGACGACGTTCTTCACGAAGTTCGCGCCAAGCGCCTCGGTCGAGGTGGCGCGCGAACCGTTGATGTAGGTGGTCAGCAGCACACCGTCGATCGACTGGGACGCGGCCGCATTGTTGAGGCCGCGGATCGAGACGTAGCGGTTCTCGCCGCTCTGCGTATCGTTGCGGCGGATGCCGGGCAGGCGGAGGAGAACGTCCGATACGCCGAGGTTGGGCAGGCGCTTGATTTCAAGCTCGGTCACGGCGTTGACGACGGTGTCGCTCTGGCGCTTGAGGGTGCCCTTGCGGGACGAGCCGGTGACGACGATTTCCTCGGCGCGCGAAGCGGCGTCCTGCGCGCTGTCGGTCCGGTCGGCGGCTTCGATAGTGCTCTGGCGTGCTGGGCGCAGGACGATGGTGCCCCCGC
Organism: Novosphingobium kaempferiae; assembly: GCF_021227995.1. Lineage (NCBI taxonomy): Bacteria > Pseudomonadati > Pseudomonadota > Alphaproteobacteria > Sphingomonadales > Sphingomonadaceae > Novosphingobium > Novosphingobium kaempferiae. The sequence goes on from NZ_CP089301.1 coordinate 5,378,784, forward strand.
TTTCGCTGGCGACCTCCAGGCCGCTACCCGCCAGCAGGCGCGCGAGGGCCGCCTTCGTGCTCGACTTGCCCTTGATCGCGGGGGAGCGCCGGGTCGCGATGCGGTCGGCGGGGAAGAAGATCTGGATTCCCGCCTGCTTGGCGAATGCCGTCAGCGCGGCAGGAAGCGACTGTGCGGGAATGTTGAACGACAGTGCGTGGCCCGCAGTGGCCTGGGTATTGCTTTGGGCTGCGGCGGGCTGCGATGCGACGACGCATGCGATGGCGAAAAGGCTGGCATGAGCAATGCCAGTGCGAGAGGGTGCCCCGAACATTCCGGTTCCTTCGATCGGTCAGATGACATCAGCGTCACCGGCCCAAAGGACGATTGGCATGCTGCGGGGCCGCCAAGTTTCCGGAAAAATTTACCTGACGTACCGCAAAATTTACCTCGCCGCGCTGATCCGCGTGCCTTGCGCATTGGTATCGACGCGCGCATTCAGCGCGAGGGTCACGGCATCCAGGAACGCGCTGGGGTCTGATGTCGTGAAGCGTCCGCCCACCCGCAAGTCGCGCAGTTCCGGTGCGACCTCGATCTTGCGGGAGAGATAGCGGTTGTATTCGTTGGCCGCGTCTTCGAGCCGCTCGTTCAGGAACACGATGTCGCCGCTCTGCCATGCCGTCAGCACGGCGCGGTTTTCAGCCGTCGTCGGCTGCATCGTGAGGCCGTTCGCGGTCAGGTCGGCGCTGTGCCCGGCTTCAACTGCTGCCCCGATCGCTCCTCCCGGCATACCACCGAGCAGCGACGTGCCGCCGGTAAGGATGGCGCGCCCGGCCAGCGCGGTCAGGCCCACACGTTGGTCGACAAGGCGGGCATTGAAGCGCCCTGCCGACAGCGTGAGCGTGACCGGCCCTCCGGAGAGCATCGCCGGTGCCCCTCGGGCAAGGCTCAATGCGATCTCGCCGCGATCCAGCCTCAGTTTCCTCGACTCGCTGGTGAAATGCCAGGACACGGCGGTATCGGTGTTGAGTTCCAGCACGCTTGCATCGGGAAGGGCTATCCGGCGAAGTTCGCCTACACCCGTGCTCGCATGATCCCACGCGAGCGCGCGCGTACTGTAGAGCCCGGCCCCTGCGGACACGAACACCGCGCCGAAGCAGGCAGCCTTCAGCAACCGTCGCCGGGACAGGTCGGTCTGCCCCTGTCCCGAAGCCGCAAGCGCATCCTGTTCGCCCAGTGTCTCCCAACTGGCCTGAACCCGGGCGAAGGCGAGAGCATGGCGTGCATCGGCATCACGCCAGCGGCGGAATTCCTCACGATCCGCCGTATCGAGCTGCAGGCGCGACCACCAGCCCGCCGCCTGCGCCTCAACCGTATCGCCGTCTTCCGCTTCGTCGCCTCGAATGCCCACGCGTACCTGCCAAAACCATTCATTAACAGGACGCGTCACGCGCGGCGCACCTCCATGTCGGGATCACGATTACAGGAAAATAATGGCAGGGCGCCAGCCCTTAGCGGCTGACCGCCTCATCAGGTGAAACCGGATCATCGGCATCGACGATATCGGATTTTCGTGTGGCTTTCCGACCAAGCGGGCCATCGATCGACAGCGCGGCGGTGAGCAGTTGCATCCCCCGTGCAAGGCGCTTTTCGAGGGTCGAAAGGCTCTCTCCGGTAGCGCGGGCGATCTCGCTTGGCGTTTCTTCCGAGAACCGGCGACGCAGCACGACGGCGCGGCACCTTTCGGGCAGGGTATCGAGCGCCGCCTTGACCCGGCGCAACTCGTGCCGCCCGGCCGCCTCGCGGAAGGGGTCCGGCGCTTCATCGGCAATATCGAATGTCTCGATTTCAGCCAGTTGCTGGAACGAGACGATGCGTGCCCGGCGCATGCGCTCGATCGCTGCATTGCGGATCATGCGCAGCACGTAGTTCGCCGGATTGTCGATGGCTGCCCAGCCGTCGATGGCGAAAAGCTTGAGGTACACCTCCTGGACGATGTCCCGCGCGTCCTCCGCGTCGGACGTCAGGCGCAGGGCAGCGGCGAGGTAGCGCCGCTCATGCGGAAACACCTCGTCGATGAACCATCTGTCGATTGGACGAACTTCCGGCATCCCGCCCAGCCCCGGTTGAACCGTGTCGCCCGGTACGGCCTGCACATGTCAATTTAGCGACTGGACGGCGCGATGTTGCCGGGAGGACAGAGCGATATTGCGCGGAAAGCCGTCTCGGCATGTGTCGGGCGTTAACAATATTTCACGCCATGACAGAATAGTTACGGGTTTTTACGCCGGGCGGCGTTTGCGCGAAATGACGGGGGCAGCCGTTTGATCCTTCGCTAGAGGCGCGTTGAGCGCCCGAAGCCGCGCCGGATCGCCGATGCTCTCGCACACGCAGCAAGGAGCATCCTGTGCAGTATTCCGGTCGTGCGCGTTCCAGTCTGAAGAATCCCTCGAACCTCACCGTTTCACGCCTGGCGTTGCGGCTGGGCACCTGCCTGGGCGGCGCTGCCGCATTCCTGCTGGCAGGCACTCCTGTCAGGGCGAGCGAGGAATGCGGGCCGCTCACGCTCACGACGGTCATCTGCCCAGCCTCCGGTGCTTACGAGGGCGGCGTCACTTACGTGATCGGTGACGAAATGCCTCCGCACGATCTGACCGTTCGCCTTGGCGACGGCCTCTCGCTGGAAACCGGAGATGACTACGTCAATGGGATCACCGTCACCAACTTCTCGGGCGGTGCGACTGCGATCATCGCTGACGGCGCGAGTTCGGTCACCACGCACGGAGGCGGCTCGATCGGGATCGCGGGGATCACCGGGGCGGGCGACCTCACCATTCACGCGGGCGATGTCACCACGTCGGGAGGGCATGCGCTGGGCGTCGTCGCCGGCAGCGTTTCCGGCAATATCGACGTCGATCTCGGATCGGTGACGACGCGGGGCGACGAAGCGGACGGCGTGACAGTCACAGGCTACAACGGCAACATCGACGTCGATCTCGGATCGGTGAAGACGCGTGGCGAATATGCGGATGGCGTGATTGCTATAGGCTACAGCGGCAATGTCAGCATCTCGGTCGGCAAGGCGGAGACCGAGGGGTTCAACGCCAACGGCATTTTCGCGGCGTCGGTGCTTGGGGACGTGTCGGTCACGGCAGGCGAGGTCTCAGTCCACAACGACCGCTCATCCGGCATTTTCGCGACTTCGGACCAGGGCAGCGCATCCGTGGACGTTGGCACGATTACTGTGGGCGGCAGTTACGCAGCGGGTATCTATGCCTCCGGCTCGGCCAGTACGAGCGTCCATGTGGACCGCCTGTCGACGGTCGGCGCCTATGCATATGGCGTCATCGCCACGACGACGGGTTCGGGCGACACGCGCGTCGATGCGGGTTCGATAAAGACGGGGGGGCTCTACGGCACGGGCATCATCGCTTCCAGTCTTGGCGGCAACACCGCAGTGATTGCTGGGACGGTGAGCACTCAGGGCATGGCGGCGAACGGCATCGTCGCCAGCGCCGGGCACAACGTCAGCGTTGATGCAGGAGAGGTCGTCACCACCGGTGATTTCGCTACCGGAATCGCCGCGACGGCGGGAGTGTACCAGCCCGGGACCGCCACCATTACCGCAGGTACGGTGGAGACTCAGGGGATGCAGTCCGACGCGGTGTTCGGGCGCTCGTGGAATGGCGATGTCGTGATCGACGCGGGCGCGGTGAGCACCACGGGCATGGCGTCGGCGGGTATCGTCGGCGTGAGCTACGGCGGGACCGGCGGGATTTCCATCACGGCGGGCTCGGTCTCGACCAGCGGACTCGGCGGGACAGGCATCGCTGCCGCGAGCTATGGCGACGTCGGCAAGGTGGATATCAAGGCGGGATCGATCGCGACTTCGGGTAATTATGCCGACGCCATCTACGCCCTCTCGGCGCACGGCGACATCACTATCGAAGCCGACGAGATTACGACTGAGGGCTACATCTCCGACGGCATCTACGCGGTGTCGGGCGGCGGCAACATCACCATCGCTGCCGGTAGCGTATCCACGCAGGGCGGTCGCAGCGATGCCGTGTTCGCCGAGGCGCGGCAGGGTATGGTCGACATCACTGTTGATGGGACCATCAGCACGAGCGGCAGCTACTCAAGCGGTATTGTCGCCGTCGGCGAAGAGGTGAAGATCGTCAACAAGGGCACGATCCACACCAGCGGCGACTACTATTCCTACGGCATCGCCGCGTTGTCTGGCGATTCCGGGCTGACCATCACCAACGACGGCACCATCGCCAGCGACGGCGCATTCGGCGGCGGCATCATCGCGCGCAGTTCGGGCGATATCACGATCGACGGCAAGGGCTCCGTCTCGGTCGGCAGCCTCTATTCGAACGGCATCGATGCGCGGACGCAGTACGGCTCCATCGCCATCACGCAGAGCAAGGTCGACATCGACAGCGACTTCGGCACGGGCATCTATGCGCGTTCCGGCAAGGGCAACGTCGATATCGCCGTAACCGATCTGAACGTCACCGGCTACGCAGCGGCCGGTATCGTCGGCATCAGCGGAGCCGGCGACGTGACGGTGACGAGCACCGGATCGATCAAGGCGTCGCACGATTACGGGCATCTCTACGGAATCGTCGCCATTGCCGGAGGTACGGCAACGGTCGTGGCGCACGACATAGCCGTCGCAGGGCCGGTGTCCTACGCGATCCGCGCGGACGGCGGCAGCGCCGTGGTCAGCGTTACCGGTGCGGTCACGTCGCAGGGCGATCTCTACGGCCCCGGCGCCGCGATCACGGCGGTGGCGCGCGACATCGACGGCAAGGTCACGGTGACGAGCAAGGGCGCGATCGCGACCACCGGCAAGTACAACGGCGGTATCATGGCTCTTGCCGGGTTCGAGCCGGGTGAGGACGGCGGAATAACCATCCATGCCGGTGGGGCGGTATCCACCAAAGGTCTTGCCGCGACGGCGATCTATGCCAGCGCCCTTAACGGCCACGTCGAAGTGACTGCGGGAGACGTTTCCACTCAGGGTGATTTCTCGGCCGGTGTGAAGGCGTTCGCGGCGTCCGGCGGAGTGAACGTGGCGCTTTCCGGTGCTGTCAGGACGAACGGCCGTGCCAGCTACGGCGTCCTCGCTTTCGGAGAAGGCCCGATCTCGGTTTCCAGTTCGGGTGCCGTGGCGACACAGGGGCTGGGTGCGCATGGCATCTACGCCGTGGGAGGCGCTACCTCCGGCACAACCGTGACCGTCCGCACCAGCGGCGCGGTTTCGGCCAGGGGCGATCTCGTCAACGCGATCCGCGCCAAGGGTGTCGGCGGTGATGTCTCGGTGATCGCGACCGGGGCGATCACTGCTGAAGGAAAGTACGCTGGCGGCGTCGTTGCGGTTGTCGACAGGCAGGGGCGCGGCGGCGATCGCCCTGCGGCATCTTTCCGCGCAGCCGAGCGCGCGCCTGTGCTGACGGTCGATGTCGGGCAGGTCAGTGTTTCGGGGGAGGGATCGACCGCGGTTACCGCGCTGAACTATCAAGGGGACATCACGATCCGCACCGGGAAACTGACTGCGATGGGCGGGGGTGCGGGGCTTTCCGCGCTCGGCGCAGGAAACGTGTCGATCGTCAATGGGGGTGTCGTCTCCGACGCGCGCGGCATTCTGGCGCGGGCGCGGGGCGACATGCGGCTCACCCTAACCGGCAATATCGATGCGGGGAACGACGTCGCGGTGGAACTGGGCTCGGACTACGGCGCATCGGTGCTTGACATCGCAAAGGGCGTGACCGTGATCGGCGGTGGGAGGCATGAGTACGAGGGCGCGATCGGCAAGGGTAATGCGCTTATCCTGGGCTCACAGCGCGGTGTGACGGTGAACAACGCGGGGCTGATCCGCAACATGGGGGATCAGTTCACGATATTCGTCGGTAACGTCACCGACTGGGAGCCGACCAGCGTGCCTGCGGGCACTTTCGGCGCCACTATCAACAACACGGGCGTGATCGAGGGTAACGTCCGCCTGACATCGATTCAGGACGTGTTCGTCAACGCAGGGCAGTTCGTCGCCACGCGCGACAGCGATTTCGGCTCGGGCCGGGACGTCTTCACGAACAGCGGTTCGCTCGTCGTTGCGCCGGAAGTGGCCCAGCTACGCGCGGGCCAGCGCGTGACGGGAGGCGGGTCCATCACGTTCAAGGGGCTCGATCTGTTCGAGAACAGCGGCGTGATCGAGATGCGCAACGGATTCGTCGGCGACAAGCTGGTGATCGAGGGGGACTATGTCGGGTCCGGCAACGCGCGGCTCGGCCTCGATATCGGCAAGCTGGCGAGCGACATGCTGGTCGTGGAAGGCGACGCCAAGGGACATACGTCCATCCTGCTCGACGGCAAGGCATCCGAGGCGACGCTGTTCGCTACGGTCACTCTGGTCCGGGTGGAAGGCAAGAGCGCGGCGGACACGTTCAGCATCGCCCGGCCCGATGTCGGCCTGATCCGCTATACGCTCACCTACGATACCGCGGCTGGAACGTATGGCCTCGCCGGGCGCGCCGGTGCTCCGGTGCATCGCGCGGTCAAGCTGGGTGAAGGCGCTCGGGCGATCTGGGATCAGGCTGCACAGGCGTGGTCCGGGCACATGGCGCACCTGCGCGACGACACCGGCGCCGGCACACGCCTGTGGGGACAGGCCTATGGCGGCGTGATCGACCGCGACCAGTCGGTTGTCATCGACGGGGACGACTACGCGCTCGATTATCGGCAGGACTTCTTCGGCTTCCAGATGGGCGTCGATCTGGCGGGATCGCAGGCGGACGGTGGCAACGGCACCGTCTTCGGCGTAAGCGCCGGTTATGTCAGTTCACGCCAGAACTTCACCGAGGGCGGCGATCGGGCGAAGTTCGACACCGTCAACTTTGGCGGCTACGGCTCGCTACGTTCGGGAGCGTTCTACGCGAACCTGCTGGGCCAGTATTCTCACCACTGGATCGGGGCCCGCAGCATCGCGCTCGGCTGGTCGGACAGGACCACGGGCGACGGCTACGGCATGCAGGGAGAGATAGGTGCGCGGCTGGGCACGGACGCCTTCCTGATCGAACCGCAGGCGTCGCTGGCGTGGCAGAAAGACGATCTGGGTGCCCTCCATCCCTTCGGGCAGGCTCTGGAGTTCGGTCGTGGCGAAGGGCTGACCGGACGCATCGGCGCCCGCGTCGGCGGAAAGCTTGGCCGGGCCGCGGCGTTCTACGCCAAGGGCGCGTGGGTTCACGAGTTCAGGGGCGAGGGCAAGGTCACGCTGACAAGCGGCGGCCTTTCCGAGATCGTCGATGGCATGCGCCCTTCGGACTACGGTCAGGCGGCGCTGGGCGTGACTATCCTGTCCAGCGGACCGGTCAGCGGCTTCGTCGAGGGCAACGCGGTGTTCGGGAACAACGTCAGCGGCGGCGGTGGCCGTGCGGGCGTCCGCTTCGCGTTCTGACGCAAGGCTTGAGGCGGCATCGGGAGGTTCCCGGTGCCGCCGCAGAACTCAGCCGCGCAGCGACTGCATGCGCTGGAGGTAGCGCGCCAGCACGTCGATCTCGAGGTTCACGCCGTCGCCCGCCTGCATCGCGCCGATGGTGGTGACTTCGGCGGTGTGGGGGATGATGTTGAGGGTGAAGCGGCAGGTGCCGTCGGCCTCGTCACTGACCTCGTTCACGGTCAGCGATACGCCATCGACGGTGATGGAGCCCTTGGGCGCGAGGTAGGGCGCGAGTTCCTTCGGCGCGGCGATGGTGAAGCGGCGGGAGTCACCCACCGGCTCGATGCTGGCGACGGTGCCGACGCCATCGACATGGCCGGTGACGATGTGGCCGCCGAGTTCGTCGCCCAGTTTCAGCGCCGGTTCGAGGTTGAGCTTGCTGCCCTGCTCCCAGCGCCCGGCGACGGTACGGGACACGGACTCGGCGGAAATGTCGACCGCGAACCATGCGTCACCGGCGACGCCGCCCTTGTCCACCACGGTCAGGCACACACCCGAGCAGGCGATCGAGGCGCCCATGGCGATGCCCGCCGGGTCGAAGGGGCAGGCGATGACCGCGTGCAGGTCGCCGGTCTGACGGGCTTCGCGGATGGTGCCGATGGCGGTGACGATTCCGGTGAACATGGCCTAACCTTCGTGAATGCTGAGCGCCTCGTAGACTTCGAGCGTGTCGCTGCCAAGCTGTCGCCGTTCGGCCATGCGCCAGTGCCCATGCGCCTGTGCGAGAGCGGAAAGGCCGAAGTCGCCCAGCGCGGGCCTGCCGCCCAGCAACACCGGGGCGCGGTAGATCAGCAGCCTGTCCACCAGTCCTGCCGCCAGGAAGGCCGCGGCGGCATGCGTGCCGCCTTCGACGAAGAGATACTGGACGCCCGCCATGCTGCTCACCGCTTCCGGCGAGGGCAGGGTGTGCCAGCCTTCCGGCGCTTCGCCGCGGGTCAGCACCCAGCGCTGCGGGCTGCGCTCGGCAAGACCCGGAAGTCGCGCATCGAGGCGCGGCGCATCGGCGCGCAGCGTGCCCGCGCCGACGAGGATCGCGTCGGCGCGGGCACGCATGGCGTGGGTGTGGGCGCGGGCCTCGGCCCCGGTGATCCACTGGCTCTCCCCACTCGCCAGCGCGATGCAGCCGTCGAGCGACAGCGCGAGTTTCAGCGTGACTTCGGGGCGGCCCAGCCTGCTGCGGATCAGATATCCTGAAAGGCTGGCAGCGCAGGCGGGAGAAGGCAGGTATTCGGCGGCTATCCCGGCGTCACGGATGCGGGCAATGCCTGCTCCGGCGGTGCGCGGATCGGGGTCCATGCAGCCGACGACGACGCGGGCAAGGCCCGAAGCGCTGACCAGATCGGCGCAGGCGGGGCCGCGCTCGGACTTGTGGGCGCAGGGTTCCAGCGTGACGTAGAGGGTCGCACCCTTCGCGGCTTCACCGGCTGAGGCCAGCGCCACGGCTTCGGCATGGGGCCGACCGCCGGGTTGCGTCCAGCCGCGCGCGATCACGCGGCCATGCTTCACGATGATCGCGCCGACACCCGGATTCGGCCTGCTCAGCGGGCGGGCACGCGCGGCAAGGGCGGCGGCGGCGGCGAGCCAGCGCGCGTCTTCGCTCACTGGCCGGTCCTCACTGTCCGTCGGGGGCCGGGGCCAGCGTGGGGTTGGCGATGCCGCCGCGCCGCAGGGTTTCCTCGACGCGTTCACGGTCGGCCTTGGCCTTGGCGGCTTCCTCGGCCTCGGCTTCGCGGGCGATCTTGTCCACGTCCATGCCGGAATAGCGGCCGATCGCCTTGTAGAGATCGCGCACTTCCTTGTCGCGGCGGGCGAGTTCGCGGGCGTTGGATTCCTTGGCCTTCTGGTTGGCGATGTTCTCCGCCCTGATTTCCTCGTCCGTCCGGTGTTCCTTGAGGACGGAGATCCAGGTGACCTTCGGCGGCGGGTGCGGGGCGCTGCCTTCCTGCGTGAACATCAGGTAGAACACGCCGAACGTGCAGGCGGCGGAGACCGCGGCGATGCGCCAGCGGTTGTGCCCCGCCTGCTGCCAGACGATCTTGAAGTCCGCGACCATCCCGGTCGGGTTGACGTGTTTCCAGTATCCGGAGCGCTTAAGCATGGCGCCTAGATAGAACCTAAATGCACCTAGCGCTACCCGAACGGCACATAGAGCGCCCGACCGTGCGCCTTGAGCCATCTGTTGGCCTCATGGACCGACCCTTCGAAGATGGTCTTGAGGAAGTGATGGAAGGCGGGCGAGTGATCGAAGTGGACGAGGTGCGCGACCTCATGCGCGACCACCGAGCGGCGCACCGCATCGGGCGCCATGACGAGCCGCCAGTTGATCCGGATCGTTCCTTCGTGCGAGCACGAACCCCAGCGCCGCTGCGCGCTCGACAGGGCGAGCGGCGGGCAGGGTTGGGCGGCGCGCTCGCAATATTCGGCAAGGTCGGCGGCGAGGAGGTCGCGCGCCTCGGCCTGGAGCCAGCGCAACACGCGCGGGGCGAGCGAGTCGGGCGGACCGCCGAGCCGAAGTTCGCCGTCGTCCACCACCGGGCGGCGCGGCGCTGTAAGGTCGTGGCGGACCACCAGCGCATCGCCCCGGAACGTGATCGTTGCGCCGTCCGCCAGCGGGCTGGCATCGGGCAGGGCGGCGAGTTGCTTGGCCAGCCAGTCGCGGCGGCTCTGCGCGAACGTCAGGGCTTCGGCGCTGCGGGTCCAGCGCGGGATCGAGATGCGCACCTCGCTGCCGTCTGGGGCAAGGCGCATGGTCATGCGGCGGGCGCGTTCGAGGCGGCGGATCACCACCGGCAGCGCGCGACCGGATACTTCGACGACGGGCTCTTCCCGGGGATCGCGCCGCAGCCAGTCCAGCACCGCCGTCAGCCTTTCCCGCCGGGCGGCGGAACGTCCCAGGGCTCGGACGCATCGTCGTCCTCCCAGTCCTCCTCGTCCTCGTCGCCGTAGGGCCAGACGATGTGCTGTTCGAGCGGCCCCGCCACCGTCTCGGAGATCACCTTGCCCGCCACCGATATGCCCGCTTCGTGGATCGTGTCGCGGCTGCCGCTGATCAGGTAATGCCATTCGGGCAGGGGATCGCCATCGGCGCGCAGGCGATAGGCGCAGCTTGGCGGCAGCCAGGCGTACTTGCCCGCCGTCTCGGGCGTCAGCTTCAGGCAGTCGGGCACGAAGCTGCGGCGGTTCGCATAGTCGCTGCACTGCGCGGTCTTGAGGTTGAGCAGCTTGCAGGCGACGTTGGTGTGATAGATCTCACCAGTGTCCTCGTCCTCGACCTTGTGCAGGCAGCACTGGCCGCAGCCATCGCACAGGGCTTCCCACTCCGTGCGGCTGAGCTGGTCGAGGGGGCGTTCCCAGAAGGGCTTTTCGCGCGTCACGCTAGCGTCACTTCACCCACCTGGCGAGTTCGGCCTCGACCGCCTCGGGCTTCTGGTCGATCGGCAGCATCGCGATGGGCTTGCCGTCCGGGTCCATCAGGTAGGCGATGCGGCTGTGGTCCATGAGGTAGCCGCCCGAAGTCTCCGCGCCCTTCTTGTAATAGGCGGCGAAAGCCTTGGCGGCCTTGTCGACCTGCTCGGGCGAGCCGGTCAGGCCGAGCAGGCGCGGGCTGAACGCGGCGGTCCACTGGCCGACCACCTCGGGCGTATCGCGCGCGGGGTCGATGGTGATGAAGATCGGCTGCACTTTCGCGGCCTGCGCCGCGTGGCTCTTCTCGAACAGCGCGAAGCCGCGCATCAGCGACTGGACGTCGAGCGGGCAGGCGTCCGGGCAGAAGGTGTAGCCGAAGTAGACCACGCGCCAGCTGCCCTTGAAGCTGTCCCACGTCACGGACTTGCCGTCCTTGTCGATCAGCGTGAACGGCCCGCCGATGGCGGCGCCTTCCAGCGGCGGGCGCTCGGCGCTCGGCTGCTGCGAACAGGCGGCGAGCGGCAGGCCCGCCAGAAGCATGATCGCGGCGAGGTGGCGGAATGAACGGTATGTCATGGCGCCATCGCTCATGACCTGCTAGACGATTCCATGCAAGGCGCGGGTGGCGGGGCCGCGCGAAAGACCTGTGGTGGAAGGACATTCTAGGTGTTGAAGATCAAGATGCGCGGCGTTGCGGACCTGGCTCGCGCGGTCCTCAAGGTTGCGATCCCGGCTTTCGCGATGGCAATGCTCGTCGCTTCGCCCGCTCGCGCCGACTTTTCCGAGGGCTACAAGTTCCTTGAAGCGGTGAAGAAGAAGGAAGGCGACAAGGTCGAGGAGGCGATCATGAAGTCCTCCCAGATCATCAACGCCAAGGACGTGACCACCGGCGAAGGCGCGCTGCACATCGTCACCGCCCGCCGCGACCTCACCTGGCTGAGCTACCTCATCGCCAAGGGCGCCAACGTCAACGCCACCGACGACCGTGGCCGCAGCGCGCTGGAACTCGCCGTGAACCTAGGCTGGCGTGAAGGCGCGCAGCTTCTGCTCGACCAGAAGGCGCAGCCCGACACGCCGAACGACGCGGGCGAGACGCCCCTGATCTTCGCGGTCCACCGCAAGGACATGCAGCTCATGAAGGCGCTGCTCGAAGCGGGCGCGAACCCGGACCGTTCGGACAATTCGGGCCGTAGTGCGCGCGACTACGCCAAGATCGAGGGTGGCGGTGCCAATCTCGCGAACGTCATCAACACTTATGCCAAGAAGGGTGCCGGCAAGAATGCCAAGCCCGTCTACGGCCCGACGTTCTGAAGGCGCGCGCAATGACCCAGCAGGCTGAATCGCTCGACGAACTGCGGCTGCAACTGGCCCCGCTGATCGCCGATGCCGCCGTGTTCGATGGCTGGACGGCGGACGCGGTGGCTTCCGCCGCGGCTTCGGCGGGCGTCGATCCCGCGCTTGCCGCCTATGCCTTCCGCGACGGGGCGATGGCGATGATCTCCGCATGGATCGGCCATGTCGATGCGACCATGAATGCGTCGGTGGGCGCGTCGGAGGGCAGGGTGGGCGCACTGTCCAACCTCTCCATTCGCGAACGTATCCGCCGCCTCGTCTGGGCGCGGCTCGATGCCGTCGCCGGGCGTGAGGAAGCGCTGCTGCGCGCGCTCACTATCATGGCGATGCCGCAGAACGTGGCGGCCTCGACGCGGCTGGGCTGGCGCAGCGCGGACAGGATGTGGCGCCTCGCGGGCGATACCGCGACCGACTACAACCACTACACCAAGCGCGCGATCCTCGGCGGCATCTATGCCGCGACGCTCCACGCCTTCGCGCGCGACACCAGCGAGGACAAGGCCGAGACCCGCGCCTTCCTTGACCGGCGGATCGCCGGGATCATGCGGTTTGAGAAGGCCAAGGCGCAATTGCTGCGTAAGCCCGACGAGCGCTTCAGCGTGACGCGCCTGCTTGGCCGCATGCGCTACCCGGCACGGTAAACCAATTCCTCCCCGAGCTTGCTCGGGGAGGTGGCAGCCCGCAGGGCTGACGGAGGGGGAATTGCGCGCCTTCTCCCCCTCCACCACCGCCTGCGGCGGCGGTCCCCCTCCCCGAGACAAGCTCGGGGAGGAATTAGCCACCCATGCTTCGTCATTGCGAGCGTAGCTAAGCAATCCACGGTCGGCCCGCAACGCTGGATTGCTTCGCTACGCTCGCAATGACGATTCAAGGGCACTCTCGCTTCTGCGCATATGTCAAAACCTTGCCCCCGCAGAAATCCAGCGCTTCCCCTATTGCGATCCAGTTGCAATTAAGGATGTTATCTGGCACCGGGCCGCAATGACTCTCGACAAGCTTCCCATTGGCCGGAGCGCGCGAATCGTCGCCGTGGACTGGTCCGTACTCGTTCCGGAAGAGGCGCGCAGGCTTCGTGCGCTGGGGCTGGAGCAGGGCGCGAAGATATCGGTGTCGCATCGTGGCATCCTCGGCGGGCACGATCCCATCGCGATCACCGTCGGACGCATGACGGTTGCGGTGCGTCGGGCCCATGCAAGCGCCATGGAGGTCGAGGAACTGTGAGCCGCCAACGCAAAGTCGCGCTCGTCGGCAACCCGAACGCGGGCAAGAGCGCGCTGTTCAACGCGCTGACCGGCGCGCGCCAGAAGATCGCCAATTATCCGGGCGTCACCGTGGAGCGCAAGTCGGGCCGCTTCGTGCTGCCGACCGGCGAGCCGGTGGAGATGACCGACCTTCCCGGCGCCTACGGCCTCGACCCGACGAGCCCGGACGAGGAAGTGACCGCCAAGGTCATCGCCGGGCATTTCCCCGGCGAAGCCGCGCCGGACGTGCTGGTCGTGGTGCTCGACGCATCGAACCTCGAACAGCATCTCGTCTTCGCGCAGGAACTGCTGGCGCTGGGCAAGCCCACGGTCGTCGCGCTCAACATGGTCGACCTTGCCGAGCGGGACGGACTGGTGCTCGACGCCGCCGTGCTGGCCGAGGAACTGGGCGTCCCGGTCATCCCGACCGTCGCCGTGCGCCGCCGCGGCCTTGCCGAACTGGGCGAGGCTATCGCCAATGCCGGTGAGCGCCACGCGGGGCCGGGCCTCACCGACATCGGCCCGACCGAGCGCCGCGTTGCTGCGCATGCCATGGCCGACGCCGCAATCCTGTCGGAATCGAAGCGCCATCGCCTTCATGCCAAGCTGGACAAGGTGCTGCTGCACCCCTGGCTCGGTTTCGTCATCATGGCGGCCATCCTCTTCGTGGTGTTCCAGGCGGTCTTCGCCTGGGCGACGCCCTTCGCCGATGCACTGGATGCCGGAGTCAGCGGGCTGCACGACGCGGTGCAGGCGGCGCTGCCCAAGAGCCTGCTGCGCGACATGCTGACGGAAGGCGTCATCGCCGGTGTCGGTGCGGTGGTGGTGTTCCTGCCGCAGATCGTCATCCTCTTCGCCTTTATCCTGGCGCTGGAGGCTTCGGGCTACATGGCGCGCGCGGCGTTCCTGATGGACCGGCTGATGGCCCTTGTCGGGCTGTCCGGCCGCAGCTTCATCCCGCTGCTCTCCAGCTTCGCCTGCGCCATTCCGGGCATCATGGCGACCCGTTCGATCACCGATCCCAAGGACCGGCTGACGACGATCCTGATCGCGCCGATGATGACCTGCTCGGCCCGGATGCCCGTCTATACCGTCATCATCGGCGCCTTCATCCCGAACACCACGGTTGGCTGGGGAATTGGCCTGCAGGGTCTCGTCCTGTTCGCGCTGTTCCTGTTCGGCATCGTCGGCGCCGTGCTCGTGGCGCTGATCCTGCGCCTTTCGGTGACGAAGGGCGCGGCGTCGGGCTTCATCATGGAACTTCCCAAGTACCAGATGCCCCGCCTCAAGGACATGGCGATCGGCCTTTGGCAGCGTGCGTGGATCTTCCTGCGCCGTGCGGGCACGATCATCTTCATGGTCACGGTCGTGCTCTGGGTGGTCCTGAACTTCCCCAAGGCCGAACCCGGCCAAAGCCAGGTCGATGCATCGATCGCGGGCAAGGTGGCGAACGGCCTCGCCTACGTGGTGGAACCGATCGGCTTCAATCGCGACATGGCGCTCGCGCTGATCCCGGCGATGGCCGCGCGCGAAGTCGCGGTCGCCTCGCTGGCGACCACCTATGCTGTCGATGCGGGCGACGACGAGGACGAGCAGGCGCTGGAACTGGGCGACAAGCTCAAGGCGCGCTGGACGCTGCCGATGGCGCTGGCCTTCCTCGCGTGGTTCGTCTTCGCGCCGCAGTGCATGTCGACGATCGCGGTGACGCGGCGCGAGACGAACGGCTGGAAGTGGCCGACGTTCATGCTCGCCTATCTCTTCGGCCTCGCCTACATCGCCGCCGGTGCGACGTACTGGATCGCGATCGCGGCGGGGCTCTGACACGCCGGTCCTTCCCTATCTCGTCATTGCGAGCGTAGCGAAGCAATCTAAGGCCTGCGACGCTGGATTGCTTCGCTACGCTCGCAATGACGGTTAGAATTGTCGAAAAGGCGGTCAGCCGGACTCGCATCCAGCGCCGCGCTTAGGCTAACCCGGACGCCGAAATTCGAAGGAAAGCGATTCCCGCATGGCAGGCAGCGTCAACAAGGTCATCATCGTCGGCAACCTGGGGGCCGACCCCGAGGTCAAGTCGTTCCAGAACGGCGGCCGCATCGCCAACCTGCGCATCGCGACATCGGAAAGCTGGAAGGACCGCGCCACCGGCGAGCGCAAGGAACGGACCGAGTGGCACTCGGTCGTGCTCCAGTCCGACGGCCTCGTCGGCGTGGCCGAGCGCTTCCTGCGCAAGGGTTCCAAGGTCTACATCGAAGGCCAGTTGCGCACCCGCAAGTGGCAGGACCAGAACGGCAACGACCGCTACACCACCGAAGTCTCGGTCGGCGGCGTCGGCGGCGTGCTGACCATGCTCGACGGCGCGCCGGGTGGCGGCGGTGGTGGCCAGCGCAGCGGCGGTGGCGGCTGGAACGAGGGTGGTTCCTCGGGAGGCGGCTTCGGCGGTGGTCAGCGCTCCGGCGGCGGTTCGCGCGGCGGTGATGAATGGGGCGGCGGCTCCTCGTCCGGCGGCAGCGAATGGGGCCGCACCGGCGGCTCATCCTCGGGCAGCTCTTCCGGCGGTTCGGGCGGCGGCTACGGCGACGATCTGGACGACGACATCCCGTTCTGAGCGCGCCGCGCCCCCTGATACTCTGAGCGCCTTCGGGCGCTCAGTCCTTCCCCAGCTTCAATCCCTTGAGCGCGGCGAACGGCCCCTGATCCTCAGGCGCACCGATGCCCGCCGCCTTCCGGGCCGCTTCGGCATCGGGCCCCGTCAGGAACGGGTCGATTGCCAGCGCCAGGCTCTGCGCCACCGCTTCGCCAAGGTCGAAGTGCGTGCCTTCGTACTCGATCTCGTCCAGCTCGTCGGCGGTCAGCTCGATCTCTTCATCGGGCGCATAGGCGGTGCTCTGCGGTACGAAGCGGACGTAGACCGGCTCGTCGATCGATACCGGGATATCCTCCGCCGACACCGCGCAGGGCTGCACGATCTCGGCCTTGAGGGTGCCCCGCGCCTCCACCTGGAAGCCGTCCGCCCGGTCCTTCGTCGTCAGGTCCAGTTCGGCGGAGAGCGTGTCGATCCGCACCAGCCCGAAACGCGCTGCCAGCGCCGCGCGCTCCGCCTCGTTAGGGGTGAGGGAGACATGCTTGCCCTCGACCTGGCGGACATCGAGCAGGCGGGAAAATTCAGGGTTCATCGTTCGATCCTGGCAGAAAGCAGTTCTTCGTTGGAAAGCGCATCGACCTGCGCATGAAGCGTGCGCACGCGAGCCGCGAGGCGGGCGGTGTCGGCCCCTTCGACCAGCGTGACGTTGCGCTCCAGCGCCGCCGCCAGCGCCGCGTCGTCGCCTGCCAGCCCTTCGCGCAGAGCGCCGATCCTGCCACCGAGCACGCTCATGAGCTTGCCCATCCGCTTGCCGACGACGAGATCCCCCACGCCCGACTGGCGCAGTTGCCCGTCCATGTCGTCCACGAACAGCTCGGTCAGCCGCACCGAGGGATTTATGAGCGTGTCGTCCACGGCCTTGTCGCGCTCGACGCGCAGCATGACCACTGCCATCACCAGCGTCACCGCGTCGAAGCGGCCAGGGACGGTGTCGGCGACGCCGCATTCGGCATACCATGGCTTCTCGCGCGCGATCTCCACCACGCGATGCCAGAGCGGCCGCACGGCATCGCGGGAATCTGTGCCTTTGCCGAGGAGGCGGGAAATCAGGGACACTATGGCGGCAAACCTTTCTACGAGGGTATCCTTAAGGAATCCGTTCAGGGGCAATTCAAGCGGCACACCGCAACGCCCATTGCGCGGGCGCTTGTGGGGCCGTAAGGCCATCCGGCGATATATGGGTATGGACGTGGCTGGCAATGGCCGTTGCTTCCGTTCCTGCGGTTTGGAGTGTTGAAATGCGCAAGGTGGGTCTCAAGGTCGCGGCAGCAGGCTTCGCGCTGGCAGTGGCGACTCTGGTCGGCGGCTGCTCGTCGATCCGCGACCATCGCGGTTACCTGATCGACCAGGCGCTGCTCGATTCGGTCCAGCCCGGCATCGACAACCGCATGTCGGTGGAAAAGACGCTGGGCCGCCCGACCTTCGAAAGCCAGTTCGGCCAGAAGGACTGGTACTACGTCTCGCAGACCGTGAAGGCCCCGCCCTTCCGCAAGCCCCGCACGGACGAGCAGACGATCCTGCGCGTGCGCTTCGATGCGGCCAACAACGTGGTCGGCGTCGACAAGCGCGGCATCGAGCAGGTGGCGCGGATCGATCCGGACGGCCACAGCACCCCGACGCTGGGTCGCAAGCGCGGCCTGCTCGAAGACCTGTTCGGCAACATCGGCGCTGTGGGCGCTGGCGGCATGGGCCAGGCTCCGACCGGCCCGGGTCCGAACGGCAGCTGATCGGTTCTTGAACCGCGCGGACAGCGGCATATATCCGCGCTCATGAACAACGACGGGGCGAGCCACGGCCTTATCCAGTGGCACGGAACGACCATCATCGGCGTGCGAAAGGGCGGCAAGACCGTCATCGCCGGTGACGGCCAGGTTTCCATGGGCAATACGGTGATGAAGCCGAACGCCCGCAAGGTCCGGCGCATCGGTGAGGGCGGCAAGGTCATCGCCGGCTTCGCGGGCGCAACGGCTGATGCCTTCACCCTCTTCGAGCGGCTCGAACGCAAGCTGGAGCAGTATCGGGGCCAGCTGATGCGCGCGGCCGTCGAACTCGCCAAGGACTGGCGCACTGACAAGTACCTGCGTAATCTCGAAGCGCTGATGATCGTGGCCGATGCGGACACGCTGCTGGTGCTGACCGGCAACGGCGACGTGCTGGAGCCCGAGGGCGCTGCAGCCGGATCATCAGGCGGCGACAGCCAGATCACGGCTATCGGCTCGGGCGGCAACTACGCCCTCGCCGCAGCCCGCGCGATCGACGCTTATGAAAGCGACGCCGAAACCATCGCGCGCAAGGCCATGCAGGTCGCCGCCGACATCTGCGTATTCACCAACGACCGCGTGACGGTCGAGACCGTCTGACCGGAACACATATGAACGACAACCTGACCCCCAAGGCGATCGTCGCCGCCCTCGACGCGCACATCGTCGGCCAGACGGACGCCAAGAAGGCCGTGGCCGTGGCGCTGCGCAACCGCTGGCGCCGCCAGCGCCTCGACGCCGACCTGCGTGACGAGGTGACGCCCAAGAACATCCTGATGATCGGGCCGACGGGCTGCGGCAAGACCGAGATCAGCCGCCGTCTGGCCAAGCTGGCCGATGCGCCCTTCGTGAAGGTGGAAGCCACCAAGTTCACCGAAGTGGGCTATGTCGGCCGCGACGTCGAGCAGATCGCCCGCGATCTGGTCGAGGAAGCGATCCGGCTGGAGAAGGACCGCCGCCGCGAGTCGGTGCGCGAGGCCGCTAGCAAGGCGGCGATGGATCGCCTGCTCAACGCCCTGGTGGGCGAGGGCGCCTCGGAAGCGACGCGCGCGGCCTTCCACCAGCGCATCACCGAGAACGCCATGAACGAGACCGAGGTGGAGATCGAGGTGGAGGACAGCCCCTCCGGCCCGATGGAGATCCCGGGCATGGGCGGTTCGGTCGGCATGATCAACCTCGGCGACATCATGGGCAAGCTCGGCGGGCAGCGCATGAAGCGCCGCAAGATGAAGGTGCCCGACGCCTGGGACAAGCTGGTCGACGAGGAGTCGGAAAAGCGCATGGACCAGGACGATGTCGCCCGCGTCGCGCTGGCCAATGCGGAGCACAACGGCATCGTCTTCCTTGACGAGATCGACAAGATCGCGGTGTCGGACGTGCGCGGCGGCTCGGTGTCCCGCGAGGGCGTGCAGCGCGACCTGCTGCCGCTGATCGAGGGTACGACGGTCGCCACCAAGTACGGTCCGATGAAGACGGACCATGTCCTGTTCATCGCCAGCGGCGCCTTCCACGTCGCCAAGCCGAGTGACATGCTGCCCGAACTTCAGGGCCGCCTGCCGATCCGCGTCGAGCTGAAGGCGCTGACCGAGGAGGATTTCGTGCGCATCCTGTCGGAGACGCGCGCCAACCTCATCGCCCAGTACAAGGCGCTGCTCGGCACCGAGCAGGTCACGGTCGAGGTCACGTCGGACGCCATCGGGGAGATCGCCCGCATCGCCGCGCTGGTGAACGAGACGGTCGAGAACATCGGCGCCCGCCGCCTGCAGACGGTGATGGAAAAGCTGCTCGAGGAACTCAGCTTCGAGGCCGAGGACCGCAAGGGCGAGACGGTGACCATCGACGAGGCCTACGTGCGCACCAAGCTCGAAGGGTTGGCGGGCAACGCGGATCTGTCGAAGTATATCCTCTGATCGGCGGATCGGACGGGAAACGGGAAGGGCGCTGACTTCGGTTCGCGCCCTTTTTGTTCCTTGAATGTTCCGTTGAAATGGGTAGCTTCGATGGCGAAGGAGAATCGCCATGAGCCTAGAGGGTGGATGCCAGTGCGGCGCGGTGCGCTACAGTGTCCAAGGTGAACCGCAGCATGTCGCGTTGTGTCATTGCAGTGATTGCCGCAAGTCGGCGGGGGCGCCGGTGGTGGCATGGGCGGCTTTCGCGACACCGGACTTCACGCTGACGGCAGGGATGGCCACGGCGTACAACTCCAGCGGCGCGGCGTTCCGGCACTTCTGCCCGACCTGCGGAACAGGTCTCTACTACGTCAACGAGGATGTGCTCCCCGGACTGGTCGATATCCAGGTCGCCACGCTCGACGATCCAGATGCGCTGCAACCGCAGGCGCATATCCAGGTGGCGGAACGGGTTGGCTGGATGGAAACGACCGGCAGCCTGCCGGAATTCGCGCGCTATCCGGGCTAAGGGGCTTGCCAGCTTCTAAGGAGCGGCTAGGCATTTCTCCTCGCTTGGAGAGAGATGCCGAAGATGTACCAGACGCCTGAAGATCGCCCCGTGTATCGCCTGCTCACCGGTGCGGACGACCGCGCCTTCTGCGAGCGCGTGTCGGAGGCTCTGGCACAGGGCTGGCGGCTCTACGGTTCGCCGTCGCTGTCATGGGATACGGCGGAAAACTGCATGAAGGCGGCACAGGCCGTCGTCTGGCACGAGGCTGATGTCGTGAAGTGATCCGGCTTCACTTCGTCATTGCTTCGTTACGCTCGCAATGACGAAAAGGATGCTCAGCGACCAGGCCGCGCTTTGTCCGCAGATATCACGGTTGTTTCAGGTTGAAGCGTTTCGGCCTGCCGGGTGTCTTCCGCCTGCGCGGGCGTGGTGGGTACGACGAGCGGGATGGCGGCCAGTGGCGCCGCCGCCAGTGCAAGTGCGCCGATGCTCGCGAAACATGGCCTCATCGAATCGTCTTCCCTGTGAACCTTGCGTCGAAGAACTGACGGCTCTTCAATAGGTTCCGTGGTGTCGAGGCCATGGGTTCACCGTGATTGCGGCACGGTCCGCGGGCTTTGCGGTTGCCCGCTCCGACCATATCGCGATGCTCGGGAAACGAAATCCGCCCGACGCTTTTCGGAGAACGACATGGTCCGCAAGACGGTCGCCCCCCTGGCCTTGGCGCTCTTCGCCACACCTGCCGTGGCGCAGGACATCATCCCGCTCATCTCGCCCGGTCAGGCTGCCGAGGGCGTGTTCTACCGCTCGCGCATGGATGCCGAAGCGCGCCGCCAGCGGGAAAGGGTAGCCGATCCGGCACCGCAGGCATCCGAAGGTCGCCCCGCACCCGGCACGCCGGAATACCAGAAGCAGGCTTGTGAAAACCGTCCGATCTATCGTCGCCAGTACGGCGAGGATCACCCGCAGGTCCAGAAGCTGGAAGAACTCTGCAAGGCGTCGGGTTATTGAGGTCAGATTGGGGTTCCTCGTGTCGTCATTGCGAGCGTAGCGAAGCAATCCAGCGACACAGGCCGACCGTGGATTGCTTCGCTACACTCGCAATGACGATGTAGGTAGAATCCAGCGGTACGAATCACTCCGCCGCCTCGTTCATCGCCTCCGCTTCGGCCGCCTGACGCATCCACATCTCGGCATAAAGGCCGTCACGGCGCAGCAATTCGGCGTGGCTCCCGCTCTCGGCAAGCCGACCTTCGTTGAGAACCAGAATGCGGTCGGCATCGGCGATGGTGGACAGCCGGTGCGCGATCGACAGCGAAGTGCGATGTTCGGCCACGCGATGCAGGGTAGCGAGGATGTCCTGCTCGGTCCGGGTGTCGAGCGCGCTGGTCGCTTCGTCGAGGATCAGGATCGGCGGGTTCTTGACCAGCGTGCGGGCGATGGCGACGCGCTGCTTCTCGCCGCCGGAGAGCTTGAGCCCGCGCTCGCCCACTTCGGTTTCGAAGCCCTGCGGCAGCCGGTCGACCAGTCCCATCAGCGCCGCGCCGCGCGCCGCCGCCTCGATCTCTTCGGTCGTGGCGCCGTCGCGGCCATAGCCGATATTGTAGCCGATGGTATCGTTGAACAGCACCGAATCCTGCGGGACGATGCCAATGGCGCCGCGCAGCGAGCCCTGCGTGACCTGCCGGATGTCCTGCCCGTCGATCAGGATGCGCCCCGAAAGCGGATCGTAGAAACGATAGAGCAACCGCGCGATGGTGGACTTGCCCGCGCCGGAGGGGCCGACGATGGCGAAGGCCTGTCCCGCCGGAACCTCAAACGACAGGCCGTGCAGGATCGTGCGGTCGGGCTCGTAGCCGAACACCACGTCGTCGAAGACGATGGAAGGCTGGCGGATGACGAGCGCCGGAGCGCCGGGGGCGTCGGGCACTTCGACGGCGGTGTCGAGCAGGCGGAACATCTCCGCCATGTCGATCAGGCCCTGCCGGATCGTGCGATAGACCATGCCCAGCATATCGAGCGGGCGGAACAGCTGCGTCAGGTACGTCTGCACGAAGACCAGTTCGCCCGCCGTGTAGTTCCCGCGCCACCAGCCGTAGACCGTCCACGCCAGCGCGCCCGCCATCAGCAGGTTGATGACCACGCCCTGCACGATGTTCAGGAGGCCGAGCGAATTCTCGCTCTTCACGGCGGCGACGGCATAGGCGCGCGTCGCCTGCGCGTAGCGTTCCTCCTCCCGCTTTTCGGCAGAGAAGTACTTCACCGTCTCGTAGTTCAGCAGCGAATCCACCGCGCGGGCGAGCGCCTGCCCGTCGAGCCGGTTCATCTGCTCACGCAGTTTGGTGCGCCATTCGGTGATGACGCGCGTGACCCAGATGTAGGCGGCGATGGCAACTGCGGTCGCGATCACCAGGCCGGGCCCGAAATTGACGTAGAAGATCACCGCCACCACGGCGAGCTGCAGCACCGTCGGCGCGATGTTGAACAGCATGAAGTAGAGCATCGTGTCGATGCTCTTGGTGCCGCGCTCGATCGTCTTGGTGACTTCGCCGGTGCGCCGCGCAAGGTGGAACCGCAGCGACAGGCGGTGCAACTGGCCGAACACGTTCTCCGCCAGCTGGCGCGTCGCGTCCTGCCCGACTTTCTCGAACACAATGTTGCGCAGGTTGTCGAACGCGGTCTGCGCGAGGCGCCCGGCGGAGTAGCCAAGCACCATCAGCATCGCCAGCTGCACCAGCTTCGGACCGGTCGAACCCATGAGGTCGACCGCCCACTTCATCAGATAGGGCAGGACCAGCTGGGTCGCGGTCGAGAGCACGATGAACACGCAGGCCCACACGATCCGCCAGCGCAGCGCGGGATTGTCGCGCGGCCACAGGTAGGGAAGGAAGCGAAGCAGCGTGCGCCAGCCATCGTGGCGGGCATTCGGGTCTCTGACGGCAGTATCGGGAGGCATCGGCGCTATTTAGGCAATGGCGCGCACGAAACAATCCGGCAATCGTCCCGGCAAGGCGCGAAGTCCGGGGCCGCGATCACTTGACGAGATCGAACAGAACTTTCCGGCTCGAGAAGTCGATCGCCACGCGCTTGAACGCGCGCAGTTCGCGCATCCCCAGGAACACGGCGGGCCGCTTGTCGAGCTTCAGTTCGCGGAATGCAGGCGCATCGGCATAGGCGATCACGACGTTGGTGAGCCCGGCCCCGCCCAGTTCCAGCTTCCCGGCAAGACCGAGGTCGACCGGAAGCTCATGGCCGGTCACGCTCGAGAGAGAGCCTTTCAGCAAGGCTTGCCGATGCTTGCGCGACAGCGCCTCCTGAAGCGCGCGGTTGCCGACCGTGCCGCTCGCGCCGGTGTCTATCACCACGTCGATGCGCACGCCATCGACCAGCGCATCGGTGAGGATCAGCCGACCCGAGCGCTGCTTGGCGCGCACGACGATCTCGTATCCGCCGCTCCCGCCGGTCTGTGCCGGATCACCGATCCGGATCGTATCGCGCACGAAATCGAGCACGACGCGCTGGTGCTGCAGGCTGTCAGTGCCGAGGATGCCGTCCGCGCCGATATTGGCGCGCTCCAGCAGCGGCACGGTCAGGTCGTAAAAGGCGCGCGGGCCGATGGCGATGCTGTCGACTTGCGCCGTAGCGACGTCACCAGCACCGGCGATGCCGACGACGCGCACTTGCGGACCCTGAGTGAGCCCCAGGGTTCCGGCCAGTGCCGTCGAGACCACGGTGCGCTGCGATCCGGTGTCGATGAGGAAGCGGTATGGCCCTATGCCATGAACTGCGACGTCGACGGTCATCCGTGCGTAGGTATCAGTCGCACCTTGTACGGTATCGCCGGATTCGACGGCAGAGGAGGGCGGCGTGGGCGTCGCACCGAGGATAACCGGATTGGCGATCAGCATCGCCAGCGCCATGCTCATTCCAGACATCGCATCCTCCCGGCACGGTCAACGCCATGCCTGCATTATGGGAGAACTTGATATCACGATATTGCGTGAAACACCATGTGGAACATTGTTCCGTTTCAGGCCGAATGCGGATTCAGCCTGGTGCGGATCGGTTTGAGAACATGTGCCGCCATGCCGAAGAGATCGTCCCGGGCGGGGTGGCGCAGCAGCCAGATCGCTCCGATCCATGCAAGGCCGGATGCGATACCGGTAGCGACCAGGTCGAGGAAGCCGAGCGTGGCAGGCGAACGCCATACGATGACGGCGAACAGCGCCGGGGCTATCGTCACCACGGCCACGAAAATGCTTGCCGCGTAAATCCTCAGCGTCGCACTCCAGCGGAACCCGACCAGCCGTTGCAGCCAGATGGCGTAGAGGCAGAACCATCCAAGGCCATAGACCAGCCTCGATGCCGCCGCCGCTTCCACGCCGACTGCCGCCCCCGCCGCCAGCGTGCCGACGGACAGGGCGGTATCGAACAGGTTGAACCAGAGCAACTGGCGCATTCGCCCAAGGAGGATCGGCAGGTCCATGTGCAGCGGCAGCGCCACGAAGCAGCATTCCGCTATCGCCACGAAGGCGAGGAGGGGCGCTGCCCCCGCCCAGCCGGGACCGTAGAGCAGCAGGATCACCGGTTCGCTCAGCACTGCGAGCAGCGCCATGGCCGGCCATACGATGGCGCCGTGCGCCGCGACGACACGCTCGTAATAGGGGCCGAGATCCTTGCCCTCGTCGCGCAGACGGGCGAACGTGGGATAGTAGATCGAGCCCACCGCGCCGGCGACGAGGTAGTGCAACTGGGTGGCGAGGGCAACGCCCCGGCTGAACAGGCCGGCTGCGGCCATGCCCTGCATCCGCCCGATAATCAGGTCCGGCGTGCGCATGCCGATTCCGCCTGACAGGTACAGGATCGCGCTGCCCGAGCCGAAGCCGATGATCTCGCGGGCCCGGCCGAAGTTCACATGGAAGCTCGGCGGGGTGGGGCGCAGGATCTGCGCCGCGATTCCGCGTGCGGCCGCTTGCGCGATCATCGCCCAGGCTAGCGACTCGGCCGAGTAGCCCATGGCTGCAAGCGTGAGCGCGCAGGCGCTGTTCGTCACCGAGCCTGCTGCGCTGACAAGGAAAGTCCCGCGAAAGTCGAGCCGCCGCGAAAGCAGCGCCACCGGGACGATGCTCCAGGGATTGAGCAGATAGGAGCCCGCGATCAGCGCGAGTATCGGGAAGAGCCGGGGCTCGCCGTAGAACCGCGCGACCGGCCATGCGACGGCGAGGATCAGCGCGGCAAGCAGGAACGAGAAGCACGCCGCGATCACGGTGCAATGGCGCACGGTGTCCTCGTCGGCGGTGGGGTGGCGTCCGAGGTAACGGGTAAGTCCGAAGTCCTGCACGACCGACAGGATCATCGCAGCCGCCAGCGCCACCGAGAACAGGCCGATCTCTTCCGGCTTCAGGAAG
Source organism: Novosphingobium kaempferiae (assembly GCF_021227995.1). Lineage (NCBI taxonomy): Bacteria > Pseudomonadati > Pseudomonadota > Alphaproteobacteria > Sphingomonadales > Sphingomonadaceae > Novosphingobium > Novosphingobium kaempferiae. The sequence goes on from NZ_CP089301.1 coordinate 5,404,475, forward strand.
AAGCGCGAGACGATGACAGACGTCACGAACTGCATCGCGAATTGCGTGTACTGGCTCGCGGCAGCCCAGAGCGCTGCGGATTTGACGCTGCCCGTTCCGCGTCCGCTGTCCGGAGATGCTGTCTCGGTCGACATAGGAAATATCAGGCCGGGCTGGACGTCGTGAGCGTCGCGGCAAGCCTGAGCGCCCGCGCCGGTTCGCCGAAGCGCACCAGGCGAGCGACCGTGCGCCACATGCCGTCACGGCGTCCGCCATCGCGCAAGTGCGTCATGAGCAGTTCGAATCCTTCATCACGCATGGCGCTCGCCGAGTAGAGCAGCCCCAGCGCAACCTGCTCGCGCACCTGTCGGGAAATACCGGGGCGGCCGAACAGCGCATCCAGCTCATCGATCGGGGGGAGCCTGTCGAGATCGGCGGTGGGGTCGTATCTACCGGCCTTGCGTTCGCGCCACGCAGCCTGAGCGACAGCGGTGCCGATCTGCTGTTCGGTCGCATGACGGGATGAAACCTGACCCGGATAGCGTCGATAGCGCAGCAGCCGCTCGGGAATATTACCCAGCCAGGTCACGCTGGACAGCCGGAGCCACAAGTCCAGATCCTCGCAGTGACGGAATGCTGCATGATAGCCACCGACCGAGCGGACCACCTCACGTCGATACATGGCGGCGGGGTGGCAGATGAGCTGCCCGCCCACTTCGATGGCGGCGATAAGGTCTTCGTGCGTCTCGGGGTGATCGGCGCCTGAGCGGACAAGCTTCTCGCCGTTCTCACCGATGTCCTCGCTCCAGCTTCCGACGACGCCGTAGTCGGGATTGTCTGCAAGGAACCCGATCTGCTTTCCGAAGCGGTCAGGACGGCAGATGTCATCGGCATCCATGCGGGCGATGATCGGCGCGCGAGCGGCCTCGATCATCTCATTGAGGCTCGCCACGAGCCCGCGGTTCTCACGAAGGATCGGACGGATACGTGAATCGGCCTGAGCATAGCGGCGGACGATGTCGGTCGAACCGTCGGTCGAGCCATCGTCGAGGATGAGAAACTCGAAGTCGCCGAAATCCTGGGCGAGAACGCTCTCGATGGCGAGCGCCAGAAAGCGGTCGCCATTGAAGACGCTCATCGCGACGCTGATTGCCGGTGTCGGCATGAAGATGATCGGTTCCCTGGCTTGTCTGATGCGTGTGGCTGCGCCGTCTCGTCCTCGGGCTTATCCGTGGCATGGTAAAGAAAGCGTTGGGATTGATCGGCAATCACAAGACCTTGAACATGCGTCCAGCGATACCATATGAGGCCTCGCGGTGATCGAAGTCCCGGTTTTCCGGGGCTGAGATGGCAGTGAGAGATCGTACCCGCCGGATATTCGGAGCAATTCTCCCGATCTCCCCTATATGGATGCACATCCCCGTTCCGCTGGCGTTCACGCCATTGGGACGATAGGATGACGGTCATGAACCCCATCTCCGGCCGGAACGCGCCGGATCGACGAATGAAGAGGCATCACGCCCGATGAAGATCGCCCCGTTCGCGCGCGCCGCGCTTCTGGTTTCTGCCGTGGCGGTCCTGCCCGTCGCGACCTCCGGCCTCGCTGCGGTGGACACGCGCACCAGCCACGAATTCGACAAGCTCTTCACCATCTACCAGATCGTGAAGGACAACTATGTCGACCAGGTGGACGACGACAAGCTGCTCAAGGGCGCGATCGACGGGATGCTGGCGAGCCTCGACCCGCATTCGAATTACCTCGACGGCCAGTCGCTCCAGCGGCTGGAGACGATGATCGACGGCAAGTACACCGGCCTTGGCCTCTCGGTGGTGGAGGATGACGGCGCGGTGAAGATCGTCTCGCCGTTCAAGGGCAGCCCGGCGGAGAAGGCGGGGCTCAAGGCGGGCGACTACATCACCCACCTCGACGGCGTGCTCTATTACGAGCGCGATCTGGACGAGGCGGTGTCGAAGATGCGCGGGACGGCGGGTACCTCGATCCGCCTGACGATCTTCCGCCCGGGCCGCGATGCGCCGTTCGACGTCACCGTGACGCGCGGCGTGATTGAGCTTGAGCCCGTGACCTGGGAGTACAAGGACAACGTCGGCGTGATCTCGGTGAACGAGTTCTCGCGCGACGTCGGCAACGACGTGAACAGCGCGATCGCCGATCTCAAGAAGCAGGCGGCGGTGAAGGGTGGCGGCAAGCTGGCGGGCATCGTGCTTGACCTGCGTTCCAACCCCGGCGGCTCGCTGGACGAGGCGGTGGCGCTGTCGGACCTGTTCCTCGAGAAGGGCGACATCGTCTCGCAGCGCGGTCGCAACCCGAACGAGAACCAGTTCTACCGCGCCGAGTCGGTGTTCCGCGGCGATGCCGCCAAGGGCTTGCCGGTAGTCGTGCTGGTGGACGCCGGTTCGGCCTCCGCGTCGGAGATCGTTGCGGGCGCGCTGCAGGACCAGCACCGCGCGGTGGTGATGGGCGAGCGGACTTTCGGCAAGGGCTCGGTCCAGTCGTTCCTGCCGCTCGACCAGAACAGCGCGATCAAGATCACCACGGCGCGCTACTTCACGCCGTCGGGCCATTCGGTGCAGGAGGGCGGCATCGTTCCCGACATCAAGGTGCCGCAGCTTTCCGATCCCGATGCCCGCGCGCGGGCTGAGCGGGCAGTGCGCGAATCCGACCTGCGCGGCCATCTCATCAACGAGGCGGCGCTGAAGGACAAGGATCTGGAGACCGACAAGCAGGACGATCCGCGCTTCAAGGTGACCGCCGCAGAGCTTGAGAAGCAGGGCATCAAGGACTTCCAGCTGAATTACGCGATCTCCACCCTGCAGCGCACAGCCGGCAAGCCCGCGCTCGCCGCCGCGACCAAGAACTGACCGGCGGAGCAGGGGGATATGGCCGTTTCCGTCGCCGCGCCCGTGCGCGCCGCCCGCTGGCTTGCGCTGGGCGTGCCCGTTTTCCTGCTCGGTGGCGCGCTGGTGAGCCAGTATGTCTTCGGGCTGCATCCTTGCGAGATGTGCTGGTGGCAGCGCTATCCGCACATGTTCGCGATCCTGCTGGGGCTGCTCGCCTTCTTCTGGAGGCCGGTGCGCCCGCTGGTGGCCGTGGCGGCGCTGGCGGTGCTCGTCTCCGGATTGATCGGCGGCTTCCACGCAGGCGTTGAATACGGTTGGTGGGAGGGCATGACCGCCTGCACCGCCAGTCCCTTCGCAGCGGGTGGCGATCCGCTCGACGCGATCATGAAGGCGCCGGTGATCCGCTGCGACGTCGCGCCATGGAGCCTGCTTGGCGTATCGCTGGCGGGATGGAATTTCCTGTTCTCGACCGCGGGTGCGCTGGCCGTGTTCGGCCTCATCGCCCGCAGTGGAAAGGCGTGAGATGACGACAATGAACAAGCGCAGCGAGCGCATGCTGCGGGTCGATCAGGCGGGCGAATACGGCGCGAATCGTATCTATGCGGGTCAGCTCGCAGTGATGGGCACGCGCGCGCCGCACTCCACAGAGGTGGCCGGCATGGCCGCGCAGGAGGCCGAGCATCAGGCGAAGTTCGACGCGATGATCGCCGAGCGCGGTGTGCGCCCGACCCTGCTCCAGCCGGTGTGGTCGGTCGCGGGCTATGCGCTGGGCGCGGCGACGGCGCTGATGGGGCCGGAGGCGGCGATGGCCTGCACCGCCGCCATCGAGACCGAGATCGACCGTCACTATACCGAACAGCTTGAGGAACTGGGCGACGAGGATCCCGAACTGGGTGCCGCGATCCTCAAGTTCCGGGACGAGGAGCGCGAGCACCGTGATGCCGCGCTGGCGGCGGGCGCGGAGAAGGCCCCGGCCTATCCGGTGCTGTTCCACGCCATCCGTATGGGCTGCCGTGTCGCCATCAAGCTGTCGGAACGGATCTGATACCTCGCGGGTTGACGTTCTTAAGCTGTCATTCAAGCTGCCACCTTCCTATATCGGGTGCGACGCCCCCACATCGACCTGCTGGAGCCACCGATGACCCGCCTCCTCCTCTCTGCCGCAGTAGCCGCCCTCTCGCTGGCCGCTGCGCCGGCATTCGCGCAGGATGGGGGCATGGTCGACCCCTCGGGCGAGAAGGTGAACCAGCTCATCGTCTACGGTGACGATCCGTGCCCAGGCTCGGGCTCGGGAGAGATCACTGTCTGCGCGCGCAAGCCGGAAGAGGAACGCTACCGCATTCCCGAGCCGCTGCGCGGGTTCGACAGCCCCAAGTCGGATGCCTGGGCCAACCGCGTGCAGGCTTATGAGACGGTGGGCAAGTTCGGCACGCAGAGCTGCTCGCCGGTCGGTGCGGGCGGTTCGCTGGGCTGCACGCAGCAGCTCATCAACAAGGCCTATGCCGAGAAGGCCAACGGTTCGGATGTCCGCTTCGGCGAACTGATTCAGGCCGAGCGGGAGAAGCGCCTGTCGACCATCGACGCTGATGCCGCCGCCGATCAGGCACGGGTCGAGGAAGCCGAGAAGGCCTACTTCGAGCAACGCAAGCGTCAGGCCGCCGAGCAGGATGCGGCTGAGGGCGGTGCTCCGGTCCCTGCGCCTGAAAAGAAATAAGACCGCGATCAACGCTTCGTACCGGATCGGTCCAGAACTACGCGTTGATCGCGCATCCCGCGAAGTCCGTCTTGACCCCCTGAAACCCGAAATCCGCTTGTCTTGGGCGGCCAAACCGGCTGGAACGGCGCGATAAGAACGCCGGGTGAAGCGCCGGGTGGCAAGCACGGGTATGCAATGGGCCTGACCGGTTCGATCGATATCTTCCACGCCGTCGCGGGACTGCTCGTGGGCACGCTGGTGGGGCTGACGGGCGTGGGCGGCGGCTCGCTGATGACGCCGCTGCTGGTGCTGCTGTTCGGCGTCAGTGCCAAGACGGCGGTTGGCACCGACCTGTTGTTCGCCGCCATCACCAAGATCGCCGGGTCTGCCGTCCACGGATCGCGCGAGACGGTGGAATGGAAGATCGTCAAGCGCATGGCGCTGGGCAGCATTCCCGCCGCGCTGCTGACGCTGCTGGTGCTGGCCTGGGTCGGCAAGGTGGGCAAGTCCACCGAGCACGTCATCCTGATCTCGCTGGCCTGCCTGCTCGCGCTGACCTCGCTCGCCGTGATCGGCCGCAAGTGGCTGTTCCGCCACGCGCATGAGCGTCACGCCGCACGCTCGCCAGAGCGCGAGATCGGCGGCACCGTGCTGCTGGGGGCGCTGATCGGGTTTGCCGTGTCGATATCCTCGGTGGGCGCGGGCGCGATCGGCGTGACGGTGTTGCTGGTGCTCTACCCCAAGCTGCCGGTGGCGCGCATCGTCGGCTCGGACATCGCCCACGCCGTCCCGCTCGCGCTGATCGCCGGGACCGGGCACTGGATCATGGGCGACGTCAATGGGACACTGCTGACCAACTTGCTGATCGGCTCCATCCCGGGCGTGGTCGTGGGCAGCTACCTGTCCTCGCATGCGCCGGACAAGGTGCTGCAGCCGCTGCTGGCGGCGGTGCTGGCGGTGTCCTCGTGGCAGCTTTTCGTGAAGGCTACCACGCCTGAGAAGGTCAAGGTCGATGTAATCGCGCCTGCCAAGGCGGCGGAGCGGTGAGCTTTCCGGAGAAGCTCTTACCGTAAGCGCGCCATAGAAAAAGGCCGGAGCATCAGCCCCGGCCTTTTCGCATTTCACAAGACCGCGAAGGCTCAGGCCAGCGCGATGTCCGGGGCATCTTCCTGCTTCATGCCGACCAGGTGGTAGCCCGAATCTACGTGGTGCGTTTCGCCGGTCACGCCCGAGGCGAGGTCGGAGAGGAAGTACAGCGCCGATCCGCCCACGTCCTCGATGGTGGTGTTGCGGCGGAGCGGTGAGTTCAACTCGTTCCACTTGAGGATGTAGCGGAAATCGCCGATGCCGCTGGCCGCCAGCGTCTTGATCGGCCCGGCCGAGATCGCGTTGACGCGGATGCCCTGCGGTCCGAGGTCGTTGGCGAGGTACTTCACCGAGGCCTCGAGAGCGGCCTTGGCGACGCCCATGACGTTGTAGTGCGGCACGACCTTCTCGGCGCCGTAGTAGGTCAGCGTCAGGATCGAGCCGCCGTTGGGCATCATCGCCTCGGCGCGCTTGGTGACGGCGACCAGCGAGTAGGCCGAGATGTTCATCGTCATCAGGAAGTTGTCGAGGCTGGTGTCGACGTACTTGCCGCGCAGTTCGTTCTTGTCCGAGAACCCGATGGCGTGGACCACGAAGTCGATCGTGTCCCAGCGCGCCTTCAGCGTATCGAAGGCGGCGTCGAGCGCGGCCATGTCGGACACGTCGCAGTCGATCAGGAAATCTGAGCCGAGGCTCTCCGCCAGCGGCTTCACCCGCTTGGCAAGCGCGTCGCCCTGGTAGGAGAACGCCAGTTCGGCGCCCTGTTCGTGCAGCTTCTTCGCGATACCCCAGGCCAGCGACTTGTCGTTGGCGAGGCCCATGATGAGCCCCCTCTTGCCGTGCATCAGACCGGTCATTCGTTTCTTCCTGTAACTCTTACTTGTCGTTCGGCCCAAAAGCCGTGGCGGGGCTTGTCGGGACGTGTTCCATCTCGTTCGCCTGCGCGAGCGCTGCGTTCAGTTCAGCGCCTATGACCATCCCTAGTCCGACAAGCCAGAAAAAGAAAAGCGCGATCATCACTCCGGCGAGGCTTCCGTACGTCAAATCGTACATGAGGAAACTCTGCAACACTTTCGGAAGCGCCCAGGCGACCAGAAGCCACCAGAGTGTGACGAACGCCGGACCGGGCCATTTGCGATAGCGCCGCCGCTGATAGGCGGAGGGCGTCAGCAGATAGAACAGCAGATAGATCGAGATGAAAATCCCGCCTCCGCTCATCGCCGTGCTGAGCGCGATCTGTTCGGACAGCGTGTCGAGCCTGGGAAACAGCGTCGCCAGCACCGTCTCGGCGGTGGACAGCAGCACCTGCGATGACAGCGAGACGAGCAGCAGCAGCACCGATCCGAAGATCACCGCGCTCGACACGAGGCGCGAACGCCAGAAGCGGTGGCGCTTCTTCACGTCGTAGGCACGGTGGAGGATGTCGCGGATGGTCTCGATCAGGCTGCCGGCGGTCCATAGGCCGAGGAGACCGCCGACCCATAGGAGCCAACCGTGGCGCGCTGCGGCGACGTCATGAGCCACCGGGCGCAGCACATCGCCGACCCGCGGGGGCAGGGCGCGCAGGATCGTATCGATCGACGCGCCCATCTGGTCCTGCTCGCCCAGCGCCTTGAGGATGGCGGCGAGGGCGATGAAGAACGGGAACAGCGACAGCAGGCTCATGTAGGCAAGGTTGCCCGCGTGGATGAACCCGTCGTCCCACGTGCCGCCCACGACGCGACGGGTCACGCGGAAGAACCGCGTTCCCGGCCCCGCCTTGCGCCGGAGCTTTGCCCTCAGCGCTTCGTGGGAGGCGTCAGACGCCAAGCTTCCCGCGCACGTCGCGGCCGTCGCTCCAGCCTTCGAGGCGGCTGGCGAGGTCGACCCCGGCTTCGGAGTCCGGCTCGGGCATCATGATCTGCAGCGTGATGAGCTGGTCGCCGCGGGTGCCGTCCTTGCGGGTCATGCCGCGGCCCTTGAGACGCAGCGCCTTGCCCGAACTCGCGCCCGCCGGGACGGAGAGCATCACCGCCCCTGCCGGCGTGGGCGCCTTGACCTTCGCGCCGAGCAGCGCCTCGTCCAGCGTGATCGGCAGGTCGATGCGCAGGTCGTCGCCGTCGCGCCTGAAGAATGCGTGCGGCTGGATCTGGATCGTCACCGTGGCATCGCCGTTGCCGCCGGGGCCGGGCTCGCCCTTGCCCGCAAGCCGCATCTGGGTGCCGTCCTCCAGCCCCGCAGGCAGCTTGAGGTCGATGGTCTTGCCATCCGACAGGGTGATGCGCTGGGGCTTCAGTTCCGCCGCATCGGTCAGCGGCACGGCAAGGCGGTAGTTCACGTTGGCGCCCTTGGGAGCCGCGCGACGACCTCCGCCGCCCATGCCGCCCATTCCCCCGCGACCGCCGCCGCCGAAGATGCCACCAAAGATGTCCTCCAGGTCGATCCCGTCCTCGGCCCCGAAGCCGCCGCCGAAACCGCGTTGGCCGCCCGGACCGCCGCCGTAGCCGCCCCCGCCGAAACCGCCGCCGCCGAAGGGATGCGCCGGGTTGCCCTCGGCGTCGATCTCGCCCCGGTCGAACTGGGCGCGCTTGGTCTTGTCCGAAAGCAGGTCGTAGGCGCGCGTTACGTCGTTGAAGCGCGCGGCCGCTGCCGGGTTGTCCTTGTTGGTGTCCGGGTGGAGTTCCTTCGCCAGCTTGCGATAGGCGGACTTGATGTCCTTCTCGCTCGCACCGCGTGACACGCCGAGGGTGGTATAGGGATCTGCTGCCATGATGCCCCTAGCTAGGTTGCGACTCGGATTTGGACAAGCGTTCCGTGGGTTGCACCGTGGGGCGCGGTTCCCTAATTCGCACAGGAGAATTGTCCGCGATCAAGGTCGTGCCTGACGCAACCGGGCACCGGCGGGCAGGTTCCCCGTTGCCATCAAGGCGTCGCAAGTCAGGACATCCATACCGTGAGCACCGCGCACCCCACCGATACCGACGCCCACGAAGTCATCCCGCATGGCGATCCCTTCGCGCTGTTCACGCGCTGGTACGATGAGGCGCGCGAGGCCGAACCCAACGATTCCAACGCCATGGCGCTGGCTACCGCGACGCCTGACGGGGCGCCTTCGGTCCGCATGGTGCTGCTCAAGGGCTACGATGCCGACGGCTTCGTGTTCTACACCAATGGCCACAGCCGCAAGGGGCAGGAAATCGCCGCGAATCCGCACGTCGCGCTGCTGTTCCACTGGAAGAGCCTGCGCCGCCAGATCCGCATCGAGGGTGTGCTGTCGCCGGTGAGCGAGGCCGAGGCCGAAGCCTATTTCCACTCTCGCGCCCGCGATTCGCAATTGGGCGCGGTCGCGTCCGACCAGTCCGCCCCGCTCGATTCGCGCGAGACCTTCCTCGCCCGCTACGAGGCGGCGCGCGCGCGGTTCGAAGGCGCTGAGGTGGAGCGTCCTGCTCACTGGGGTGGCTGGCGGGTTCGTCCGCAGGCGATCGAGTTCTGGCATGACCGCCCGTACCGCCTCCACGAGCGCCGCCGGTTCGAGCATGGCCCCGAAGGCTGGGCGAGCAGCCTGCTCTATCCGTGAGCGATCACGCTACCCTCAATCGCAGCGCCGCCTTTGCGAGCATCGGCGCGGCGAGCCTGCTGCTGGCGATCAAGGGCTGGGCGGCATGGTTCACCGGCTCCACGGCGATGCTGGGCAGCCTTGCCGACACCACGCTCGACCTCGTCGCCAGCCTCGCCACGCTGCTTGGCGTGTGGATCGCTGCGCACCCGCCCGATGACAAGCACCGCTTCGGCCATGGCAAGGCAGAGGCGATCGCGGCGCTGTTCCAGATCGTGCTGATCTCCATCTCGGCGCTCGGCATCGCCGCGCGTGCCGTGGAGCAGTTCTTCGCCAGCGGGCGCGTCGAGGCGGCGGAGGCGGGCATCGGCGTCTCGATCGCGGCGATCCTCGTTACGTTCGCGCTGATCGGCTGGCAACGCCACGTCATCCGCCGTACCGACAGCCTCGCCATCGCCACCGACAGCGTCCACTACCAGTCGGACCTGCTGCTGAACTGCGCGGTGATCGCGGCGCTGGTGCTGGACCGCTACCTCGGCGTCTCGCGCGCGGATCCGCTGTTTGGTCTCGCCATCGCGGTCTGGCTGGCGTGGGGGGCATGGAGTGCTTCGCGGCAGGTGCTCGATCAGCTCATGGACCACGAATGGCCTGCCGAGAAGAAGCAGCGCTTCCTGGAGGTACTCGCCCGCGATCCGGATATCACCGGCGTCCACGACATGCGCACGCGCACTTCGGGCAACCGCGACTTCGTGCAGTTCCACGTCTGGGTCGACGGGAACATGACCGTGCGCGAGGCGCACAAGGTCATGGACGCGCTGGAGGAGAGGCTGCGGGTGGAGTTTCCCGATACCGACATCCTCATCCACCCCGATCCCGAAGGGCTGGTGGACGAAGCCGGTGACGCCGGGCTGGACGTGCTTCCGCCGATCCGGGTGGGGTGAGGGCGTTCCCTCCCCGTGCCGGGGAGGAATTTGATGTCTGCCCGCTCAGGCTGAGCTTGTCGAAGCCCTTACTTCCCCCGCAGTGCGGCGATGCAGGCTGCGCGGTCGACATCCTGTCCGTCAGAGGCGCGCCGGGTCTCCACGTAAGTCGCATGGGGCTCCTTCGACGTGGTGCTGGGATAGAGGAACACGTCGAGCACGCAGGCGGTGCCGGTGAACTGCAGCTTGCGCGCGTCGCCTTCCCATACGTCCAGGCGGGGCTGGCCGAACATGCGGGTGAGTTGGCTCTGACTGGCGCCGATCACGCCTTCGAGGCCGGGGGCCATCTGCACGGCGGCATCGCGCGGAGCCGAACGCGTAGGTTCGCGCACGACGGGGACGCCCTTGATGCGCTTGCCAGGCGCGGCGGGCGTGCTCTTCACGGGTGTGGTGCCGCCGCTGGAACAGGCCGCCAGTGCAAGCGCCAGAGCGCCCGCACATAATGGGGCAACAAGGCGGCGGTGAAGGGAGGCTCTCCCGGGGATCGTCGTGCTCATGGTCGCTTGCGGCATCGCGCGGCGCACCGTGCGAGTCAACGCTGCTTCGCCGCGCCTGCGGGGCCCGTCGTCGCAGCTGCCAGCTTGTAGGCGGGCGCGGGGCAGGCTAGTCGCGCACCATACCGCAATTTCCCGATTATCACTGAAGGACTTCCCCACCCCATGACGCAACCCCGTCTGGACGTCATCGCCATCGGCAACGCCATCATCGACGTCATCGGCAATTGTTCCGACGCGCAGATCGAAGAACTCGGCCTTGTGCGCGGCGGCATGCAGCTGATCGACGGCGATCAGGCCCGCACCCTCTACGCCGCGATGGGCCCGGCCCGCGAAGTCTCGGGCGGTTCGGCCGCCAACACGCTGGCGGGCCTCGCCGCGCTGGGCGCCAAGTGCGGGTTCATCGGCCAGGTCGCCGACGACCAGCTGGGTGAAGTGTTCACGCACGACATCCGCGCTGGAGGCATCGAGTTCGATGTCCCCGCCCGCGCCGGCGAGACGCCGACTGCCCGCTGCCTGATCTTCGTCACCGCCGATGGCCAGCGGACCATGAACACCTTCCTCGGCGCCTCGCACCTGCTGTCCGCCGACATGGTGGACGATGCGGTGATCGCCGACGCTGCCGTGCTCTACCTCGAGGGTTACCTGTGGGATCCGGTCGAGCCGCGCGCGGCAATGCGCAAGGCGATCGCGGCTGCGCGGGCCGCCGGACGCAAGATCGCTTTCACGCCGTCGGAATCGTTCATCATCGACATGCATCGCGCCGACTTCCTGTCGCTGATCGACGAAGGCCTGATCGACCTGCTGTTCTGCAACGAGAGCGAAATGGCGACGCTGACCGGCCTCGCTGCCTTCGAGGACGGCATCGCGATGCTCTCGGCCAAGGTTCCGGTGCTGGTCGTCACCAAGGGCGCGGACGGCGCCGTGGCGCTGGCGGGCGGCGAGCGGGCGGAAGTCGCCGCGCAGCCGATCGAGCGCGTGGTGGACACCACCGGCGCGGGCGACCTGTTCGCGGCGGGTTTCCTCTACGGGCACGTCCGCGGCAAGGGGCTTGAGGAAAGCCTGAAGATCGGTGCAATCTGCGCGAGCGAGATCATCTCGCACTACGGCGCGCGCCCCGAATGCGACCTCGCTGAGTTCGTGGCTGCACGCATGTAACGAAAGGAAATGGTTTGAGCTGTCCCGCACTGATCGACTTCGAGGCGAGCTGCCTGCCTGAATACGGGCAGTCCTATCCCATCGAAGTCGCGGTGGCGCGGATCGACGGCTCGAACCGGGCCTGGCTGATCAGGCCCGCCGAGGCCTGGCGCTACTGGGACTGGTCGGACGACGCGGAAAAGCTCCACGGCATCACCCAGCAGATGCTGGATGACGAGGGGCTGCCGCCCACCCAGGTGCTGGCCGAAATGGCCGAGTTCGTCCGCGATTGCCCGGTCTATGCCGATGCCGACCTCGACCAGTACTGGCTTGAGGTGCTGTGCCAGGCGATCGGCACGAAGCCGCCGTTTCCCGTGCATTACCTCGGTGAATTCCTCAAGGATGGCGGCTATTCCCGCCCGCAGGTCGTCGCCGCGCTGGAAGAGGCGAAGCTGCGGCTTCCCAAGGAGCACCTCGCGCGGGAAGACGCCAAGCGGCTGGCGCTGGTGGTGAAGCTGCTGGTGGACGGGGAAGTGGAGTAGGGCGTCGTAGAAACGAGCACCTTCCTCCACCTTTCGTCATTGCGAGCGTAGCGAAGCAATCCACGGTCGGCAATCGATGGGGGATTGCTTCGCTGCGCTCGCAATGACGAAAAAGATATGACCCCGCTCAGTCGGAGCAGAACTCGGTGCTCAGTTAAGCTGCGCCGCCTGTCCGCCACGTTGCGCCGTCTCTAGCTGCGCCGCGCACTGCATCTTGCGCTGCTCGCGCGCCTCGGACAGCGCCTGCGCGGTCTGCGTCGGCAGCGCGCAGTCCTGCGCCGGGCGGATCGGATGCTTGGCAAGGCAGCCGCGCTCGGTGGAGAACAGGTTGTCGGCGCAGTCCTCGAAGGCGGACTGGTCGGCATCGTGCATGGTCTGGCACGCCTGCGTCCAGCGCTGGTGGTAGGCGGTTTCGGCGAAGTTCACGCACTGCGCGTATTCGCCCTGCGCCGCCTGTTCGCGCCGGGCGCGTTCGGCCAGCGCGCGGGATTGCTCTGCTGCGAGGGTCTGCTTTTCCGCCATCGCCAGCGTCTGGCGGCGGATGTCCTGCGCGGGCAGGTAGATGCCGTAGTAGTATCCCACGCCCGCGCCGCCCAGCAGCGCGCCCGCCGCGAGGCACAGCTTCAGAATCGGGTCGGCGTGCTTAAGCATGAGCCTTTTCGCGCGCCACCTCGCGCCAGCCGATGTCGCGGCGGGTGAAGCCGGTGGCGAAGTCGATGGCGTCGACTGCCGCGTAGGCCCTGGCCTGTGCCTCGGTCACGCTGCCCGCACGGGCGGTGACGGCAAGCACGCGCCCGCCGCTCGCCACCAGTTCGCCGTCGTTCAGCGCGGTGCCCGCATGGAAGACCTTCGCGCCCTCTACCTCGGCTTCCGCGATGTTGCGGATCGCGCCGCCCTTCGCGGGGGTGCCGGGATAGCCATCGGCGGCCATCACCACCGTCAGCGCCACATCGTCCGAGAACCGCGGTGGCTCGATCGCGGCGAGGCGGTTTTCCGCGCAGGCATGGAGCAGCTCGACGAGATCGGATTCGAGGCGCATCAGCATGACCTGGCATTCCGGGTCGCCGAAGCGGCAGTTGTACTCGATCAGCTGCGGCCCCTTGGCAGTCAGCATCAGGCCGAGGAACAGCACGCCCGAATAGGGCATGCCCTCGTCCGCAAGGGTCTTCACGGTCGGCGCGATGATCTTCGTCATCGCCTCGGCCTGCAGCTTGGGCGTCAGCACCCGGGCGGGGCTGTAGGCGCCCATGCCGCCGGTGTTGGGGCCGGTGTCGCCGTCGCCCACGCGCTTGTGATCTTGCGCGGAGGCGAAGGGGACGATGGTCGATCCGTCCGTCAGTGCGAAGAAGCTGGCTTCCTCGCCCTCAAGGAATTCCTCGATCACCGCTTCCGCGCCGGCTTCCCCGAAGCGCCCGGCGAAGATGTCACGCACCGCCGCTTCGGCCTCGCCCATGGTCATCGCCACGGTGACGCCCTTGCCTGCGGCAAGCCCGTCCGCCTTGATGACGACGGGTGCGCCGAATTTCGCCAGCGCCGCCATGGCGGTTTCCTCGCCGGAGACGCGCTCGTAACCGCCGGTCGGGATATTGGCGCGGGCGCACAGATCCTTGGTGAAGCCCTTGGAGCCTTCGAGCTGCGCCGCCGCTTTGCCCGGGCCGAACACCGCGAAGCCTTCGGCGCGCAGCGAGTCGGCAAGGCCGTCCACCAGCGGGGCCTCGGGGCCGATCACCACGAGGCCGATCACGTTGGCCTCGCAGAAGGCCAGCACTGCGGCATGGTCGGTCGCGTCGAGGTCGATGCAGGTCGCGAGCTCGGAAATGCCGGGATTTCCGGGCGCCGCCCACAGGGCATCGCAGCGCGGGGATTGCGCCAGCTTCCAGGCCAGCGCATGTTCGCGGCCGCCCGAGCCCAGTAGCAGGATGTTCATTTCCCGTGCCTTCCGATCAGTTCTTCTACGACGATGACGACGCCTATCGTTCGGGGGGGCTGGTAGCGAAGGACACGGCCGGGGACAACGCCGCGCCGCTCTCGATCAGCGAGATTTCGAATCTCCTGAAGCGCACGGTGGAGGACCGCTTCGGCTTCGTGCGCCTGCGTGGCGAGCTTTCGGGCGTGAAGCGGGCGGCGTCAGGCCACCTCTACTGCGCGCTCAAGGACGACAAGGCGGTCATCGACGGCGTCATGTGGAAGGGCGGTGCGCAGCGCCTCGCCTTCCGGCCCGAGGACGGCGTCGAGGTCATCGCCACCGGCAAGCTGACGACGTATCCCGGCCGCTCGAAGTACCAGATCGTCATCGAGACGATGGAGATCGCGGGTGAGGGCGCTTTGCTGGCGCTGCTGGAAAAGCTGCGCGCCCGCCTCGCCGCAGAGGGGCTTTTCGCGCCCGAGCGCAAGCGCGCGCTGCCTTATCTGCCGCGCACCATCGGCGTCGTCACCTCGCCCACCGGCGCGGTGATCCGCGATATCCTGCACCGTCTGGCCGACCGCTTCCCAAGCGGGGTGCTGGTCTGGCCGGTACTGGTGCAGGGCGAGGGCGCCGCGGCGCAGGTGGCGAACGCGGTGCGCGGCTTCTCCGCCATCCAGCCCGGCGGCCCGGTTCCGCGCCCCGACCTCGTCATCGTCGCGCGCGGCGGCGGTTCGATCGAGGACTTGTGGAGCTTCAACGAGGAGATCGTCGTGCGCGCCGTCGCCGAATCGACGATCCCCGTGATCTCGGCGGTCGGGCATGAAACCGACACGACACTGTGCGACTACGCCGCCGACCGCCGCGCGCCGACGCCGACCGCTGCCGCCGAAATGGCGGTGCCGGTGCGCGCCGAACTGATGGGCCAGCTGGCCGACCTTGCCCTGCGCAAGCGCCGCTGCGCGCTGCGCCCCGTGGTGCTCGGGCGCGAGCGGCTGGAGGCCCGCGTCCAGCGCCTGCCCAAGCCCGAGGCTATCCTTGCCGCCAAGGCGCAGAAGCTGGACGAACTTTCCGAACGCCTCCGCCGAGGCCTGCAGGACGAGGCGACCCGCAAGGGCCGCGTCTTGCAGCAGGTCGCGGGCCGTCTCTCGCTGCCGCTGCTGCGCCATCGCGTGCAGGTGAGCGAGGAGCGTCTTGCCCGCATCGGCCTCACTCCGCGCCTGCTGGAGCGACGCTGGTCGCTGGCGCGTGATTCGCTCGCCCCCGTCGCCCGCGTGCTGCCGCAGCTTGACCCGCGCCTGCCGCTCCAGCGCGGCTATGCGTTGGTGAAGACGGCGTCCGGCGCGGCGCTCACTACCCGCGATGCCGCCGCGCGCGAAGGCAATCTGGTGATCGAGTTCCGCGACGGTGAACTGGCGGTCCGTGCGGGCGAGGGCGCTCCGCCGCCCGCGCCGCGTCCCACTGCGGCCAAGCCCGCGCGACCGACTCCACCCGCGTCGCGGCAGGGTGATTTGTTCTGAGGCGGAGGCTCTGCTAGAACCGTGGCCATGTTGATGTCCTCCGCAGACCGCCCCGCAAAGCTCGCCTACGGCCCCAACGGCTTTCGCGTGCTCAGCCCGGGCCACTACGTCACCTGCGCCGTGACCGGTGAGAAGATCGCGCTCGAAGCACTGCGCTACTGGAGCGTTGAGCACCAGGAAGCCTACGCCACGGCCGAGATCGCCACTCGGCGGCTGACCGGGCAGGCGTGACCCGCAAGAAACGGGGCCTTTCATCGCTGGCATTGGTCGCGGTAGCCGTGGCCGTCTCGGTGCCCTTCGTGGCGCTGCGCGCGGCACAGCCCGGCGGCGTGGCCCCGGTCGCGCCCGCCGCGCCGCCCAAGCCGGTGGCGCTCGCCTTCACCGGCGAACTGACGCAGGGCGGCTGGATTCGCGGGAATCTGCCGAGCGGCGTGCGCTCGCTCTCGCTCGATGGGATGCCGGTGAAGGTCGGTCCGGACGGTGCCTGGTTCGTTGCCTTCGATCGTGATGCGGGACCGCAGGCGGTCTTGCGCGTCTCCTATTCCAACGGCACGCTGGGCGAACAACGCCTCGCCGTCGCGCCGCGCGCTTGGCAGATCGAGAACGTCAACATCGCGCGTAGTACCGGCGGACCGTCCGAGGCGTTCATGGCTCTGCGCCGTCCCGAACTGGCCCGGATCGAGGCGGCGCGTGCGAAAGTCACTGATGCGCAGGGGTGGCGCCAGCGCTTCGCGTGGCCTGCCAAGGGGCGTATCTCGGGCCGCTTCGGTTCGCAGCGCATCTATCGCGGAGAGCCCGGCGCCTATCACTCCGGCCTCGACATCGCGACCGGCGGCAGCGGCGCGCCGTTCGTGGCTCCGGCCGACGGCGTGGTGATCCTTGCGGCGGAAAAGCCCTTCACGCTGGAGGGCAACCTGCTGATGCTGGATCACGGCATGGGGCTCAACAGCGCGTTCCTCCACTGCTCGCAGATACTTGTGAAAGAAGGCGATCATGTGAAACAGGGGCAGGTGATCGGCCGCATCGGCATGACCGGGCGCGCCACCGGTCCGCACCTGCACTGGTCGATCAAATGGAACGATGCGCGGCTCGATCCGCTGTTGTTCACAGGGCCGATGATCTGATCGCTCCGTAACGGCCCGGTCCGGCTTGCCAAGCGAGGCGCAGGCCCTATTCAGGCCTTGTGCGCCGCAGCATCGCCTTCCTGCCCCTTGCGACCTTGCTGTGGGTGACATGGACCCACGCGCCCGAGCCGAAGCGGCCCGTAGACAATTCACCCGTCATCGCGATCACGCCGGTGACGATGCCGCCCAAACGAGTGCTCGACCGATATCTCGGCCCGTTCCATTTGGAGGGTGCATGGCAGGTGACTTCGGACAATGGGCTGGTGTTCGGCTATTCGGCGCTCGTCGCGCAGCCGTATGGGCGGTTGGCAGCTTTCAACGACGGCGCGCATTCGCTGTGGTTCTCTCCGCCCGGAGCCGCGCCGTCGAAGCCGCGGGCGCGGCGGATCGTCTTCGAGCACACCCAGCGCGGCAAGGCGTGGCACGATGTCGAATCGGTGGCCTACGATCCGGCGAGCGACCGTTACTGGGTGGGCATGGAGGGGGTGAACGCGATCGTGCGCCTCTCGCCCGAACTGCACCAGACCGGGCGCGTCGAGCCGGCGGGCATGGCGGACTGGGGCACCAATACCGGGCCGGAAGCGATGACGCGGCTGGCCGACGGTCGCTTCGTGGTGATTCGCGAGATTCCGCCCACGCTTGCCGAACCGCGTCTGCATGACGCCCTCCTGTTCGCGGGCGATCCCGTCGAGCATCCCCACGCGCAGCCGTTCCGGTTCGATGGGCCGGACAATTTCTCGGTCGTCGATATGGCGATGCTGCCTGACGGGCGCGCGCTGGTCCTGATGCGGCGGCTGCTCTGGCCGATGCCGATGCGATTCGCGGGAAGGATCGTCATCGCCGACACCGCGACGATTCGCGCAGGCGGCGTGTGGCGCTCAGCGCCGCTGGCTTCGCTGGCCTCGGTGCTGCCGGTCGACAATTTCGAGGCGATTGCGGCGGTGCCGGAGAAGGACGGGCGGATCACCGTCTGGATCATGTCCGACGACAACGCCATGCGCGTGCTCCAGCGCACGCTGCTGTGGAAGCTGTCGGTCGATCCGAAGCAATTGCCCTGGCCGAAGTAGACGCGAAAAAAGCGCGCGAAGCCAAGCTTCGCACGCTTTTTCAAACCCGTATCCTGACGCGCTCCCAGAAGGGAGCGACGGATCAGGCTGCGGCCTGCTTCTTCAGCTCGCGCTTCACCTTGACGGCGCGCGGCGAAAGCTTGGCGTCCGAGGTCTTCAGCAGCCAGTTGTCGAGGCCGCCGTTGTGCTCGACCGAACGCAGGCCGTGCGTCGAAACGCGGAACTTGAAGCTGCGGTCCAGACCTTCCGACATCAGCGTGACGTTCTGGAGGTTGGGCAGGAAGACGCGCTTGGTCTTGTTGTTCGCGTGGCTGACGTTGCAGCCAACCTGGCGGCCCTTGCCAGTCAGTTCGCAGATGCGGGACATAGTCTTTCTCGCTCGAAAATTGCTTGCCGTTAGTACGGGAAGGCGCGCCCTTACCGATTCCCCCTTCGAAGGTCAAGTTGCGCACAGCTTTTTGACGGGCTAGCGCGGAGACATGACCCGCTGGCCGCTTCCCGAACCCATGGCGCTTGCCCTCCAGGAAGCGCGCAGAGCCGCCGATGCGGGTGAAGTGCCCATCGGTGCGGTCGTCGTCAAGGACGGGCGGGTTCTAGCCACCGGACGTAATGCGCCGCGCGAGAGGCACGACCCCACCAGCCACGCCGAGATCGAGGCGATTCGGGCCGCCGCGCGCCTGCTCGGCAACGAGCGGCTGGAGGGCTGCGAACTGTGGGTCACGCTGGAGCCCTGCGCCATGTGCGCCGGCGCCATCGCCCACGCCCGCATCGCGCGGCTCTACTACGCGGCCTCGGACCCCAAGGGCGGCGCGGTGGAGCACGGGGCGCGGGTGTTCGAGCATCCGCAGTGCCTGCACCGGCCCGAGGTCTATTCGGGCATGGGGGAGGCCGAATCGGCGGAGATGCTGCGCGGGTTCTTTCGCGAGCGGCGGTGACCGATAAGTATCCCGTCGTCATTGCGAGCGTAGCGAAGCAATCCAAGGCACTTGAGCTGCTCTGGATTGCTTCGCTACGCTCGCAATGACGAAAATACATGAATTAGAGTCCACGCCAGATCTTCAGCGCCGTCGAATCGGTGGGCCCATAAGACCGCGTCGGGCACCGCGCCGGACGGAAGTCCTTGCCGTAGCAGAGCCTGAGTTCGCGCAGCCATCCGGTGCGGCTCGTCTCGACGCCCACGGCCTCGCGCGGCCACCCGCGATTCGCCGCGATGAACTCCTCACGCAGGTCGCCCACCGTCAGGTCTTTCTTGCGCGACAGGCGGTCGGCGTCCGGCCAGCGGATCGAGCGCCACAGAATCGCGCTGACGCGGAAGTACTTCTGCGGGCTCGCCACCATGCAACTGCCGTGCTTCGCCCATTCATGCGCCAGCAGGCGCGGCGAGGGCGACATGCACAGGTTCTCGCGCAGCAGTTGGGGGGAAGGCACCGGCTGCGTCGCACACCACTGCGGAGAAGGGCCGCGCGCCGCCTCGGGCCAGAGGCCGTGCAGCACGAAGCCAAAGCGTCCGTTGGCGCGGTTGCACTGCATCGAGCGCGTATCGCCGCTGGTCTTGCAATAGTCCGGCGACCAGCTGGCGGCGAGCGTGTACCCGGCGACAGGTGTCCGGCGCGCAGGACCATCAGGCGTGATGGGACCGACCGGATCGAGCGCGCGCGGCACCGAGCACTGATAGGCCTGCGCGAAGCCCGGAGCAGGCAGGACGGCAATCGCCGCGACGAGGGCGGCGGCCAGCCTCACAGCGGGGTGAAGTCCAGTCCGATGTCGGCGGCGGGGGCGCTTTGCGTCAGGCGGCCAACGGAAACGTAAGTGACGCCGCTGGCGGCGATGGCGCCGATGGTCTTGAGATTGACCCCGCCCGAGGCTTCGGTCGGCACGCGGCCTGCGACGAGCGCCACGGCCTCGCGCAGCATGTCGGGGCCCATGTTGTCGAGCAGCAGGTGATGTGCGCCCGCAGCGATGGCGGGTTCGATCTGGTCGAGGTGGTCGACCTCGCAGATGATCTGCGCCACGCCTGCCGCCTTGGCACGGGCCACGGCGGGGCCGACGCCGCCTGCGACGAGGACGTGGTTGTCCTTTATCATCGCCGCATCCCACAGGCCCATGCGATGGTTCTTCGCGCCACCCATGCGGGTCGCGTACTTTTCCAGATGACGCAGGCCGGGGATGGTCTTGCGGGTGTCGAGCAGCGTCGCGTTACCCGCCATCGCGTCCACGTATTCGCGCGTCATCGTCGCGATGCCGGAGAGGTGCTGCACGGTGTTGAGCGCGCTGCGCTCCGCCGTCAGCATGGCGCGCGCGTTGCCGGTCAGGCGCATGAGGTCCGATCCGGGCGAGACCTGCGCGCCTTCCTCGACGAGAATCTTGATATCCATCGCGGGATCGAGCGCGCGGAAGAAGGCCGCTGCGATGGGCAGTCCGGCGACGGTGATCGCGTCGCGCGAATCCATGACGCCGGAGAACCGGGCGTCGGCATCGATCACGCTTTCGGATGTGACGTCACGCCCGCCGCCGGGAAGCCCTTCGCCGAGGTCTTCGGCGAGCGTTGCGGTGACGAAGGCGGAGAGGTCGAAGCCGGGAAGCGCAAACTGGGTCATGCGCGCTCTGTCGCGCGTTCCCGGCGGGTTGTCGAGGGGGAGCGGTTTCGCTGTTCCCCCGCAATATCAGTGAACGAACCGTGCGATCACGTCGCGGTACGAGCGGCTCACCTTCACCTGCGCGCCCGAATCGAGCACGAGGAAGCATTCGCCGTTGGTATGCGGCTTCACCTGGCGGACCTGGTTGAGGTTGACGATGGTGGAGCGATGGACGCGCTGGAACACGCGCGGGTCGAGGCGGCGCTCCAGATCCTTCATCGTCTCGCGCAGGATCAGCGAGTTGTCGGCGGTGCGGATGCACATGTAGTCGCCCGCCGCCTCGATGTGCTCGATCGAGTCCACGTCGATCCGGAAAATCTGGCCGCGGTCCTTGATGTTGATGAGCTTTTCGTAGCGGTCGGCGTTGGGGTCGGTTTCCTCGGGGATCTGGTCGACCGCATCGGGGGCGACTTCGGCGAGGACCGTCTTGAGCTTTTCCGCCTCGTCGGCCGAACGCTTCTCGGCAAGGCGCTGGCGCACGCGGGCGAGGGTGTCGTCCAGCTTGCTCTCGTCCACTGGCTTCATCAGGTAGTTCACCGCGTTCGCCTCGAAGGCGCGGACGGCGTGTTCCTGGTAGGCGGTGACGAAGACGAACAGCGGGGGTTCGATTTCCATCACGCCCTTCACGACGGAAAAGCCGTCGAAACCGGGCATCTGGATGTCGAGGAAGACGAGGTCGGGCTTTTCGGTCTTGATCTTGCGGATGGCCTCGCGCCCGTTGGCGCAAGTGTCGATGATCTCGACGTCGGGGTATTTCTCAAGCCGAAGCTGCAGGCCCTGGATGGCGAGTTTCTCGTCGTCGACAAGGATCGTGCGGATTGTCATATGTCAGTTTCTCCGGTGCGCCCAACGCGCACGGGGCAAAAAGGTTTCATCGCGCCACAAATGCGGGCTGACGCGCGGGTTCGGCTATGTCCTGCGTGGTTTCGCGGCGTTCGAAAGGAAGCTCGATGACGACCGCGAAACCGCCTTCCAGCGGCTCGATCGTCTCGAAGCGGTGGTTCTCGCCATAGGCCTGCGACAAGCGATCGCGGATGTTGGACAATCCCACGCCGGTCGAGACCGGCTCCCCTCCATCGTAGGTCATGCCCGACAACCTGTTGTCGGTCGTCGGGCTTTGCAAGCCCGGGCCGGTGTCCGAGACGGTGATGCGAAGCATGGGGCCGACGAGTTGCGTCGCCACGGTGATCTCCGCCCCGCTTTCCTGCTGGCTGACGGCGTACTTGATCGAATTCTCGACCAGCGGCTGGAGCAGGAGCGAGGGCAGCAGGCCGTGCTGCGTGGCGGAATCGATGTCGAACGTGGTGCGCAGCCGTTCCTCGAAGCGCATCCGCTCGATGTCGAGGTAGAGCTGCAGCGTCTCCACCTCCTGCTCCACGGTGACGCGCGCGGAGGGCTTGTTGATGAGCGTGTAGCGCAGGAACGACGACAGGCGACTGAGCATCGCGTTGGCGGGCTCGGTCTGCTTGAGCAGCACCAGCGTCGAGATCGAGTTCAGCGTGTTGAACAGGAAGTGCGGGTTGAGCTGGTAGCGCAGCATCGCCAACTGGGCGCTGGTCGCCTGATTCTCCAGCCGGATCAGCTGGTCGTTCTGCTCCTCCACCTGAAGGTAGAAGTTGACCATGTAGTAGAGCGCCGTCCACGCGCCGAGCAGCGTCGCGTCGAGGTAGAACACGCCGACGAAGAGCTGCGCGAAGCTGGCGTCGCCCTCGGTCCGCCAGAGCGAGATCACCCAGGCGTCGATGAAGGCGTGCAGCGCGACCGCGACCGGCAGCACCAGGATCGTCAAGCCCCAGGTGACCAGCGCACGCTTCTTGATGAGCGTGCGGTAGACCACCGAGAGCACTAGCGAGATCGAGAAGCCGGTGATCGTCGCGATCAGCACCAGCACCAGCGAGGCCAGCGGCAGGCTGTTGGCGAGCGCCGACATCGTGCGCAGCACCATCGCCCCGCCCCAGCCCACGGCCTGAAGCCGCCAGAAGGCGCGGTCCTTGTCGGCGAAGAAGGGGATCGGCTGGATCGGCAGGACACTCATGCGGGAAAGCCTAGACGATGTTGCAGGCGTTGGGAAACCTTGGAAACCGGGAGATCAGCCGCCACGCGCGCCCTTCACCGCCTCGGCCAGCTTGTCGAAGCCGACCGCGCCGGGGATCAGGCGGTCGCCCGCGATCCAGCTCGGCGTGCCGGAAAAGCCGAGGCGCTGCGCCATTTCGAGGTTGCGGCCGAGTTCCGCCTCGACCGTCGGACTGGCGGCGACGCGGCGGGCGCGCTCGATATCCAGGCCGATCTTCTTAGCGACCGCCTCGATCGTCGGCGCGTCGACCTGCCCGGCGTTGTACATGGCATCGTGGAACTGCGCGTACTTGCCCTGCTCGGCGGCGGCGAGGGCCATCTTGGCGGCCTCGGGGCTCTGCGGACCGATGATCGGCAGTTCGCGCACGACGATGCGCAGGTCCGGGTTCCTGGCGATGAGGTTCGCCACGTCCGGCAGGCTCTGGCGGCAATACCCGCAGGCATAGTCGGAGAACTCGACCAGCGTCACCGCGCCGTTCGGGTTGCCGAGCACCGCGCCGGGGAACGGCGTCTCGACCGTCTGCTTCACGCCGGCAAGCGCCTTGGCGGCCTCGCGGCGGCGCAGTTCGTCCATCGCTTCGGGCAGGATCTCGGGGTTCTGGAGGATGTAGTCGTGGACCACGCGCTCTACGGCGACGCGCCCGCCGAACCACCCGCCGACACCCACGACGACGATGCCTGCGGCGACCACTGCGAACCTTGCGGCTGTACCCATTGTGCTGATGATTACCTGATCGTGAGGGAAACTGGGGGCGCTCTAGCGCCGCTTCTTGTCGCGTTCCAGCGCGGCGCGGGCCTGCATCTCGATGTCCTGCGCGCGCAGCCAGTCGGGCGTGCCCTGCGGCAGACCGGCGACGGCAGCCTGCGCGCTGCGCAGCGCTTCCTCCATGCGGCCCGACATCGCCTGCTGCTCGGCGCTGGCGAGGTAGGCGCGCGGCATGTCGCCGTTGGCCGCGTAGATCACGCCGAGCTGATACCACGCGAAGGGGTTCTCCCGGTCGCGCGCCACGGCGTTCTTGAGAACGCTCTGCGCCTCCTTGAAGTTTGCCGGGTCTTCCGTGGCGATCAGGGCGTGACCGAACAGCACCGCGATCAGCGGCGAGTTGCCGGACAGTTCGGTCGCCTTGCGCAAGGGGCCGAGCGCTTCGGCGGGCTTGCCCGCTTCGAGCAGGATCTGGCCGTCGAGTTCGAGGAAATAGGGATCGTTCGGATCGGCGGCGATCAGCGCCTCGGTCTCGGTGCGGGCCTCGGCGAACTTGGATTCGCGGTGGAAGGCATAGGCGCGGGCGTAGCGGGCGGGGATCGAGTTGTCGGTCAGCGGGTATTTGCGCATGACCTGGTTGGGCTCGGCGAGGAAGCCGTAGAGCTTGGCCCGGGCGCGCATGAAGCGCTTCTGGATCGTCGCGTCGTCCGGCTTGGTCCACGCCGGATCCTTCTCGTAGGTATCCTGCAGCGTGGTGATGCGATCGCCGGTCAGCGGGTGGCTGGAATAGAACTCGTCCCCGTCCTTGGGGCGGTAGCCGTAGCGGAATTCGAGGCTCTGGAGCTTCTTGAAGAAGTCCAGCGACCCGCGCCCGCTGATCCCGGCGCTGGACAGGTACTGCGCACCTGCCGCGTCGGCCGAGGCTTCCTGTGAGCGGTTGTAGGCAAGGTACTTGCCCATGGCCGCCTGCTGGCCCGCCATGATGACGCCCATCGCCGCCTCGCCCCCGCCCGCAGCGGCAGCAGCGGCACCGAGCAGCAGCGAGAGCAACGAGATGTTCGTGGCACCCTGTCCGCCGAGGTTCAGCACGGCATGGCCGCCGGTGACGTGGCCCAGCTCGTGCGCGATCACGCCCTGCACTTCGGCGGCGGTGTCCGCCTCGTTGATGAGGCCCGAGTTGATGTAGACCGCCTGCCCGCCCGCGACGAAGGCGTTCACCGAGGAATCATTGACCAGCACGATGTCGACGTCGCCGGGGCGCAGGCCGGAGGCCTTGACCAGCGGCGCCGCCATGTCGCGCAGCAGCGCCTCGGTTTCGGCATCGCGCAGGATCGACTGCGCATAGGCCGGAGCCGCGGACAGTCCGATCAGCGCGGGAATCGCGAGGAGCAGTGCGGGTATTCGCAGCTTCGGCATCGTTTCCCTTGGGGACCGGACGGGCTTAACCGGCGATGAAGCCGCATGCATGCACGGTTGGGATAACGGTGTCGAGGGCGGGGTGTTCCGGACGTTTGCCCTTCACTTCGTCATTGCGAGCGGAGCGAAGCAATCCAGTGCAGCCCACTGGGCTCCGGATTGCCGCGGGCCTGCGGCCCTCGCAATGACGAACGATAAAAGAGCGCAGTTACCCCAGCAACCGCCGCGCCGCGCGCTGGAGCAGGGCCTCGTCGTCGCCGACTTCACCCACCAGCACCACTTCGCCGCTTGGCAGGCGGCGGGCGACGAGGAGGGTGAACTCTTCCCCGTCCGAGGCGAGATCGGCCAGCGGGCGCGCCTCGATGGTGCGCAGGTCGCTGGCGAGACGCTCGCGGGCATTGGCGGGGACCGTGCCAGCCTCCTCGCGGCGCAGGCGGCGTTCTTCGCGCACCACGGCCTTGAGCCCGCCCTGTGTCGTCGCCAGATGGGCCGCCAGCATGCCGCGCCCCAGCGACAGGCGCTGGCCGTGAGCGATGACGGTGGCGTATTCGGTGAGGCGGGTCTTGTCGTAGTCGGCGCCGAAGACGAGCTTCACCAGCGCCAGCAGCGGGGCGCGCTCCTGCACCTTCAGCCCGGCATCCTCGACCAGTTCGGCCAGATCCTCAGGGAAATCCTGCGCGGCGAGCGCGAAGTCGTAGGCCCTGCCCACCGCCTCGTAGAGCGCCTGGTGCGAGCGGTCCTCGGCGCGGCTGGCGGCCAGCGCCAGATCGCGGGCCGAGGCGAGCCAGTCGGCGAGGCCGAAGGTGCTCTCGTCGAACGCGGTCGGCTCGGCATCGAAGGAAAAGCCAGTGTCGAAGCCGGGGCTCGGCAGTTCCATCGGCGCATAGGCGTCGATGGCGGGCAGCGCGAAGCCGAAATCGGCGGGGCCGTCCGCCCAGTCGGTCAGCGGCGCGGGTGCGCGCAGCATGGCGGGGCGCTCGTCCGCGTCCTCGTCCACCGGGGCAGGTGCGTGGGGCGGCAGCGGCTCGGCGCTCTCCTTCCAGTTGATGACGCCGTAGATGTAGTCGATCCGGTAGCCATCGCGCGAAAACGGCATGAGGATGCCGCGATAGAGCACCGTCATCCCGCGCGGGTTGACGTATTCCGCCTCGAACCCGATCGGCGCCTCATTGGCGAGGATCTGCATGTAGTGATCGGTGATGCGCGACAGCAGCGAGCCGCCCGGCACGTCGGCCAGCCGCACGATGGGGCCGTCCGCTCCGCATTCCTGTGCCAGTGTCGCGCCGACATAGGCGATGGCGGGATCCTCGATGCCGCTGCCGTGCTCGGGGCTGAAATCGAGCAGAACGCTGCGCGGGCCGAAGTCGGGCAGGTTGGCGGGATCGAGGTCGGCGATGTCGGGGAAGGTCTTCTCGCCCAGCAGGCTCGCCCAGAAATTGTAGGCGCGCACCTGCATGCGGCGCTCGTCGTTGCCGGACTTGCGCGCAGGCGTGGCGGCACCGGCATCGGTTCCGAGGTCTTCCCCTTCGGAATCATCCTGACCGGAAAACTCACCGCGCAAACTGTCCATGTCGAATCCCGACTCGCCCCTGTAGTTCGCCCGTTCTGGCGCAACATGGTTTATTAAGGCTTAAGTTGCGCCCGCCGGTGATCCCCGCGATCTCAGGCCTGCTTGACGATACCCTCGCCCGGCTTCGGCAGCGGGGCGACCACGCGCAGCGCGACGAACGAGACGATCAGGAACACCGATCCGGCGTGAAGCGCCACGGACAGGCTCTGCCAGTCGGCCACCGCGCCCCAGGTCCACGATCCCAGCGCCATGCCGCCGAACGTCACCGCCTGGTAGATCGACAGGCACCGCCCGAGGATCGCGTCGGGCGAGCGCAGCTGAACGGCGGTGTTGAGGGTCGTCAGGATCATCACCCAGGCCATGCCGGAGATGAACGCGGCGGGCAGGGCGAAGGCCACGCTCTGCACCTCTGCCACGACCGAGAGCGATATGACGAACATCGCCGCGCCTGCCGCGAGGATGCCCTCCAGCCCGATCTTCCGGCGCAGCGGCCCGGTGAAGGGGGCGGCGATGATCGAGCCGATCCCGAACAGGCCGAGCATCAGCCCGAAATCCAGCTCGGTCCCGTGCATCGGGCCGTTCACCACGGTCGGCAGCAGCGACTGGTAGGCAGAGAGGCTGAACCCCAGCGCGAAGCCGCGCATCAGGATGCGCCGGACCGGGCCGTTGGTGGCGCAGTAGCGGATGCCGACACCGACGGCGGGCAGGATCGGGCGGCGCTCGATCGGGCGCGGCTCGGGCTTCCACCACAGCAGCACGCCGATCAGGCCGATGTAGCTGAGCGCATTGAAGGCAAAGGCGAACGACACGTCCCAGATCGAGATCAGCAGCCCGCCCAGCGCCGGGCCGACCGAGCGGGCGATGTTGAACGAGATCGAATTGAGCGCGATCGCCTGCGGAATCTCGCGCGGGGCGACCTGCTGGCGGACCGATGCCTGCCACGCGGGCGAGTTCAGCGCGGTGCCGATGCCGACGCTCAGCGTGAAGGCGAGCAGCAGGAACGGCGTCAGCATCCCCGCGTAGGCGAGGGCGGCCAGCGCGGCGGAGACGACCAGCATGCCCACCTGCGCCACCAGCATGACCAGTCGCCGGTCGTAGTTGTCGGCGATGGCCCCTGCGAAGACGCCGAACAGCATGATCGGCACCGTCGCCGAAGCCTGCACCAGTGCGACCAGTTGGTGCGAGGGCGTCAGTTCGGTCATCAGCCACGCTGCGCCTACGCCCTGCAGCGTGCCGCCGAGGTTGGAGAACAGGTTCGCGGTCCAGATCGCGCGGAACACCGGGTAGCGGAACGGCGAGAACGCACCGCTGGGCGGAGGCGGAACCAGCCCCGCCGTCGTCGCCTCGACCGTCTTCTCGACGGCCTCCTCAAGCCTGTCCTCGTCCCGTCTCACCTGTCCGGGGTAAGCCGGGCGGCGGGGCGGGGCAAGGGCGGCTAGAGCAGATATCGCATGTGGATCGCCAGGCGGACATTTTCGCCGCCGATGTCGACCGCGGCGCGGCTGAAACTAGGCGGTCCGAAGCGCACGGCGGCATCGCGGGAGAAGCCGTAGCCCTCGCGCGGGATCATCAGGCTGGTGTCGAGCTTGCCGTTGCCGTTCTCGTCATGGATCAGCGAGACGGCGTAGCGCCCGGCGGGGACGCGACCGAAATCGAGGTGCAGGTCTTCGCTGGCGGTGACGGTCAGCTTGCGGGCCTGCGGATCCTTGCTGCAATCGGGGAAGGCGTCGGCTCGGGTGGTGAGGCAGGCGAGCACCTGACCTTTCGCCGAGCGCATTCCGCTGACCGCCACGGACACCCCGGTCTCCTGAACTGGCGCAGCCGCCGTCAGCGCGAGGAGGAGAATGCCTGCGAGAGCCCGGCGTCGGTCCCGCACAAGTGGTCCCAGTGGCGGAAGTAGAGGCCGTAGTTGCATCGATAACTCTCATGGTGCCGCTGGTGGTGGCTGGCGGTGATGAGCCAGCGGCCAAGCGGCGAATACACCAGGGCGCGGGGAAACATCTCCCAGCCCATGTGGTTGGTGATGCCCATCACGGTCATGATCGTGAGCACGACGCCGAGCGCGCCGACGTGGATGGGGACGAGGAACACCAGCGCCGGGATCACGATGGCGCCGGTCACCGCCTCGACGGGGTGGAAGCTCATCGCCGCCCAGGCCGTCGGCGGGCGGCTGGCGTGATGGACGGCATGGGCGACGCGGAACACGCGCGGCTCGTGCATCCAGCGATGGGTCCAGTAGAACCATGCGTCGTGGAGCAGGAGGTAGGCGAGCACCGAGAACGGCAGCCACCACAGCGGATAGTCCTGCACGTTGGTATAGATCCGCGTCCAGCCATGCTCGCGCCAGCCCCATGCGACGACGCCGGCGGGAAAGCCGTAGATCGCCGCCGAGGCGAGCGACCACGCGATCTCGCGCCGGATCTGCCGGTCGAGGCCTCGATAGTGCCCCGGCCTCACCCGCGCGGTGATCCACGCGAACAGGCCCGATGTCAGGAGATAGCGGACGCCCATGATCGCCGTCATGGCCAGCGCCGAGGCGCATATCGCAAGAAGGGGAGCGTCGAGCGCCATGGGCGCCGGGCTTATGCCTTCGACGGGGCAAGGGGAAGTGAAAAGGCATATCCCGGAAACCAAAGAAGCCCGAGGCGTCGGCCCCGGGCTCCCTTGTTTCTGCCTCAGCGGATCAGGCTCAGCCTGCGCGCTTCACCGCACCCTTGTGAGCGCCCATGCCCTTGGGGCCGCGCGGACGGAAGCGACGCTTGCGCTCGCCACCCTCGGCGCCTTCGCGACGGTCGCCGCGCGGAGCTTCGGAGCGGCTGCGCTCCCCCTGGGGACGATCGCTGCGCTGGCCGTCACGCTGGCCTTCGCGGCGCGGCTGGCCACCACGGCCTTCACCGCGACCTTCGCCGCCGCGACCACCGCCGCTGCGGCCGCCGCCCTGGCGACGCTCGCCCTGCGGCTGTTCCACCTTGCGCGAGGGCGCGGGCAGGCGCGCGGCCAGCTGCATGAAGTTCTCCGGCAGCGGCAGCGCTTCCAGCTTCACGCGGGTCAGGCGTTCGATGTCGCGGATGTAGGGCTTCTCGTCCGGCGCGACGTAGCTGATCGCGACGCCGTCCGCACCCGCACGCGCGGTGCGGCCGATGCGGTGGACGTACTGCTCGGCGACGTTCGGGATCTCGAAGTTATAGACGTGGCTGACGCCCGAGACGTCGATGCCACGCGCCGCGATGTCGGTGGCGACGAGGATGCGCACGGTGCCTTGGCGGAAGCCGCCGAGCGCGGCGGTGCGCTGGGCCTGGCTCTTGTTGCCGTGGATCGCGGCGGCGGGGATGCCGGCGGCGACGAGGTGGCGCACCACGCGGTCGGCGCCGTGCTTGGTCCGGGTGAACACCAGAGCGCGGTCGATGGCGCCGTGGCTGGCGTTCTCGGCGGCGTCGGGGGCGAGGCCCTCACGCAGCGAGATGGTCAGCAGCGCCTGCTTCTCGGCCTGGTTGATGTGCGTCGCGTACTGCTCGACGCGCTCGGCGGTGGTCGACTGCGGGGCGACCTCGACCTTGACCGGATCGTTGATGAACTGACGGCCCAGTTCCGCGATCGCCTGCGGCATGGTGGCCGAGAAGAACAGGCTCTGGCGGGTCTTGGGCAGCAGCGCGGCGACGCGCTTCAGCGGCACGATGAAGCCGAGGTCCATCATCTGGTCGGCTTCGTCGAGCACGAAGATCTCGACGTGCTTGAGCGTCAGTGCGCGCTGGTCGATCAGGTCGAGCAGGCGGCCGGGCGTCGCGACGAGGATGTCGGTGCCGCGCTCAAGCGCACGCGCCTGCTTGCCCACCGGCACGCCGCCGAAGATGCACTGCACGGTGAGGTTCAGGAACTTCGCATAACCGCGCATGTTCTCGGCGATCTGCGCTGCGAGTTCGCGGGTCGGCGAAAGCACCAGCATGCGGCAGCCGGCGTTCTGGCGCGGCTTGGGATCGTTGGCGAGGCGGTGGAGCGAGGGGAGCGAGAACGCGGCGGTCTTGCCGGTGCCGGTCTGCGCGATGCCGAGGAGGTCACGGCCTTCGAGCAGCGAGGGGATCGCCTTGCGCTGGATCGGCGAGGGATCGGTATAGCCCTTGGCTGCGAGCGCGCGGAGAATGGGCTCGGCGAGGCCAAGTTCAGAGAAATAGGACATGCGTCACTTTCAAAAGTGCGGGGCGCGCGAAGGCTTTTGAGAAAGGCGCGCGCACGGCAAGGTGTCGTTGTGGCGACCCTGCGTGAGGAAGGAAGCTGGTTGGTCGCAACCGCAAGTCCGGGCCGGCCTTGGCATTGCGCCGTGGCCTCACGCTGCTCTCGGATTGCGGCGGGGTGGACCCCGCACGCCGGTTGCTGGGCCGCTACATAGTGTGCATTGCAGCGTTGCGCAAGATAATTGCGGATAACTGCGTCAGCCGTCGCTGCCCCATTGGGCCGTATGCGGATCGCCCAGCGTGACCAGCCGCCGCAGCGAGGCGCGGGCGAGGCGCTCCGTCTCCACCTTGCGACGCGCGGCGGCAAGCTGGCGCAGCGGCGCCGGGCGCAGGATTTCCGCATCGTAGCCGTCGCCCACGATCACGCCGCAACTGTCGGGCAGGAACGCCTCGCCCTCCAGCGGCGAACGGTCGAGCGCGGGGGAAAGCCCCCAGTAGAACCTGTCGCAATAGTCGAGATAGTCGGTCCACTTGCCGTCGCCGAGCAGGTCGGCGCGCGAAACCTTGATCTCCACGATGATGACGTGGCCCTTGGCGTCGATCCCCATGAGGTCCGCCCGCCGCCCTCCGCGCAGCGGCATTTCCGGCAGGCACCAGATCCCGTTGCGCGCGAAAAGCCGCGAGATTCCCCGCGCCACATCGGCGGCGACGTGCGAAGCGAGGGGAGAGAAGGAGAGCGAATCGGCTTCGGCCATGTGGGTCATCATAGGAACATAAAGGGAACTTGCAAGTCTCGTCACCCGACGCGAAATTTGCCGCTGGAAGTCCCCGCCGCCCTCTGCTACCCGCCGCTGCACTGCACCCGTAGCTCAGCTGGATAGAGCGCTGCCCTCCGAAGGCAGAGGCCACAGGTTCGAATCCTGTCGGGTGCGCCATGTTTATTTTTCTAACTATCTGATTTTGCGCGGAAATGGGCCGGCAGAGATTTGATGGTTCCCACACTTTATCCCACATTTGGGGGCTGACGTATGCCTATTAGGCTTGGCGACAGGATTGAGCGTGGGCAGGCTTACCTCCGTTATGCGTAATGCGTTCGCAGGCGATGACCTGAAAGAAAGGTCTGGGGTTTGGCTGGCATCGGAAGAGGCAAGGCATTTTGCCGCGTACGCACACCTTGTCGGATTGAAGGCTCCGAGTTTGGCGAGCGTCCTCATCGTTCGTGCTGTGCATCTAGGGGTTTTGCCGGAAGATGCGATTGATTTCCCCTCCCCTGGGGCTAGCTCATTGAGACGCCGCATCACCTTGCCGGGGCACTCTCAGGAACACGCTCTGCGTTTTGAGCACCTCGCATCTACAACTGGTATCAGCTTTGATGCGGGTTTACGCTTGCTCATTGCAACCGAGTTGCGCGATCGCTGGTTAGCTCAAGCGATGGGTGTGGAATCAAGTTGATTCCACGCTGGACGAAATGTTACTCTTGCGCCATGGGCGCCGACTGCCGATGTTATGGGGATCAGCTCAATGGACCTGGGAGTCGCAGAAATGCACCCCGATAATCAGGTGGCGGCGCGGGCCGCAGACTCGATGGTCAACTGGCCGTCGATTGGCGCTGAAGAATTCGAAAATCTTCAGTTTGATCAGTTCTGCCATGACGAAAATTTCCATCGTGAAATCAGCCGCTTGACGGTCAAAGAGCGGCTGACCCACATGACGCTGCACTTTGCGAAGTACTCAGGTTACCTTGCGAACGATCCAGACGACCTTCGTCTACGCCGTACTATCACAGACCTTTTCGTGATCGGGCTCTCAACGCTTAATGGGTTGAACGTCAGAGCCCATCCATTGGTCACTGAGATAGGCCAGATCGAAGATACCTCACGGTCGGCGTTGGCCCGTCGTGTCGCGATATTGGCAGGTGAAATGGCGTCGGCGTGTGAGCGTCTCGATCATCTTGAAGAGTTTCCTTACCGCCAGACGCTCCAAGGCGCGGCAGCGACAATGGTCGCTTTGGCGCTAAGCGCAGCAGAAGCGCGTCAGTGGTCTATGCCTCTGCTTGTGAAGGAGCGCCTTCAGCGGGTCAAAGAGAAGTCCATTTTCTATGGGCGCCTGTAGGTCGGAGTGAGAGCGTGACCTTTTGGAGCGGGGATCGCTTGCTACGCGACGGCAAGCAAGTCGACCTGGTGACCCCGTTCGACGACAAGCTGATCGATTGTTCAGCGTATACGCTTAGGTTGGGGCATGAGTCTTTCGTGACTCCACAGTTCGGTGAAGCTGGCCCCAACATCAAGCAGCAGCTTGCCGAAGCTGGGGAAATAGACATCGCGGGCATCAAAATGCCTGTATCAGGCGGGGAATTGGTCATTCCTGCTGGCCAATTTGCGTTTCTATTGACGCATGAAGTCGTCAAGATCCCTGCTGGTTGTATGGGCTTCATCTCGCTGAAGTCGAAGCTCAAATGGAACGGCTTGATTAACGTATCCGGGTTTCACGTGGATCCTGGCTTTCACGGAAGACTGGTCTATTCAGTCTATAACGCTGGGCCGTCCAACATCCACGTAAGGCGGGGCGAGAAGCTTTTCCTTCTTTGGATTGCCGATTTGGATACCGCTACGGCTCCCGGGGCGAACCGCTTCATCAAGACCAACAACGAGCCGCTAGTAGAAATCCCCACTGATCTGGTGTCCCGAGTTGATCGTCCTCTGCACTCACTTCAAAGCCTTTCGGAAAAGGTTGAGGCCCTGCAGCGAGAGTTATCGATGATCCATCGAGTTATGGCCGCGCTAGCAGTGATAGCCGGACTAATATTGGCGGCCTGGGCTCTTCTCCCTTCTGCAGACGGCCAGAGCAATTCAGGATCCGCGATAGAGGTATCGTGATTTAGGCCGGCCCTCGCCAAGCCTGGTCCGCTCGTATTTGTCGAATTCACAGAGCTGGAACTGAATGTCGTGGAGTTCCAGTTCAGGCATGTAATCCGGCAGATTTTCTTCGGCCATAGCCAGCAGCGTGATCATTTCGGCAATTAAGGCTCTTTCTTTGACTTGGGCGCCGATGGGGCGGCCATAAAGGCGATTGAGGCCCCGCCGAGCGCCAGGTCCCGCTGGACACCAAGTATTGCGATCAAGCACATGAGACATGGCGGGAGTGTGCATCGCGTCTTGCAGCACCTCCTTTGCCATAAACCCGCTTCCGCCGAACCCGGGCATTCCTCGAAGCACGTTCGCAACCTGCTCCCAGCTTTTTGACTGGTCAGCAACGTCCGCGAGCTCGTCCCGCCGCTGCCATAGTGGCGTTAATATAAGGCGAGAAACCGCTTCAGCCTTCGGACCCCGGTGCCCTAGGCTAGGAATGATGTAAGCGCCGGTGAAAACTCGCTCACCAGCGTTCTGACGCTCCGCAGCCAAGCGACAAATCTCTTCGCTGTCCCAGTGATCCCGCCAACCGGCAGCAGCGGCGAACTCCATTGTGCCGAAATATCGGAAGAATGCGCAATTAAAGATGATCTCCCCATGGGGACGGTTCCCATGCGGCATAGTCCAATTTTGGCGCATCCATTTGGTCGTCCGGTCATCCTCGCGTTTGACATTCGTGAACTTGAAGGCGTTCAAGATCGGGTCTTCTGACCAAGGCCATGGGGCCCCGCTCTCTTTCCGAAGGCGGAGTTGTTCTCTTTTCGCCATGAAGGCAAAAAAGGCTTCTTCAGAATCCTGCATTGATACTGGCCTTGTCATACTCAGTCGCCTGCGACATCAGGCTTTACGGCATGCCGAAGCATGCACATGGATGGGCATGATTTGAATGGGCGGCTATCGATTTTCCACGTGGGTGCACACCCTTGCGCGGGCGGCAGTTTGGGCATCAATTGCGATCGCGATCACAATCCTGGCTTACGCCTCATTCCGCCTGCTCCAAGGTGGATCAAAACCGCTCTTTGGAGCATATGACCCGGCCGAATTAGCTGGCCTTGGATCAGTCAAAAGCGATCGCCGTATGATACGGCACGGCCAGATTAATGGAGTTAAGGTGATTTGCATTGAGCCAGCTTTTGCGCGGCGGGCATCCATGGAAAAGGTCGATACTAGCGGTCACAGGACAGATAGAGAAGACCAAGGGCCCTCAGCGCAACAGGTGGCGTGGCAACTATGTAATGCTTACCTCAATGGGGTGATTTCCAAGGATCAATACGCTGCAGCGCTGATGCCCCGACTTGGGAACAGAGCCACGGCGGAACCGAGTGGCAAATCCCTACCGCCGCAGAAGCACCCCGTAACCCGAACTCTGAAGCGGAAATGTAATTGCAATCGACATGCGATCCCTCAACCAGACCAAGCCGCTACGACGCTCAATGCGGCTTCGTAGGCACAGGCGATCTGAGGATTTCCGAGGGCGTCTCCTGCACGCAGATTTGGTGGCTGAAAACCGTTTCGTCCGCAGCACTTAACGCGTCTCCGTAGCTAGGGCGTCTAGGATAAAGTGAATATCTCTAGAGACCACATTGACGCTGAAGCTCGGTTGCCGCGAGAGTGCTGGTCAGCAAGAGAAGGAATGATTCTGTGGCGGATAGAGAACGGGAACAGAGGAGTTATGTCCCGAAAGTAACTCCGAGGCCTGAGGGCGAGTTTTCGTATCGACCGAAACCGGCGCCAACTTCGTCTACGGCAGCGCCGCCGCCTCCGAAGAAGGGCTGACGCAGATGCCTGAGATGCCTACGCCCCCGCCTCCGGTCTACATTCCCGATAGCGTCAGACCGAAGGCTCCGCCCCCACCTCCGCCGCCCGCTCCTCCTCCTCCTAAGCGGGGGTAAAAAGACGGTGTCGCAAGCTGACCCGCGCGATCTTTGAGGCTGGAATGTAGGTCATTCTTGCGCCCCAATACGGGACAACGGCGTCATCAATGTCGATCTCAGTGCCATCCGCCGCGACCTCGAAATTTACGTACAAGGCGACGTCGCCGTTAGCTCCAATCACCGCAGGGCCGAACGGCTGATCGGCGAACTGGCTCGTATCGTTGCAAACCAACAGCGTACCGTCATCAAGCTGAACGGTCAGTTGGCTAAGCTCGTGTTTATTATTGCAGACCGTAATGCTTTGCCATGCGGTAGGGGTGTCATCTGCCCATGAGATGTCAGCTTCTCTCATCAGCCAATCATATACAGGTATGCCAAACCGCCTCCACAAGGCGCCGGTGATCACGGTCAACAAAACCGTTTCCGGAATAACGACCAGAGCGGGCAGCGATTGCACCACGAATAACGTTGTCGTCGCCACAAGACCGAATGCGAGCGACCGGAAGGTGACATCGACGGCGGTGTGATGGGCGCGCCGCCCAGCATAAGCCACTAGATATGCAGCATATCCGCTGCCCAATGCCAATTGGATCTGCCAAGGCAGGCTGAGAAGTTTTTCATCCATCTGAAAACAGCTTAATGGACGCTTGAAGGCGGGGAAACCGCCAAATGCTGCTCGCTTGTCACTCCACCAACATCGCCTGCAGCAGCGCCTGCGCCATCTCCGGCAAAGGCACGGGGACGCTGGTGCTGATATAGCCGACGTTCCGCGCTCGCCGCTGCCCGAACCGCTCGATCCACTGCCGCCCATTGTGGCGCCAAGCGCGCTGGAGAAGCACGACCGGGAGTAGGTAGCATCGCCGCGACGGCGCGAAGGCATAGGCGATGAAGTCGCAAGCCAGCGGCTTCTGGACCCAGCCGGGCTTGCGCCGCTCCTCATCGCTCCACTGCTCCAAGAGGATGTCCGGCCAGTCGGCGGCTCGTACTTTCTCGTCGATGGTGTAGGTCCGACCGCAAGCAAGGGTGATGACGCGATCGATACCGCCGCGCTGGGCCCATCCATCGTCGCGCACGGAGACGGCCGAGATCATGGTCGGGAACGCCTTGCGGTATAACTCGACCCACCAGCCTGCCTCGGCTTGCTCGTTCGACATGGCGAGGCTGGCCGCGAAGTCGTGAACCTGCGGTACGCGCGCCGAAACGCCCTGATCCGGCAGGGACCAGGGCGCCATCGGCAGCAAATGCTGCGTTTCGCTCAGTTGAGACCTCGCTTTCGGATACTGGCCCCCGATGTCCCCAAGGCCAGCCAGCCGTTTTCGGTGCGCCGCCCTAGCCGTCGAACTGCCCGCATGATCCGAGCGTCGCCCCCGTGCGTTGTCCGGGCGACAAGGTAGGCCCGCCCGGCGCGGAGGTATTCGTCTGCTTCGGCCACAGAGCCATGCGTAAAGGCGCGAGGTAGCCCGCCGCCCTCGGTAAGTTCGCCGTCAGGAGTGATGATGATACGGCCGCCCGCCAGAATGAAGTCACGGATGGCCTGGGTCGTTGCGCTGCCTGACGGGCGGCATTGTTCGGTCTTCATACTCATCTCAGTTCTCCTTCACCCGCAGGGCGCCGGGGATCGGGGCACTGCGAAGGTATCAGCTCGCCCGAGAAGGCGACGATCCGGTAGGCTACGATGTTGTGCTTCCAACTGGTGGCGCGCCCGGTCCAGAAGCTCTCGTGCCAGAACTTGGCGTATTCGGCGTCGCGGCCGGTCAATACGAGACCGCCCCGCATACACGTTTCGACGAGCGTCATTGGATAGAACGGGAAGGGCTGCCCTACAGGATGAACGATCCACCCGTCGGGCCGGATACGCACTCTCGGTTTGCAGCGGCGACGCGGCGCCCAAAGCTCTGGCTGCTCGCCCTTCCGATCGAACAGGCGACGGAGGAATAGGGGCGCCTTCACACGCCTTCCTCCTGATCGCCGCCCCAATACAGCCGCCCGTGGCGATAGACGGGAGCACAGCCGTCATCGCCAGCGAGGCAGACATCCTCCTCAGGCTCCAGATCGTGGTCGCCGTCCCGGTGGTCCAGTTCGTCGATCAGTCGCTCGATCACGTCCTCCAGTTCACCTCGCGAAAGCAGCGGGATCGACTGAGACAGCAAGCCGAGCGGTAGAGGGCGTAGGCCCGCCGTGGTGATAGTCAGAAGCGCCATGGTCAGCCCTCCACCATCTTGGCTGAGCTGAGGTGCTCCGCGAGTTGCTGGCGGTCGGCGTTCGAGAGACCGACAACCATGGAGAACGTCTCCGCGCGGTCGGCGTGAGTGCGCGTGCCAGGTGAGGGCCAGAGGTGGAGGTGATCGTCGGCGAGGACGTAGGCGCCGCCAGCTTCCTTGAAGCGGGCCATCCAGACGGCGGCGTCGAATGCGAGTTGGGTCGCCATGTTACGCCTCCTCGCCGCAGAGCCGGGCTTGATCGGCAGCAATTGCCGCATCCCATGCGGGATAGCCGCCATCGAACTTCTGCCAGCTGATCTTTTCCCTGAGGTCCGTCTTTGTCGGGGCGGGCACATCCATCAGATCAGCCACAGCGGCAACCAACGCTCTATGGCGACGATCTCCCTCGTTCCTCATGTCGGCTGTGAGGGTTCCGTATCTTCCTGCATAAGCCCGCTCCGACATCGCGATGTCGCGATACTGTTTGGCAATGCTCAGCTTCAGCCAGACCGGGTGCCACGCCGCTTTCATATCCTTCTTGAGCAGGCGGCGGAATTTGTCGCTGTCAGCTACCTCTGTGCCATCAGGAAGTGGGGCAAGCAGCTGCTCAGTGAAGCGCGAAAGGTCGAATTGAGCGGACATCAGACCGGCCTCCCGTTCACGCGGGCAAGGTCCGCAGCGACGGCATTGAGAAGCTCGGTGAGCAGGCCGCCGTCGCCTTCGGTCTCACGCTGGAGGAGCGCGATCTTCTCGCTGACCAACGCAGTGTCGGAAAGTGGAAACTCGACGGCGGTTGCCCAGGTTGCTCCGCAGCCCTCGACGGCGGCCTCCCATTCGACCTGAACCTGCTGCTTCCGTTCCAGCAGCGAGACACGTTCCGGCCTTGCCTCCCACGCTTCGACGGCACGGCAGAATGCCGCATATTCGGGAGTGCCGCCGATGCGGCTCACGACATATTCGCTCTTGTAGTCGCCTCGGCTCACATCGACG
The DNA here is from genome assembly GCF_021227995.1 of Novosphingobium kaempferiae. Lineage (NCBI taxonomy): Bacteria > Pseudomonadati > Pseudomonadota > Alphaproteobacteria > Sphingomonadales > Sphingomonadaceae > Novosphingobium > Novosphingobium kaempferiae. The sequence goes on from NZ_CP089301.1 coordinate 5,442,938, forward strand.
GTCGATGCGTATGACGCCATCGTTACAGGGCCGTGGGTGAAGCCTTCCGCAGTGTACTCGATGGTCGCGGTCGGCGCGGTCTTCTTGTCCGCGAACATTTCCGCTTCCCACTCGCTGAAGCGCTTTCCGAGCACAGCAGCGTGATCGACGGCGGCCAGATAAGCGGCCTTTGCACGCTCCCAGCCAAGGAGGTCGGCGCTGGTCGGCGCAGCACTGGCAGGGGCGGTGAGCAACGCGCTCGCGGCGATGACAGGCGTAGCTTTCAACAGCGCACGCCGAGTGGTAGTGACGGTCATAGTCGTCTCCTTGATTATGCAAGGTTGCGATTAGGTCGGGCTCGGTGGTTGCCGCCTCCTAGCTCGACCATTACCAACTGTGGGTAACGGTTTTCGTTATCCTCTACCAGTTTGCACCTGTCAACGGTTTTCGTTATGGTTGCTGAAAGCCGTTAGGAGCACGCGATTTTGCTTACGCCCGCAACCTGCCGCGCCGCACGGGGGCTAGTAGGTCTGTCCCAAGCGGACTTGGCGAAACTGGCAAAGGTCGGTGAATCGACCGTTCGGAATTACGAAGCCGGTCGCTCCGTTCCGGTAGCAAATAACCTCGATGCCATTGCTGCCGTGCTGGCGAATCATGGGGCGGTGCTTATTGCCGGAGGAGAAACTTCTGAACTAGGCGGGGCAGGCGTCAGGCTTGCCGAATGAAGGCCCCCGGCCTGTGATGAGGCCGGGGGGCCTCGCTTCAACCCTCCAGTTCAGCCGGAATGCCCTCCGCGATCACCTCGTCGATGTATTCCCACGCGCAGTAGCGGTGGCGCAGATCATCGGCGTAGTCCTCGTCGCCGTTGCTGCGCATCAGGCCGATGAACGCTTCGAGGTTCAAGGTGGAGAAACTAGCCTTGCCTTCGGTCGGGTCTGCAAGCTGCCCGGCATATCGCTGACAGGCCCGCTGCATCGGCGTGTTCAGTTCGGGCAGGATCACCACGAACCGCCCTTCGGCGTAGTCGCCGCGCATGATCGCCGACTGAAGCAGGACATGCTCGCGCATGAGTTGCTGGATCGGGCGCTTGCGCAGTTCGGGCGCCATGGGGTCGATGAACAGGCCCGCCGCTGGCATCAGATCGGCGTACCGCTTCCGAAGCTCCTTGATGGGCTCCCAGCCGCTCTCGCTGTACTTCATCTCGATCGCGATGACGCCCTTGGTACCGTCGGCGCGAGCGTAGGTGATGGCCGCATCCCAAGCGGTGTGGTCCTCGGTGAGGTCTGCCGCGCCGCGCCCCGGGGAATGTTCGAACAGCACTGTGTCGGCTGTGGCATCGGCAAGGTCCGGGAACATGGCGCGTAGCATGGCGGTCGCCAGTTCCGGGTCCAGCCGCAGCGGACCGAGGGCATTGAAAACGAGCGGGTGGCTGGAGAGCAGGTTCGTCCACAGGCGCTGCTCGTCCGAGGTTGCCCATGGTTCGCGGTAGGCGTGCTCCAGATAGGCCAGCTTCGAGATCTCCGGCGTCATGAAGTTCCCACCCCGGCGCGCAGCGTAGTCATTGATGCGCGAGCCGAGCCAGCGTTTGTCTCCATTCGGTGAGACGTGGCGACCGGGACGAAGCTCGCGGCCACTACGCCAGAGGCTCTGCAACAGGCGCGCGCAGGAGCGGAAGCGGGTGTCGTTCGGCTCGTTCACCCGAAAGCGCCGCAGGATGGGCTCGGGGACGAGGGGTAGATGGGTTCGGTTCAAGGTGAGTCTCCGTTCAGCCTGCGAGACTTGCAGGCCCGGAAAATTCACGGATGCATGGGAGGTGTTTACGCTTTCCCGACCTTCTGGCGGCTACGCATGCACCATGGATGATGACCTCGCCTCCGATCGCTTCCGCGACCTCCCAGAACGTGAGCAACGGCTGGCTGCCTTGAGGCGCGACGGGATCGAGCCGATCGATCGACAGGGGAGGCCTCGCGTGGTGCTTGGGGACGGCCCCGAATCGCGCCTGGCGCTTAGCACTGCGCATGTTCGCCACGTGCGCCAGCAGCCTATCTCAGACCATCTGACGCTGGCCGAATGGAAGCGCATGTATCTTGCCGTGGCGACCGCCAACTATCGCGGCTGGATGCTCAACACCTTTGTCACGGTCTCTTGGGAATTGAGCGGCGTCCAGCACCCGCCATATATCAAATCGCTGCATGATCGCTTCACTGACCTGATGCGGCGATGGTGCCGCGACGTGACAACAGCCCTGCAGAAGTCCCCCGACACCCGGCTGTCACAGCAGGAGGTTCCATTCGCTGGGATATGGGTCCGGGAGGTAGGCGAGCGCATGGGGCTGCACACTCACTTGCTCGTGCATGTGCCGCCGCCGCTGTTCCAACGGTTCCGGCGCGGGGCACGCCGCGCGGCCCACACTCTCACCGAAACGCCGATGCCGGATCCTCGTAAGGGCCCCACGGGGAAGCATCTCGTGCGCATCCAGCCGCTCGGTGATGTTGCCGATCAATGGCGGGTGTTCCGGTACATGATGAAGGGGTTAGATCGTGAGGTGCTGCCACCCACCATGCATCCTGACTTTCGCCAGTTTCTCACCGGCGAGTTCCCATTGCTGAAGTCGGTGCCGCAAGGGCGCATCGAAGGGGCAAGGTGCGGCGCATCCCGGTCTATCGGGCCAGCAGCAAGGGACGAGCTTCGGCGGACCATCGGATTGCCGCCGCTGTGGCCCGAGGACTTCGACCCACAAGGCCTGCACTATGGAGCAAATTACCTGAATCAGGGCGAGTTGGCGCGAAGTCTGAGGCAAATTACGATCTGACCTCCGCCAACCGGCTCCCTGCCATTTCCGGAAGAAAATCACATAACCGGAGATTTTCGTATAAAAACCGGATACTCTATGACCCTATCCCATTGGAAGTCCATCCAATCTCATCCGACTGTCGCGTCATACTCCACCATTACCAAACCTCCCCTCTCCCCTCCATGATCTGGGCGCGCCGAGCATCCGTCATCAGCAAGTCGCCAGGGACGTAGGCGGGGTCTGCTGCCACAAAGGTACTGAATCCGGCCTCGCGAACAATGTGCTCCAGCGCGCGACGCTCGACCCACCATTCGCCTGCAACGAAAGCCCCATCGAGTAGCCCGCATTCGATCCATGCACGCACGGAGGCACCGTAGGGTCTGGGCAACCAGCTCAGCCGCAGGTCGAATGGTAGCGGGGGCCAGCAGCCCTCCGGATCAATACTGATGTCGGCAGGCGGTGCCGGAAGCTCGAATTGATTATCTAGAAAATCCAATGGTTCTCTCCCCGGAAAGGCAAAGATTTCTGAAACCTGCAAGACAGGTAGACGATGGATGGAGGTAGAAGTGGCGATTGCATCGCATCGGCGAAGCGTGGGGAGAGCCTGATCGCGAAGGTAAACCATGCGCAAGGCGCTGGATACGTCATCGGACGGCAACTCCCCCAGCGTTCAGAGCGGGAAAGCGATGATGGTGCCGCTTACCCAGATGCCGGATTCACGCCCCCAGCGCTCGACTGCTTCGCGAAATAGGCGAAGGCCGGATTTGCGCTTGAGGTCGTCGTCCCGGTTCCAAGTCCCGGCGTCGGGCCAGACGTTGAAGGGACCGACCTTGAGTTGCAGGCTTGAGGTGCGTCGCACATTGAGGCCATGGTCGGTGCACCAGGCGGCCAGGGTCTTCATCTGCGGGCTGGCATCGTCGAGAGGGAGCGAGCGGCGCTTGGGCATCAACGCTCTCCCAAGGAAGGGTGAGACGCTAGCCAGCGTTCGGCTCCTTCCATCGGTATGAGGGTACGGCCACCAACCTTTTTGGCGGGCAGGGCTCCTTTGCCTATCTCCTCGTAGATCTTGGTGCGTCCGATGCGCGCCCATTGCCGAAATTCGTTGATCGTCAGCATGGCAGGCTTGATTGGCGACATTGCGGTTCCTCCGTCGTTGAGGTCGCATATCGAAGTCTGCCAGTAGTAAGATCAGGCGGTACCGCCCCCACTTCCCGGAGCGTTGCAGGTGTCGCGGAAATCGCGAATGCGGGGCGCGGGTGGCGAGGCGGTTTTGTATCCTTTTCTTATACAAATGCTTTGCCGCGCAGTGCCAGCGATGCTAGACAGTTTCGGCCGGAGTTGATCTTCAACTCGACCGTTTCAGCGGCCGGTCAAAGGCAACAGACAACGCTCTCATCGCAACCTGCGCGAGATTGTCTGTGGCCGATCCAAACTTCTCTCATAGCGTCATGCATCTGCGGCTCCCGGCCGCCTTGAGCGATAGCGTCTCTGATGGCGCGGCATCGCTGGGCATGTCGCGGCCCGAATATGTTCGCCACGCTCTCCGTGCGGCGACTGAAGGCGCCGCATCTGTTCGCTCAGTGCCTTACAGTCCTGATCCGATCTTCATGGCGATGCTCTTTGGGCCGGACTACAAGGCACCGCCTCAAGACATATCCATCCCGGCTAAGTTGCATGACCGTCTGATCGGGGCTGCTAAGCGCCGTGGACTGCCATTTGCCACATTTCTGCATCAGGGTTTGTCGGCGCTCGCCAATGAGCCTGCGGAGATCCGGGACGATCACGCGGATGACGATCTGCTGGCCTTTGTGGTTGCGGGTAATGTGGGCGCCATCCTTGAACTCGCGCAGCGCACCTATGACGCGCCTTTGTCCGAGGGTGTCAGCCGGGCTGAGCAACTGGCGGTGGTCCTTTTGCTGGTCCAGCTTGCCGCGATCCACCCCAACGCCACGCCGACGCAGCGCCTTCTGAGCATTCGAAGGCTAGGCGCAGCGCAGTATTTCAAGGCCTTGGATGCCGAGGAGAGAGGCGCGAACGCTTACGCTCACGAGATGGCGGCGAACGGCATGGCTAATCTCGACCGCGCTGCCGACCAGGGCGACGAAGAAAGTGCCGAACTAATTTCCATCCTTGCGTCCGACGGGCCGTCATCGGTGCCCCAGCGTGCTCGCCAAATCCGCCAGAAGAAGGATTGATCTGACATGGCCCCCAATCCCTACGGCATCGAACAGGTGAGCATCCCCGAACTTATTGGCATGCATCAGGGCCTCAAGCGCCAGCGCCTGTCCGATCTGTACATGCAGCGCCAGATGGATCGGCAGGACCGCGCCGATCAGAAAGAGATGGAAATCGAGGACGCATATCGCGCGGCGATCAGGAAGCGTCCTCCACCTTCTACCGGGATTGGAATCACGCAGGGTCTACGCAAGCTCTCCAGTTTGCCTGAGCTTGCTGGAACGGGTGGCGCGATCCCGGCTCCTGTGCAGGACACTGCCGGTCCGGCGGCGTCGGTGGAGTCTGCTTCTCTCGCTTCGGCACCTCAGGGCGCCTTACCGATTGAAGCACCGCGTCCGGCGATGCCCGACGTTCCCACCCCGCCGTCCTACCTCCTTCCCGACGCGGAACACTCGGATGATGGTATCGACTTCTCGCCAGGCTTGTCCTTAAACCGCGAGGGCCTCGACAAGTTGGCCGATCTGGATCCCAAGGGGGCCTACACCCTTCTGCAGATGGATGATGAAGCGCGTGCCAGAGCATTTTCCCGAGTTTCTGAACACGTTCGCTTCGTAGGACAGATTGTCGGCGCGGTTCGGAGCGCGCCCGAGGCGCAGCGGCCTGCGCTCTATCAGCAAATTCGCGACGATCTTGCCTCCAGGGGCATTCAGGGATTGCCGGAACGGTGGAGTGAGGAGGAAGCTGAAACTCAGCAGCGCATGGCTTTGACGGCTATGCAGGCGTTTCAGGATGGCAGGGCAGAACGACGGCTCGAACAGGACGTTGCCGATGACGAAGCTGACAACGAGCGAGCGGACCGCAACACGGCCAGCCTCATTTCCGGCCGTGATGCCCGTCGGGGCCTGATTGCTCGCGGCCAGAATCTGACTGATGCACGCGGACGTCGCGGGCAGGATATTGCATCGACTGATCGTCGCCGAGGGCAGGACATCACTGACGCTCGACTTCGAGATACGGGCAGCAAGCACGGAAGCCGAAGTGCTCCGGCGGTGCCGTCGCGCCCCACTGGCACAGGCGGGCAGAAATTCAGCCGTACTGCCACTGACCCCAGCACCGGCAAACAGGTCGGTTGGGACGGTTCTCGCTGGGTGCCGATCAACTGATGGCCAGCAATCCGCTTCCTCCTCCGGGCTTTGATCTGGATGATGCTCCGGCTCCGCCGCCGGGGTTTCAATTCGATTCTCCGGCTTCCAAGCCCTCTGCCGCGCCGTCGCTATCCGGCGACATCATCGTGCGTTCGGTGGATGGCGACACGGCAAAGCTCTCCTCCGGGCAGAACCTGAGGCTGTGGGGCGTCGATGCGCCCGAACTGTCGCAGCAGGGCTGGGATCGATCGGGGCGCGCCGTCCCGATCGGGCAACAGTCACGTGACGCCTTCGGTGGCTTGCTCACCGAAGGGCCGCACACGATCGGTTCCCCTGTCGGCATGTCCTTTCGCCGTCCTGTCGCGCCTATCGACATCGGCGGGAAGGATGCCGGGCTCACGCTGGCGAAGAATGGCAACGCGCTTGCCGCTCCCGATTACCTTGCCGCAGATCCCCAGCGCCGGTTCGAGTACATGCAGGCCGAACGCTTGGCGCGCCTCAACGGCCTCGGCATCCACGACACGAAATTCCAGTCCCCCGCCGACTATCGCAAGGAGCCTCTTCCTGCGCCATCCCGCGAAACCGTAGCGCAGTGGTGGGATACGCCGACGCCGATGGCCGGGATGCGCCCCGAGGTCGAGCAGGCTTTCCTTGGCATGGTCAACGACCCCAAGGTTTCGGTCGAGCAGGTCGTGCGTTTCTCCAAGGAGAATGGCTTCATCACCGATCCCGCCGATGTGAAACGCGCACGTGAGCAGATCGAGAAGACCGGGCTCGCCGCGACCGTCGGCTACCAGAATTACGTCCGCCCATTGACCGATCAGGGCGACGGCGCGCTCGGTGCATTCGTTCGGGGCGGCGGCAGCGGCATTCTTGCCAGCGGCCTCGATGAGGCTGGTGCCGTCGTGGACACGCTTGGCGGCACTGATGGTCGAGAGAGCATCTGGAACAGCGACCGCCGGTTTGCCGACATCTGGTCCAACAACCAGCAGCAGAACGCCTCGATCCTAGGCTTCGACGAATACGAACATCCCTATGCCACCACTGCTGGCGAGATCGCAGGCGGCTTGGCTGTCCCGTTTGGTGCTGAGGCGAAGACCGCTGCCGAACTGGCGCGCGTTGGCGCGATCTATGGTGGCGCCACTGGCTTTCTGGGCACCGAAGGTTCTGCGAGTGAACGTGCGCTTGGCGCTGCGGTGGGTGCTCCTGCCGGTGCTGTCCTTGGCGTGGCCGGTGGGAAACTGCTGGAGTATGCCGCTCCCCGCGTCGGTAGGCTCGCACGCCGCGTGCTCGGACGCGCATCCGATGACATGCCCGCCGCAGGAGGTGCCGTGGATGACTTGGTGGCCGGCGTCGAACAGGATGTCGCGCCGCCTCCGCCCGGATTCAAACTAGATGACGCGCCGATTCCCATGGCTGCGGAGCCAACGCCGTCGATCTCGCAGGAGGTGCGTCAGCTTGACTACCTTGCGATGGATCGGCCGCAGCCGATGGGCCAGCCTCTCACCGAGGCCCAGGTGCAGGCTCGCGCCAGCGACATACAGCCGCGCGATGTGCTGCCGACTGCCGCGAGCGAGGAATGGCCCACTGCTCCCGACTTTGCGGGCAACATCAACCTCGGCAAGCTGGATACCCCGCAGGACATCTCCCGCGCGCTGAAAACCGTTGACCGCGAGATCGGCTTTGATGCCGCCAAGCGCGGCCGGGTGACTCAGGAAGAGACGGCGCGGCTCGCCGCTGATCTCAACATGACGCCCGAAACGCTGATGGCTCGTCGCAAGGGGCAGGCGTTCAACGCCGAGGAAGCCTTGGCCGCCCGTCAGATACTCGCCAAGTCGGGCAATGAATTGGTGAACGCCGCGAAGCGCATCCAGGGCATGGACAGCCCCGGCGATGAACTGCTGGCCGAGTTTCGCCAGAAGCTCGTGCGGCACGTCGCCATCCAGGAGCAGGTCGCAGGCGCAACGGCGGAAGCCGGGCGGGCGCTGGCGCAGTTCCGCATGATGGCCGACAGCCGAGCCGTGCGCGGCAACGTGCTTTCCGCGATGGTGCGTGGCGGTGGTGGCAAGGACACGCTTCAGGACGTGGCGAACGTCATTCTCGATGCGCAGGAACTGGAGCCGGGCAAGTTCAACGCGCTCATCGACAAGGCGCTCAAGCCGACGTGGAAGAACAAGCTGACCGAGCTGTACGTCAACTTCCTGCTGTCCTTCCCCCAGACGCACGCGGTCAACATCACTTCCAACACGTTGACGGCGCTCGCGCAGGTGCCGGAACATGCGGCGGCAGCGGCTATCGGCAAGGCCCGTCAGGTACTCCCCCGCGCCAACTTGGACCGCATCACCGGCACTGAGGTCGGACAGCGCATGTTCGGCCTGGTACAGGGCGCAAAGGAAGGCGCAAGGCTGTTCTCGCAGGCCTTGCGTACCGGCGAGCCTGCCGACTTCATCAGCAAGGTCGAGGGACAGGAGTACAAGGCCATCCCCGGTATCGCGGGTGAGATTGTCCGGACGCCGACCCGCCTGCTGACGGCGGAGGACGAGTTCTTCAAGGGCATCGCCCGCCGAATGGAACTCAACGGCATCGCGGCTCGGATGGCTCACAAGGAGGGGTTGCGGGGTGCCGATGCCGCCAACCGCATCGCCGATCTGGTAGCGAACCCCACGAACGGGATGCTGCATGCTGCAGAGGATTACGGGCGCTACGTCACGTTTCAGTCGAAGCTTGGGCCATTTGCCCAGGGCGTCTCGAACATGGCGAACAGCAGCATCGTCACGAAGTTTTTCCTGCCGTTCATCCGCACACCCACGAATCTGCTCAAGTTCGCGACGGAGCGCTCCCCGGCCGCCCCGCTGCTGGCTGAATGGCGCAAGGACTACGTGGCTGGCGGTGCGCGCCGCGACCTCGCAATGGCAAAGATGCTGGTAGGGACCGGGTTTGGTGCGGCAATGTATGAAGCGGCTCGCAGCGGCATGATTACCGGCGCCGCCCCGTCGGACCCCAAGAAGACCCGGCTACTCTATGCCGATGGCTGGAAACCCTACAGCGTCAAGGTCGGCGATACCTACTACAGCTATGCCCGCCTCGATCCCTTCTCGTCCACGATCGGCGTGGCGGCCGATATGGCGACCCTGCCCGAAGGCATGAGCGATCGGCAGAAGGAGGACAAGGCTACGCTGCTTGTTGCGTCGATCCTCGGGAACCTCGCCAACAAGACCTGGCTCTCCGGCGCGACTGGCTTCGTGGAAGCCCTGAGCGACCCCGAGCGCAATGCCGACAACATGATGCAGCGCCTTGTCGGCTCGCTGCTGGTGCCCAACATCGTCGCAGGCACCGCGCGCACGCTCGATCCGACCCAGCGTGAAGTCGAGACGATGGGCGAGGCCCTGAAGGCCCGCATCCCCGGCATGCGTGAAACCCTGCTCCCCCGGCGCGACATCTGGGGCAAGGAGATCAGGAGCGAAGGCGGTATTGGCCCGGACTTCCTTTCGCCCTCGGCAGTCAGCACCGCGCTCAATGATCCGGTCAACAAGGCGCTGCTCCAGCTCAGCTATGCGCCGGGCTATCCGTCGAAGAGGATCGGCGACCGTGAACTGACGCCGCAGGAGTACGATCGCTACGTGGCGATGGCCGGTCAGTCCTCGCACCAGGCGATGACCGCGCTCGTATCGACGCCGCAGTGGGGCGAGATGGACCACGAAGCCAAGGAGGATGCAGCCGCGAAGGTCGTGAAGCAGGCTCGCCAAGCTGCCCGAGCAGAACTGTTCCGCGGTTTTCCTCCTTCAGGTGTGAGGGCCGATCCGCCGCCGCCCGGTTTCAGTCTGGATGCTCGCCGATGAGTGACATGGGGGAAGATCATCCCAATGAGTCCGAACATGGAAATGCAGGCGAAAAGCAGGAGGCGCGCCATGCAGACGGCAGGTTCGCACCTGGCACCTCGGGCAATCCAGCTGGCAAGAAACCTGGGACACGGCACCGTGCCACTCGTGCCATAGAAGAAATGCTGGCGGGTGAGCACGACAAGCTGACCAGAAAGGCGATCGACATGGCCCTTGCCGGTGACACCACCGCGATGCGCCTGTGTCTCGATCGCATTGCGCCCCCTCGCAAGGACGCCCCGATCACGTTCGACCTCCCGCCCATCAAGACGGCGGCGGATACCGTCTCGGCGTCCTGTGCGCTGTTGCAGGCGGTTTCGGAGGGCGAGGTGACACCGGACGAGGCCGGGCGCGTCATGGCGCTTCTCACCGCCCATAAGTCGCTGGTGGAGGTCGGTGATCTGGAAGCACGCATCGCAGCACTGGAGGAGAAGCAGGCATGAACCTCGAACGTCGGATCTCCAAACTGGAGACATCCCTATCATCGTCCGGTGTGGTCACGGTGTTGGTCTACGCCGGGGAGACTTTGGACGAAGCCCGAGAGCGTCATCTGGCGGACGGCGGGGCTGATCCCATCACCGCAGCACTGTCGGTCTGGATCGATAAGCCTGGACGCCGATCCCATTGAAGAAACGGCTGTCTGGATCAGCCTCGAATTAATTTTGTCAGGCACCCCTTGGAGATTGAAAATGAGCACATCCAACATTCATCGCCGGGTAGAAAAGCTGGAAGCCGGGCGGCCACAGCTCGAGCGGGTTGACCGCATCGAGCTACATGGTGTGCAGCCCGGAGGCGGCATCGGCCCAATATTCGCTGCCACATTCGAAGCTGGCCGATGGTCGAAGTTCCAGCCCGAAATCTGACCTATCTGTTATCCATGTCAGCGGCATTTCTCCGCTAGCTTTTCGATGACGCTGTCCCGGCTCAGTAGATAATCCTCGGCATATATACGCCCGGTTTGCCCATTATCGGGGTATACCACATCTTTGAACCCATAGCCGCGATCGTAACCAACCAACGTTTCGCCTTCCGCTGGATCGTGCCCCCTGTACCACTCCAAAAGGTAATAGCCCCTTGGCCCGTCGGCCACGAAGTAATCGCAACCTTCCGGGCGGTACACGACCGTCACAACAGCAGATGGCTTACTTGGCGTGATGTGAGCCCCCAACGGCCTGGATGCCTGCAAGGCAACGACATCCAATGACTTGCCCTCGATCACGAGAACACCTCGGGAGGGGCAGATGACGACCTCGGGCTGATATTCGTACAGGTACTCGTATTCGTTCTGCACCTGCCAGAGTGAGCCATCATCCAGTTTGATCACTTCGTCATGGTTCCCCATGAAGGGGGATGGCGCCATTACCGTCGCCTCGTAGCAGTCGGTGGCCTTTGCACTGGACGGAGCAAATGCCTGCATCGCGAATGACGCGACGAGCGACAGTAGGAACGACAAATATCCGCGCATGAAAAGCCCCCGCTTCGCAGACTACATAGCACCCCTGAGGCGTCCAAGCTCAAGACCAATTTGCGGGTAGTACGGGTAGATACGGGTAGTCTCCCAACCTAACGCGGGGATTTGTCAGTGACAAAATACATATAGAGGCTGGGAAACTACCCGTATCTACCCGTACTACCCGCATTGACTTGGTGGGGAAGGTTGGCAGGTTCTGCGATGCGTAAATGGGGGAACCACGGTGCAAGCGCCTGCAATTCTTGAATTTGAACTATCGTCCGGAAAGAATGCTGACGCGATCATCGCTGCCCGGGCCCTCATCGAGTGGGCGGAGGCCATCAAAGCCGCGGCGCGGGTGATCGATCCATCAGGCGACGTTTCCATCGATCTGATCAGCGCGGAACCGGCATGCCTGAGGTTCTCAGCTGTCCTGAATTTCATTGAGCAGAATGTTTTGGCTCCCGTTGCTGAAAAGCTGGAGCCGTATCCACGCATCAAACAGATTTTGGCACTGAATGTTCTGATCCTGCCGGGCGCAATCATCGGAGGTATCGCGGTTAATGCATTCAGCGATGACCCCGACGTTGCAGAGAAGCAGCGCCAGGTCGCTGAATCACCGGCAGTCCAAGGGCACGTCGAGAGCTTCTACAAAATCGTGCATTCGGATCCGGCTATCAAGCGTGTGGTCGTTCGAGAGACGCGAGACGGCCCGCCGGTGATGTCAGTTAATCAATCGGAGTTTGCTGAGCGAAGCGGGCTATGGGCTATGGAAGAGGATGCTCCCAGCGAACGCGAGGGCGGGGGCGTTTGGAACGTGATCGTGACTCGACCCGTCGCGATTGCGAAGCCTTACGCCTGGGGTTTCATGCGCGACGGTCTGCCATTCCGGGCGAAGATGGTGGACGAGCAGTTTCTTGAGGCAATGAAATTGGGCACCTTGCCAATCACTCTTCAAGAAGGCGTCACCATGGAGGTGCGGGTGTCCTATCGCGAGCGCCTAGAAGGACAGCTCTGGATCCCCGTCCCCGGTACTTACAAAATCGTTCAGGTATTGAACCCCAAGCCTTAGGGGCTTCCGGATTGCCGCAGCAGCGCGAGAGAGAGAAGCCCAACGACCGCTACAACCCCAGCCGTCGGGACGGGCCATTGAGTGGCGCACCAAGTTACGATACCGCCCAATATGGCGCTAATCCCGATCACTACCGGGTCGCGGATCGCGGCAGCAATGAGCTTCATGAACATGGTCGGGCCTCAGCTATGGGAATCGCACGCCATATCTAATGACGCAAGGATGAGTTGCCCGGCCCAACTTCGCGACGCGCCACTCTATCCCACCCGCACCACCGCCCAAGTCTTCTGCTTGGCACTCTTATCATACCCGTCAACAATCTTAAGGCCATCTATCACCCGGCCCTTATGCCGACCTAGCCAGATTCCGAGCGCCTTCGCGTTGATCTCCCCCGGCCTTCCCTGCGCGACATCGAGCAGCGCCTGATAGAGGTCGCTGTGAGTGCGGTTCTCGAACATGCGCTCATCGGTCGTGGCGATCACTTTCCCGATCGTTCGCTCGGCTGAACTGATAGCGTTATGCCAAGACGCCAAGACGGCGCGGAGGCCAGAAGTGGTAGGATCATCGGCGCGGGCCGTCTCCATCGTCTTCACCGGATCAGGCTTTCCCAGCCACACAAGCGCCGAGCGCACGATTCGGCTCCAGTCCTCGAAGGACGCAAGCGCCGGAAGCTGATCGGGGTAGCCAGCCGCCGCATAGGCACGGGCCACGACCAGTGCCGCCGCCACGTACTTCCCGCGATCGGAGAGCACCTGATCCATGGGGCTTTTCTTGAACTGCCGCAGTTCCGGGCGTTCCATGTTGGGATCGAGCGAGCACAACACCACGCGGCGCGTCATATCGCCGACAAGGTGGATGTTGTTGCCCGTGGCGAAGGTTGTAGCCCGGCTCTCGATCCGCATGAGCTTTGAAGATCCCAGCACGCGTGGCTCGACGATGGGACGCTCGATCATCTGACACAGAAAGTCCCCTCCAAGATCGCCATTCACGTTGTCGATCGAGATGATGGCCTGCCCGCCCAAGAGAGCCGACACCAAGCGCTTTTCGGTTTCGGCCTCATCACGTCCAGCAGCCATCACGGGCGCGCGCTGCCCGATGCTGATGGCCGCCGCGAGGTCGATGATGTAGCTCTTGCCTGAGCCTGCTACTGGCGCGCTGGTGACGTGCATGGGGGCAACCTGCATCGCGCCGCGCACAACCGGCGTGATGAGGCCCGAGAGGGCCACCGAGCGGCTTGCCTCATCGACGAACGGGAACTCGTCCAGCAGCGCGTTGAGGAATGCCAGGGCCTTCAAGGCATCTGCGCGGGTAGGCTGCTCGGGGATCGCAGGAAGACGTGGCGGGTCCATGAGCAGAAGCTGCGTCTGGGCATCGTAGCCGGGCGTCGAAAGGATCGTGCCGTCCGGGCGCAGCGTCGGTGTCGTGATGACCCCGGCCAGCCTCGGGAACTGCCATTCGCCATCGCGGGAAAGGATCGTCGCGGCGACGGGCCGGGGCGGGTCGGTGATGACCATGCGCTTCTTGCGGGCGTCGAACCTCTCCCAGTCTGCCTCGCGGGAAAGGTGATCGACCAGGGTATCTGCCGTGACTTCAGCCAAGCGCGCGACCTTTGTCTTGTGGCCATGAGCGGCAGGCAACTCATCGACGATCGGGCGTACGAGACCGCCACGCACATAGAGCGGAGAACCGGCGCCGATCAGCGCGCGCTCTCCCTCCGATGCCATGAGGTGCAATTCGCCAGCGCGCACAGTGATGAGCGGGCGGGGCGGGTTTGATACGACGGCGATATTCGAATTCGGACGTGCGCTCATTTCCCGAGCCTCCCCATCAGCTCGGCATTGAAATCCTTGGCCCCTACCGGGAAGATCGCGCGGCTGCTGATCCCGCGCGTCCGGTAGGCATCAATTGCAGAATCGGCCCCGGTGCGGCCCGCCTCGTCGGAATCGCCGCCGACGGTCACGTGGGACACCAGCGAGGGGAAACGCATCTTCGGCATGTTGCCCGCGCCTGCCGCCACCCAAACGGCACGGCCCATCTCCTGCTGGAGCGTCAGACCATCTTCGAGCCCTTCGCAGACCATCAGGTCGCACGCCGCAGGTGCAAGACGGACGGCGCCGCCTGAGATCCGGCCGAGCGAGAGCTTTGGCTTGCGGACGTTCGCCTTTCCGCGCCCGTCGGCTGCAAGGTAGGTCCGCTGGATGCCGCACAGGCGGTTGTCAGCCCCGGTGATGACGGCGATCAGGCAGGGATGCTTCTGGCCGTGGTTGCCATAGGTCAGCCAAGTGAAGCGGATGGTTTCGGGAATTGCGAGGTCCAGGCCGCGGAACCGCAGATAGGCTTCAGCCAGGGTGCCCGTAGCCGGAGACGCCGCCCGCCAGATGGTGCGGGCTTCCTCGATTCGCTCTTCCTTCGTCCGCTCCGGCGCATCAACGATCGGCTTCACGGCCACGGCAGGCATGTCACCAGCGGCGAGCATGGCGGCAGCTTCGCGGAACTCGATCTGATGCAACTCGCGCAAGAAGTCGATCACGTCGCCGCCCTTGCCGCAGCCGAAACAGTACCAGCGCTTGCCGCCGCTGTAGATCGACAGGCTCGGAGAGCGGTCATTGTGGAACGGGCAGCAACATTTCCACTCGTCGCCAGCGGCATGCAATGGGACCACGGCGCCGATGATCTGCGGGAGCGGGTTCGCTGCGGCCACAGCCGCGACATTGACGAGCATGTTCATGCGCGCCCTCCCTTCACGGTAGCGATGGTCAATGGCCGTCCAGGCGCCAGCTTGCGGATGAGTTCTGCCCACTCGGCCTCGAACTCGGGCTGCGTCTCGATCAGCAGGGCGTTCCTGCGCGCCGTCGATGCGGCGAACGCCATCGCGTCGTAGACTGGCTCCAACGCGGCGCAGGAGATGACTGCGAAGGTGTGCGAGGCGCGGATGATCCGACGGACCGACGGCATGTGGAAACCCGCAGGCCCGAGAGCCTCGTGCAGGTCATCACCGATGATAGTGATGGCCGAGCGCTTCCGATCGACGGGCAGCCGGAATGCCTCGCCGCTCTGGCCGACGAACATGAGCCCCACCTTATAGTCGCGCACCGCTTCGAGGATCGGGACCAGGTGAGGTTCCGCCTCGTCCAGCTTCCGGTCGATGTGGGCGCGGGAGAGCGTCGAATGGATCACTGGGGAGCCCTCCCGAGCTGGAGCACAGCGACCCAAACGATGGCGTTCTTGCCATTGGCATTGCGTCGGCGGGCACCACTGTCCCGGATCAAGCCAAGAGCCCGAAGTTCGGTGGTTCTTGGTTGCAAAGAATCGCGGTGGATGCCGACAGCGGCGACCAATTCGTTCGTCGTCAGGCCTCGGCTACCGGCGGCGCGAATAGCCCGCAGGGCGACGCGCTGGAGATGCCCCACGGACATCTCGATAGCCTCCGCAGCCTCAATGGACGTGTCGATGCCACGATGGCCAGGGGCATGAGGATAGATCGGTTCGTGGATCACGAGCGGTCTCCCTCTGCGAGCTTGGGCAAGCCAGCACGCTCCAGCAGCGTCGCCAGCCATTCGATCTGCGCCGAGGTGAGCGGCTTGGGATCGACGGCAGTCTGACCGAGGAACGAGCCTGCCTTGCGCGTCAGGTGCTGATCGGAGTTTAGCAGAGCGAGCGCGGCGGACTGTGGCGTCGTGAAGGGATCAGCCATGAGCGCCTCCCCATGCGAGGGCGGCGATGGTGCGCGCGCGACCGTCAGGAAGACCGAAGAGGCGAACGAGCCGTTGCGCCTGCTGTCCGATCAGATTATCCTCGTCAGTGCTGCTGTAGAGGAAATTTGTGGGGGCCTGCACCACGCCAATGGTGCGGGCCTTTCGCGTCTTACGGGGCGACGCAGCCCTCGCGGTGGTGCGCACGGCGGTTCACGCGGCCTGATCCACGAGGGCGCGGATGCTGGCAGTCTTCACGAGGGTGCGGCGGCCGACCTTCACGGTTTCCAGCTTTCCCTGTCCGATCAGGTCGTAAATCTTGGTCCGACCGAGGCCGATTGCCTTCTTCGTATCGTCGATAGTGAGGGTGAGGGGTTCCATCTGTCGCTCCTTCGAGCCAGCGAACACTGGCGGGCGACAGCGAATTAACGCTCGATCCGAAGGCAAATCCAAGGAAACGAAATCAAATCTTTTCCAAACCTACTTCCCGTTACCGAGCAAAGCCCTTTGCTGCGCGATAGCGAGCGCCGTCACCTGCGAGATCGCCTAATGGCGACGCGCTTGCCGCGAGGCGCTTTGCAACCTGAATGTGGTAGTTGTACGGTCGATCACCGAGGGTAGATTGAAGCGGTGCTCTCCATTTTCTGATGGTATCCCAAGGAACCCCAAACGCTGCGGATATTGCGTCGTGGCGCGCGGCAGGTTTTTCCCCCTTTTCCTTGAGCCAGGCATCCCATTGAAGGGCACGTAATTCTGTTCGTCGCCCCGTCGCGCTACGAATCCTTCGGGCTGATCTATGTGGAGGCGATGACGTTCGCCAAGCCGGTGGTCGGGCTGGCGGTGGGGGGCGTGGTCGACGTGGTCGACCACGGCGTGAACGGCCTTCTGGTGGAGCGGGACGATCCCGCGCTGCTCGGCGAGGCGATTGCCCGTCTGGTGGATGATCCGGTCGCCCGGATGCGCATGGGGCAGGCTGGTCGCGCCCTGTACGAACAAAAATTTAATATAGAAAAGATGGTTGAAGGCACCGAGAACTGTTTCAGGAAGGTGGCATTCGCCCGATGACCGGCGCACCACCGAGGAGAACAAGATGCTGAACAGTCGTGCTGGAATGATAGACTGCAACGGCTTCCACGCCGTCCGCCAGCCGGGAGCGGTCGCCGCCTGATGGGTATCGTATCCTACGCCCAGAATTTCGAGGACGTCATTCTCTGGCGGGCGCTCGGGCATATTCCGAACGGCACTTACGTCGATGTCGGCGCACATCATCCCGACATCGATTCCGTCAGCCGGGCCTTCCACGACCACGGCTGGCACGGCGTCCACGTCGAGCCGGGGCCGGAGGTCGCCCGGTTGCTGCGCGACAAGCGGCCCGGCGACATGGTGGTGCAGGCCATCGTCTCGAACGAGAGGGGCGTCAGGCCCTTCTTCGAGACGCCGGGCGGCGGCCTTTCGACGGCGGACCGCGAAGTGGCGGACTTCCA
This sequence comes from Novosphingobium kaempferiae, assembly GCF_021227995.1. Classification (NCBI taxonomy): domain Bacteria; kingdom Pseudomonadati; phylum Pseudomonadota; class Alphaproteobacteria; order Sphingomonadales; family Sphingomonadaceae; genus Novosphingobium; species Novosphingobium kaempferiae. The sequence goes on from NZ_CP089301.1 coordinate 5,460,607, forward strand.
CCTGGGGCAGCAGCATGCTCCGGTCGTGGCCACCAGCGTCGTCTCGATCACGCTGGACGACCTGCTCGACCAGGTTCCGGGGGATGACATCCACTGGATGAAGATCGACGTCGAGGGCTTCGAGCGGCAGGTGCTGGAGTCCTGGCAGACATCGCCACGCCGGCCGTGGATCGTCGTGGTCGAGGCCACGTATCCGAAGACGCGCACCCCGACATATGGCGAATGGGAGGACATCGTCCTCTCCAAGGGGTACAGCTTCGCCTACGACGACGGCCTCAACCGCTTCTACCTCAGCGACAGCCATGCCGAGCTGCGCGAAAGCCTGATCCATCCGCCGAACATCTTCGACGAGTTCCAGATCGAACCCAGCGGCGGCTCGGTCTTCTCGCAGGACATGAAGGCGTTCATGGAAGGCGAGATCTTCGCCCGTGACCGGCGCATCGCCGGGATCGAGGGCGAACTTGCCCGATCGCGCGCGGAGCTGCACGCCGCGTTGCAGCAGCATGCGCAGCAGCACATGCTGCACGAGCAGTCGAGGAAGGCGTGGCAGGAGGCGACCGCGCGCGCCGACGAACTGGTCGTGCGTCTGGTGGAGCGCGAGACGAACATTGCCGAGATGAAGGCGGCGCTCGAAGAGCTTCGCCTGCGCGAGGTCCTGACGCGCAGCCTGGTGTCCCGCTCGCTCGCGGACCGGTCGCTGCCCTGGCCGCTGCGGGTCTGGCGCCGGCACGGGAACGGTTCGGCGCTGGGCGGGCTGCTGGCGCTGCCCGACGGCGATTTCGTCGACGGCGCCTATCGCGCGATCCTCGGGCGCGATGCGGACCCGCACGGGAGGACGCATTACCTCGTCCGGCTTGCCCACGGGCGCAGCCGGTCGTGGCTGCTGGAAGACCTGGCCGCTTCCGCCGAAGCCCGCGCCCATGCGACGGGGAGCGACCTTGCCGGGCTGGCCGACGAGGACTTCGTCGATGCCGCCTACCGGCGGGCGCTGGGTCGCCCGTCCGATCACGAGGGCAGGGCGCACCACACCGAGCGGCTTCAGGCCGGGCTCGCGCGGGCGGAATTGCTGAAGGTACTGCGCGCTTCCGCCGAGGGGCGCGCTCATGACGACGGCATCGGGCAGGAGATCGACGATCTCCTGCAGCGCCGTCGCAGCCCGCTGGGCTGGCGGACATGGCTGCACCCCGATCCCCTGCCGCCGCTGCTCGCCGGCGCCGGGCGCGAAAGTGCCGGGCAGGCGCGGGCCGACGAGCAGGGCAGCGCCGCGCTGGTCGATCCCGCAGAGATGCGGCACCTTCAGGACAAGGTCAGTCTGCTGGCCGCAGCGATCGAGGGGGTCGGCTCCCGTCAGTGAACGTCGATGCCCGGTGGCGGCCGGGCGTGGGCGGTTTTGGTTTTAGGTGCGAAAAATCATGTCGGATGTGCCTCAGGCATTCTCTTCCCCGGTCGGGCTGCCGACCGTCTCTGTCGTCATCTGCACGGCCGATCGCGCGGAATCGCTCGACCGGACCCTGCAGAGCCTGCGCCAGTTGCGGTACGAGCGGTTCGAGGTCGTCGTGGTCGACGGTTCGCGCGACGGGCGGAGCGCCGAAGTCGCCGCGCGGCATGCCGGGTTCATCCGGTACACCACCTGTCCCGAGCTGAACCTTTCGATGTCGCGCAACATCGGCATCGCCCATGCCCGCGGCGACATCGTGGCGTTCATCGACGACGACGCCATTCCCGAGCCGGACTGGCTGGACCTGCTGCTGACCGGCTACGACGATCCCGACGTCGCGCAGGTCGGCGGCTTCATCCGCGACAATCGCGGCATCGACTTCCAGTGCCGCTACGTCACCGTCGACCGGCTCGGCGATGGCACGCACCACGAGGATCTGTCCGGGGTGGAGCTGGGCGACGACCGCTTCCTGGGGCTGACCGGCACCAACTTCTCGGCGCGGCGCGACCGGCTGCTGGCAATCGGCGGCTTCGACGAGGAATATGCCTATTTCCTCGACGAGACCGACGTCACCGTGCGCCTGAACGACCGGGGCTGGGGGGCCGCGATCGTTCCCGAGGCGGAAATCCATCACAAGTACGAAGCCAGCCACATGCGCACGGCCACGCGCGTGCCCCGCACCATGTACCCGCAGCTACGTTCGAAGGCTTACTTCTGCTGCGTCCACGGTCGCCGCAACCATTCGCTCGACGCGATCACCGATCACCTCGCGGACCTGATCGAGAAGGAACGCAGGTGGAAGACCGACCTTCTCGTGGATGGACAGGCCGACGAGGAGACCGTGGCGCGCCTGATCGGCGAAGTGGAGCGCGGCGCACATGACGGCATGCGCGATGCATTCCTCTATCGCTCCCCGCGCGGGATGACCGCTGCGCAGCTTGAGCAGACGGCCCAGGCGCAATTCCATGCGTTTCCGCTGCCGTTGGCTGCGGGCGACCGGCTGCGGATATGCCTGCTGTCGCAGGACTATCCACCGGTCGGCAACGGCGGGATCGGGCAGTGGACCCGGGAGATGGCCACGGGCCTTGCGGCGCGCGGGCATGAAGTCACGGTGATCTGTCGCAGCGAAACCGACTATCCCTACATCGACTTCATCGACGGGGTCTGGGTGCATCGCATCACCGAGCAGGTCGACGTGGGCGACCACGCCGTTCGCGAGGACGTGCCCGCCGCCCTGTGGAACTACAGCGCCTCGATCGAAGCGGAAATCCGGCGTATCCAGGACCGTCGCCGGTTCCAGGTGGTGTGCGGGCCGCTGTTCGATCTCGAACCGCTGGCGGTGCTTCGCCGGTCGGGCATTCCCACCGTGGTCAGCCTGCAGACGACGTACAGGCTGGCGCTGCCGCACAAGCCGGACTGGCTGGACAACGCCTCGTATCGCAAGAATCACGTCGACAGGGTGATCGCGAAGGAGGGGGATCTGCTGGCGAACGCGCCCTTCATCCTCGCCAATACCCCCGGCCTGATCGCGGATCTCGAGGCGGGCTATGCGGTGCGCCTGACGCCGGACCGGGTCACCACCATCGGCCACGGGATCGAGGATCTCGCGCGCGGGATCGTGCCGATGCCGGCGGCCCCGGACCGGGTGCGGCTGCTGTTCGTCGGACGCCTGGAACTGCGCAAGGGGGCGGACATCCTGCTCGATGCGCTGCCGGGGTTGCTGCGAGATCATCCGCAGCTGGACGTCGATATCGTCGGGGACGACCAGCAGGTCATCGGCAAGGACACGCTGCGCCGCACGTTCGAGGAGCGCTGCCGGCGCGACGGTGTCGATACGGCCCGCGTGACGTTCCACGGCGCCGTATCCCGCGAGGATCTGCTGCGCCATTATGCGGGCTGCGACATCTTCGTCGCCCCGTCACGCTATGAATCCTTCGGCCTCATCTTCGTCGAGGCCATGATCTTCGCCAAGCCGGTTGTCGGGATCGCCGTGGGCGGCGTCGTCGACGTGGTGGCCGACGGCGTCAACGGACTGCTCATCCCCCGCGACGATCCAGCCATGCTGGCCGACGCCCTGGCGCAACTGATCCGCGATCCGGAACGCAGGCGCGCCATGGGTCGCGCGGGCCGTGCGGCCTACGAAGAGAAATTCCGAATGGAAGCGATGATCGACGCCAGCGAAGCCTACTTCAGGAAAGTCGCGGGACACTGAATGCCGGCGAATGGGCGGGCTATTTGATTTGCGAGGGTGTGTGATGTTCAAGAGTAAAGTTCACGACGACAACGAAAGTCTCGATGTGCTTCAAAAGCAGATCCAGGCCTTGCAGGCATCCATAGGTACGCTCACGCAGACTGTAGATCATCTGCTGAATGTCGCCACCGAGACCCGCCAGCTTGTAGGCCCGTTCGGCACGCCCATGCCGGACGGATCGATGCTCGTGCAGACGATTCACGGCGTCAAGTTCCTGATCGACCCGAACGACCGGATAATGGCGCCGCAGCTCATCATCTACCGGCAATGGGAAGCGGAGATGACGCGTCTGTTCCTCCATAACCTCGATCCGTCGACTGTTTTCGTCGATGTCGGCGCCAACTTCGGATATTTCACGGTACTTGGTGCCAACCGCATTGGCGCGTCAGGCTCGGGGCAAGTCTACGCCTATGAACCAAACCCGCGCCTCGTCCCGCTCCTGCGGGCCAATTGCGAGATCAACTGGTCGATGGCGCCGGTCACGATCAGCGATGCGGCGGTCGGCGCCGGGGAAGGCAGCGCGACGATCTCCGTTCCCCTGAACGGCGCGGCGAACGCTACGCTATCGGACGTCGGCGGAGACTGCGCCAGGCATGACGTGAAGGTCGTCTCTCTGGACGACAGTCTGCCGGAGGACCTCAAGGTCGATTGGCTCAAGATCGATGTGGAGGGTCACGAACTCGGAGTCCTGCAGGGCGCGCGGCGCGTCATCGCCAGATCGCCGGACGTCAGGATCGTCATGGAGTGGTCGGTCAACCAGATGCGCGACGCGGGAGTATCGGCCGACGACATGATCGCGATGTTCCGGGAACTCGGGCTGGTGGCGGCTTCGGTCCCCGACAGCGGAAGAATTTCGGACACCGAAGTGATCCGGTTCGATCGCCTCGGTGAAATTGCCTACGACAATATCCTGCTGTGGAGACCGTAGGATAGCTGTCCCGGCGGGTTCCGGCATGACGACCCGAACCATTGCCCGGCGCGAAGCCGGGCAATGGTCGAGCGGCGTTCAGGCCGCCTTGCGGGCGATCATGAACTTCGAATACGGATCGAAGGCGCGGGAATAGACGACGATGTCGCAGTCGACGTATTCCTTCACGATGGCGCCGAGCGTCTCGTTGGGGACGTCGTCGCAGACCAGCCAGCCACCCGGGGCGAGCAGCGTGTTGATCGCGGCCGAGTAAGACCGGACTTCTTTCTCGTCATGCAGGGTGTCGCAGAAGATCATGGAATAGCGATCCCGCTTCGGAACGTGCAGGAAGTTTCCGCGGATGAACGTGGTTACGTACTTCAGCAGGCCTGCCCGGCGGATATTCTCGATGAGAGCGCCCATGCTCCCGCCGGTGCAGTGTATGTTCCTGACGATCTCGTCGTCGTCGACGAACTCGGAAAAGTCGTTGTCGAACAGCTCTTTCCACTCGGCGATCGACGTCGGCCCATAGTCGATCGTGTCGAACGATTTGGCGTTGGAGGCGTCCCTTACGCCGGCGGCGATGGCAAGCGTGGACCGGCCCAGCCAGGGACCGATTTCCAGAATGTCGCCTGCAATGTTCTTGGCGATATTGTACAGGACGTTGACTTCCGTTCCGTTCGTCCAGCCATGCGGGAAGAACCTTCCATCTACGGAGCAGCCTTCGAGCTTTCCGAAATCAATGCCTCCATTTGCGAAAATCGTGTCGATCATAACCGTGTCGATCATCCAGGTCCCTGTTGGTACGAAATTCACCTTCTCGCGTAGATCGTCGCGCCGACGATGCCGCCGTGGTCGATGTGGTCGAGGTACAGCCGCCTGAGGCCGGCGCGGTAGAACAGGCCCACGACCCGCGAGAGGTCGTAGTCGTGCATGATCATCACCCCTTCCGGGATCTTCCGGCGCCGCCTGAAGGGACGGGGCGGGCGCACGCCGCCCTCGTCGTCGATGATGAGGCGGGCGCCGACCGAATTCTCGTGATGGACGGTCCGGCCGAACATGATCTGGATGGTGGCGCCGCCGTCCGGCCCCACCCGGTCGAGCAACTCGGCGATGATGTCGTAGCCGCGTTCGGGCGGGATGTGCTGGAGCACGATGGCCGAGACCACCCAGTCGAACGGCTCGTGGGGGATGGCATCGAGGAAGCGCAGGCCCGGATGCGGGTGCCTGCGCGCCTCGGCCAGCATGCCCGGCGAGATGTCGACGCCGGTGGCGGTTCCCGTCAGCGCGGCGAGCGGGGCGGTAAGGCGGCCGACGCCGCAGCCGAAGTCGAGCGCCGAGCGAGGCTCGAAGGGCCCGAAGATCTCGCGCATGCGGTCGATGAAATGGTTGATGTCGCCTTCGCCGGAGCGGAAGAATTCGGCGCGTGCATCCTCATCGAGGTTCTCGCGCTTGAACCGGTCGGCGGTCAGGACTCCGAAGAAGGGCTCCGTCTCGCCGATGATCTGCCAGTCGCGGTCGGTGTCCCGGATCGGTTCGTCGGATCGAAAGCCCGACAGCAGGCGCTTTAGCATGAATTCCCCTAACCCCTTGGAACATGGCTTGATATGGTCCGCCCGAGGCTTTGTCATGCCCTTGCGGGAACTGTCATCAACTCTTTGCGTCCAGCGCCGCCAGCAACATGCGGGCCGAGACGCGCCAGTCCTCGGAGGGAACGGAGACCGGGATTTGACCTGCCTGTGCCGCCTCGAACCACGCCCGCGCCGCATCGGCCAGAACCCGCGGCGAGGCGTCCGCCGCGAAGAAGTGGACGCCGCGACCCTCGTGGATGCGGAACACCGGCAGGTCGCGCGCGAGCACGGGCTTGCCATGGCCGAGCGCCTCGATCAGCGGGAGGCCGAAGCCCTCGCCGTGGGAGGCGATGACGACGCCGGTGCAGGCTTCGTAGATCGCGAAAAGCTCGGCATCGCCGACGTCGTCGAACCACAGCAGCCGGGAACCGTGCTCGGGGTGGTTCACGATGAGGTCGCGCAGCAGATCGACCTGCCAGCCCAGGCGGCCCACCAGCACCAGCCTGTCCTGCCGCCCGCGCGCCCACAGCAGTTCGAAGGCGGCGATGACGGCGGCATGGCCCTTGCGCGGCTCCAGCGTGCCGACCATCAGCGCGAACGGTGCGGTCGTGTCGAAGCGCGCCGCCACGGGCTCGCCCTGAGGGGCATCGGGCGCCTCCAGGATCGCGTGGCCCATCGGCAGCACCTGCGTGCGGAACCCGCGCGTCAGGCCGTGGACGCGGCTGAGGGCGCAGCGCAGTTCGGCTTCGGTCTGGGGTGAGTTGCACAGGAAGCCGTCGGCGATCCCGGCCAGCACGCCGAGCCAGGCGCCGTAGCGGATGACCGTGTTGCGCGAGAACCATTCCGGGCGGTCGAGCGGCAGCAGGTCGTGGACGAGGAACCACAGCGCGCCGCCGTCGCGCCGGAAGCGGGCGAGCTGGCGGCGGTGGCGGCGCACCGCGTCGAGCGAATAGTCCAGCCCCACGAAGACGTCGCCGGGCCGCGCGCGCATCTCCTCGCCGACCGGGCGGGCGAGGTCGGGCACGGGCCATGCGATCTCGAAGTAGCGCCGCTTGCGGCGGGCCGACACGAAGCGGATGTCCCAGCCTGCGGGCGCCTCGTCGAGCAGCGCCAGCGCCAGCGCGCGCACGACGCGCTGGATGCCGGTCCCGGCATCGTGGTTGCTGATGACCGCCATGTCGATGAACAGCCGGGGCCTGTCCGCGTGCGCCGCGACGGGCAGGGCAGGGCCTGAAGCAGGGGCGGGAGCCGTCCGCTGCCGGTTCCGGCGCGCGCGCGCCACGCGCAGGGCGCGCCAGTCCAGCGCCTGCTCGATCCGATGGGGCAGAAGTTCGAGGAATGTCCGCATGGTGCGTGGAAGAAGCGCCGGCGTGCCGGGCGGCCTTCTCAGCCTTCCCCGATGTGCAGGTTGCGCAAGTGCGCCTCGTGCGCCTCGTCGAACTCGGGATAGAACACGAGGTCGCCTTCGTGGAGGACGGCGAAGCGCCGGCAGTGCCTCCGGACGTATTCCAGGTCGTGCGAGATGATGAGCATGGCCCGGTCCCGGCGCTTGCCGAACAGCTCCTCCTCGCACTTCTCGTAGAACTTGGCGTCGCCGACCGCGGTGATCTCGTCGATCAGGTAGCAGTCGAACTCGATGATCATCGAGATCGCGAAGGCGAGGCGCGCGCGCATGCCCGACGAATAGTTGCGCACCGGCTCGCGCAGGTAGGCGCCGAGTTCGGTGAACTCGTAGACGAAGTCGATGTTGTGCTCGGTGCGCTGGTTGTAGATGCGGCTGATGAACCGCACGTTGTCGAGGCCCGTCAGCGTGTTCTGGAACGCGCCGCCGAACGCCAGCGGCCACGATACCGTCATGTCGCGGGTGACCTCGCCCGCGGTCGGACGCTCGGCGCCGCTGACGAGACGGATCAGCGTGGACTTGCCCGCGCCGTTGCGGCCCAGGATGCCCAGCTTCTCGCCGCGATCCAGCGTGAACGAGATGTCGTTCAGCACCACCCGGTCGCCGGAGCGCGTCGGGTAGACCTTGTGGACGTTGTCGAGGCGGATCATTCCGGGGTGATCTCGCGGTTGGCGACGGCGACCTGCGCCAGCGCCAGCAGGGTCAGGACCGCACAGCAGCCGATCAGGTAGGGGATGTCGTAGTGGGCGCGGATATGGGCGCCGAAGTAGCCTTCGCGCACCAGTTCCACGCCGTTCACCATCGGCACGTAGAGCACGTAGCGCTGCGCTTCGGGCGGCAGGGCATCGACCATGAACGCGGCGCCCGACAACGGGAAGGTGAGGTAGGACAGCGGGTGCCAGATCTTCTCGACCAGTTCGCTCTTCTCGGACAGCGCGCCCAGGAAGACGGCGAGGCTGGCGCCGAACCACGCGATCGACAGCCATCCCGCGACGATCGTCATGACGTCCTCGGGCGGTTCCAGCCATCCGATCGAGATGTAGAACAGCGACAGCGTGACGAACGAGATCGTCGCGCCGCCGCCCTCGAGTATCAGGCGGGCGAGGAAGATGTCGATGACCCGCACGTTGCGGTGGTACATCAGCGACAGGTTCGGCTCGATCGCGCCGATGCAGCGCGCGGGCATGTTGCGCCACAGCAGCACGGCCGAATAGCCGGTCAGCGCGAAGGCGACGATCGGCAGGTTCGAGCCGTGGACCGACTTGGCCAGCGTCCACAGGATGGTGACGCCGGTGGTGAACAGCATCGGCTCGACGAACAGCCACAGGAAGCCGATGTTGTGCCGCCCGTAGCGCGTCAGGATCTCGCGCATCAGCAGCGCGTGGATCACGCGCCACTGGACGCTTGCGCTGCGGCCTATCGCGGAAAGCTGGGAAAGAGCCACGGTGCGCGCCTCAGTCCTTGTGCTCCAGCATCCCGGCCAGCAGCATGCTCAGGATACCCCATGCGATGAGGCCGAGCACCAGCGTGGCGAGGATGCCGCGCAGGCGGCGCGGTTCGAGCGCGTCGTCGGGCATGTTCGGCTCGACGATGCGTTCCACGTAGGCCTGCTTGCGGCGCGCCTCGTTTCGTGCGTCCTCGAGCGAGACCAGGGCGCTGGCGAGCTGCTTTTCGGCGAACAGGTTGTCGAGCTGCAGGCGCTGGTACTCGGCCGCCTGCGACGAGAGCGAGCGCTTGCCGCCGGCGACCTGCCCGGTCTGCTCGTCGATCTCGGAGGCGATGCCGCGCACGCGCGTCTCGAGCGCCTCGATCTGCGGGTTCTGCGGCGCCAGCGCGCGCAGTTCGCGCAGCTGCGTGCGCGTCGTTATCAGTTCGTCCTGCAGCTTGGAGATCATCTGCAGCTGGATCGTCGCCTGTTTCTCGGGATCGACCACGCCCTGGCGGTTGCGATAGAGCGCGAGCGCCACCGAGGCGTCCTCCGACTTCTTCCTCGCCTCGTCCACTTCGGCCTGCGCGAAGCGGATGAGATCCTGGCGGCCCCGGGTGTTGAGCTTGTTGACCGTGGCTTCCGCCATCTCGAGCAGGCGCTCGTTGAAGCGGCGGGCATCGCGCGCGGTGTAGCCGCGCACGGTCAGCGTCACGATCGAGGAGGTGGTGTCGTGCTCGACGTCCACCTTCTTCTCGTAATACTTGTAGAGATCCTCGAACTTTCCTTCCATGCCCGACGCATTGTAGCGGTCGAACACGGAGATCGAGGGGGCGCCGTAGGCCTTGGCGAATTCCTGCTTCGCGTTCAGCGCCTGGAGCGCATCGCGCGAGAGCACGTAGTTCTGCGCGGCGTAGATCTCGTCACCGGCATTGGCGAAGCCGCTGCTCTTGAGCAGCATCCCGAGGCCGGTGGTGGAGGGCTTGTCCGGGCTGCGCACGACGAACTGCGATTCCGACACATAGACGTCGGAAGCGAATATTCCGAAATACAAGATGGACAGGGCAGTCGGGATCAGGACCGTTATCCAGAACAGCGGGCCGGCGGACATGATCTTCTTGGAAATGGTATTCATCATTCGCAGTTACGTTCGTGCCTTAGGTGCCGGGTTTCCCGGGCAGGCGGTGTCGGCGCGAAGGTGGTTCCTTCCGGCATCGACAGGGGGCTTGCCCTTCGGATCGTCTCGAGGCGGCCCCCGTGAGTGTCGGCGGCTTCTAGCTGCCATCGTTTCGGGCGTCCAGCCCGCGACGGCAGGCATCGCCCCGGGACACGCCAAGCCTGTGGCTAAACGGGAGCCGTTCCGGGCAGGTCGCGAGGTCGCCTGCGCAGCCCTTCAAAGGCGCTGAAAAGTGCCGCAGACCGGACGGGCTTTCTTGATCTGTGCCCCCGCTTGCGCCATAGCGCAGGCCTGCCTGCCTGGGAAATGCCAAGCTTCACTCCTGCAGTTGTCTGATTTACCATGAAAAAAGAATATCTACTTTCTCGGGCGATGGTTGCGGCCTGCATGGCCGGCATGCTTTCGGCCTGTGCCGTCGCGCCTGCCAGCGGCCCTTCGGCGCGCAGCGTCGGCAATGCCCCGGACGCCGCCCGCAACGGCTATGACATCAAGGTCATCGACGTGACCGATGCGGTCGCGCGCCGCCTGCTCGCGACGGACCGAAAGTCCGCGTTCTCGGAAAACCTCGGCGAAGGCCGCGCGATCGGATCGACGATCGGCAAGGGCGACGTCCTCGACATCGGCATCTGGGAAGCCCCGCCCGCCGCGCTGTTCGGCGTTTCCGCCCCCGATCCCAGGATGTCCTCGTCCGGCGCCACCGCGCGCGGAACCTCGCTGCCCGAACAGATGGTCGACAGCGACGGGCGCATCGTCATTCCCTTCGTGGGCAACGTGCAGGCCGCCGGCCGCACGCCCCAGGACATCGCGCGCGAGATCACCGCGCGTCTCGCCGGCAAGGCGCATCAGCCGCAGGCCATCGTGCGCCTCGTGCGCAATGCCACTGCGGCGGTCACCGTCGTCGGCGATGTCGGCGGCAGCACCCGCGTGCCGCTGAGCGCCCGGGGCGAGCGCGTGCTCGACGTGCTCGCCAGCGCGGGCGGCGCCAGGCAGCCGGTGAACAAGACCATGGTGCGCATCACGCGCGGCGCCCAGACGTCGGCGATGCCGCTCGAAGCGGTGATCCGCGATCCGCGGCAGAACGTCATCCTCCAGCCCGACGACGTGATGACGGTGCTGTTCCAGCCCTACAGCTTCGTCGCGCTGGGTGCGACCAACCGCAACGAGGAAGTGCCCTTCGAGGCGACCGGCGTGACGCTGGTCCAGGCGCTCGGCCGCGTCGCCGGCCTGCAGGATGCGCGCGCCGACGTGAAGGGCGTGTTCCTGTTCCGGCTCGAGGATCCCGCCGCGCTGGCGCCCGAGGAGCAGGCGAACGCAAGGCTGACGCCGGACGGCAAGGTTCCCGTGATCTACCGGATCAACATGAAGGATCCGGCGATGTTCTTCGTCGCGCAGGGCTTCCCGATCCGCGACAGGGACGTGCTCTACGTGTCCAACGCGCCGCTGGCCGATTTCCAGAAGTTCGTGAACGTGATCTATTCGACCCTGCTGCCGGTTGCGACGACCATCACCGTGACGCAGTGACGATGACGGCCTAGAGCCGCACCCGCTCCACTTCGGCCAGCGTGATGTCGTCGCGGCGGCGATCGTAGAGCTGGGTGGTGCGGGTGGAGGCGTGGTTGGCCATGGCCGCCGCGTTCTCCAGCGTGCCGCCGTTCTTCAGATATGTCGTGATGCCGGTGGCGCGGAAGGTGTGGTTGCCGATCCGCGTGGCGATGCCTGCCGCCTCGGCGCGGCGGCGGACCATGGCGAAGGCGTCGGGCTGGGTGAGCGGCCGGTCGCCGAGCTGCTTGGTCTTGCGGTCTAGGGCGCGGAACAGCGGGGCCTTTGCGTTGCCGGGGATGCTGCCGGGATCGCTGGCGTCGAGGTAGGCGGTCAGGTACTCGTCCAGCAGGTGGTGGCAGGGCATCTCGTGCCGCTTGCCCCCCTTCTCGTGCAGCCGCACCCACAGGCGGCGGCCCTGCACGAAGACGTCCTCCCGCTTCATCGCCAGCGCCGCCCCGATCCGCGCGAAGCTGTAGACCATGAGCGCGATCAGCGCGCGGTCGCGCAAGCCTGTCGGCGCGGCAAGGTCGATGCTCTCGATAAGAGCGCGCGCTTCCTCCCCCTCCAGCACCGGCGTCCGCCCGGTCCGCGCCGAATGGGAAGGACCGCGCACCGAGGACGCCGGGTTGAACGGCACGACCTGCCCGGTCACCAGCCAGTCGAACAGATGCCGCACCGCCGCCAGACGCTGCTTGACGGTCGGCGCGGAAAGCGACTGTCCCAGCTCCTCGATCCAGCCCGCGACATGGATCGGCGCGATGCTCGGCAGATCGCGCACGCCATGCCGGTGGCACCAGGCGAGAAAATCGCGCGAGGCGCGCGCATAGGCGCGGCGCGTGTTGGGATTGCGGATGGCGGCGGCGAAGAATTCGAGGAAGCGAATCCGCGCTTCGGGTGATGCCTCTTTTATGATCGGCACCTGTGCGGGTGAAAGTGCGAGCTGTGTCATGCCGGTTCCGCTCAGGGCGCCTTGGGTATCGCTAGGTTCAGTTCAGTCACCCTGTCTGGCGCATAATCAGTCCATGATAAAGGACATTATCACAGAATGATCGGTGGTATTTCCCGTTTTGGGAAAATCACGCTTGTTTCCCGTCTTGGGAAAGTGTAGGCATTCCTCCCATGAGGATCATCGCGAGGAACCGGTTGGTCGCCTTCTGGGAACGCCATCCGGGGACCGAGCGGTCCCTGCGGCACTGGTTCGAAGTGGCGGAAGCGGCCAGCTGGGCGGGTCCGCTCGACGTGATGGCCGATTTCTCGAAGGCGAAGGCGCTCAACGGCGAGCGCGTCCGCTTCGAGGTGGCAGGCGGCGACTATCGCATGGTGGTCGCCTTCGACTGGAGGCGGTCGATCGCCTTCGTGAAATTCCTCGGCACCCACGCCGAATACGACAGGATCGACGCCCTGCGCGTCAGCCTGTTCTGATCTCAGGAGACGCGCGGATGCACATCCGACCCATCAAGACCGACGAGGACCACGAGGCGGCGCTGCGCCTGATCGAGGAACTCTGGGGCGCCGAGGAAGGCAGCGAGGAGGGCGACCGGCTCGACGTGCTGGTGACGCTGGTGGAAGCCTACGAGCGCGACCGCTGGCCGATCGCGGCGCTCGACCCGGTGGGCGCGATCGAGGCGGCCATGGCGATGAACGGCCACAGCCGCGCCGACCTTGCCGCGCTGGTGGGCCAGTCGCGCGCGACCGAGATCCTCGGCCGCAAGCGCGCGCTGACATTGCCGATGATCCGCAAGATCGCGCGCGCCTGGCATGTGCCCGAAAGGGTGCTGGTTCAGGAGTATGCGCTCAATGCGTGAGGGCGGCTCGAACGTGAAAGGGCGTGAATTCGTGCTTTCGAGTAGAAATTACCCACAGGCCGCGCAGGCCGGGGAAGGGCACGGAAAATGACGGAAACTCCACTCCCCATGCCGCAGGGCGAGCTGTTCCTGCTCGACAGCCCGCTGACCGGCGAGATCCGCGGCGAACGCTCGCTGATGGCGTTCCCGTTCTTCGCGCTGTCCAAGAACGCCTGGATGAAGCCGCTGGCCTACGCCACGCCCTCGGTCTCGATCGAGGTGCGGCCCAGCGCACGGGGCGTCGCGACGATCTATGACAAGGAAATTGTCCTTTATATTGCGAGTCTTATGGCGTCGAAGATCGACGACGGGGACGCCGTCTCGCAGGACTTCACGTTCACCGCGCATGACCTTTTCAGCGTCACCGGATCGAACCACTCGGCGCGCTCCTATTCGCGCCTCGCGGACGCGCTGGAGCGGCTGCAGGGCACGCAGATCCGCACCAACATCGAGGCCGGCGGAGAGGGCGAGGAGGGCTTCTTCTCGTGGCTCTCCGAAGCGCGACTGCAATATGCAAGGTCGGGGAAGAAGGGCGAAAAACGGCTGAAAGCCGTCAAGGTTCGTCTCTGCGACTGGCTGTTTCGCGCCATCCTGCGCGACCGGCAGGTGCTCGACTACGCGCACACCTACTTCCAGCTCGGCCCGATCGAGCGGCGCATCTACGAAGTGGCGCGCAGCACCTGCGTCGAGGGCGAGGCGCTGGAAATCGACCTTGCGACCTTCCGCCTGCAGATCGGATTCCAGAACCAGCTCTCCAATTTCCGCGTGGCGATGCGCCAGATCGTCGCCGAAAACGCCATCCCGGACTATGACTTGCAGCTGGTTGAGGAACCTGAAGATACTGAAAATACAGGAAAACGCGGGAGAAAATCGACCAAGGCCAAGGTCGTGATCCGGCGACGTTCGAAGGTGGCTGGGCAGCTTGCAATGGACTGATCGTGGTCTGCGCACGGTGTGGCGAATTTCCAGAATTTAATTCCTACTCGAAAGCACGAATTTTCAAGGCTGCCGGAAGGTGGCTCCGTCATAGGGCGTGGCCGTGCAAGTCCCAGCGACATGACACGGCCGACGGACGAAGCCATGTCCTTCCCGGTTTGCCGAGCGAACTAAGGTGAAAGGCAGGACATGGAGATCAGGGCCCTCGACATTCCCGGCGTCATGCTGGTCACGCCGCGCCACATCGGCGACGAGCGCGGCTACTTCGCCGAAACCTTCCGCGCCGACGTCTTCGCGCGGGAATGCGGAGACTGGACCTTCGTGCAGGACAACGAGTCCCGCAGCGCGAAGGCGGGCACCATCCGCGGGCTCCACTTCCAGAGCGAACCGCATGCGCAGGGCAAGCTGGTGCGCTGCACAGCGGGCGCGCTGTTCGACGTGGCGGTGGACATCCGCGCCGGCTCGCCCACTTACGGGCAGTGGGTGGGGGAGACGCTGACGCCGGAGAATGGCCGCCAGATGTGGGTGCCTCCGGGTTTTGCCCACGGGTTTTGCTCGCTCGAGCCGGATACGGTGATCTGCTACAAGGTCACCGGCTACTACAGTGCCGCGTGCGACAAGGGGCTCGCCTGGGACGACCCGGCGATCGGCGTCGCCTGGCCGGACGTGGCCGACCCGGAAACCCTTTCGGGCAAGGACCGCAAGCAGCCGCTGCTGGCGGACCTGCCCGAGTATTTCGCCTGGAGTCAGAGAGCTTATGCATGACGGCGTTTACTCTGACGGTCCGGCGCTGCGGATCGCGGTGACCGGCAAGGCCGGGCAGGTCGTCACCGCGCTCGTCGAGCGCGCCGCCGCTGCCGGGCATCAGGTGATCGCGCTTGGCCGCCCCGAACTGGACCTTGCCGATCCCGCTTCGATCATGTGCGCGCTGGAGGCAGCGACGCCCGATGTGGTGATCTCGACCGCCGCCTATACCGCCGTGGACAAGGCCGAGGGGGAGCGCGACCTTGCCCATGCCGTGAACGCGGCGGGCGCGGGCGCGGTGGCGCGCGCCGCCCGGAGGCTGGGCGTGCCGCTGGTCCATGTCTCGACCGACTACGTGTTCGACGGGATGCTGGACCGCCCTTACGTGGAAAGCGATCCCGTCGGCCCGACCGGCGTCTACGGCGCATCCAAGCTGGCGGGCGAGCGCGCCGTGCTGGCCGAGCATGGCGACAACAGCGCGGTGCTGCGCATCGCCTGGGTCTACAGCCCCTTCGGCGGCAATTTCGTCAAGACCATGCTGCGTCTTGCCGGGGACCGCGACGAGATCGCGGTGGTCGCCGACCAGCGCGGCAATCCGACCAGTGCGCTGGATATCGCCGATGGTATCCTGATGGTAGCCGCCAACCTTGTCGCCAGCGACGACCCCGATCTGCGCGGGGTGTTCCACATGACTGCGGGCGGCGAGGCGAGCTGGGCCGACTTCGCACAGGGCATCTTCGCGGCCTCGGCGGCGCAGGGCGGCCCGTCGGCGCGGGTGCGGCCGATCACTACCGCCGAGTATCCGACCCCGGCGACGAGGCCCGCGAATTCGCGGCTCGACTGCACGCGGATCGCCCGGATCCATGGCGTTGCACTGCCTGACTGGCGCGGTTCGCTGGATGCCGTGGTCGCGCGGCTGACCTGACGGCGGGCCGCTTTTCAGTCCGTCGGGCGCCGGGTTCCCACCGGGCGCCACGGCTGGCCGATGCGCTTTTCCAGCCTGTCGCGCGCGGACCAGAGCCAGTTCACGCGGCGCTCGGCGATGCCCGGCAGGCTGAGCAGGTCGCCGCCCAGCCACATCAGGAAGGGGTTGCGGCGGGCATAGGACCATATCTCGACGCGTTCGCCAGACCGTGCCGAGAGGCCGCGCGCGTGGAAGCCGAGGGTGTCGGCGACCACCAGCGTATTGCCGGGCACCGCTAGCGCCTCCGCGTCGCCAAGCTTCATTGCCGCCAGATCCTGCGCCGAAACCCGCGGAGAACCACGCGCCGAGAGCCGGTCTATGGCGCGTGGGTCGGCCAGCGAGCGCTGCCGCTCCCAAGCGAGCCGCTCGGGCGTGAAGCGGTGCGAGCCGCGCACATACGTGAACGGCCCTTCGTCCTCCGCCACCGGATTGAGGAACAGCCAGGCCTTGAGCGAGGAGTGGAAGCTGTCCGCGTGGAGGGTCTCCTGCGGGTCCGGCTCGTTGCCCTCGAAGTGGCTGACGATGGTCTGGATGTAGTGCAGCGGCGTCGTGCGGAAGCCGGCGACGTAGTGGAACAGCGCCACGACATCCTCGCGCTCCAGCAGCGCACGCAGCGCCGGGATCGCGGCGAGCATGTCCAGGTCGATCGCCAGCCTGCGGGTGATGGCATCGCCCTGCCGCATCTCGCGCGCGGGGCCTTCGTAGGCCAGCAGCGCCGCGCGCAGCGTCGGGAACTCGGCCGGGGGCACGATGTCGGGAATGGCGACGAAGCCGTCGCGGTCGAACGCCTCGCGCCAGTCGGCTCGCACTTTGCCCGCAAGCCGCCGCCGCCGCCAAGAACAGAGCCCTGCCGCCAGTCTGACCCGCGCGACGTGCAGCCCGCGCGCGTTGAGGCGGCGCGAGCCGATCAGCGGGTTGTCGAGGAAGCTCTTGGCGCCCGTCAGCAGCTGTGCCGCCCAGACCGGAGCCATCAGCACCTTGGCGATTTTCACGGCATTCTCTTTCAATTCAGGTCACGCAATGTCGAGGAAGACCGCTAGCGAACGCGTCACCGACAGCATCGTTTCGGCGTCCAGTTGACCGATGGTTGCGCCGATCCGCTCGCGTTTCACCGACATGGCCTTGTCGACCATGACCTGCGAGGGCTTGCGCAGGCCGTTATCGGGTGTCGGCGCCACGGGCACGCGGATCAGCGGCGCGTCCACCGGCGTGCCGGAGAGCAGCAGCACCGTCAGCGTGCCGGTCGCATCGAAGCGGTCGGACTGGACGACGAGGGCCGGGCGCGGCTTGCCGAAATCGCCTGGCGCCGCGATCGTCACGAGATCGCCGCGTTTCACTCGTCTTCGGCGTCCAGGTCGACGAGCGCGGCGTCAAGGAAGTCGTCGAGGTCGGCATCGGTGGTATCGGCAGCAGCGACGGCGAGGGCCTGCCTGCGGCATTCTTCGGCAAACCCGGGCCTGCGCGTGTCCGGCACCCAGATCTGGATCGGACGCAGCCCCGCGGCACGCAGCGCATCGCGGCGCTTCCGGACGCGTTCGCTGACAGGTGCGGGCATGGCGTGCTCCTTGGCAATCGTTACATGTAACATAATGCCGGACCGGTGGGGAGGCAAGGGAATGCCTCCCGCACTCCTCACCCCTTCACCACTGCGTCGATCGCCATCATCCGCGCCCAGAGGGCCTCGAACTGGTCGAGCGGCAGGGCGTTGGGGCCGTCGGACAGCGCCTTGTCGGGGTCCGGGTGGGTCTCCATGAACACGCCCGCGACGCCTGCCGCCACGGCCGCGCGGGCCAGCAGCGGCACGTATTCGCGCTGGCCGCCCGAACGCTCGCCAAGGCCGCCGGGTTGCTGCACCGAATGGGTCGCATCGAACACCACCGGGCAGCCGGTCTCGGCCATGATCGACAGGCCGCGCATGTCGGAGACGAGCGTGTTGTAGCCGAACGAGGTGCCGCGCTCGCACAGCAGGAAGGCGTCCGGGTCATGCCCCGCCGCCTCGGCTGCGTTGCGGGCCTTGGCGACGACCTGCTTCATGTCGCCGGGCGCCATGAACTGCGCCTTCTTGATGTTGACCGGCTTGCCCGAGGCGGCGACGGCGGCGATGAAGTCGGTCTGGCGGGCGAGGAACGCGGGCGTCTGGAGCACGTCGACCACTTCGGCCACGGCCTTGACCTGGGCCGCTTCATGCACGTCGGTGATGACCGGCAGGCCGGTCTCGGCGCGCACTTTCTCCAGGATGCGCAGGCCCTCGTCCATGCCGAGGCCGCGGAACGACTTGTCCGAGCTGCGGTTGGCCTTGTCGAACGAACTCTTGAAGATCAGGAACAGACCGAGCCGCCGAGCGGTCGCAGCAAGCGTTTCGGCGACGGAAAGCGTCAGTTCCTCGCTTTCGATGACGCATGGTCCCGCAATCGCGAATATGGGGGTCTGGGGGCCTACGGCGTTTCCGCAGAGGATCATGGGTGATGCCTTGACTGGTTGAATTGCTGAAACAGGGTGGTGCGCCCGATGCCATGCGGCCAGGGCGATGCGCCTTAAGGGGCTTCCCTAAGCCGGGAATGAAACTTCTGGCAATCCCTCTCTGGTTCAAATAATGGTCCAGATTCCTGCCTGCTTGCGGGTAGCCGAATAACAAAAAGACACAGAACGATATGAAGAGCGCTTTCTTCCAGACGCGATATGCCGCTTCGGCACTGAAGACCCTCGATATCGAGATGCAGGCGCTGGAAACGCTGAAGACCGCGCTGCAGGGCCCCGACCTCAGCCGCGAGGTCGAACGGGCCATCGCGGCTCTGGCGGCCACGCGCGGCCGCGTCATCGTCACCGGCATGGGCAAGAGTGGTCATATCGCGCGCAAGATCGCCGCGACCATGCGCTCCACCGGCACTTCGGCGCTGTACCTCCACCCCGGCGAGGCGAGCCACGGCGACCTTGGCGTCATCACCAAGCAGGACGTGGTGCTGGCCATCACCTGGTCGGGCGAGACTGCCGAGCTGGGCGACATCCTGCACTACTGCAACCACTACGGTGTGACGCTGATCGTCGCCACCAGCCATGCGGAAAGCACCGCAGCGCGCGCGGCGGACATCGCCCTCATCATGCCGCCGGTGCGCGAGGCCTGCCCGAACGAGCTGGCGCCGACCTCCTCCACCACCATCCAGCTCGTGCTGGGCGATGCGCTGGCGGTGGCGCTGATCGAGGCGCGCGGTTTCACGTCCTCCGACTTCCGCGTGTTTCACCCTGGCGGCAAGCTGGGCGCGCAGCTTTCCACCGTGGGCGAGATCATGGGCACCGGCGACGCCATCCCGCGCGTCGGCGGCGACGCCTCGCTCACCAGCGCCACCATCGAGATGAGCCGCAAGCGCTACGGCTGCACCGCCGTCGTGGACGCTGACGACCGGCTCATCGGCGCCTTCACCGACGGCGACCTGCGCCGCTGCATCACGGTGCATGACCTCAACGACAACATCGGCCTGCACATGTCGGTAAACCCGCTGACCGTGTCGGCGGACACGCTGGCCTCCGACGCGCTGCGCATTCTCAACGAGAACGCGGTTTCGGTGCTGTTCGTGGTCGATGCGGGCAAGCTGGTGGGCATCGTCCACATGCACGACATCGTGCGGACCGGGGTGGCCTGAGGCGTCCGCGACGTCAGCGGATCTGCACGACATCCACGCCAATGGCTTCGGCAACGAGGCTCCACTGCCTGTCGCACGTCCAGCTCGCCAGCCCGTCGCGCTGCGCCAGGGCAAGGCAGTAGCGGTCGCCGAGCGAGAGCCCGGCCTCCGCCGTCAGCGCGCGCAGGCGACCGGCGATGCGCGACAGCGCGTGGTCGGCGGGCACGATCTCGATCGGCAGCGGGTCCAGCATCGCGTCGATGGTGGCGGGCGGCATGCCGAGGTGCGCGTAATGGCTGACGACTTCGGCATAGTTCACCGCGCACATGCGGGTGGACGCTATCGCCTCCGCGACCCTATCGGCGCCCGGTTCCGCGTTCAGCATGGCGATCAGCGCGGACGCATCCAGCACGATGCCGGTCATTCGCCGCTGTCTTCCCGGCGGCCGGCAAGGAAGCTTGCGGCATCGGCGGCGGGCTGTCCCGCCGCATACTGCCGGGCAAGGGCCTGTGCGCGGGCAACGGCCTGCGCGGCGGTGCGCATGACGATGCCGTCCTCGGTCTCCTCAAGGAAGATCGCTCCGCCATCGACGAGGCCGAGCCGCTTGCGGATCTCGGCGGGAAGGCTCATGCGCCCGTTCGGCGTTATGTTGACCTGAATGGTCATGCATGCCTCATTCGATCATATATGCCACTGATTGCAGCTTATGCCATGAAACGCGATGAATTGCCATCAACCCCGCTCAGGCTGAGCTTGTCGAAGCCCCCCGCGTTCGGGCATTGACGCCACCGATGACCATCTCCCCCGCCCTCATCGTCGTTCCCGCGCGCTACGGATCGACGCGGCTGCCCGGCAAGCCGCTGCTGCCCATCGCCGGGCGCACGTTGCTGGAGCGCGTCCACGCGGTCGCCCGCGCCGCCGCCGATCTCGCGGGCGGGTGCGCGGTGGTGGTCGCGACCGACGACGCGCGCATCGCCGAACATGCCCGCCAGATCGGCGCGGAGGTGGCGATGACGGCGGCGGAGCTGGACTCCGGCTCCTCGCGCGCCTGCGCCGCCGCGCGCTCTCGGGGTGTGCTGCCCGAACTTGTCATCAACCTGCAGGGCGACGCGCCGTTCGTGCCGCCTGCGGTGGTGGCGGGGCTGATCGCGACGCTGCGCGAAGGCGGTGCGGACGTGGCGACGCCGGTCTACCGGCTCGACTGGGAGCGCCTCGAAGCCTTGCGCAAACACAAGGAAACCGCGCCTTTCAGCGGCACTACCTGCATCCGGGGCGCGGACGGGCGGGCGCTGTGGTTCTCCAAGACCATCGTCCCCGCCCTGCGTGACGAGGCGAAGCTGCGCGCCGCCGGGCCGCTTTCGCCGGTTTGGCAGCACATGGGCCTCTACGGCTACCGCATGGCCGCGCTGGATTGGTTTGCCGCCGCGCCGCAGAGCGCCTACGAGGTGCTGGAGGGGCTGGAACAGCTGCGCTTCCTCGAAGGCGGGCGCTCGATCGCGACGGTGGAGGTCGCCCCGCCGAGCCATGCGATGTCGGGGATCGACACCCCGGCGGACCTCGCGCTGGCGGAGGAAGCCATCGCGCGGCTAGGCGATCCGTTCCCGGCCTGATACCGCGCATCCGATGTTCGTTATCGTCCGACACGGCAATACCTTCGAGGCCGGCGAGCCGCCGCGCCGCATCGGCGCGCGCACCGACCTGCCGCTGACCGCCGCGGGGCTGGCGCAGGCCGACGCGCTGGGCGCGCATTTCGCGGCGCAGAACCTCGGTTTCCTGCGGGTTCTGGCCTCCCCCCTCGCCCGCACCCGCCAGACGGCGGATGCGATCCTCGCCCACCTGCCCGGCGCGCCCGAGGCCGAACCGGTCGACTGGCTGCGCGAGATCGACCATGGCCCCGACGAGGACCGCACCGAGCCCGAAGTCCTTGCCCGCATCGGCGCAGAGGCGCTGGCGGCGTGGGATGCGCGCGCGGAGCCGCCGCCGGGCTGGACGGTGGACGCGGAGGTGCGGATCGCCGCCTGGCGCGCGCTGTTTTCCGGGGATCACGGCCCGACCCTCCTCGTCACCAGCAACGGCGCGGCGCGGTTCGCGCTGATCGCGGCGGGGCTCGAGGTGCCGGGTGGAATGAAGCTGGCGACGGGCTCCTACGGCATCATCCGCAGAGGTGAGGATGGCGTGCTCGGCCTGGCCGAATGGAGCGTCAGACCGTGAGTTTTCCGCCGATCCTGCGCTCTCCCCCGTTTCCCGGGGGAAGCTCCGGGGTGTCCCTCCCCGCCTCTCAGGGCAATGCTCCGGGCGACCCCGCCGCGCTGTTCGCCCTGGTGCGCGAGGCGCGTGTCGGGGGGGACTTCTGGGCCGCGCCCGCACGGGCCGAGCATCGCGTCGCCATCGTGCGCAGGCCGCTGAATACCAAGGATTATCCTGAGGTCGATCCATGGTCCGTGCTGCTCCATGCGCAGCGTCTGGAGGCGCACGGCGATGACGAGTGGATCGTCCTCGCCCGCGTCACCGGGCTGGCGGTGGAGGTGCTGTCGCCGGGCCGCTTCGGTGCTCCGGGCGACGATGCGGCCAAGCTCGACCGGCTTGCGGCAGAGGCGCTGACCTGCGCGCAATGGCGCGATCCGTTCACCGGTGGGCCTTCCACCATCGCGGCGGTGGTGGAGCTGCTGGCGCTGTGGCGCAGCACGCTGGAGGCCAACCGGCCGATCCTCGCCGCCTGCGGCATGGCATGGTGGAAGCGCGCGGAAATCCGCCGTTTCCTCTGGCATCCGGCGCACCGTCTGGCCATCGTGCCGTCCGCCGACCGGGCCTTGCAGATCGCCCGCCGGGGCGGCGGCGCGGTCGCCATCTGGCCCTCGCGCGTCTCCCCTGCCCTCATCGAGAAGGCCCGCGCCGAAGGCGTGCCGTTGGTGCGCGTGGAGGACGGTTTCGTGCGCTCCGTCGGCCTAGGCGTGGACCTCGTGCCGCCGTCTTCCGTGGTCGTCGACGCCACCGGCATCCATTTCGACCCCTCGCAACCCAGCGATCTCGAAGCGGTACTGAACGGCACAGAGATGCACCCAAGGGTGCTTGAACGGGCCAGAGCGCTGCGCGAGACGATCGTGAAGGCGGGCATCAGCAAGTATGCGGCGGACCTGACCGCGACGCTGCCGGAACGCGATCCGAACCGCCGTCTCGTCCTCGTCACCGGGCAGGTCGAGGACGACATGTCGGTCCTCGCCGCGGGCGGTGGTCCCGGCTCCAACCTCGCCCTCCTGCGCCGCGCCCGCGAACTGGAACCCGATGCCGAGATCTGGTTCCGCCCGCACCCCGACGTCGACGCCGGGCACCGCAAGGGCGCGGTCCCCGATGCCGAGGCGCTCGCCCATGCCGACCGGGTCGTGCGCGGCGGCGGCATGGCGCCGCTGCTCGATGCGGTGGACGCGGTGCATGTGCTGACCTCGCTCGCCGGGTTCGAGGCGCTGATGCGCGGGCGGGAGGTGACGTGCCACGGCGTCCCGTTCTATGCGGGCTGGGGCCTGACCCGCGATCTGGGCGCCGTGCCCGAACGGCGCACCCGCACGCTCACCCTCGATGCGCTGGTGGCGGGGGTGCTGATCCTCTACCCGCGCTATCTCGATCCCGTGACCGGCCTGCCCTGCCCGCCCGAGGTGCTGGTCGGCCGCATGGCGACGCAGAGCGCAACCAATCGCCTGGGCTGGATCGCGCCGCTGCGCCGCTGGCAGGGCAGGCTGATGAACCTGATCCGCAGAAAATGACCGTAATCCTCGACATATCCCGCCTGATCTCGCGCCTGCGCTATTCGACGCCCTCGGGCGTGGACCGCGTCGAGATGGCCTATGCGCGCGGCCTGCTGGCGCATTACGGCGACGACCTCGCCTTCGCCGCCGTCCACCCCTCGGGGCTCTATGGCCGCCTGAAGCGCGATGCCGCGCGCGCCTACCTCGACGAGCTGGAACGCCGCTGGGCGAGCGAGGAGGACGCGCCGCGCCAGCGTTCGCTCGCCTCGGTCATGCCGCAGCTTGCCGCGCTGCTGCCGACGAGCAAGGGTGTGGGCAGCGGGGGCATCGGCTCGGGCGCGGAGGGCGGGGCCGTCTACGTGCAAGCCTCGCCCCACCACCTGACCAATTCTGCCAAGGTCCACCGCATCCTCGGGCGCGAGCGGGCGCGGTTCCTCTGCCTCGTCCACGATCTCATCCCGATCGAGTTTCCCGAGTACGCCCGCCCCTCCGGCGCGGCGCTGCACCGGCGGCGGATCGAGACGATCGCCTCGGCCATCGCGGCGAGCGGCGGCGCGGCGGTGGTCAATTCCGCCGCCACCGGGCGCTCGCTGGAGCCCTGGCTCGTGCCCGGCACCCCGGTCCACGTTGCGCTGCTCGGCACCGAGGCCCTTCCCGCAGCCCTGCCCGAGAAGTCGCCGGACGAACCAAACACGGACGGGCGCCCCTACTTCGTGTGCCTCGGCACCATCGAGCCGCGCAAGAACCACCTCTTGCTGCTCCACCTCTGGCGGCATCTGGCCGAGACCCTGCCGCCCGGGCAGGTTCCGCGCCTGATCGTCATCGGCCGCCGGGGCTGGGAGAACGAGCAGATCGTCGACATGCTGGAGCGCTGCCCCGGCCTCGTCGGCAACGTGGAGGAACTCGGCGGCTGCCCCGACGCGCGCCTCTCCGCCCTGCTGCGCGGCGCGCGGGCGCTGCTGATGCCCTCGTTCGCCGAAGGCTACGGGATGCCGGTGGCCGAGGCGCTCTCGGTCGGCACCCCGGTCATCGCCAGCGACCTGGCGGCGCTGCGCGAAGTGGGCGGCGCGGTGCCCGACTACCTCGACCCGCTCGACGGTCCGGGCTGGCAGGCCATGATCCTCGACCACGCCGCGCGCGGGCCTGCCCACGCCGCGCAGATGGCGCGCCTGCCGGGCTGGCACAACCCGAGCTGGGCCGAGCACATGGCCATCGTCGCGAAGGCGATCGAGGGGCTGCGGGCATGACATGCGCCATTGACGCATACGCCATTGACGCATAGATTGGTGCCGTGACCGCCTTGCAGACCGTCGTCGAGCTGCCGGAGTTCATCCGGCGCGCCAGGGCGATCATGAGCGATGACGAACGCATGGCACTGGTCAACCATGTCGCCGCGCGGCCGGAATCCGGGATGTCGCTGGGGGTGGTCTGCGCAAGATGCGTATTGCGCGCAAGGGCGGTGGCAAGAGCGGAGGGTTTCGCACCGTCTACGTGTTCGGGGGGCTGCACATGCCGATCTTTCTCCTCACGGTCTTCGCCAAGAACGAGAAGGACAACCTGACAAGGGCCGAACAGGCCGCCGCAGTGGAACTGAGCAAGCTCCTCGTCGCGCGCTATGGAGAAAGACAGTGAGTGCCTACGACAGCATCATGCAGGGCCTGAGCGAAGCGCTGGACCATGCGCAGGGCAAGGACATCGGCGCGCAGGTGCATGACGTCGTGGTGCCCGCCGTCGACGTCGCCGCGATCCGCGCCAGCACCGGGCTTTCGCAGGGCGATTTCGCGCGCAGCATCGGCGTGGCGAAGGGCACCCTGCTCAACTGGGAACAGGGCCGCCGCCACCCCACCGGCCCCGCGCAGGTGCTGCTGGCGATGATCGCGCGCAAACCCTCGCTGGTGAGTGAACTGCTGGGCTGAGAGTATCGGCGGTCGGTTGCCGGCGACTGCGGGCTGTCCGGATACGCCCCATAGCGGACCTTGCTTCTCTCAAGCTCCACTGGCAGCAAGTCAGCATGACCACGCTTCTTCAAATCGTCGCAACTGACGTGCTTTATTACCATGATGCCGACGAGAGAGCGTTTTTTGAATGGCTGGACCGTATGGCCTTTGTCGCGGATTATCACGGCGAAGTGAGGGATTTGTTCATCAATCTCAATCGATCTCCAACGGATGATGATATGTGGGAGATCATCGGCTTCTGTCGCAGATACGGCATTAATATGACGCAGCTTGCTAAATTCGAGACGCCTGAAAACACTGCATGGCTACGTGACAATACGATGATTTGGCACCGAGAAATATTCGGCAGCCTGAGCGAAGCGAACGGCAACTAACCACCCCTTGCGGACAAAATCTGCCAGTCAGCACACGCCCCCTAGCGGACGTTGGGTGAGCCCCGCTTGGAAGAAAGAAAAGGGTTCGCGCGGAGGCGCGGAGGCGCAGAGGTGTCGCTTTGAGCCGCAGGCTCATTCCATGATCCGACAGAGCGTAAACCGCAGCCTCGAAAGCAAAAGCAGCTTCGCCGCAAGGGC
The DNA here is from genome assembly GCF_021227995.1 of Novosphingobium kaempferiae. Taxonomy (NCBI): domain Bacteria; kingdom Pseudomonadati; phylum Pseudomonadota; class Alphaproteobacteria; order Sphingomonadales; family Sphingomonadaceae; genus Novosphingobium; species Novosphingobium kaempferiae. Next base: position 5,486,696 of record NZ_CP089301.1, read on the forward strand.
TGATCCTCCGCGTCTCCGCGCCTCTGCGTGATTCCTCTTTTATTCTTTTCGATCATCGCTGGTGAGCGAACTGCCGGGCCGAAGGTGTCGGCGGGATCAGGACTTCACGAGGTCGAGCGTCCTCTCGATATCGTCGATGTCGGCGGTGAAGGCCTCGTCATGGCCTTCGCCGATGACGACCGCGAAATCCTGCTCCTGCCGGTCGGTCAGCATCTTCATCACGGAAACCGCCCGCGTCGGCGGGAAGATGGCGAGGGCGCAGCATCCGGGCGGCATCACCGCGAAACCGTGGTTGAGATGGCTGCCCTCGACACCGGCGACGACACGGGCATTCGCGCAGACGTGTGCGATTTCATCGACGCTCGCGTGGCTGGGATCGAGGATCTGGAAACCGCGTGAGCGGCCGAGCCGCTCGGCGATGTGCCACTCGTTGCGCAGCACGCGCGGGTCGCCGGTATTGCCCCGCAGCAGGAACACGCCCGGGTGCTCGGGCATGGCATCGCGGGCCAGCCGGTCGCGAATGGCATCGGCGCGGCGACGCTTGTGCTGGTTGTTGGAGGCATCGTCGAAGATGTGCAGCTCGCGGAACCACGCGCTCGATCCCCGCTCCGGGGCCATGCCGAGCCGGGCCTCGTAATCGGCCTTGTGGCCGGTCGGTTGGCCGGTGGTGAACGGGTGTCCGGTTTCCTCCGCCAGTCGGTAGGTGGGGCAGTCGTTCGCGAGCCATAGCCCGAACCAGCGGTTGCCCATCCAGCTTTCGTAGATGGAGGCGGTGTCGAATTCGCGCGCGGGCCGCGCCGCGGGCGTCCATCCGGCGCGCTGCCGCAGGGGCCGCACGGCGCTTTCGGCATAGAGCGTACCGTCGCTGAGCAGCACGTTCTTGAGGCGGTAGCCCATCGTCGCGCCCTGCATCGACGCGAAGCCGCCCCTGAAGTCGCGCAGGACCTCTTCCACGGAACCGAATTCCGAGCCACGGATGCGGTCGAGCTGGCCCGGCAGACAGATCGCCGGACGCACGATCACTTCCGTGCCGGGTGCGATCTGCCAGGAATCGGTGGCGGCGGAGAGCAGTTCGGCGCGGGGACGACGCAGCAGCCTGTTGACCGCGAATGCGGCGGGCCGAAACGACATGCGCGGCGCGACTGCCGGCTTGCGATCGGATGTCCGGCCCCCGGGGGCTGCATCGGGCGATGCGTACATGCAAATACTCCCGCTTTGAGTATGCCAGTCAAGCACACTCAAGTCGCAGGAAGTATCCGTAATATTCGGACCATTCTGCCTTTAGCATATGCCCGAAGAAAAAGAAAGAATTATTTCTACAATATTGCTGAAGCGTAAGACAGTTTCATTCTGCGTCGTATCAGCCGTGCTCCAGTGGACTGCCTGTCTCCTGCCTGCGGGACGCGCCGATACATGTCGCCGTCGTCGCAGTGATGCGGGCGGCCTCAGTTCCCGAACCGCCCCGTCGTGTCGTAGCGCAGCGAGGTATAGGGCACCTGCAGATAGTCGAGCACCGAGTACGCCGCCCGGCCGATGCGCGACCCGGACTTGGCGAAGAGCAGTTCGCCCAGGTTCAGGCCGACGCCGACGAACAGGTGGCGCTTGGGGGTGATCCCCCTGTCCCGGTCGCTGTTGAGGAAGTCGCTGGCGTAGTAGCCGACCTGGAGGTCGAGGTACTTCAGCGGGCTGCGCTCCAGCCCCTCGAACCCGGCGCCCTTCAGCGAGAACATGAAGCGCTGCTGCTCGTAGTGCTTCTTGCCGACGTGGCTGTAGATGTTGCCGTTGGGGATGATCTCCAGCTTGAAGGCCACCTTTTCCTTGAGGCCGGGCACCGTGTTGCGCAGCACCGAGAAGGCGGCGCCGGCGATGTTCATCGTCACGTCCTGCATCGAATAGCCGCTGTCGGGCTCGATCGCGTCGGAGATCTCGTTGATCGCCATCAGCCCTGCGGCGAGGATGCCCGCGGTCAGCGCATCGCCTTCCGAGCCGCCGGTGTTGCGGTGGATGCGGTAGTGCAGCAGCTCGGCGATGAGGTAGGTGTTGTAGGCGTGGGTGAGCTTGTCGACGCCGATGTTGTGGGTGTCCTTGCCGAACCACCCCTCGTCCTTGAAGTGGAAGCCGGTGGTCGGCTTGAACAGCTTGGGGATCGACTGCGCGCCGACGTAGGCGCTCAGCAGCGCGAGCTCGGTGCCGACCGCGCCGGTCTGGCGGAAGAAGCCGCGATGCGTGGAAAATTCGCGCGGGACGTGGCCGTTGGCGTCGCGCGGCGGCGGGCCGTCGGTGATCGAAGGCGCGGCGGCGGGGTCGGACGGCGACGGCGGTGCGGGCGGGCCGTAGGCGGCGGGCGCGGGCTGCGCCTCCTGCGGCAGCGCGGCGAGGCGCGCCTCGGTCGCGGCGCCGCGTTCGGCGCGGGCGATGTCGTCGAGATCCCAGTGCTCCGGGGCGATGCCGGCGAGGGTTTGCGGTGCCGCGATCCGGAACGGCGCGTTTTCCTCCGGAATGGAGCTTTCCAGCGCCTCGGCGCAGGCCGGAGTGGCCGTGAGGCAGGCGAACAGCCCCATCGCCGTCCAGCACCCGTAGCGGTTCCTCATCGCATTCCCTGTCGCAGCGCGTTCCATCGCCGGGCGCCTGCGGGACGAGCCCGCGCGGCGACCGAGGCCGTGGCCGGTCCCCCCGCTGCCGGAGGCCGGTCCGGAAGAAAATCATCCGGAATGAACTGTTTTTAATGCCGTGAGACGATCTTGCCAGCGTTTTGTCATCGAAGAGTCATGGTTTGCCGGACGGGCCGATTCACCATGACGCTGAGATCGCTGCGGAATTCGTCCTTGTGGCGGTTCACACACCGCCTGTGCGCTCAACCCCTGCGCAGGGGCGACGGGAAAGAATGGAACAGGGTAGCGCCAGCCCTATCGGCCAGCGCCGCGTCCTCAGCGCTTGAGCGAGGTGATCCGCGATCCGAACACGCGGTCCCAGAAGATCGCCGAGATCGCGAAGTTGCCTTCGTCGTCGACGTAGTGGTGGCGCATGTGGTGGCGCTTGAGCATCGCGCCGATGCGGCCGCGCATGGGGAACTGGTGGCAGGCGTAATGCACCGCGTCGTAGATCACGTAGCCGGTCATGAAGCCGAGGAACGCCCAGGTTCCCGCCATGCCCAGCGCCGCCTCGCACCCTGCCCAGACGAGCAGGCCGACACCGATGCTCACCGGCAGCGGCATGAGGCCGCGCATCGGGTCGTTCGGACTGTCGTGGTGGTTGCCGTGGATCAGGAACACCAGCCAGCGCACCGCCTTCACCTTGCTGTCGAGGTGGAACAGGTAGCGGTGCATCGCATACTCGAACAGCGTCCACGCCATGAGGCCCACGGCGACCAGCGCGAGGGCCTGCAGCGGGCTCGCCCAGCCCCACCCGGCCCATGCGATCAGCGGGAGCAGCACCGCCCAGCTCACCGCGAAGGTTCGCGGCGAGATCAGGGTAAGCTTTTCCAGGCGCTCGCTTTTGAACAACCGGATGCGTTGCGGACTGGAAACCGGAGCAGGCATTGCGGGCGATGCTGGACAGGAGGGCAGCTTGGCTGTCAAGTCGAAATGCCTCCAGGCGGGGTTAACATGTGACAGGAAGAATGAGGAAACGGCAATCATGGGGATGACGGAATCGTTTGCCCCCACCCGTATTTTGGTGACCGGCGCCTCGGGCGGGCTCGGTGGGGCGCTGGCGCGGCACTATGCGAAGGCCGGTGTCCGGTTGTCCCTGTGGGGCCGCGATCCGGCGCGCCTGGCGGCGATCGCGGCGGATTGCCGGGCTGCGGGGGCGCAGGCGCAGGTGCGCTCGCTCGATATCGGCGACGTCGACGCGGCGCTGGCGGCGCTGGCGGAGGACGACGCGGAAGAACGGTTCGATCTGGCGCTATTCGCCTCGGGCCGGGGCGACGTGCGCGCGGCGGGCGACCTCGTCGAGGACGCGGCGATGGTGGCGCGGATGGGCACGGTCAACTTCACCGCCCCTGCCGCGCTCTCGGCGGCGTTGGCGGCGCGGATGGCGGAGCGGAAATCGGGCCGCATCGTGCTGGTCGGCTCGGCGGCGGCGTTCCACGCCCTGCCCTTCGCGGCGGCCTATTCGGGCACCAAGGCGGGCCTCGCGCGCTTCGCCGACGCGCTGCGGATCGGCGTCGCGCGCCACGGGGTGAGCGTGACGCTGGTCTCCCCCGGCTTCATCGACACTGCCGCAGGCCGCAAGGTGCCGGGGCCCAAGCCGATGCTGATGACGGCGGACGCGGTGGCCGCACGCATCGCCAGGGCGGCGGTGCGGCGGCAGGCGCACCTCGTCCTGCCCTGGCCTTTCATCGCGCTGCGCTGGCTCGACCGCCTGCTCCCCCGCCTCCTGCGCGACCGCGTGCTGGGCGGCCTGGCCCCGCCGGGGTGACGCAGTTCCTCCCCGGTACGGGGAGGGGGACCATGCGAAGCATGGTGGAGGGGCACGCGGCGGATCGCCGGACCTCGCCGCGCGCGCCTTGCAAAAGCGCGGTCCTTCGAGGGTACGCGATCCTGCGCGTGCCCCTCCACCACCCTGCGGGCGGTCCCCCTCCCCCGGTGGGGGAGGAATTCAGTGTCCCAGCACTTGCCCGAGGATCGCGTGGTGCAGTTCCGCAGGGGTGAGGTCTTCGCGGCGGTTGTCTCCCGGCAGCACCCTGCCCGCAGAGTCCATCCGCAGCATCACGTAGGGCGTGTGCCGGTCTCCGCCCGGAGCGGTCGCGCCGGGGATGCTGGGGCGGTGGTCGCCGAAGAACACCAGCAATGCCGGGCGCCCCAGCGCCGCCATCCGCGCCGAAAGCGTCGCCAGCATCACGTCGCCCTTGCGGACGAGGTGCATGTAGCCTTCCACCAGCTCAACCCCCGCCTCGGTCTCCCAGGGCCCGTGGTTCTCGATGGTGACGGCGTAGAGCAGCGTCGGCTGCGTCGCGGCCTCGGCCAGCGCCATGATCTCGTCCGCCATCGCCGCGTCGGTGACGTAGCGGCCCTCCCCCGGCCCCGGCGGGGCGAAGCGGTCCTCGCCGACCAGCGCGGCGAAGCCGCCCGCGGGCATGATCCGGTCGCGGCCGTAGAAGCGCATGTCGTGCGGGTGGACGAACAGGCTGCGCCATGTCGGGCCGAGCCTTGCGGGCAGCGCGTAGGAGCCCTCTCCGGTGGCGGTAAGGTACGGATCGTAGCGGCGGAAGCCGAGCGCGGCCTCGTCGCGCCCGAACAGGACGCCGTACTCGGTGCGCATGGTATAGGCGCCGAAGCCGCTGACGTTCAGGTTGCCCCACCGGCAGGCCGAGGCGCGCGCGGCCTCCAGCGCGGGCAGCGCCAGCGCCGGATCGCCGAACAGTTCGACCGGATCGGCGAAGCTCTCGCACTGGATGACGATCACCAGTTCGGGGGCATCTGTCTCAGCCTGCCGGGCGACGGCCGCACATGGCGCCGGATCGCGCCCGGCGCGCCAGCGCAGCCAGTAGAGCAGCAGCACCGGCAGCAGGCCATGGCGGCAGGTGTCGGCATGGGCGTCGGGCACTTGCGCCAGCGCGCGCCAGGGCGGCAGGCGCAGCGAGAGCGCGAGCGCGAGGAGCCCTCCCCCCATGAGCACGAGGCCGCTGAGGTGCGCCGCCGCGTCCGCGATCGAAAGCCACGCGACGAGGCCGAGCAGCACCGCGCCGACGATGCCGGCCGCCACCCGCTGCCACACCGCCACGGCGGAAAGATAAAACTGGGGATGGCGGAACACCGCGCCGATCAACGCCAGGTCCGAAAACAGCAACGGTTCGCCGAGCATGGCGTGCTTGGCGTTGGAGGCGACCGCGAGCAGCGCCTGCACCGCCAGCGCCAGCACCATCGCCACCGCGCCGTTGCCGCAGATCGCGAGGAACCCGCCGTAGAGCGCCGTCGTCATGCAGGCGAGCAGCCAGAGCCCCGCGCCGCTGCGCAGGAATCCGGGATTTTCGCCGCCCTGCAAGGACTTGCGCGGCCGCACCAGCGCGTCCAGCAGCCCTGCGCCGATGAGGCTTGCCGCGAATGTCGGTCCGTCGAAGGTCACTGTCTGCGTGGCACCATCACTTGGCCCCCGTGCGGGCCGACAGGCGTGCAGGCGGGGGTGGGGACGGGCTCATAGCGGGCGCGGCCAAGGCTGTCATCAGGCGACTCCGTCCTCTCCCATGCAGGGCATGCGCGCGCGGCTCGGGCTTGCCGCATGGCGTCGGCGGGACTAACGCTCGTCGGGACATGCCACGCAGGCCGGGCGGCGCAAGTGCCTGCCGCCACGCAGGTTTACGTATGTCACCACGGAGCACGGGTTTTCCGAATGCCTGAATATCGAACCACGGCAACCGGACCTTCAGCCGGATTTTCGAGCGGACCCTCGGGGTTCGCAAGCGGGCGCGAGCCCGCGCCGCGCAAGCGCACCGTGCTGCTGCTCCAGGGCCTGATGGGGCCGCTGTTCCGCCGTCTCGGCCAGGGGCTGATCGCCGCCGGGCACCAGGTCCACAAGGTCAACTTCAACGGCGGCGACCGCGCGTTCTGGCGGCTGCCCAATGGCATCGACTATCGCGGCACGCTGGCCGACTGGCCCGATGCCTTCGCCGCGCTGGTCGACGAGATCGGCGCGACCGACGTCGTGCTGTTCGGCGACTGCCGCGACCATCACATGCCCGCGATCCGCATCTGCCGCGATCTGGGCGTGCCGGTCCACGTCTTCGAGGAAGGCTATATCCGGCCCGACTGGGTGACGCTGGAGCTGGGGGGCGTCAACGGCCACTCCTCGCTGCCGCGCGACCCGGCGTGGTATCGCGCGACCGCGGCCGCCCTCCCCCCGGTACCGCCCCATGCGCAAGTGCCCTCCTCGTTCCGCCGCCGCGCGCTCGAAGGGCTCGGCTACAACGTCGCCGACGTGCTCAGCCGCTGGTACTATCCGGGCTGGAGCAACCATCGCCCCTGGCATCCGGTAGTCGAGGGCATGGGCTGGTTCCGCAAGCTGCGCCGCCGCAAGGAGCGCGAAGGCTCTGCCGCCGTGCTGATGGCGCGGCTGACGGCGTCCAGGGCGCCCTACTTCCTGTTCCCGCTGCAACTCGATTCCGACGCGCAGATCCGCCTGCACTCGCCTTTCGCCGGGATCGCCGATGCGCTGAGGCTGGTGATCGGCTCGTTCGCTGCGCATGCCCCCGCTGGCACGCGCCTGGTGGTCAAGGAGCACCCGCTCGACAACGGCGTGCGCGACTGGCGGCAGGTGACGGCGGACATGGCCGCGCTGTTCGGCGTGGAGGACCGCGTCGACTACCTTGCCTGGGGGGATATCGTGGCGGTCACGCGCGGCGCGCAGGGCGTCGTCACGATCAACAGCACCAGCGGCACTTTCGCGCTCGCCGAGGGGCTGCCGGTGGTGGTGCTGGGCCATGCGGTCTACGACATCGCCGACATCACCTATCAGAACGGCATCGACGCCTTCTGGAACGATCCCGTGCCCCCCTCGCCCGAGACTTTCGCGGCGTTCCGGCGGGTGCTGATCGAGCGCTGCCTGATCCCCGGCGGCTTCTTCTCCGAAGAGGCGCTGGAGAAGGTGGTGCGCCATGCCGTCGCCCGCCTCGAAGGCCACCCGATCGCCCCCGAATGAGGGGCGCGTAAGGCGGCGCGGGGGGTGATTCGCGGACTCTCGCGAATTCCTACTCGAAAGCACGAAGTTTGCCGCCAATTGCTACTCGATAGCACGAATTGCGCGGCGAATTTCTACGCGATAGCACGAATGCGTTCGGCAATTTCTATCTGAAAGCACGAACGAATTTTCATTTTCCTACTCGATAGCACGAACCGTATTGGGTTCCGCCCGGTGGGGATTGCTGCGAAAATTGTCCGATTGAAGTGGAGCCATCCGGCTGCGCTGCAACGTGGCGATCCGGGCAGCCGGATTCTGGAAAAAGGACAGGCCGTGATCACCTAAAAGAAAGCCCGGCACGAAGGCCGGGCATCCTGATGAGGCAAGGACAAGCGTCGCCAAACGCTCACCCGAAAACAACCACTTCGGCTGTCCTTATACCCCATCCCGAAACCGTTTTCAAGGATGCGCGCTTCGCGCCACGCCCTCTTTTTGTCTCGATGACGGCCCTCCCGTGGAGGGACGAATGGCGACGCATACCCTGAACATGGCGCTTGCCGCCGCACTCGGCGGCGTAAGGCCCGCCCGCAAGGCGCGCTCGGGCGCCCCGCACCGTACCGGCGCGCGCGTGCTGCGCGGCAGCGTCGAGGCGGGCACTTTCGAGCATGCCTTCTTCGTGACGCCCGGCAAGGGCGAGACCGACCGCCTGCTGCGCGCCGCGCGCCGCATCCTCGATGCCGGACGCCAGCTGCGCCGCGAGGCGCGCGAGGGGACGCGCACCCTCACCCCGGCCGAGCATGTACTCACCACCCTCACCGCCGCGAGCGTGCGCGTCTTCGAGGAGATCCTGACGCTCTCGCGCCTCAACGGCGGCCGCGTCTTCCCGAGCTACGACCACCTTGCCGAAGCGACCAGCCTCGGCCGCGCCACGGTGGCGCGCGCGCTGAAGATCCTCGAAGGCATCGGCTTCCTCGTGCGCCAGCGCCGCTTCAGGCGGATCGAGGACGCCGAGGGTCCGGGGCCGCGCTACGAGCAGACCTCGAACGCCTACCGCGCCTTCCTGCCGAAGATCGTCATGGACTACCTACCGCGCTGGATGCGCCCTGCCCCCGCGCCCGACGATGCCCTGCACCGCGAGGAAGCCCACGCCGAGGACATGGAGGCGATGGTCAGGTCTCTCACCTGCCGCGAACTCGCCGAGGCCCATGTCGGCGGCGCGCTCGGCAAGGTTCTCGCCCGCTTGGGCGCGGCGATCGACGCGGCTTCGGATCGCCAGGAGCGCGAGTCTCAAACCGATACGCAACCGCTACCTGATTTCATCAGAACAAGGGAATATGGAGTGGACCTGGACGGTCCACGCCTGAATGTCTGGCGACACGGACGCCGGAAATGACACCATGAACCTGCCAACCCACTTCCTGGCCGCAAGGGCCGACGCACCGCTGCGCGGCGCGAGTGTTCCCGGGGGGAACAAGCCGAGGCGGCATCGCGCGGAGCGAGCCTTGTCCTGTTCCGGGAGGTTGGTGCTGCTTGGAGGATATCCTGATGATACGTAGTAGCTATGCGATAGCTATCAGCTATCCGTTTGATAGCGCCCTGCCCTCCCCCACGGAGTTTCCTGCGGAATGATGTATCTGGAGCACATCCTCGCGGCCCTCGCTCTGCAACTGGCGGTGGGTCTTCTCACCCGCAACTGGTGGGCCGGCGCGGCGCTGGCGAGCGCCTACTTCATCGGCCGCGAGATCGCCCAGGCCGAATATCGCTGGATCGAGATGTTCGGGCACGGCCTGCGTGCCAACATGCCATGGTGGGGACCGTTCGACCTGCGCGTCTGGCCCAAGGCGGATCAGTGGATCGACTGGATCGGGCCGGTCGTCACGACCTGCACCCTCGCCCGCTTCATGAGTCGGCGTCGATATCTTTAAGATATCTCAATAGTACCATAACGATATCGGGTAGCTATCGCCTATCGGATAGCTACCCGATATCCATCATTTGCCGCCCGATTGCTCCAGCGCTGCCAGTGCGCGCTCCAGAACGGCGCCGAGCGGGAGGTCCAGTTCGTCGGCGATGCGGTAGAGCGCGGTGATCGTCTCCTCCGTGGCCTTGATGTTGATCTGCTGGTTGCGACCGGTGGTGCGGCGGCGCGGCTGACGGACCGGTGCGGGGGCCGGATTCGGGGGAGGGGGCGCGACCGCTGCCTTCTCGCGTTTCGCGGGCTTTGCCGGGGCCGCCGGGGCAGGGGAGGGGGCGCCCTCGGTGCGCGCCTTGCGGCTCGGGAAGCCGCTTGCCTGCGCGATCTCCTCGATCGCTTCGGCCGGAACCGGCTTGGGGGAGGGCGGGGCGGCGAAATCATCGAGGTTGCCGAAAGGGTTAGCACGGCTCATCGGGCAGTCTCCACTTCACCGGCGGCGGGCGTGCGCGCGGCGCGCAGCCGCTCGATCACTTCGGCGGCGAACTGCTCGGCATTGGCCTGCGCCTTGTCGAGATTGGAGACCTCGCGCGGGTCGAGGTTCTCCAGCGTCTGCTGGAACGAGAACACCGCGCGGAACGCCTCGCGCTCGTTGAGCTGGCTTTCGAACACCGGCACCCCGGCATCGAGCAGCCCGCCCTGGATGTGCCCCATCGTGCGGGTGCGGATGATCGGCGAGGTGCGCGTCAGCAGCACGCCGTAGGGTACCGCGCGGCCCGTCATCTTCTCGTGCTGCTTGAGCACGCGGATGGCGCGGCTCGCCTGTTCGGCGTCGAGCTGCGAGCCCTGCATCGGGATCACCACGAGATCGGCCTGGCTGACCGCGAGCAGCACGATCTTGGCCGCGGTGCCCTCTAGGTCGACGACGACGAAGGGCGTCGTCGCCGCCGCTTCCTCGATCCGGTCGATCACGTTGTCCTCGTCCACGTCGGCTAGGATCGAGAGCGTGTCGGGCAGCTGCGCGCCCTTGCTCCAGGCGGCGATGGGGTGGTTGGGGTCGGCATCGACCACGGTGACGGGCGCGGCGCGCGCCAGCTCCGAGGCGAGCAGCAGGGCGGCGGTGGTCTTGCCCACGCCCCCCTTGGGACTGACGAAGACGACGGTCGGCATGGACGATTCCCCTTTCGCAGTACCGGATAGCTAGCTGGTAGCTACCATGTCAATTCACGAAGACGTTCCGGATAACATGAGATACCATCGAAGTACCATGAATGGTATCCACAGGATATCTTTGATCTGGCCGCGCGACCGCTTCGCTTAGGCGCCGTCATATGGACGCGCCGAAGGGCAGTCGCTATGGCACAATTCCTGCTCGCATATCGCGCCATCCGCGTGTGCGGGCCGCAATCGAGCAACAAGGCTTCAATGTGGGAATACCGAACCGGAAGCGATCGTTGCGGTCCAGTCCCGCCGGAAATGCGGTCGGCTCCGGAGCTGTGCGATGAACCGGTGCGGTGGCTTTGGCACGCGCCTCGTCGATCTGATCCTGGCCGCAGCGATCGCGCACCCGCCTTCCAGTACACCTGCACAAGCGTCGAATTGAACGACACGACTTACCCGGAACCAAAGACATGACCATTGCGGAACTCGTTTCCCTGCAAGACGAGGCGTTCCTCCACGAAGCGTACCGCCTCGTGCTGGGGCGCGAGATCGACACTTCCGGCCTTGAAGGATACCGCCGCAAGCTTGCGCAGGGGCGCAGCAGGCAGTCCGTCCTGGTGGCGCTGGCGCGTTCGAAGGAAGCGCAGGCGCGGTTTGCGCCGCCCGCGCTGTTCGAGCTGTCGGACGAGGCTTTCGTGGACGCCGTCTATGTCCGCATGCTCGGCCGCAATGCCGATGCGGACGGCATGCGCCACTATCTTGGCCAGCTCGGCAGGCACGGCGACCGGATGAGGATCCTGCGCGGCATTGGCGCCTCGGAAGAAGCCCGCCGGCATGATCCGCGGGGATGGTCGTTCCGCCGCGAACTCGACGACCTGATCCGCCGCGAGACCAGTCTTCTGGGCTGGCGCAGGCTGCTGCCGGAGGTCCGGGGCAGGGCACCTTCGGCGCGCGGCTCCTCGCAGGGGGAGATGGCCGTGTTCGCCAAGGAAATGCTGCAGGTCCAGCGCGAGGAGAACGCCGCGCTCAAGGACCAGATCATGCTTCTCGCCAGCGCGATCGAGGGGCTCGCCGCCGCGCAGAAGCGCGACGCCGCCCGCATCGATGCGCTGATCGCGGCCCGCGACGCTGCGGGGCTCTCCGCCTGAGCGCGGCAGCCTTACCCTCTACCCGAAACAGTGGAACCCCGGTCGGGATGCATCCCGACAGATCACATATGACCAACCCAGCCCTTTTCCCCGCTTCGCCCAAGTCCGTATCCATCGTGATCGCAACCGCCGGCCGGGCGCTGTCGCTGGACCGGACCCTGCAGAGCCTGCGCCAGCTGCGCTACCCGCTGTTCGAGGTGATCGTCGTCCTCGGCCCGTCGCCGGACGATTCCGCACGGATCGTCGCGCGGCATGCCGATTTCGTCCGCCTCGGCACGATCGACAGGCTCAACCTGTCGGCGGCGCGCAACATCGGCCTCGCCATGGCCCGCGGCGACATCGTGGCGTTCATCGACGATGACGCCATACCCGAGCCGGACTGGCTGGACCTGCTGCTGACCGGCTACGACGATCCCGACGTCGCGCAGGTCGGCGGATTCATCCGCGACAATCGCGGCATCGACTTCCAGGCGAAGTATCTGGTGGTGGACCGCTTCGGGGATTCGGCCGAGAGCGAAGGCGCCCCCGAGAACCTCGGCGACGACCGCTTCCTCGCACTGACCGGCACCAACTTCTCGGCGTGGCGCGACCGGCTGCTGGCGATCGGCGGCTTCGACGAGGAGTACGCCTACTTCCTCGACGAAACCGACGTCACCGTGCGCCTGCACGACCGGGGCTGGACTTCCGCGATCGTTCCCGAGGCGGAGATCCACCACAAGTACGAAGCCAGCCACATGCGGACCGAGACCCGCGTGCCGCGCACCATGTACCCGACGGCGCGCTCCAAGGCGTACTTCTGCTGCGTTCACGGCGGCCGCCAGCGCCCGCTGCACGAGGTCATGGCCTATCTTGCCGATTTCGTTCGCAAGGAGCGGGCCTGGAAGGGCGACCTGTTCCGGTACGGCCATGCGGACCAGGCCACCGTCGACCGGCTGATCGAGGAAGTCGAGCGCGGTGTGCGCGACGGCGTGCGCGATGCCTTCCTGTACCACGGCCCGCAAGGCCTGCTGGCGGACCCGTCCGCCGAATTCACGGGAGACCCGGCGCAGTTCCACCGGTTCGCGCTGCCGCTGGCGGCGCAGGACCGGCTGCGGCTCTGCTTCCTGTCGCAGGACTATCCGCCGGTGGGCAACGGCGGCATCGGCCAGTGGACCCGCGAGATGGCCATCGGCCTCGCCGCGCGCGGGCACGAGGTCACGGTGATCTGCCGCAGCGAGACGGATTTTCCCTATATCGACTTCATCGACGGGGTCTGGGTCCATCGCATCGTCGTCAGTCCTGCCGATCCGGCGCAGGCCGAGCGCGAGGACGTGCCGCTGACGCTGCTGAACTACAGCGCCTCGGCGGCGGCGGAGATCGAGCGCATCCAGTCGCGCCGCCGGTTCCAGGTGGTCTGCGGCCCGCTCTTCGATCTCGAACCGCTGGCCGCGCTGCGCAACCTCGACATCCCGACGGTCGTCAGCCTCCAGACGACCTACAAGCTCGCCCTGCCGCACAAGCCTGACTGGCTGGGCAACGCGTGGTATCGCAAGTCCCACGTCGACAAGGTCATCGCGAAAGAAAAGGAATTGCTGGAAACGGCCCCTTTCATCCTGGCGAACACCGGCGCGCTGGTCGCCGACCTGGAGGCGGGCTACGCCGTCTCGCTGAAGCCGGACAGGGTGACGATCGTCCCTCACGGGATCGAGGATCTCGCGCGCGGGGTCGAACCCATGGCGGCGCAGCCGGGCGTGGTGCGGCTGCTGTTCGTCGGGCGACTGGAACTGCGCAAGGGTGCCGATCTCCTGCTCGATGCGCTGCCCGGCCTGCTGCGCGATCATCCGCAGCTCGAAGTGGACATCGTGGGCGACGATGGCCTGGTGATCGACGGCGAGACGTTGCGCCATCGGTACGAGGCGCGCTGGCGCGATGCCGGGCTCGACATGCGGCGGGTGACGTTCCACGGCGCCGTATCCCGCGAGGATCTGCTGCGCCACTATGCGAGCTGCGACATCGTCGAGGCTGTAGGTCGTGTCGCCGATCGCCTGCGACTGGTCGCGGTTCATGACGCCGCCGTAGACCTGACCCCAGACACGCGTGTCTGCACCTTCAACGTCGCGCAGTTCGGTCATGTGGCTGCTCCACGCCTGTGCGGACTGATCCCAGATCGCCTGCGCGCCCTCGCCCAGCTTGGCCAGACGATAGACGCCCGCGCCCGCCTGGGAGGTGAGGCCGAAGCTGCCCGCATTGTAGGCCAGCGTGTAGTGGACGAGGCCGACTTCGGTCTGCGCCATGTGGAACGCGGTGGACGAACTGCCCGCGCCGACCTTGACCAGTTCGATGGGCTTGGAGAGCAGCGTCGCGTCCTTGCTCAACTGGTTGAGCACGATGCCGGTCGAGCCGGTTGCGGCGCCCTGGATCACCAGATTGTCGGCCAGACCATTGTTCACGTCCAGAGCCAGCAGGGCATTGCCCGAACCGACGTAATTGCCGGTGAGAGTCAGCGTGTCACCGACCGCGCCGCTGCGCAGGTCGATGGTGCCGCTGTTCTCGAAGCGCTCAAGCCCCTTCAGCGTGACCGAGGTTCCAGCCGCTGCCCGCGCTTCGTTGGCGAGGTTGCGCACCACCAGCGTGCCGCTATTGAGCAGCAAGTCGTCGCCGTCCCCGAAGTCGCTGTCGCCCATGGCGAGGAACTTGCCGGAATTGACGAAGGTGTCCTTCTGGTTGGTGAGACGCAGGTCGCCTTCGATCAGGCCACTGTTGTTGATCGTGACGGCGTGATTGCCGGAAGTCGGCTGCCCCGCCTCGTTCAGCGGATTGAAGACATAGATCGTATAGCCATCGCCCTTGTTGTTGATGGTGCCGGCGTTGTTGATGGTCGAGCCTTCCGCGCCAAAGATGGCGATCGAATAGCCCGGGCCGGTCAATTCGCCGACGGATCCCACCTTGCCGCCACCCGTGACCGTCGCGCCCTTGAGCACATTCAGAACGCTCGTTCCTGAGCCCGCAGACAGTTCGACGGCATGATAGTCCTGCGATACGACGCTGCCACGAACCGTCAGTTCTGCGCTGGTGACGGCGGCAACGATCACGCCGCCGTGCTTCGATGCTACATTACCGACTTCGATCTTTGCGGTGTCCACCTGTACAAAAATACCGTGACCATCTGCAGTGACGGAATTCGCCTTGATGCTCAAATCGATCGCTTGGCTGACAATACCGTTGGCAAAATCACCCTTCGCAACAACCTTGTCCGCGAGAACATCGACGGCGCCCAGATTGTTGTTGGCACCAATGCCGGTCGAGAATGCACCAGATACATATACGTCGGCAGCGGCAACTGTAACCGTTGGAGTTGCTTCGTCAGCGAGAGCAACGACGGGTGCCGCGTCGCGGTAGCGACGACGGGAGTACACCGCTGCAGCAATACCACCACTGCGGTCGCCGAAGGCGCTTACCTTGCCGGTAGAGATTACGGTGATGTCATCCTTGGAAGCCGAAACGGCGCGAATACCGGATGATGCTCCACCTTCGACGCTGACTGTTCCGGCGTTCGTCACCTTTATCGGGCTTCCTGAACGGGTGCCGGTGCGAAGATAGATGCCGACCGAGCCGTAGTCCGCTTCGACTTCGATGGAACCCTTGTTCGTCACCGACAAAGGCCCATCGCCAAGTGCGAGCACGCCGTAGGCGTTGAGTGCGCCGGACATCGAGATGGCGCCGGTGGTGGTGATCTCGACGCCGTCCTGCGTACTGAACCCGCGAACGGCCGCCGCGAAGCGGCCATGAGCAGACACGTTGTTTGCGTGAATCACCGCCTTGCCACCCAGCGCAGCGGCGTAGATACCGCTTGCTTCGTGGCCCTCGGTGGAAACCGTGCCAGTGACATTCACCGTCACGTTCTCACCGAGCGCATAGATACCCGTCGGAACGCGCGCCGGGACGTACGTATCGTCGATCCAGCGACCGGACAATGTTTCGCCCCGCGTCGTGACGTTCTGCGCATTCACCGTCACGTCGCCGTAGTTTGCGAAGGCCAGAATGCCGGCAGAGCCGTCACCCCAGGTCACGACTGAGCCTACATCTATGTCGATGTTACCGTCCGAATTGATCGCAACGAGCGCGTCGGACTGCATTCCGACGGTCTGGATGGAATCGACCGCTATTTTGATATTTCCTGAAGCCGCCCCGCCCTCGTATGCCAGGCCACGGCTATTCGCATAGACGCCGACTGACCCAGCGCCGCGTGTAAGCACGGAATCCTGCTCGATCGAGACATCGCCGCCCAAGGCATAAGCAAAAATGCCCCATGAGTTGGCACCGGTGGTGTCAATCTCCCCTTGAGCGCCATCGATAGTGATGCCGTCTAAGGCTATGGCGTAAATCGCATCAGAGGAATTATAGCCGCCGGTCGATATCTCGCCATTGTTATGAACGGCAATCGTCCCACCGGAAATTGCGATAATTCCTCGCGCATAGTCGCCGGCCACCTTGATGGCCTCATTGATCGTGATATCGAGCGCATTGCCTCTGCCGTAACTGGTTGCATAAATGCCAGCCGCTTCAAGCGCGCTCGTTTCGATATTGTCGACCGCAATGGTGACGTTCTCGCCCGCTGCAAGAATACCGAAGCCGGAACCGGTCGTCGTCACGCTGCCGGCAGTGACCGTCACATCGTCTGAAGCGAGGGCGAGGATGCCCGTACCGAGCGTGCCGTTCAGCGTCACGTCGTCCACGTCGATGGCAACGTTCTTGCCGCTCGCCGAGATACCGGTTGCCTCATAATTGTTGGACGCGATCGAGCCGGCCTTGATTGTCACGTCACCACGTACCGCAGAGACGCCGATGCCTGCGCCTTCCACGGCGCCTGCATTGATCGAAACGTCGCCATCGAACGTGTAGGCGAATATCCCGGCGCTGACGTCGCCGGTGGTCTTGACACTGCCGACGTTGATCGAGACATCACCGTTGATCGCGGTGTTGACTGCGAAGATGCCGACTGCCTCCTTGCCCGCCGTCTCCACTGATCCCGCGTCGATGGAGATAGAATTGTCCCGGCCGTCGCTATAGGCGTAGATACCGTGGGCACCGTCGCCGGTGGTCTTGACCGTATCCACCTTGATGACGGTGTCCATCTGGGTGCCAAGCGCCACCGTCAGGATACCGTAGGAGTCCTTGCCTGCGGTGGACACGCTGCCCACATCGACCGAAATCGATTGCCCGTACGACCGCGACGAACCTCCCGTCAGGGCCATGATCCCGTGTGAGGAGTCACCCTTGGTGCTGACGCTGTCACCGGTAATGCTCACGTTGCCGAGGGTCGCCTGGGCATGGATGCCGCGCGAATAGAAGCCCTCGGTCGACACGGTGCCGACCTTGATCGTGTTGTTGCCGTAAAGGTTGTTGGAGTAGACACCGAAGGCGAAATCACCTTTCGTCTGCACGTCACCCACCGTGATCGAGGTGTTGCCGTCCCGGCCGATGTTGGTCACGTAGACGCCGTCCGACCTGTAGCCTGCGGTCGATACGTTGCCCGCGCTGATGGTGATGTCGCGATCCGCCTGGTCCGTGGTCCAGACGTAGTTGCTGTTGGCGAATATGCCTACCGAGTGATCGCCCTTGGTGCTGACCGAGTCAGCATTTACGATGACGGCAGCGCCCACCGCCTTGATGCCGCCCGCGTCGGAATCCGGGCCATAACCCTGTCCTTCGGTGACGACCGTGCCAGCATTGATGGTGGCCGTGCCGCCCGTGTAGGCGACGATGCCGCGACCGGCCCCGCCCGTGGTCGTCAGCGATCCCACATCGACGCTGACGTCGCCGAAGAAGCTCGATGCATAGACGCCGTCCGAACCGTAGCCCGAAGTCGTGATCTTGCCCGCATGAACCGATACTGGACCGACATAGGCGTTGGCACGGATTGCGGTCGAAGCGAAGCCCGCAGTCGACACTTCGTCCGCGTTGATGGTGATGCCGCCCGGCAGACCGGCAACGTTGTTGGCGGCATAGATGCCGAAGGAATGATAGCCCGTGGTCTTAACGGTGCCGGCGTTGATGGTGATATCGCCGTAGCCGACGGCATGGATACCGATGGAATCCTTGCCGGAAGTGCTCACCTGCTGAACGGTTATATTGGTCTTGCCGTCGGCAAAGGTATCGATGCCGTGGGCATTATCACCCATCGTGACGATCGTACCGGCGTCGACGGTCACGTCGCCGCCGAACACGCCGGTTTCAGGGTTGTAGCCTCGCAACGCGGCAATCTGGATGCCCGACGAGTGAGCACCCGAAGTCGTCAGCGAACCGACTTTCACGCTGGCGTTGTTGCCCAGCGCAATGATGTCGACACCGGTCGAACCCTCGCCCTTGGTCGTAATCGTACCTGCATCGACAGAGGTCTGGTGTGCAACACCATCGTAGCTGACACTAACCATTTTAACAGCGGTCGAGTCAGATCCGGCGGTCGAAACGGACCCCGCCTTGATGATCGAGTCACCGGAATCGATGCTTGTGTAAATGCCGTGGCTGAAGTCGCCCGATGTAGCTACCTTGGCGACATCAAGGTTCAGCGCGCCGCGAACCATCGCCGACTGGAAGCCGGCAGCGAAATCACCGCTGGTGGTCAGTCCGCCGGTAATGATGAAATTCTGCTCCGCATCCACTCCGCCGACGAGCATCGCCGGAGAATGGTCGCCCACCGTGCTGATCGACCCGATCGTAGCTTCGAGCGTTCCGCCGTTCTTGACGATCGTAAGTCCAATAGCATCGCGACCGCGCGCGACGTCGCCACGTGTCTCGATGCTGCCGATGTCGATCGTGGCATTGCCTTCGGTATTGTAGAGGATCACGCCGCGCGAAAGGTCGCCATCGCTGACCACGGTCCCGAGGTCGATCGACACGTCGCCATTGACCTTAGCCACCACGCCCGCCGTGTTCGTGCCGCTGGTCGTGACGCTGTCGGCCTTGATCGCCAGCGTGCGCCCCTCGACGACGTAGCCCGTCGAGCCGCCGACATAGATGCCGACCGAGCTTGTGCCGGAAGTGGCGACGTCCCCGGCGTCAACTGTGACCTGGGCGGCATTGCTATACGCCATGATGTTGACGGCATTCGAGAAATCGCCGTGCGTCGTTACCGTCCCGACAGTCAGATCGACATTGCCGTAGACGCTGACAGCAGCAAGACCGGCCGAACTCGCACCGCTAGTCTCGACCGTATCGGCGGACAACGAAATGTTCCCGAACCCGCCCGCGTAGGCTCCCCAGGCGTTATCGCCCGTGGTGACGATATCGCCCGCCGATACCTTCGTTTCTCCCATGGTGAGATTGGTGGCCAGGATACCGTCGGAAGCGTAACCGCTTGTAGCGATGGCGCCTGCATGAATGGTCAGGTCGGCAGGGGCGCCAAGGAGAGCCTGACCGGTCTCCGGATCGAAGTCGGGACTCTGCCCTGCCTGTGCATCAATGCCGACAGAATAGTCCCCGTGCGTGGTGACCGACCCCACATCGACGGTCAGGCTGCCGGAGACGGTCCGCCCGAGCACCCCACGCGAGTAAAATCCGTCAGTCTCGACACTGTCGGCCGACACATGGATAGCGCCGCTGTAGCCGATGGCGCGGATGCCGTCCGCATAGTCGCCGGTAGTCTTGACTGCGCCAGCCTTCACGTCGATCGCACCGGACACGCTGCCTGCGGCGATGCCGTGGGCCTCGAAGCCCTGCGTGGTCACGTCGCCGACGTGGATGGTCAGGTCGCCCGTGCTCGTGTGTCCCGCGACGCCGATCGAGCCTGCACCATGCGTGGCGATCGTGCTCGCGCCATCGGCGATCAGCGAGGCGGCGCCGCCGGAGAAATTGCTGACCGTGACGCCATTCACGTAATCGTCGCCGGTGTCGACCGAGATGCGGTCGGCAAGATGGACAGTTAGATCCTGCGGCGTGTCCTCGTTGCCGATGACGTACTGGATGCCACCGGGATAGCTGGCTGACGCCGGGCAGGTGATCGCGGTGAGGGTCAGCACACCGCAGACCGGAGCCGCCGCTATCGCGGGTACGCTTCCCAGAAGCAGTGCAGCCGCAGCGCCGCTGAGAGTGGTGCCGAGACGCAGCGCCTGACGGCGGCGGGCCTGAAGGCGGGAAGGTCGCCCGGACTTGATGCTCGAAACAACGCGATCGTCGTGCACAATGTGCTCCCTGGTGACGTCCAGGAGCAATCCACAATCGGATCCCGCACCCACCGACGGACGCCGATGACGATGGCAGACTTCAGAACTGGCTATGGGATCCGACCCGTTGCCCCCTTTTTGATGCGAGCTGAACGTCGCCATGGGTGCAGACCCGTAAGAAAATTTACGCGGCTGATACGAAAACTTGCGCCCTACCCTCGCAAGATTGCAATGCGGTTACCGTCGAGGGGCGAACCTGAGCAACAGAAAGCCTGTCAGGGCCGATACGAGTGATCCGCCCAGCACGCCGATCTTGACTTGATCGATGTGCGCGGGGTCATCGAATGCCAGCCCGCCGACGAACAGGCTCATCGTGAAGCCAATGCCGCACAGCAGGCACATCCCGTAAGTCTGCAACCATCCCGCACCGGCCGGGCGACAGCCCAACCCGAGCCATGCGCTGATCCGCAATGCCAGGAACACCGCCGCCTGCTTGCCCAGGAAAAGCCCGCCGGCCACGCCCATCGGCAGGGGTGCAAGCACCTGATCGATGCCGATACCTCGAAGCGAGACGCCGGCATTCGCGAAACCGAACAGGGGTACGACCCCGTAGGCCACCCACCGATGGAGGCCGTGTTCCAGCCGGTGCAGCGGAGACTCGGTGCTCTCCGGCGTGCCGGGAGTGGCCCTGATCGGCACGAAGACCGCAGCGAGCACGCCTGCAACCGTAGCATGGATGCCCGAAAGGAGGACAGCCAGCCATAGCAATGCGGCAAGCACCATGTAGGGAGCAAGCCGCTGCACGCCTTTTCTGTTGAGCAGGAACATCGCGGCCAGGATCGCTCCCGCCGCGCCAAGCGCCATTGCGTCGATCGTGTCCGTATAAGCCAGTGCGATCACCGCGACCGCACCCATGTCATCGACGATCGCGATGGTCGTCAGCAGCAGCTTGAGCGAAGCCGGCACGCGATCGCCCAGCATCGCCATTACGCCGATGGCGAAAGCGATATCGGTTGCCGTGGGGATTGCCCAACCACGATGCAAGGACGGCTCCGAAGCCGTGACGGAAAGATAGATCAGTGCAGGCACCGCCATTCCTGCTCCGGCGGCGATGGTCGGCAGCACGCGATCCGACCATCGTGCGAGTTGCCCGTCCACCAGTTCCCGCTTGATCTCCAGCCCGACGAGCAGGAAAAACAGCGTCATCAGGCCATCGTTGATCCAGTGAGAGACCGAAAGAGGCCCGAGATATCGATGCAGGTTGTGAAAGTAGGCATCGGCCAAAGGGCTGTTCGCCATGCCGAGCGCAACGGCGGCAGCGGCCATCAGCAGAATGCCGCCTGCGGCTTCGCTCCTCAGGAAGTCTCTCAGAACGGATCGTGGCCGGCGGATCGCCTCCACGGCAAGCTTCTTCGTCATCCACCCGGCATAGTGGGCCTTCCCGCAGATCGCGAGAATAATCAGGCAATTGGCGTGCTTTTCCAAAAGCTCAAGCGGCCAACTGCATCCGTTATAGACCTGCCTTAACCAAGAAACTTTTCCCTATCCAGCTAAGGCACTTGGCCGCCGCCAAACCCCCTCGAAAACGGATGAAGTCTCGGTTGGAGATTTTCAGCGCGCGATTATCCCGATCGCCTGATCGGCGAACTCCGGCCGATCGCTGAGGGAGGCGCACGATGCCCGTCGAAGCCAAGATCGCCCCGGATTCCGCAGGTCTTCGGTCCGCACCGATCCAGACCATCGACGGCGGCATACCTGTACCGCCCGGCGGCAGCGTCGCCCTCGACATCGAACCCTCCGCAGTGTCCAACTTCAGCCGTGAAGGCAGCGACTTGCTCGTCCACCTCAAGTCGGGCGAGGTGGTGCGCATCGCGAACTTCTACCTCGACCCGACGCGCGCCTCTCACCTACTGCTCGTTAACGACGATCAGCTCATGGCAGTCGACCTCGCGCAGACCGCAAGCGGCGGCTTAGCTGCGTCCAGCTATGTGCCGATGGACGCCATGGCGGGCTTCAGCGGTCCCGCCGGCACGGTCGCTGCGGGCGTGACGGCGGGGGCGAGCGGTAGCGCTTTGGGAGCGGGCACGCTCATACCACTGGCCGCGATTGGCGGCGGCGGGCTTGTCGTCGCTGCTGCCTCGGGCAGCAGCGGAGGTGATAATGACAGCAATTCGCCACCGGATACGACAGCGCCGACGATAGCGACCAACCTCGCCGTCAACACCACGGGCGATCGCCTTACGGGCGGCGCCGAAGCTGGCGCGACGGTACGCGTTGACGCCAATGGCGACGGTGCCTTCGACTATTCCGTTACCGTAGCCGCAGACGGCACCTTCTCCGTGCCGCTGACGCCGCCCCTGCTGAATGGCGAAACGCTGAGCGTCATTGTGCGCGACACCGCCGGCAACGTCAGCCCCGCGGCCACCGTCACTGCGCCTGACACAACGCCGCCCGCTCCGGCATCGCAACTCAGCATCGCACCCGACGGAACCGGCCTGAGCGGCATCGGCGAGCCGGGCGCCACAGTCAGCGTGGATGTCGATGGAGACGGGAAACCGGACTATTCGGTCAAGATATCACCCGACGGCACCTTTACGATCCTCTTTCCCGCGCCCGTCGACAACGGGCAGCAGATCGAGGTCACGATCACAGATCCAGCCGGCAACTCCAGCCCCACCGCCACCATTCTGGCTCCCGACCTGACGCCTCCACCGGCAACCGCACCTTCCGTCGCGCCTTCGAACGGAATGGAATTCTCCGGGACAGCACAAGCAGGTGTCGCTGTCGTGCTTACCGACGCAGCAGGGAACATCCTCGGGCAGGCAGAAATCGCAGCCGACGGCACATGGTCCTTTACACCTCAGACACCACTCGCTGACGGCACTCCTGTCATAGTCTTCGCGGTCAACGCCGAGGGTCAGGCCGGTCCGACATCGACAGTGATCGTGGATGCCTCTGCGCCTCCTGCCCCGGAATTGCTCCCGTCAAACGGCGAAGCTTTGCAGGGAACTGCCGAAGCCGGTGCCACGATCATCCTGACCGACGATGAGGGCACGATAATCGGTCAGGCTACAGTCGATGGCGCCGGAAACTGGTCCTTTACTCCCGCCACGCCCCTGCCCGATGGCACGATCGTATCCGCCACAGCATACGACGCCGCGGGTAATGCAAGTCCGCAAGCCACAGTCACCATCGATGGCAATGCCCCCGTCGCCCCAACAATTGCCCCTACAAATGGCATGACCATTTCAGGGACAGCAGAGGCAGGCACCACGGTCTTCCTTTCCGACAGCGGCGGTAACCTGATCGGCCAGACCAGCGCCGATGAAAACGGCGTCTGGTCATTCAGCCCGACAGCCCCCCTGCCGGACCTCAGCACCGTGATTGCCGTGGCCCGGGATGCAGCAGGCAATGTCAGCGATCAGACCAGCGCCACCGTGGATGCTTCGGCACCTGCCACGCCAACCATAGCGCCGTCCGACGGTGGCGTCCTGTCGGGGACCGCCGAAGCAGGATCGATCGTGATCCTGATCGATGGCAACGGGAATGCTATCGGACAAGTCACGGCAAGCCAGAACGGCAATTGGATTTTTGCGCCGCCTTCTCCGTTGCCGGATGGCACCATAGTCAACGCGACCTCTCAGGATGCAGCCGGGAACCTTAGCGCAACCGCCAGCATCGTAGTCGATGCGGTTGCACCGGACGCCCCTGTAATTCAACCAACCAACGGCATCGTGATAAGCGGCAGCGCAGAAGCCGGAGCAATCGTCATTCTATCGGACGGCGACGACAACCCGATCGGACAGGCCGTCGCCAACGCAAGCGGGATATGGTCCTTCACGCCCGCTTCGCCACTGACTGATGGCACGGTAATCACCGCGACCGCTCAGGACGCTGCGGGAAATGCCAGCCCCGCCACAACGGCCATTGTCGATATGGTCGCACCGGCAACGCCGGTCATCAACGCCTCCAGCGGAACAACTTTTTCCGGGTCCGCCGAAGCTGGAACCACCGTGATCCTGACCGACGCTTCCGGTAATCCGGTCGGTCAGGTGCTCGTCGATGCATCTGGTCAATGGAGTTTTACGCCGGTATCGTCCCTGCCCGACGGAACCACGGTCAGTGTCGTCGCTCAGGATGCTGCCGGCAACACAAGTCCCGCATCCAGTACTGTCGTGGACGCCATTGCTCCGCCAATACCAACCATCGACCCGAGCAATGGCATGGTCTTTACCGGGACTGCTGAAGCAGGCTCGCTGATCACGTTGCGTGACCAAAGCGGCGCAATCATCGGTCAGGCCACAACTGACGGTTCTGGGAATTGGAGCTTCGTTCCAGTCAACCCATTGCCCGACGGATCGGTGGTCCACGTCGTAGCGCAGGACGCAGCAGGAAACACAAGCGCCGATGTATCGACGACGATCGACGCAACGGCCCCGCTTGCTCCGACGATCGCTGCCACGAACGGCGTCCTCATTACCGGTACAGCGGAAGCAGGGACTTTGGTCACTCTAAGCGATGACCATGGCGATCTCATTGGACAAACCATCACGGATGGCATGGGCAACTGGAGTTTCTCGCCTGCCACACCTCTGGCGGACGGCTCCATCGTCCAGGCGACAGCGCAGGATGCAGCTGGTAACGTCAGTTCGCCCGTCAGCACTGCAGTCGATGCGACGGCCCCATCCGCTCCCACTATCGATCCCAGCAACGGCACCGAACTCAACGGCACCGCCGAGGCTGGCTCTCTGCTTCTTCTGACGGACGGGAACGGTAATGTCATCGGACAGGTGACAACCGACGCATTCGGTTTCTGGACTTTCACGCCTTCCGCGCCACTGGCCGATGGCACGGTGGTCAACGCCACAGCTCAGGACGCGGCAGGAAACATCAGTTCCCCCGCCACCACGACCGTTGATTCATCACCCCCGATCGCGCCGACTATCGACCCCACCAATGGCTGGGAAGTGACGGGCACAGGTGAACCTGGTGCCACCGTGGTCCTCATGGATGGCACCGGAAACACGCTGGCATCGTTCTCGTTAGCCGAATCCGGTTCAGGGCGCATCGCGGTCTACTCCGTGAACGCGACTGCTCCAGACCTCGGTCCGCCCATCGGTGAAGTGTCGGTGGATACCAACGGAAACTGGGTATTCATCCCGCTGCTGCCGCTTCCCGATGGAACAGTCGTGATCGCCATTTCTATTGATGCTGCCGGCAATGTTGGCGGTCCCGTGAGCACAGTCGTTGATGGTGTACCGCCGTCCATCCCGACCATCGACCCTACTTCCGGGCTACTCCTGGAAGGCACAGCCGACGCTGGCGTCCTCCTGCGGCTGACCGATGAATTCGGCAACATGATCGGTCAGACTGTCGCGAATGGTGAAGGAAACTGGAGTTTCACTCCCTCCGTCCTTCTGCCCAATGGCACCACGGTCAATGTCGTAGCAATCGACGAAGTCGGCAACGAGAGCCTCCCTGCGACCACGCTCGTCGATTCCATCGCTCCGGCAACGCCGGTGATAGGTGCCAGCGACGGGACCGTAATCTTCGGCACTGCTGAAGCAGGCTCGTTGGTGACGTTGACCGACAGCCTCGGCCTGGTGATCGGCCAGACCATCACAAACCCGGATGGCACGTGGACGTTTACGCCTGTCTTGCCCTTACCCAACGCGACCATAATCAACGCCGTGGCGCAGGACGAGGCGGGCAATACGAGCCTGACTGCCAGCACCGCCATAGACAGCCTGCCACCCACCAGTCCCTTTCTAACTCTATTGGCAAACGGGGAACTGCTCATCGGCACTGCCGAACCCAATAGCCAGGTCCGCATAATCATCGACGGTGATACGGCAAACGCAATCACCGTTACCGTCGATGGAAGCGGCGGCTTCAATCTGCCTCTCACTGCTCCTCTGATCGCGGGGCAAACGGTCGAGGCGATAGCGATCGATGCCGCCGGAAACCAAAGTGCGCCCGCACTCCTCATCGCCCCCGATTACGCTCCGCCCGCTTTCACAGTCGTGGAAGTGGCCGACGGCTGGCTAAATGCGGATGAAGCGGCAAACGGCATCGAGGTCGAGATATCCCTCCGTCCGACCATGCAAGTTGGCCAAATAGTCACCGTAACGCTCAATGGCCAAGGCGGCTATCAGGTTCAAGTCTCGCATGAACTGACTTCGGCAGATGTGACTGCGGGTATCGTATTGCTGAATATCTCGCCCGCCGGCGGCATTGCATCCCTGCCCCAAGGTCCTGCTAACATAACCACATCTATCGACGGCGGCGCATCCTCGGCACCCGACAGTTTCGATATCGACACCATACCCCCATCCACTCCGGTTCTGTCACTGCTGGCAAGCATTTTGGACATATCCGCCGATCCGGGGACACAATTGACAATATCCGTCGATATCGGCGGAACAGTTGCCAGTACCGTGGTCGTCGTGGATGGGGCCGGGCTAGCTTCTCTCAATCTGCTGACCGGCCTCGATATCCAACTGGACTGGGCACAACTCCTCGGTGCTCAGGTTACCGTATCCGGCCAGGATGAGGCAGGCAATGTGAGCGATGTCGCTTCATTGGCGGTGGCGCCCAATATCGAACCACCTGTGGCGATTGGCAATTTCGGGTTGGCAGTCAGCCTGAATCCCTTCAGTCCGCAATTCGGAGTGACCGGAACGACCGAGCCGGATTCAATCGTCGTTATCCGTGTAGTTACTCCGGCGCTCAATGTCGAACTTCTGCCGATAATCGCCGATAATTCAGGCCATTTCACGCTGAACCTGCTCAGCCCCGCAATCCTGTCGCAGCTTGGCCTCAACATAACCGACATCCTCAACCTGGGATCACAGATTTCGCTCGGCTTCGTCGCGACGGATCCGCAAGGACACGAAAGTGCCTTCTACGGTCTGGCGCTGAGCCCGGCGGGGTTGTCGCTCAACATCGGCCAGATAGATGTGAACGGAACTCTCGCCGATGACATAATGTCAGGCTCCACCGGTGCCGAGCATATCAACGGCAATAGTGGCAACGACCTGATCCTCAACGTAGCGACCGGCGATCATGTGCTGGCGGGGCCGGGCAACGACACCATCGAGATAACGGCTGCCAATTTCTCGATCATCGATGGGGGCTCAGGTTTCGATACTCTGTGGCTCGCCAATGGGATGGATCTCGATTACGGCCCCGGTGCCGGCACACTTGCCAACATCGAACGGATCGATCTCGGTTCCGGAGACAACGGCAGCACACTCACTCTCACAGCGAGCGAGATCGATGCCATTACCGATGCGGGTAATACCCTGCAGGTGACAGGCGAAGGAAACGACGTTCTTCGCATCGTCGGCGCCATAGATACAGGTACAACGGAGACGCATGACGGCCTTGTCTTCGACGTCTACACGTTCGGTGCGACGACCGTCCTGGTAGAGGACAATACAGTTCAGGTCGTCGTGTGAGCATATCATGCGCAATCCGCAGAACCGCATGGGATTTCTCGCCGATAACTCTCGCGATCATGTTGCTGCTTACGCCTGCCTTCACGCGGGCGATGACGATCGAGGAAGCGGTGGCGACCGCCATCCTGAACCACCCGTCCATGGCCGCAGCGGCATCGGAAGCGAAGGCGGCCCATGTCGATGTCGATGTCGCGAAAGCAGGTTACCTGCCATCACTTTCCGCGTCAGGAGGCCCTCGGGACGTTACCCCCGACGAGTGGGCGTATGAAGTGACCGCCGCACAGATGATCTATGACTGGGGGCAGACGCGAAGCAAGGTGCGAGGCGCCCGCGCGACCGAAAGGCAACGCCAGGAAGAATGGCTGATCGCACGCGACGAGGCTGCACTCGACGTTATCGAGACTTATCTCGATGTCCTGTTGTATCGACGCCAATGCGAAGTCGATCAAACACAGATTGGCACCCTCGAAGATCTGGACCGGATGACACGCCTGCGGACCGACAGCGGATACGCAGATCGTAGCGAACCCGACCGCACGGCGCTCGAACTGGCGCGTGCCAGACAGCGTCTGGCCAGCGATCAGGGAATGGTTCTGGATTCTGTCGCGCAGTTCGATACGCTTGTCGGTGCGCCCGCCGAAGCATTGGTCGAGCCTGCACCTGCTCCCATGCTCGGCCAAATCGATAAGACAAACTTCGAAACTCTCATTGAGGCCGCCCCGCTTTACCGCAAAGCGGTCGAAGCCACGAACCATGCACGAGCGCAATACGACGAAGCGCGTTCTTCTATTCTGCCTCGCGTCAATGTCGAGGCAACTGCACTCAGCCGGGAAATTGGCGGACGTATGCAGAGCGACGGCATTCTTGCCCTACGCCTCAGGGTCAATCCCATGCAGGGGCTCTCCGCCTTCGATAGAACCGAAGGCGCTCGCCAACGCATCGCGGCTGCGCAGTGGAATGAAGCTGCCGCTCGCCGCGACATCGAACGTAAATTGCGCAATCTGACCACCAACGGTGCAGCACTCGTCGAGCAGGCACGGGCGCTGGAACGTCAGGTCGTCGATGCCGCGCAGTTGAGTCAGGTCTACCGCGAGCAATTCGAGGTCGGCAGGCGGGATATCGTCGATCTCGTGACGATCCAACGCGAGCATTTCGACGCACGGCGGTCCCTGAACGATGTCCGGCTCCAA
Organism: Novosphingobium kaempferiae; assembly: GCF_021227995.1. Taxonomy (NCBI): domain Bacteria; kingdom Pseudomonadati; phylum Pseudomonadota; class Alphaproteobacteria; order Sphingomonadales; family Sphingomonadaceae; genus Novosphingobium; species Novosphingobium kaempferiae. Next base: position 5,515,322 of record NZ_CP089301.1, read on the forward strand.
TTGATACGCATCCAGTATCGCCTGGCGGCCCAATTAGGTTGCTTGGCCGATCTGGTCGAACTTCCGACGGAGATGGAATGACCGAAGCGGCATCCACGAAACGCAGTCCATCGATGCCAGGCCGAGACCCGCTACGAGAGGGCCTCGTTCTCCTTGCAGGGATGCTGGGGCGCCACACGAGCGCTGGCGAGCTCGCCGATGGACTGCCGTTGGATAACGGAAGACTGCATCTGTCCATGGTCCCGCAGGCAATGCGGAGGCTGGACATTACCGCACGGGTTCGGGATTCCAGCCTCCCCATTCCCGGCTATCTGCTCCCGTCATTATTGATCTTCAAGGATGGCGAAAGCGCGGTCCTTTCCTCCATCGAAGCAGACTATGCGATCTTGCGCCTGCCAAGCGCTGACGGAGGCGTGCAACGAATGCCGGTTGCCGATCTGGCTGGACTGCACAGCGGCACGACAATCTTTGCCAAGGCGCAGTTTCGTAACGACCATAGCATTCATGGCCCGATTGCCAGAAACGGGCGGCATTGGTTCTTCGGCGCCCTTCGAAGTTATCGCAGAAGCTATCTTGAAGTCGCGTTGGGCGCGATGATGGCAAACCTGCTTGCTATCGCAACGGCCATTTTCGCCATGCAAGTCTATGATCGCGTCGTACCGAACGCAGCGTTTGATACCCTGTGGATTCTCGCAAGCGGAGTGGTCCTCGCCATAGTGTTCGAAGCCCTGCTCCGACATATGCGGGGGCACTTGCTGAACACGATGGGCAAGAGCCTTGATCTCACGCTATCGACCCAGCTTTTTGCACGGCTCCTCCAGACGCGACTTTCAGCACGCCCCGCAGCTCTCGGATCGTTCACCAGCCAAATCCGTGAGTTCGAGGGCGTGCGCGAGTTTTTCACATCCTCCAGCGCCGCCATAGCCAGCGACCTGCCCTTTACGCTGATCTTCCTTGGAATCATCGCCTTGATTGGTGGATGGGTGGTCATAGTGCCCGTTGCCGCAATCGTACTCATGATACTGCCAAGTCTGCTGATGCAGCGCAGCTTGGCCAGGCTGTCGCGCCAGAGCCTGCGCGAAGGAGCGATCAAGAACAGCATCTTGATCGAAGCCGTCGAAAACCTCGAAGCTATCAAGTCAGGACGCGGCGAGGGGCGCGCGATGATGATATGGCGAGCCCTCACCGCCCAACTTGCCGAAACCGCACGCCATAGTCATTCGCTGTCGAGCGCGCTGACATACGGCGCAGCGATGGTGCAACAACTTTGCTACGTCGGAGTCGTCATATTTGGCGTATTTCTGATCAGCAATGGAGACATGACTGTCGGCGCGTTGGTCGCCTGTTCACTACTCGCTGCGCGGGCTATTGCGCCCATGGCCCAAGCTGCGGCGATCCTCACACGCTGGCAGCATACGCGCATCGCTTTGGAGGGGCTGGACCAACTCATGGCGGCTCCCGTCGAACGTCCGGAAGCCCGTATTTTCGCAAGAGTTGAGAAGTTACGCGGAAACTTCACGATAAGCGGTCTCACCGCTCGATACGACGACGGGCCCCCGGTCGTGGATGTCAGGAAACTGACAATCGATGCCGGCGAGAAATTGGCAATCCTCGGTGGCAACGGCGCGGGCAAGTCAACACTGCTGAGGATTCTGTCCGGCTTTGGCGATGCCAGTTCTGGCACTATAATGCTTGACGGGATCAACCTCTCCCAGATCGATCCGGCTGACCGCCGCGCTGCGATAGGTTTTCTACCGCAGGATGTCGCCTTGATGCACGGCTCCTTGCGGGAGAATTTAAATCTCGAGGGTCAGGCAATATCGGATGCTGACATGTATGCCGTACTGGACGACGTCGGATTGGGCCGTTTCGTTCGCGCCAACCCCCTCGGTCTCGATATGCAGCTTTCGGGAAGCCGCAGCCTGTCAGGAGGGCAGCGCCAAGCGGTAGGACTTGCAAGAGTGGTGCTTCAAGATCCACAGATCGTGCTGCTCGACGAACCAACCGCCTTTTTCGATCAAGCTGCAGAAGAACAATTCATAGCCCGCATGAAAAGCTGGCTGGGTAACCGAACGCTGATCCTGATCACGCACAAGCGCTCCATGCTCGCTCTGGTCCAGCGCATCGTAGTGATGCGAGACGGCACTGTGGCGATGGATGGCCCCTCGGATGGCATCCTCTCCAACACCCAGCATAGCGCGCCGATGCGGGTCAAAGCCGAGGCTGCTCATGCAGACTGATGGCATCGTTGCTGAAAACCTGCGCCGCGAACTGAGCGATCCGCTTGGAACCGGAACACGCCCTCTGTATCGTCCTCTATTCTGGGCATCGTTGGCCTGCATAATCGTCGCCGTAGGATGGGCTGCGCTTGCCCGTCTTGACGAAGTGACACGCGGCGAGGGCCGCGTAGTTCCGATCAGTCGTATGCAGAAGATTCAGAGTCTCGAAGGCGGCATATTGGGGGAAATGCTTGTCCACGAAGGCGACATGGTCGAGCAAGGGCAGTCGCTGCTGCGCCTCGATCCGACGCATTTTCGGACGTCGTTCGAGGAAACCTCCAACCAGTCCGATGTTCTGAAAGCGGCCATTGCTCGCCTGCATGCCGAAGTCCTCGGCAAGCAAACCATTACCTTTCCTTCCGGGCTACCGCTCAACGGCGCTTTGGCCCGGTCGGAGCGCGAACTGTTCCTGTCGCGACGCAGCAAGTTGGAGGAAGGTCGGAGCACATTGCAGCAGCAGATTCGCATCGCTCAGGGCCAACTTGCGATCGTGCAGCCGCTCACCGCACGCAAGGTCGTCAGCGAGATGGAAGCGCTCAAGCTGCGACAGGATATCGCGACGTTCACCGGCAAGCTGGTAGAACTTGAGAACACCTACGCGCAGGAAGCCTATACCGAGCTGGCCAACAAGCAGGCAGAGCTGAGCGCGCTCAATCCCATCATGCAGCAGCGTGGCGATCAGTTGCGACGCACGGAAATCCGTTCACCGGTCCGCGGGCGGGTCAATACGGTGCTGGTCAATACTCGCGGTGGCGTGGTGCAGCCTGGCGAGCCGATCATGGAAATCACGCCCATGGACGACCGCCTGCTCATCGAAGCGAAAGTGCGGCCGCGTGACGTGGCGTTTCTCGTTCCGGGAATGGCAGCCAAGGTCAAGATAACGGCCTACGACTACACGATTTATGGCGACCTCAAGGGCAGGGTCGAGAGGATCAGCGCCGATACGATCGAGGAAGAGACGGTGCATGGCAAGGAGGCCTACTATCAGGTTCTTGTCAGGACCGACGGCGCGCATCTTGTCCGGGACGGAAAGCCTCTGCCGATCATTCCCGGCATGGTTGCCGAGGTCGATATCCTGACGGGAAAGCGCAGCGTTTTGAACTACTTGCTGCGCCCTCTACTCAAGGCGCGGTTGCACTGAACGGCTGCGTCAGGTCAGGCTGCCGAGCGCTGTTCCGCCTCGTCGCCTTCCGATGGGGCCGCGTGTCCGCTGATTTCCGCTCCGGCATCCGTTGCAAAGCGCAGGTTCCAGAACGTGGCCGTCACGGAGATCGCAGTGACCACCCAGAACGCCACCGAGAAGTCACTGAGCGTGGGCGTAGAGCTACCATTGGCCAACATAGCCAGATGCAGGGCCGTCGCAGCGACACAGATACCGAGGGACAGCATCAGTTGCTGGAAGGTGGAGTAGAATGCCGTGGCGCTGCTCATGTGCTGCTTGTCCACGCCGTCGTAGGCGATCGTGTTGTAGGCCGTGAACTGGAACGACATGAAGAAGCCGCAGAGCACCAGCACGCAGAACATCGCCCAGGTCGGCCAGCTAGGGCCGAACAGCCCGCAGATCGCATAGCCCGCGGTTGCGATGATGCCGTTCCAGATGAGCGCCCGGCGGAAACCGAAGCGACGCAGGACGCGGGGTGCAAAGCTCTTCATCGCCAGCGAGCCTATGGCCGTAGCGACGGTGATGGTACCGCTCTTCGCCGCCGTGAACCCGAGGCCGACCTGCATCATCAGCGGCAGCAGGAACGGCTGGGCGCCCTGCGTTATCCGCGTGATCGAACCGGCGATCACGGACAGCCGGAACGTGGGATCGCGCAGCAATCCAAGGTCGAGTATCGCCCCCTCTCGCCCGATGGCATGTCGGACGTAGAGCGCTCCGGCGGCGCCGCCGATCACGATCAGGATCGCCGCCATGGCGCCCTCGCCCGGTCGGCTGACCATTTCGAAGCCGAACAGCAGGCATCCCAGCGATACGCCGCTCAACACGAAACCGCGGGCGTCGAAACGGCCGGGATCATCCTCGCGGATATTGGCGATGTACCGCCCCACCAGCCAGAAGCCCAGCGCGCCCATCGGCAGGTTGATGTAGAATATCCAGCGCCAGTCGAGGTAGGTCACGATGAATCCGCCCAGCGGCGGGCCGAGGATCGGCCCGATCAGCGCCGGCACCAGCAGCCACGACATCGCATTGACCATGTCCCGCTTGGCGACCGACCGCAGCAGGACGAGCCGCCCCACCGGGATCATCATCGCGCCCCCCATGCCCTGCACGAAGCGGGACACCACGATCATCTCGAGCGTGCGGGATTGCCCGCAGGCGAGGCTTCCGAGAACGAAGAGCAGTATGGCGCTGCGGAACACGGTGCGCGAGCCGAAGCGATCCGCCAGCTTGCCCGACGCGGGGATGAAGATGGCCAGCGCGAGCAGGTAGGATGTCAGCGCGACGCTCATCTCCTGCGGCCGTACCGCAAAGTCGCGCGCCATGGTTGGCAAGGCCGTCGCCAGAACAGTCGAGTCGACGAATTCCATGAACAGCGCCGAGGCCACGATCAGCGCGACAAGCCGATAATTCGGGCTGGATTCGGGAGGGCCGAGATCCTTCGTCTTTGCCAGTGACCCTGCGGCAGGCACGATGCCGTCGCGCACTTCGGCATTGACCGAAGCCATACCTCGCCGCCGCGGCCTCATGGATGGACCTCGAGATATCGGGCGATTGAAGGCATGTTCGGACTTTCCGGGTTACGGACGGCTGGGATCCCCCATCCGGCGCGCCCATCTTGTCGCGGGCGCTGCCGCTACGGGGCATATAGGTGCAACGCAGCATATTGGAACCCCGAACCGCGCAGTGCCCGGACAATCCCTCGGATTCAATCGCCTGGCAAGGTCTGTACGAAGCCCATGACAAGGCGCTTGAGCGCAGCCTCGATGTCGGCTTGCGAAGGTTCGCCGTCCTCATGCCCCAGGATCATCGCGCGCAGCACTCCGGCGAATGCGTTGGTCAGCACGAAGGCTTCGGTGGCGCCAAAACCGGCTTGCTCAGCCTCGGCATCACCGGCAGTCAGCAAGGCGATGACGCGTTCGATCAACGGCGTCAGCCGCCCGCCACCGCGCGACAGCGAGTATTCCGCGACAAGCCGGTGAGCCTGCCGCCTCTCGCCATAGCCGCAGGTGACGGCCCGAACGATGCGTGACACCTTCTCCCCCGCGTCATGCATCGAGGCGTCCGACAGCGCCGCGATCACCCGCTGGGAGAGTTCGGCCATTTCCCGGTCGGCCAGCGCATCGAGGATCGCCTCCTTATTCGGGAAGTACTGGTACAGCGTGCCGATGCTGACCCCAGCGGTTTGCGCCACCGCGTTGGTCGTCAACGCACCCATGCCGCCGCTGTCGACGAGTCGGATCGCGGCTTCCAATATGAGTTCGATCTTGTGCAGCGCCCGTCCCTGACGCGGCGTGCGGACCGTGGATCGGCTATCTTCCGCCATTTTTCACCTGCGCCAGTGGAGTGAGGCGAACGCGAGTTTTCGAATGTGAGCGATGCTCATATTATCGCAGTAGCCAAGCGGTTCAATCACTTTCCCATGCCGCTGCTGAAAGGAAAGCTCGATGTCAGGCAATTCCGGCAGTTTCGATCTCGCCACACGCAGGGACTGGGGCGCAGCCCTGAATGCCTTGCGGCAATTGCTGTCCAATGCCGACGACACTGCGCAAGTGTTCCGCATCATGCGCGCCCTGAATGCGGGGTCGGCAGGCAAGGGATACGCGCGTCTGCTGCGCACGGAAGCCGGCGGACGGATCGCCTACCGCCGAACCGAACTGGCCCGGCTTCTTTCGGACGCAAGCTTCGTAGCTTCCTGTCCGCCATCGAGCGTCGGCGCAGCCTATGCCGACTTTCTCACAAGAACAGGCTATTCCGCAAAGGGACTGGCCGCCGTGAGCATGGAGGACGGCATGGCGAGCGAAGCGGAGCACCCGCATGCCTGGTTCGGCAGGCGCACCCGCGACGTCCACGACATCTGGCACATCCTGACAGGTTACCGGGCCGATGACCCGCTCGGCGAGGCCTGCCTCGTCGCATTCTCCTACGCGCAGACCGGCGGGCTCGGCTGGGCATTCATCGCGCTCGGCGCGGCCTTCAAGGCTTGCCGCACGCCCGGTGGCGGCGGCGCCTTGCGCGCCATCCGGGAGGGCTATCGGAACGGGCGACGAGCCGCGTGGCTGCTCGGCGAGGATTACGAAGCGATCCTGAGCGAACCGCTGGACGCGGCCCGCATCAGACTGCGGATCGCGCGGCCCGCCGCCTACGAAACCATGGGCAGCGAGCGCGCCGGGTTCTTCAGGACATCGCCGGTGGCTTCATGAACGGGTCATCCGGCAGCGGAATGAATTCCTGGTCGTCGGCGTCCGGCAGTTTCATCCGCCCCGCCTTCCAGTCTTCTGCCGCCTGCCGGAGCCTGTCCTTCGATGACGATACGAAGTTCCAGTAAAGGAACCTCTCGCCGACCGGTTCGCCGCCGAGCACCATGACCGTCGAGCGCTCGGCCGCCGTCATCCGCGACACAGCCGCGCCGAGCACCAGCATCCGTCCGGCTTCGTGCCGCGCGCCGTCGATCTCGATTGCGCCCGTAGCGACGTAGACTGCCCGTTCCGCATGACCCGAAGGGATTTCAGCGGTCGCACCCGGCTCCATGTCGAGGTGGGCATAGAACAGCGGCGAATGCGTCCGCGCCCCTGCAACGAGGCCGTAGGCGCTTCCGGCAATGAGTTGGCCCTGGATACCGGCCTCGCTCCACTGCGGCAGGTCGTCGCCTGCGTGATGGGAAAAGCCCGGATCGGTCTCCTCATCCTCCTGTGGCAAGGCCACCCAGGCCTGAATCCCGTGCAGATGGTCGCCGACGGCACGGGCCTTCTCAAAACGCTCCGAATGGGTGATGCCGCTGCCGGCGGTCATCCAGTTCACTTCGTTCGGGCGCACCGGCTGGTGAGAGCCCACGCTGTCCCTGTGCATGATCTCGCCTGAGAACAGGTACGTCACGGTCGACAGGCCGATATGCGGGTGCGGGCGGACATCGAGGCTGCGATCCGCACCCGCCGCGACATCGAGCGGCCCCATGTGATCGAAGAATACGAACGGCCCCACCATGCGCCGCTTGGCGAAGGGGAGCACGCGCCCGACGTCCAGCCCGCCGCCAAGGCTGCGGCGGCGCTGTTCGATAACCATTTCGATCATGTCATGGTACTCTTGTTGCGAAGCTTTGGGGGCAATCCATACGCCGCTTCCCGCCCGCCGTGCAACTTCGTCCGGAAGGCGCTATGCGCAGGTGCATGGATGACCTTCTCCCCCTCGGCCGGATCGGCATTGTCGGAGCCGGCCGGGTCGGTCGCGCCATGGCGCTTGGACTTGGCCCGCATTCGGCCGCCGCGCCTCTGATTTGGTCGCGCTCGGCAGGACGGGCACAGGCCGCCGTCGCAGAGATCGGCAACTGCCTTGCCGTGGACCGGCTGTCGGAGTTGCTCGAGGCGTGCGACGTGATCGCCATCGCCGTTGCCGACGATGCGATTCCCGATGTGGTCGCAGCCATGGCCGCGAACCCGATGGTCGCCGGGCGCTTCATCTTCCACGTCAGCGGGGGTAGCGGCACGACGATCCTCGACCCGCTCGAAAACGCAGGCGCGCGCACCGCCGCGGTGCATCCCGCCATGACCTTCACCGGCAATCCCCGGCGCGAGGTTGAGCGCATGATGTCGGCCCGCTTCGCCGTGACCGGATCGAGCCCGGACGCGGCCGCGCAGGCCCGGACGATCGTGGCGGCCCTCGGCGGCACTGCGGTCGAGATCGCAGAGGCACAGCGCGCCCTGTATCACGCCGCGCTGTGCCATGCGGCCAACCATCTCGTGACCCTGATCGCCGGGGCGTCCGAGGCTCTTGCCAGCGCTGGAGTAGCTGAGCCCGGCTCGTTGCTGGCCCCGCTTGCCCGCGCCGCGCTGGAAAACAGCCTCGTCAGCGGGCATGCGGCTCTCTCCGGGCCGATCCTGCGTGACGATGCTGGGACTGTTGCACGGCACCTGCAGGCGATATCCGACGGCAGCCCCGAACTGCTCGACGCCTACCGCGCGATGGCGCAGGCGACGCTCGATGCGCAGCAGCGGCGCAGTGGCTTGGCCCAGTCAGAACTGCGCGCGGTGCTCAGCCGAGATAGCGTGCTTCCGACAAGTCCAGTTCGCGCGTGAGTTTGCGCGCGGTCTCGCTGTTGATCTGCCGCCCGCGGACGAGTTTCAGCAGCGCGGTCCGCTCCGCCTTCACGCCCACCAGCCTGAACTCGCGCAGCAACCGGTTCCCCGTGCGCACCGCCTCGCTGGTCTGGCGCTCGCTCAACCCTTCGATCCGTTCGCGATAGAGCGTCATGACCTGCCCGCCTGCGTCGGCGTAGATGTCGGCCTCGCCATGGCTTTCGGCCAGCGCGTGCTGATGCCGTTCGATCGCCTGAATGGCGGCCTCGGCCACCGCTATGCGGGCACCGTCCTCCTCGGCCTGCCGAACCGGCTCCGGCGGCATGGCCAGCCCCTTGAGCAATATCGGCAATGCCAGGCTGGCCAGAACGAGCGAAACCACGATGACCCCGGCCGCGAGGAAGATCGCCAGATCGCGCGTGGGGAACGGAGTTCCATCATCCAGAGTAAGCGGCAGCGTCAGCACACCTGCCAGCGTGATCGCCCCTCGCACACCGGCCACCGATGTCGCCGCGATCAGGCGCCAATCGGGGCTCTGCACGCCGATGCCCCGACGTGCGCGGCGAAGGATCGTCAGCTTGAGCGACGCCCAGACCCACAGGAAGCGCAGCCCCGCAAGGCCCGCCACGATGACGAGGATATAGACGCCAAGCCACCATGGCTGACTGTGGCCGGTCGCCGCGACCGTCTGCTTCGCCCCGGCCAGAATGCCCGGCATCTGCTCCCCCAGCAGCACGAAAATGATGCCGTTGAGCGTGAACTGGACCATGTCCCACACGGAATTGCGCCGCATCCGCGTGACGGCAAGTGCCTGCCTCGATATCTCGGCATACGTCATCGTCACGCCCGCACTGACGGCGGCGAGAATGCCGGACGCATGGAGATGCTCCGCGAGCAGATAGGAACCGAACGGAATGAGGAGGCTCACCAGGATCTGCGATCCGGTATCTTCACCCCAGCGCTTCGTTACCCAGGATTTGACCCGCGTGACCACAAGGGTAACGACGACGCCTATCGCCAGCCCCGCGCCCGCGACCCAAACAAAGTTCAACGCTGCCGAACTCGCGGAAAACGTCCCCGTCAACGCCGCCGCCACCGCGAAACGCAGGCAGACAAGCCCCGAAGCGTCGTTGAGCAGAGACTCCCCTTCTAGGATATGCATCATCCGCTTGGGAATGGGCACACGCGCAGCAATCGCGGAAACCGCGATGGGGTCGGTAGGCGAAACGACCGCAGCCAATGCAAACGCAACCGCCAGCGGCATCGCGGGGATCATCCAATGGATCAGGAACCCCATGCCGATCACGGTCATGAGCACTAGCCCCAAGGCCAATTCGACTACCGTCGAGGCATCCTTGAAAAGCTCGTCCTTGGGAATTCGCCAGCCGTCGAGAAAAAGCAGTGGCGGCAGGAAGAGAAAAAGAAACAGTTCTGGATCGAGATCAACCCGGTGCGAGGTAGAAAGGCCGATGGCCCCGCCAAGTGCGATCTGCACCAGCGGCGTGGGTACGGAAAACGGCAACATTCTGGCAACGGCACCGCTGACGACGACCGCCAGCAGCAGGAAAAGCACGATCGAAACTGTCTCCAAAACCTCACTCCATGTCCTTGACGTGATTGGAGCTTAGAGGGCCTGGAACTGCGAGGGCAACCCTGCAATGAAAGCGGCCTTGATTGTTCGCGACGTGTGACGTGAGGCTCAGGTTCCCACCAGCACGGATTGGAGCAGCTTTGTTGCGCATGAGTGCGGCCTCTCCAGATTGTAATTCTCTGGCCAGGCGCAGATCACCACCCGGAAATGGCCCAGGCTCAGGAACAAGCTCTCATGGGGCACTTCGTCGCACATGCGACCGTTGAAGCTCTCGACGTAGCCGTTCCGCCTCGGCTTGCCCGGGGCAATAAGTACCCTCCACCCCGATTTCCCCACACCAGGCGAGGACGGCGTTCGAGGTCAGTTCGGTGCAGTTATCGCTGACACTCATCCCAGGCTTGTCGCGTTCGGCGATCAGATCGGTGCGCCTGCGCACCACCCGGCGCCCCGAAATCGGAGTGTCCCGCACCGGAGCCGATGCCCATGCCCCGATGGCACGACGCCGGTTTTGCCCGAAGTCCGGCATGATCTTCCTGCTGTGACCAGTAGCGCATGCTATTTCGGTCGCCGCCGATAACCTGCAGCATTATTGGGCGAGTCGAATAAGTCCTCCAAAAGGTACTTTCCTTGCCCTATCCGGGAAAAGGGAAGTCGCATCCACGCCGAAGGTTTCGGAAACGGTGGCGGCGACGATATCCTCCAGCGCGGCGGTAGGTCGCAGATCACGCCCTTCGTAGAGCGCCTGTGTGGCAAGCCCCGGCCAGTCCGCGATCACGCGCCCGCCCTTCACCGCACCGCCGACCAGCAGCGCGGCGGAACCGGTGCCGTGGTCGGTCCCCCCGGTGCCGTTCACCGCCACAGTCCGCCCGAATTCGGTGGCGACGAGGACCACCGTCTTGTCCCAAGCGGGCCCCATGCCGTCACGCAGCGCGGCGAGGAGCGTATCGAGCCGCTTGAATTGCGCCGCCAGCCTCCCGGCCTGCCCGCTGTGCGTGTCCCACCCGCCGGTCTCGATCATGGCGATGCGCGGACCGTCGGGGCGGGCAAGGAACCCGGCGGCAAGCTTGCCGACGGTGGCGGGATCCTGACCCTTGGCGTCCTCTCCCGCCTGATCGCGGGTGGTCGTCGCGGCAGTCCATAAGGCATGGAGCGCCGCATCCTGCGAATAGAGCTGCTCCACACGCGCCATCAGGTCATCCGTCGCGCGCGGCAGGCCGGAGGCGGCGTATGAGGTCACGGGCGCGGCACCGCGCAGGGCGAGCGGCACCGTGGGCGCAAAAGCGATGGGCTCGGCCTTCTGCCCCGGCATCAGGGCAACCAGCCGGTTCATCCAGCCGTCCTTGAGCGCGTAGGGACGGCTGCCGCCCGTCTCCAGCACGTTCTGCCCGTCGAAGTGCGACCGCTCGCGATAGGCCGAGGCGACCGCGTGGAAGCCGATGACCTGCCCCGCGCCGTACATCCTGCCGGTCTCCGCCAGCGCGGGATGAAGGCCGAACATGCCGTCCAGCTTCGTCAACCCCGCTAGATCGACCGCGAGAGCACCCCGCTGTCGCGCATAGTCGGGGTCTCCGTGAGGGACCAGTGTATGCAGCCCGTCGGCTGCGCCGCGCTGGATGACGAAGACGAAGCGTCGCTCGCCCGGCGCGGCGGCGAAGGCCACGCTCGGGCAGAACAGCAGAGCGGTGCCGACTGCGGCTATGTCGCGCAGGGCGTGACGGCGGGAGCGGATCATGGTCATCTCCTCAGGAATTCCGGCGAGACCAGCAGCAGTGCCAAGCCGGTCGGCAGGCTCTCGGCCCGCGCGATGGCCTGCGCGGTCTGCGGCGACAGCGCGCCGGGAAGCAGCCGCGGCGCAAGCTCGCGCGGGTCGATGCGATCGGCGACGCGGGTGGCGAGGCGCTGGGCCATCTCGACCCGGCGCAACAAGGCGTCGGGTGCGGCCCAGCTTGCGGCGATATCGTCGAACCCAGCGGGCGATCCCGGTCTCCAGACCGGCTGGCCCAACTGCTGCATGATACCGGCGACCTGCACCTCGCCCGCGTCGCTCATGCCGAGACCGCGCATGGAGGACACCAGCCATTCCCACGGCGTCTTGAACTTCACCGGCACGGACGACCAGCTTTCCGGCGCATCAACAAGCGCGCGGTAGAGGGTCGGCAGATCGCCGTCGCTCTTTTGGAATGCATCAGACAGACGGCGCACCAGTCCGGGCGGCGGATCGTCGGCGACGAAATGCCGCGCCAGCTTTGTAGCGACATGCTGCGCGGTTGCCGGAGCGGCGGCAAGGTCACGCATCACCGCAAGCGCCTGATCCTCGCCCGATTGCGCGTAAGTGCGCCCCATGATGGTGCGTGGCCCCGGCTCGTGCAGCATGGGGCGGAACACGAAGCCGCCGGGCGTGCCTGCTCGTCCACCCTTGCCGCCGCGTCCCAGCCCTGCCGTGCTCCAGCCGGTAAGGGCGCGGGCGAACTCGGTCACGTCCGCCTGCGTATAGCCGGTGCGCGCGCCCAGCGTGTGCAGTTCCATGATTTCGCGTGCGAGGTTCTCGTTGAGGCCGGGCGCCTTGGCCGGGTTGCGCCCGGCAGCCCTCTGCGCGAACGGACTGGCTGGGCCGACCGACTGCGTCTGGTCGAGGAAAAGCTGCATCGCCGGATGCCGCTCCACGGCGAGCAGCATGTCCTCGAAGCGGCCCAGCACATGCGGCCGGATCGCCTCCGCCTCGAACGCGCCGGCGAAGGGGATGACTGTCTGCTTGTCAGCGGAGATCGCGAAATGGTTGGACCAGAAGTGGACGAGCCGCTCGACGAACGGCGTCGGCGTGGCCAGCGCGCTCGTCGCCCGCGCATTCACCGCGACGCGGTAGAGATCGCGCCCGTCGCGGCGCAGTTCCATCCGGGCAAGCTGCTTCGCGTCCTTGTCCGCCGTGCGCACGGCTTCGCGGTCTTCCAGGTAATCCGCAGCGATGGTCGCGGTGGACGGCAGATCGGCCCAACCCTGCCCGCGCGGATCGTAGCGGTCGAACTGCGCAAGGAGCCAGCGCTTCGGATCGTCCGGCGCCGACTGGTCGGGCCGCGCGCCGAGGCCGAAGCGATTGAGGGCGATGGCTGCGGTCATTGCTGCGTATCCTTTGCGGCGGTGCGCGGCTGCTGCCGGGTCAGCGCCTCGACCAGCCGGACGCGCTCGGCCTGCGGCAGCGTCCCGGCAAAGCGCACGACGCTGCTCTCCAGCCCGGTACGCACCGCCATGTCGGCACTGCGCGCGCGCGTCAGCGCCGCGTCCAGCGCGGCCCGGTCGAGCGTCGGTTCGGCCAGCAGGCGCGCGGCTTCCTGTCGAGCCGCCCGCGCCTCGCGGATGCGGGGGCGAAGCTCACGCATGGTCTCCACGACGGTCTGGCGCAGTTCGCGGCGGTAAGGTTGCGGCAGATCCTGGGCGGCGGCGCGCAGTCGCCCGCCCCGGCCCAGTCCGGCGACCGGGCGCTGCACATCGGCCTGCTTCCACATGACGCCCGCGCCGACCAGCCCGCCCACCACGAACACGTTCAGCACCAGCGAGCAGACTAGCAGGATCTGGAAGCCGCGCCCCTTCACAGCGATGCCTCATCGGTATCCAGCGGCGTGAAGATCGTCTCCTGGTCGTCTGCAAGGGTCATCGCCTGTCGCCCGGACGAACGCGCGTGCATCACGTCGAGCGTAAGCACGCCCACCGCCACGCCCGCCAGCGCCGCCCCCGCCAAGGCAAAGCGCGTCCACCAGCTTCGCAGCACCGAAAGGCCGGAAGGCGGCGCAAATCCCACCAGCACGCTGCCGACCAGAGCCGCATGGGGCGCGGGAACGACATGGCGGGACAGCAGGGCGTCCAGCCACTGCTCCTCCCGCATGAACCGCATCGCCTCGGGATCGTCCGTCAACAGGCGTAGCGCGGCGTCGCGCTCGGCGGCGGGCCAGCGGTCGGCGTTCGCACCATAGGCGGCGAGTATCCGGGACAGGCGTTCAGGCGTCATCGTCGGTTTCCATCAAGAGTTCGCGAAGGCCGCGCCGGGCGCGTGCCAACAGGCTTTCGAGGGCTTCCACGCTGATCTCCATGATGCGGGCGGCTTCGGCATTCGATAGTTCCTGGAAGTACTGCAACACGATCGCCTCGCGCTGGCGGGGCGGCAGGGCCTGCAGGGCGCGTTCTATGCGTTCGCTTTCGTCCCGACCTGACAACGCCTGATCCTGCAGCGGCGCGGGATCGATGCGCTCGGGCGGTTCCGGCGTCAGATCCTCGCGCCGCAACCTGCGCAACCGGTCGCGGCACAAGTTGAGCGCGACCTGATGCAGCCAGGTATCGAACCGCGCCGTGCCGAAGCGCCAGCGCGGCGCCTGACGCCAGCCACGCAGCAGACTTTCCTGCGCGATTTCCTCCGCCGCAGCGCCATCGCCAAGGATACGCGTACCGAGTGCAAGCAAGCGGGGCAGCTTGATCGCGACGAGCCTGCGCGCAGCCGCCGCATCGCCCTGCCCCACGCGCCGGACAAGATCGGCGTCGGGGTCGTGACTGTCCACGCCCTCGATCAAGCGCCGGCCTTCTCCCGCATCTCGTCGACCATCGCCTTGCGCTCGTCGCCGGACAGCCTGCCGTCATGATCGACGTCCCGTTTGTCGAAGCGCTTCGCCGCTATGGCGTCGAGTTCCGCAGCCTCGATGAAGCCGTTGCCGTTGGCGTCCATGCGCGAGAACACGCGGTCGCCCATCCGGCCCTTGCCCCGCGCCTTGGCGGCGGCGGACCATTCGGCGGCGCTGATGCGTCCATCGCCATCGGTGTCCGCCTTCAGCATCCGGGCGCGCAGCATGGACTGGAAGTCGGCCTTGGCGATCCCGTCAGTCGCCGCCGGGCTCTGCGCGCAGGCCATCCCCGCGACAGCGAGTGCCGGGATGGCGAGCAGTGAGAGACGGCGCATCAGCGGCGCCACCCATCATGCTTCTGGCGATAGATGTTGGCGCTCGCCCGGTCCTGCCGATAATGCAGGCGCGCGCGCTCGTGGGGGTTCAAGCCGTTGGTGGCGCGCATGCGATGCTCGGTGCGGGCGATGCGATGCTGCTGCCGTTCGAGGCGCACCGCCTCCCGTCCGGTCAGTTGGCCGGAGTGCCAGCCCTGCGCGATGCGGTGCTGCTGGTTGGCCTGCCGACCGTTGACCCCGGCCAATGCCGGAGTGGTGATGACGCTCGCGGTCAGAAGGACCGCTCCGATGCGCGCCGCGAAGCTCTTTGCGTTCATGACTTCACCTCTTTCAAGGATGATCGTGGATGCCACGCTTCATGCATGACGCTTCTTGAACGCAGCAGGACCGGAAACCCGTCGCAACATGTTTGATCCCGAAGCAATGTTTTTGAACGCTACGCACAGTTCTCTCGGTTCACCATTTCAGATCCCGATTCCGGGCACAAAGATCAGGGGATTTGCCACCGCTGTGGGGCAGACGTTATCATCATGAATCTGCGTGGATAGTTGCTCCATCAGAAGCAAAGCATGCTGGGGTAACAAAGCCACAAGGAGCGGCGGAGTGCAGTCTGCCTGAAGCCTTGTAAGACTGCCCGTTTGGATGTCGTGCGCTGCGGCACCATCCTGCCCGATTCTGAAATCGACCCTATTCAGATTCTTAACCGCCTATTTCTTGTTCCTAGGTGATGATCGCCTGCATTGTTTGACCCGCCACCATGCTCTGGTCCACTGGAGTGAAGTTTCTGTACTTCGGTCACAGTGAAGTGCTCGCTGCGTCAGCGAAACTTCAGCTTCGCTGACGTCGAGACCCGTGCGATCGGGTCGTGGACGAGTGCAACCATCAGATCCGCGATCTCCTCGACCGGAATATCGTCCAGCTGCCGCAGCCACCAGGCTGTAATTTCGAGAATGCTGCTGGTCGCGATGGCAGTCGAGAGTTCCGCAGGAAGCCGGTCACCCGGTCATGATGTCCAATATAACGATTCGGATGGGACAGGATATGGCGAAACAAGCAGCGAAAGCGCTGCCACTGGCGTCCGTCGCATTGCTGGGCGGCGCGCTTGCACACGGCAATGCACTGGGCAGCCCCGGCGAAAGAGCCGCCCCAGCCCGCTCCGTCCAGGCCATCTCGTTCACGAACGCACAAATGCAGCAGGGCCGAGACCTATACATGAGAGCCTGTGCGGCGTGCCACGGCCCGGAGCTTGAAGGCGGCGCAGCACCGGCACTCAAGGGCCGCACGTTTCTGGGCAAATGGTCGGCCGGAACGTCGCTCGGCGCCCTGTTCAGATACCATGCCGCCGGGCGGTGCCGGTTCCTTCTCGTCCGAACAGGTATCGGGGCTCGTCACCCTGATCCTTGCGAAGAACGGCCAGAAGGTGGGAAGCGCGGCCCTGCCTTCGGACTATCTGGCCCTGCAGAAGCTGTATCTGCCCTATACCGGGGATACGAGCGGAGGGCTCGCGGCGCAGGCGAAGTTACCACCCTGGCCCGCTTTGCCGGATCCGGCCGCAAGCATGACGCCGGTGTCCGACGCCATGCTTGAAAATCCGCCGGCGGGTGACTGGCTGAGTTGGCGCCGAACGCTGGATGGCCAAGGGTTCAGCCCCCTGTCGCAGATCACCAGGACGAATGTTTCGCAACTGAGCCTTGCATGGTCCTATAACCTCTCGCCGGGGCCCAATGCGGCAACTCCGCTGGTCCATGACGGCGTGCTGTTCGTCTACAGCAACCGCGATCAGGTCGATGCAATCGATGCCGCGAGCGGGCGTGTGCTGTGGACCTACAAGCACGAGGTGCCCGCCACAGCTTCTGGATTGCCGATGCGGGTCAAGCGCAACATGGCCCTGTATGGCCACAGGCTCTACCTGGCGACGGGCGACGACCAACTCGTCGCGCTCGACGCGACGACCGGACGACCTGTCTGGCAAACCTCGACCGGGCCCACCTCGGGCGGACCGATGGTCGTCGACGGAATCGTTGTGGAAGGGCTGTTTCGAGGGGGGCGGATGCCGGAAGGCAGCGCGAATGGCGTGGTGTGCGTCACATGCGGCGGGTTTGGCCGGATCCTGGGGCTCTCCGCCGATGCGGGCAAGCAGTTGTGGACCTTCAACACCGTGCCGCAACCCGGAGAACCCGGTGCCAGTTCATGGAATGATCTGCCCTATTCGCAACGAAGCGGCGGCTCGGTATGGACAACGGGCTATTATGATCCCGCACTCGGCCTCATGTTCTTCGGCACGGGGAACACCTACAACACTGCACCGTTGGCTCACCCGGTCAAAAAGCCCGGGGTGACCAATGACGCTCTCTATACCAATACCACCCTCGCCATGCGGCCCCCGACCGGCGAACTGGTATGGCATTTCCAGCATCAGGCGAACGACCAGTGGGATCTCGACTGGGCCTTCGAGCGCATGATCGTCAGCCTGCCCGTCAAGGGCAAACCGGCCAAGGTGGTGGTGACGGTGGGCAAGACGGCGATCATCGATGCACTCGATGCGGCGAACGGTGCGTATCTGTTCTCGATCGATGCGGGCCTGCAAAACGTGGTAACCCGCATTGATCCGCTAACCGGCAGGAAGACGACCAACCCTGCCCTGATCCCCGGTCAGGGCAAGGCTACGACCGTCTGTCCGGCGCAGAACGGCGCCAAGAACTGGATACCGGGCTCCTACGATGCAGCCAGTTCAACGCTCTTCCTTCCGCTAAACGTCGCCTGCATGGAAATGCAACCCGTGGATGCGGGGGAGATGTCTCCGCTGTCGAGTGGAGTGCGATGGAGCGTCATGCCCCGACCGCACAGCGACGGAAATTACGGCCGCGTGCAGGCCTTCGATCTGCAGACCCGCAAGACGAAATGGATCGCGTCCCAGCGCGCACCGATGACGAGCGGCCTGCTGGCGACGGCGGGCGGCCTCGTCTTTTCCGGCGGGCTCGACCGTGTCTTTACGGCGAGAGACGAGGCGGACGGTGAAATCCTCTGGTCGACAAGGCTTGGGGATGTACCTAGCGGCGCGCCTATCAGCTATTCCGTGGATGGCCGCCAGTATATCGCGATCGTCGCCGGCTACGGGACGATGCTGTCTGGCGGGTATCTGCCATTGGTGCCGGAAATAGCCGTGCCCGGCAACGCCAGTTCGTCCATCTACGTATTCGAGTTGGCTCGATGAGGGGCCGGATCACCGTGCTGTCTGTCGCGGCAGCGATGATCGGCGCGAGCCCGGTTCCCGGTCAAGCCTCCGAAGCGCCGGACAAGGCTATCGCTCTCGTTCATGCGGAAGACTGCCAGTTGGCGCGCCTGACACCAGCGCTTGATCGACTGGCGCACCGGATGGCCGAAGACCGACGAACGAGCCGCGTCGTGCTCGACTGGCCGGTGGATCCCGACCTCAATCTTGATCTTCTGGGACGTCCGTCCCCGTTTCTCGCGGGCCTCGAAGTGAATGCCGCGACCGGCGCGGTTGAGGCGCTCGCGCGTCAGATGGAACATCATATCGGCAGGACCTGCCCCGTCGATGTCTATCTGGTGAGGGAAAGGCGGTTGCTTACCCTGACGCGAAGCTGGAAGACGGGCGAACCGAGCCCGGGCGCCAAACTGCTCACTACGCTGGTACGCAAGCCCGGAATTTCCCACAACAGCTTTGTCAGCGAGTGGACCGGTCCGCACGCGGCGCTTGCGCTATCCTGGCGGGAAGGCAGAGCGGACAAGGAAGGCCGCTACGTGCAAAACCGGGTTGTCGGCAGTATCGGCCGCGGGGTTCCATCGATCGACGGCATCGGCGAAGGCGAAGGCCCTGCCCAGCCGAGCCCGGGCGAACGCGAAGCGCGCATGAAGGCCGGCGCGCACCCGGCCGGGTTCATGGACATGGCGGCGACACGGATGTTCCTGTCCCGGGAAACCATCGTGAAGGATTGATCGCCTGGCCGGGAACGCTGTGAGCAGCGCGTCCGCGAAAGGGATCGGCATCGCGCCTGCAACTTGCAAGATAGTCTTCACTATCATAAATCTGCAATGAAACGGCCAATCCGTGACAATTGGGAAGGGAGCACTCCGCGATGGGCAAGACAGGACTGACTGCGCTGGTCGTCGGCACGGGCTTCGGCTGCCGGATCCATGTACCAGCGCTGAGGGCGGCCGGAATCGATGTCGTGGGCCTGGTTGGCCGGACAGTCGAACGGCTGGAGCGTAAAGCCGCCTCTCTCGGCATTCCGGCTGTCTTCACCGATCTCGACGAAGCCATCACCGCCACCGGGGCCACCGTTGTAACCGTTGCGACAACGCCGAGCACACATGCCGCCATTGCCCTCAAGGCGATCGCGCGGGGCTGCCATGTCCTGTGCGAAAAGCCCTTCGCGTTCGATGCAGCGGAAGGTGAGACGCTGCTCAAGTCCGCGGAACAGGCCGGGATCGTTCACATGGTCTCGCATGAATTCCGTTGGCTTCCCGAGCGTGCGCTGTTCGGCAGGGCCATCAGCGACGGCATGATCGGCGATCCGCGATTTCTGGTCCTGGACCAGTTCATTCCCTTTTGCGCCGATCCCGAAGCGCGATTGCCAAAGTGGTGGTTCGATCTCGATGCGGGAGGCGGTTGGTTGGGAGCCGGCGGCTCGCACCTGATCGATCAGGTTCGGGCGTGGCTCGGCGATTTCCATTCGCTGAGCGCCAACCTGATGGTCGTGTCCGATCGCGATGGCGTCGCCGAGGACAGCTATTCGATGCGCTTCCTGATGAAGAACGGCGTGGAAGGTTCGATGCAGCAGACGGCAGGTGCATGGGGACCGTCGGCCAACCTGTGCCGCTGCGCGGGATCGAAGGGAACCGTCTGGATCGAAGGCGGAAAAGTGCTCGTCGCCGACAAGGGCGGAACCCGCGAACTGCCGATGCCGGATGATCTGCAGCTGCCGCCACCGCCGCCCGCAGCCGACGCCAATTCGAGCGCGCGCATGTCGCACTTCGAGATCGGGCCATTCACCCGCCTTTGCGAAGCGATGGCGTTCCGTATCACCGCCTCGCAGCTCCCCTCGGCGGTTGCAGCACCGACGTTCGCGGACGGACTGGCGACGATGAAGGTGATGGACGCAATGCGTGCCTCGGCAGCCGCCGGTGGCGCCCTGCAGGTCATCTGAAGTGTTTGCGCAAAGCAGTCGGCACCGTCTGGGGCTGGAATACCTCAGCGTGTTCGGCATGCCGGTGCTGGATTACGCGGAGCTTGCCGCGAGGCTCGAATGCGATTTCATATCGCTGAATTTCGGCGGTGCGGCGAACCGCCTTGATCCTCATCGGCCCGAATGCCTGCGAGATGACCCCGCACTCAGGCACCGTCTCACACGAAAGGTGAGAGAGCTTGGCCTCGAAATCCGCCTGGTGGAAGGTTTTGCCATTGCACCGGGCCTTTCCGTCGATGCCTATGCGGCCGACCTGGAGGCTGCGGCCGAGATGGGAGCCTCGGTCATATGCGCTGTCAGTCTGGACAAGGATCTTGCCCGCACTTTCGACCAGTTCCGCAGACTTGCCGAGGCAAGCGCACAATATGGCCTGACCGTCACCACCGAAGTTGGCGCAGGCGTGATCCGCAGCCTGGATCTCGCCCGCGCCGCACTGGCCGGAGTCGCTCATGAAAACTTCGGGCTGCTGCTCGACACCATGCATTTCTTCCGCTGCGGAGCGACAATCGAGGATCTCGCCTCGATACCGGCGGGTGCTCTCGGGCATGTGCAGCTTTGCGATGTACCCATGCCGGCTCAGGGCAGCAGCTATCTCGAAGAAGCGCTTTTCGAACGGTGCGGACTTGGCGAAGGCGACCTTCCCCTCAGGCGTCTTGTCGATACGCTTTCCGAACCGGTTTCGCTCGGACTCGAAATTCCAATACGGTCGCAGCATGCGCACGGCCTATCGGCGTTCGAGAGGCTCGGACCCAGTGTCAGGCTCGCCCGAGCATGGTTGGCCGATCGATGAACTGCTCTATTACACCGCTTTATTCGGTGCAGATTCTATTGCAGAATCTCGCAAAATCAGCCTTGGTAAATGGGTGAATGAAAGACTGCTTTCCGGAATTCTGCCGCCCGCGCTGAACGGTGGCTAAATCGCTGCTGACAGATCCTGACGACCCTTTACCGCCATTCAGCCGCCAATTTTTGGTTGCCTGCAGCGGTCGGTCTGTTTCCTCACATTGGACGCTCAAGACTGGCCGGGTGTTAACAGGCCGGTTTTGCGCGGCCAGAAACACAAACGTACATTCGGCCGAAAAGCTGAGGCGTCGCTTTGGATCCAAATTAGCCGGTTGCATCATTCATCCTGACCGCCGCTTTTGGCGCCCCAAGCCGCTGATTTTATCAGCCAAGAAATAGGATCAAAAGTAAGCGGTTTTGAGCCTATTTCCGCTCACAAAACGGTCGCATTTCGATAGCTTCACACTTTATGGACAAGGCTTTGATACCAACGCGCGAAAAGCGTGGTTCGTAAACGAAAGCTCAAAGCCCGGTCTCCTTGGCCTATAGGCAACCGCCCGAAAAAAACGAAAGAGCCGGAGCCTGTGACGCCACCAACCCGGCTGTACCATCTTGGACTAGTTGGATGACGTGCCGATCGGCGTGTGCAACGATTAGCATCTACTTCTGGTGGCAGGCGCGCGAAACCTCCACCCTGCCAATCCCGGATTTGACCCTTTACGTACGATCCCCGGGGCGCCTCAGAAAACGGACCTGATGCGGACACGGCGTTGCGTGGAGCGGGGCTCTTGGCATCTAAGTCGTTGGAATGTTTGGTTGCGGGGGCAGGATTTGAACCTGCGACCTTCAGGTTATGAGCCTGACGAGCTACCGGGCTGCTCCACCCCGCGTCACCATTGAAGGCTGGTTTTCAGCCCGGTAGCAGTTTGTTTGTTGTCCATTCCGACTGCGTCGGCTTGGACGTGCGGGCTGCTCCACCCCGCGTCACCGATGTCTGCGTCTGTGTGTGACGCGAACAAGGGGGCGTTAGCCCCCCTTGTATCTTGCAAAATACAAGGGGGCTAGCGCCCCCTTATTCGCGTCACACACAGACGCAGACATCGGTGACGCGGGGTGGAGCAGCCCGGTAGCTCGTCAGGCTCATAACCTGAAGGTCGCAGGTTCAAATCCTGCCCCCGCAACCAACGATACACACGAAAGGCCCCGGCGCTCAGCGCACGGGGCCTTTCGTGTGTCTGGAGCATAAGCCACCGCACGCCCGCCCGCATGGCAAAAGAAAAGGCCGGGACGGCGAACCGTCCCGACCTTCTCCGAAATCCCCTCCCGGCAAGCCGGAAGAGCCTGAAACTCCCCTTAGCGGAAGAGCGACAGGAGCGTCTGAGGCGCCTGGTTGGCGATCGACAGGGCCTGCACGCCCAGCTGCTGCTGAACCTGAAGGGCCTGAAGGTTCGCCGATTCCTTGGCGAGGTCGGCATCGACGAGGTTGCCGATACCCGTGGTGATCACGTCGTTCAGGTTGCTGTTGAAGGCAAGCTGACCCTCGATCTGGCGCGAACCGGCGCCCAGCTGGCTGAGACCCGCCTTCACCTTGTCGAAGAAGGTGTCGAGGTTGCCTGCCAGCGTTTTGGCCGAAGCGGCCGCGGTGGCCGAGGTCGCGTTCTCCAGGTCGGTGATCGTGGTATCGGTGCCGGAAGCCCCCATGGCGGTCGTCGCCAGGGTGGTGAAGCCCTGGTTCGCGACCGAGAGGGTGTCGCCGTCGATCGACTGCAGTGCGCTCACCTTGTCGGCGCGCGCCGGAACAGCCGGCGGACCCGCCACCGCCGCAGTGTCCTTCAGAAGGTTGGTGCCGTTGAAGTCCGAGCCATCGATGACGGTGTTGATCTGCTTCTTGAGCGAGACCAGATCCTTCGCGATGGCGGTGCGGCTTTCAACGTCCAGACCTTCGTCCGAAGCTTCGAGCGCCTTCGACTTCATCTGGTTGATGAGGTCGGAGATCTGCTCGGCACCGGCGACGGCGACGTCCGTGACGCTCTTGGCGTTGTTGAGCGAGGAAGTGACCGCGCCCAGCTTGCCAAGGTCGCCACGCAGCGACTGGGCAACCGTGTACTTCGCCGAGTCGTCCTTCGTGGACGCCACGTTCAGACCCGTGGTGATACGGCTCTGGGTGGATTCCATCGAACGGTTGGTGGCATTGAGGCTCTGGAGAGCCGCCATGGCACCAGCGTTGGTGTTGACCGAAAACGCCATTTCAATTTCCCTTCTAGGTTACCGGCCGATTCTGCGGCCTCGGCGGCAGGAAACGCTGCCGCCCGCACGTTCCGAATGAAACGGACGCACACATATTCTAGGATGAGTCGTTAAAGGACGGTTTCGGGCTGTGGAAAAACTATAATCCAGGTCGCCGGGATGTCGCGGGGGCCTAGGCGCTCGCAGTAGCCGCAACAGCACGGGCATGGCGTCGCCATGCGCAGGTCTGCGTGCCGTCTGACACTGTCAACAGGCTTTAGGTGCCGTTCAGTACACTCTCTGCGTCCGTCAGAACGGGAACAGGGCGTCGTAGATCTGCTGGCCCCAGCGGGCCTGCTGGGCGTCGGTCAACTGGCCGCGCCCGCCGTAGCTGATGCGCGCTTCCGCGATCTGGCTGTGGCGGATCGAGTTGTCGCGGGCGATGTCCTCGGGCCGGATGACGCCCGAGACGACAAGCTCGCGTAGTTCGAAGTTTACACGGACTTCCTGCTTGCCACGGATTGCGAGATTGCCGTTGGGAAGGACACTCATGACGGTCGCGGCGACGATCATGTTGATCTGCTCGGAGCGGGCGGTGTTGCCTGCGCCGACCGCGCTCGATTTCGAGCTGGTGCTGGCGAGGTTGCCCGGGTCCGGATTGCCGGGAAGCACTTTGCCGATCTGGCTTTCGAGGCCGAGAAGCGCGGCGATCCCGGCGTTCTCGCTACCGTTGCGGGTGCGAGTGGTGGTGTTGTCGACGCGGGCGTTGTCGGCGATGTTGATGCGGATGGTGACGATGTCGCCGACGCGTGAGGCGCGCTGATCGCGGAAGAAGGCGCCGCCGCCGGTGCGGAACAGCGAGGCGCCACGGGCGGCGTCTGCTACCTTGGGGTCGCCACCGTCGGGCGCACGCTCTCCCGCCGCGTGGTTGCCGAGCGAGGGTTCGATGCGGGGAGCGACGGGTTCGCCCGCCTCGCTCATCTTCGGTGCCTTGCCGACGTTTTTGAGTCGGCCCACCGAACCGCAGCCTGCGAGCAGCGAAGCCGAGAGAAGAGCGACTGCGAGAGTGGCGTTGAAGGTGGCGGCAGGCTTGGTCATTCAGGACAGTCCTAAGGCGCGGAAATGCGCACTTCGCCGGAAGCGGCGGCAACGCCTTCAAGCGTGCGGTTGGTGGCGAGGTTCAGCACGCGCACCGGATCGCCCTTGCCCGCGTCGGCCAGCGCGCGGCCGGGCGAGGTGATGCGCAGCGCGCCGGAAACGAGAGCGATCGTCACGTTCTCGCCGCGACGCACGAGGCGGGGTGGCGCGACGTCGGCGGCCCGGACGGGCGCGCCCGCGTTCAGGCGGTGGGTGGCTTCCTGCCCGGCGGCTTCCAGCGGGCTCAGCGCACCGCGCGCGATCGCGGGAGAAACCGGTGCGGTTCCGAAGTCCGTGCGGGAGAGCACCTCGCCCCGCTCCACCGTGCGGGCCAGCACGGGCGTCGCTTCGCCGCCCGAAGCAGCCGCAGTGGCAAGCAGGAGCAGGGTCGACAGCATCAGACGGTCTGGGTCGAGGTCTGGAGCATCTCGTCGGCGGTCTTGAGCACGCGGCTGTTCATCTCGTAGGCGCGCTGCGCGGTGATGAGCGCGGTGATTTCCGAGACCGGGTTGACGTTCGACGCTTCGATGAAGCCCTGGCTCAGCGTTCCGTAGGCGGGCTGACCGGGAGTGGAGATCATCGGCTGACCCGAAGCGCCGGTCTCGACGAAAAGACTGTCGCCGATGGCTTCGAGGCCGGCCTCGTTGATGAAGGTCGCGAGTTCGAGCTGGCCGACCGTCTGCATCTCCGCCTGCCCGGCCAGCTTCACCTGCACTTCGCCGGTCTTGGAAACCGAGACGCTGAGCGCGCCCTGCGGGATGGTGATGTCGGGCTGCACGCGGTAGCCGTCGGCGGTCACCAGTTCGCCCTGATCGGAAAGCTGGAACGAGCCCGAGCGCGTGTAGCCGAGGTCGCCGCTCGGCAGCATGATCTGGAAGTAGCCGGGGCCGTCGATGGCGAGGTCGTACTGGTTGCCGGTGTTGGTCAGCGCGCCCTGCTCGGTGATGCGGTAAATGCCGCCGGTCTTCACGCCCGCGCCGATCTGGATGCCCGAGGGAACCTTGGTGCCGTCCGCGCTGGTCGCCGCGCCGGGGCGCGAGACCTGCTGGTAGAGCAGGTCCTGGAACTCCGCCCGCTGCCGCTTGAATCCGGTGGTGTTCATGTTGGCGATGTTGTTCGAAATGACGTCGACGTTGGTCTGCTGGGCCAGCATCCCGGTCGAGGCGATGGAGAGCGAACGCATGGGCGGATCCTTCGTTTGGGGCGGGCTCAGCCCAGCTTGCTGAGGCGGTCGATGGCGCGGCGGCGCATGTCGGCGAGGTCGGACGAGAGGCGCTGGCTGGTCTGGTAGGAGCGCAGGATCTCGACCATGTGGGTGGTTTCGGAAATCGCCTCGACGTTGGAGGCCTCGACGCCACCGGAGCGCAGCTTTGTCTGCGCGGCGGTGAGCAGGGTGCCGCCGGTGCCGGCCAGCATCCCGTCGCCGCGCGCTTCGAGCAGGTTCTCGTCGGTGAAGCCGGTCACGGCGATGCGGCCCACCGCGTCCTCGCCCGCCATGACGGTGCCGTCGGCGGTGATCTTCAACTGCGCGAGCTGGTCGACCGGGACGGCGATGGGGCGGCCGTTCTCGTCGAGCAGTCGCTGGCCGCCGGAGGTCGCGAGTTCGCCGCTGTCCAGTATCTTGATGAAACCCGCGCGGGTGTAGCCGGTGGAGCCGTCCGGCATCTCGACGTTGAGGTAGCCCGGTCCCTCGATCATCACGTCGAGCGGGTTGCCGGTGGACTGGAACGCGCCCTGCGCGATGTCGTGGACCGCGCCGTAGTCGAGCACGTAGGAGGTCTTGCGCGCGTCCTGCACGGGGGCCTGCTGCGCGGTCTCGACATACTCGTGGAACAGCGCCTGCTCGCGCTTGTAGCCGGGCGTGGAGACGTTCGCCATGTTGTTGGCGGCCACGTCGAGCTGGCGGCGCAGGGCCTGCTCGTGACTCAGGAGGACGAAGGCGGAAACGTCCATCGGCGGACCCCGGAAAGCTAGCGATACGAAAAATCTCGGCATAACCCGGGAAAGGCACGCCCCGACCGGATCACAATCCTATATATAGGAATGAAATCGCGCGCGCGGATGCGTGCCCGAGAATTGGCGGATCGATTTCCGAAGGGGTACTGCGTGAGCGACGAAGCGACCGAGGTCGCGCCGGTCGATGGGGCCGAGGCGAAGAAGAAGGGTGGCAAGGGCCGCCTGATCGCGATCGCCGTCGTCGCCGTCGGCATGATCGCGGGCGCGGGCGGCGTGTGGTGGTTCACCCAGCGCGGCGGCAGCGAGCACGCGGATGAAAAGACCGCGGAAGCGCCTGCGGAAGCCCCGGCGGAGGGTGCGGCATCGGCCGATCCCTCGGCGTCCTACATCGAAGTGCCGCCGATGATGGTCAACCTGCGCGGCGGCGGTGCGCAGGCGAAGTTCGTGAAAGTGCGCTTCATCATCGTCGCCGCCGACGGCAAGACCGACGCGGTCAAGGCGCGCCTGCCGGTGATCCTAGACGCGTTGCAGCCGTTCCTGCGCGAACTGCGGCCCGACGATCTCAACGGCTCCGCCGCCGTGTTCCGCATCAAGGAAGAGATGATGCGCCGCTCCACCGAGGCGCTGGGCGCGGGCATGGTGCGCGACGTGCTGATCCAGGATCTGATCCAGCAGTGACGAGCGGCGGCGGCCCTCATGGCGGCGACGAGCCGATCCGGCTGGCGGCGGTGGACGGCGAGTCCGTGCCGAGGCGGGGACTCAAGGCCGTGCTTGATTCCAACGTCATCAACCACGAGCGCCTGCCGATGCTCGAGGTGGTCTGCGAGCGCATGGTACGCGCCTTCGCGACCTCGATGCGCAACCTGACCTCGGACGCGATCGAAGTGAACCTCGAGGCGATCACCTCGGTCCGCTTCGGCGATTTCATGGACAGGCAGGCGCTGCCCGCGATGTTCGGCGTGTTCCAGGTCAAGCCCTGGGAGAGCTACGGCGTCGTCACCGTCGATGCCGGGCTTATCTACGGCATCGTCGACGCGCTGCTCGGCGGGCGGGGCGGCACGCGCACGCTGCCGCCCGAGGGCCGCACCTTCACCACCATCGAATCCAGCCTCGTCTCGCGCGTGGTGCAGATGGCGCTGGACGACCTGGCCTCCGCCTTCGAGGAGATCGCGCCGGTCCAGATGGGGCTGGAGCGCATGGAACTGAGCCCGCGCTTCGCCGCCATCGCCGAGCCGAGCAATGCCGCCGCCGTCGCCACCTATCGCGTCTCGATGGAGGGGCGCGGCGGTCTGTTCTCGATCCTCCTGCCTTACGCCACGATCGAGCCGGTGCGCGACAAGCTGCTCCAGCGCTTCATGGGCGAGAAGCTGGGCCGCGACCGCATCTGGGCCGATCACATGGCCAGCGAACTCTACAACACGCAGGT
Organism: Novosphingobium kaempferiae; assembly: GCF_021227995.1. NCBI lineage: Bacteria > Pseudomonadati > Pseudomonadota > Alphaproteobacteria > Sphingomonadales > Sphingomonadaceae > Novosphingobium > Novosphingobium kaempferiae. Next base: position 5,543,100 of record NZ_CP089301.1, read on the forward strand.
CACGGTCGACGTGGTGCTGGGCGAGAAGCTGATGTCGCTGCGCGACGTGCGCGATCTTCAGGTGGGGCAGACCATCGCGCTCAACCTCAGCCCGGACGACGCGCTGCAGGTCCATTGCGGCGGCGTGCCGCTGGGCCGCGCGCACATCGGCCAGCGTTCCAGCAACATCGCCATCCGCATGGCCACCGACATCGCGAAGGGGTATCCGAAATGACCGCAGGTTTTACTTGGGCAACCGCGATCAACCTCGCCCTCGTGCTGCTGTGCCTGTGCGTGATGGTTCAGGCGATCCGCATGGACCGCCGCATCCGCGCGCTGCGCGACGGACATCTGGAACAGGCGGTCGAGAAGCTCGACCATGCGACGCACCAGGCGCGGATCGTGCTGGCGGACCTCAAGCGCGTGCTCTCCACCGATGCGGCGGCGCAGGGCGAGATGCTGAACGCTGCGCGCGAACTGCGCGATGAGCTGTCGGTGATGGTCGGCGTCGGCAATTCGGTGGCCGAGCGCATCGTCGATGCGGCGGACAAGGCGCGCGTCGCCGAGGCGGGCGTGCGCCGCCGTTCCGCCCGCTGGCGCGAGGAAGCCGACGCCGTGCTGCGTGCCGAGGAATCCACGCGGCGTGAGGCAGTGCCCGCCGTTGCGACATCCGCAGCGGGCGCGACTGCGGAGACGCGCGACCTCAGCAGCATCGTGTTCGATCTCACTTCGGCGCGCGGGCCGCGTGGAAGCGCCGTCGCGTGATAAAGGCGCTGACCCGTCCCACCCGGCTGATGCTGGGCGTCGCGGCGGCGGCGGCGGTGGCCAACGCCATCGCCTTCGCGGCATCGGCGGACATCGTCGGCGGCGGGGATACCGGGCGTCTCGGCGCGTCGCTGCAGGATGCGACGGCGCGGCGTGACCGCACTTCGGCGGCGGAGAAGCGCAAGCTGGAAATGCGCGAGCAGGCGGTGCGTGCCGGAGAGGCCCGGCTTGCGGGACAGATGAAGCAGCAGCAGGACCAGCAGGCGGCCGCTGCGGCCAAGGGTGCGCAAGGCGCTGCCGGGCCGTCCGTCCCCTACGACAACCTTGCGCGCATCTACCAGACGATGAAGCCCAATCGCGCCGGTCCGATCTTCGAGAAGCTCGATATAGAGGTGCAGAAGGAAGTCGCCAGCCGGATGCGTGAGCGGGCGACGGCGCAGATCATGGCGAACATGTCGCCCAACGGCGCGGTGGCGCTGTCGATGGCGCTGGCCGGTCGCAAGGTGGTTCCGGCGCCTGCGGGCGGCGCCAGGGCGCTGGCACGCGGACCGGCGGCGAAGTAGCGCCTAGCGCTGCATCGCCGAGACCTTGACGATCAGCACCTTGTCGATCGCGGCATCGACGCGCTTGAGCGGCGGGGCGATCATCGCCGAGAGCCGCGCCACGTCGACCGGGGCGAAGCGCGAGGCGCGCAGGCGGGCGAATTCGATGGCGGCAGGAAGCACGGCGGCGCGCAGTTCGGGCATCCGCTTGCCGAGCGCGGCGGCATCGTCTCCCGTCTTCGCCTGCACGACGACGGTCAGGTGCAGCACCCCGTCGACGCGGCCGCCGTCGACGATCGGCACGTCAATCTCTTCCAGCGGCAGGAACGAGGCGTCGGCGGGCGGCATTTCGGCGGCCTTGCGCGGATCGGTGTTGGCGGCGAAGGCAGGCAGCGGCCCGGTGAGCGGGACGGCCATCAGCAGCGCGGCGACGGTGCGCAGGCAGGTACGCAGGGCAGGCATGAGAACTCCGGTAAGCGGTCCGCGCGGGAGGCTGTCGGTCTATAATAGGATGAAACTTGAGGAGTCCCGTTGAGATGAGCGATGATCGGCGTCCGGCCAAGGTCAGGGTCGTATCCGCCGGTGCCCCGATTCCGGCGGAGGCGGTGCCCGCGCGGCGTCGCGGCGACCGGGCGGAGGAGCTGGAGGCGCCTGCCGTCGCGATCGCCGCCAAGAAGCAGGACGCGAGCCTGCTTTGGGTCGTCGGGGCGGTGGGGCTGTTCCTTGTCGGGTGCGTCGTCGGCGGCGCGCTTTTCGTGCTTTCCGGGCTGGCTTCGGCGACGCCGCTGTGAGCCGGGCGCGCCTGCTGGCCGGGGCCGCGCTGGCGGCGAGTGCCTCGCTGCTCTCCGCAGCACCGGAGTTTGGCATCGGCGAGGCCGCGCGGCTGCCGGGGTTCGCCGCCGAACTGGCGCAGCGGCCTTCGCTGACCGGCGCCTCCGCGTGGGTCGCGATGCCGGAGAAGGAAGCGTGGCATCGCCTCTCCACCGTGGCGGGTTCGCAGCGGCAGGGCGCGCGCTGGGACTATGCGCGCAGCCTCATCGCCGCCGAGCGTGGTCCCGAGGCGCTCGGTGTGCTGGAGGTGATGCGGCAGGACGATCCCGACCTCGGCATGGTCGATGCGTGGCGTCTCGCGCACGGGGCCGCGCTGGTGCAGGTGGGCCGGGCCGAGGGGGCGCTGGCCGAACTCGACATGCCGGGCCTGCGCGCCAATCCCGAGGCTTGCCTGTGGCGGCTGCGCGCACTCGCGGGCGAGGGGCTGGCCGAGCAGGCGCTGCAACAGCTCGACTGCGCCGGTCCCGCGCTGGAAAAGCCACGCGCTGCGCCGTTCGTGCTGGCTGCCGCCCGCGCGGGCGTGGAGGGCGGTGCGCCCGACAAGGCGCTGCACTGGCTGTCGTGGCTGCCCGACCGCGATCCGGCCGCCAATCTCCTGCGCGGGCGTGCCGAGCAGTTGCTGGGTCGGGTGGACGAGGCGCGCCTGCGCTTCGCCCGCGTCGAGCAGTCCGGCGGCCCCGCCGAACGCGTGGATGCGCGCCTGAGCCGTATCGAGGGCGAAGTCGCGCGCAATGCCATCCGGCCCGAGGCGGCGCTGAAGCAGCTCGACGCGATCCGCTATTCCTGGCGCGGCGACGCCATCGAGGAACGCGCGCTGCGCCTGTCCTATCGCCTTGCCGACGCCCGCCACGATCTGCCCGCGACGCTGGCCGCAGGGGCCGCGCTGGTGCGCTATCACGGGGCGGAAGAAGCTGCCGATTTCCTGCCGGACCTGCGCGGCAAGCTCACCGAAGCGCTCGACCCCGCGCGCAAGCTGCCGCTGGACAAGGCGGCGGGGCTTTACTGGGACTACCGCGACCTCGCCCCGTCGGGTGCCGAGGGCGACCTGATGGCGAGCCGCCTTGCCGGGCGGTTGCAGCAGGCGGGGCTGTTCGAGCGGGCCGCCGACCTCCTGTCCTATCAGCTCACGCAGCGCGCGGGCGACCTCGCGCGCGGTCCGCTTTCGGCGCGGGTGGCGGGGCTCTACATCCTTGCCGGGCGGCCCGAACGGGCGCTGCGCACCTTGCGCGAAACCGACGATCCCGGCCTTCCCGATGGCATGATCGCCGAGCGCAAGCGGGTCGAGGCGGCCGCGCTCACGCAGGTCGGGCGGATGGACGAGGCGCTGGCGGTCCTGCAAGACCTCCCCGGTTCCAGCCCCCTGCAGGCGGAGATCCTCTGGCAGCGGCGCGAGTGGTCGCGCTATGCGCAGATGTCCGCCCCCGCGCTGCCCAAGGGGCGCTCGCTCGATGCGGTGGCGCAGGCACAAGTGCTGCGCCACGCGATCTCGCAGGCGATGCTGGGGCGCGAGGATGTGCTGGCGGGGCTGCACGCCCGCTATGCCGCCGCGTTCCGGGGACTGCCTTCCGCGCCGGTGTTCGAGATGCTGACCGGCGCACCCGGCGCGGTCGATCCCGGCAAGCTGGCGCAGGCGATGGCGGCGATCCCCTCTGCCAGCCCGGCGGGGGACTTCGCCGATCTGCTGGAGGGCGGGAAGAAGGGCTGAGCGGCCCGCCGGTTACTTCAGGAAGTTCGCCAGCGACATCGAGTTGAGCTGCGCGAAGACCGAGTAGCTCGCCTGAAGGATCGTCTGGCGCTGCGTGATGTCGAGCGCGACCTGCCCCATGTCGGCGTCCTCCACCGAGCCGATCACTTCGGTCAGCAGCTTCACGCGGTCTTCCGCGCGCGTCTCCAGCGTCTCGACCTGCGCCTGTCGGCGGCCGTTCTGCGCGTTGACGGTGCGCACGTCGGCCACGCCCGCATCGAACAGTTCGATAGCGTCGGTGAGCGCCTGCTTCTGGTCCGCAGTGAGGGTGTCGCCGATGGGACCAGCGTCGGCCAGCGCCTGGAACGCGGTGATGAGCTTCTTCGCCACGTCGCTGGCGCCGATGCCGTACTGCACGTCCACGCCCTCGCCCGCACGGGTGGACTGGCGCACGTCATCGTTGGCGAAGGCCTCCTCGGGATCGATCCCGGCGATGTCCTCAAGCTTCTCGGGCAGGAACGGCGCGGTCGCGTTCTGCGAACCGGCGAACAGATACTTGCCCGCCTCGGTCGCGTTGAGCGAGGCGCGCAGGCCCTTGAAAGCGTCCTCGATCATGCCCTGAAGGCCCGGAGAATTGCCGGTGCCGATGGCGTTGAACAGTTCCTCGCGCAAGTCGCCCAGCGAGGAATCGATCTGCTCCAGATTGGCCTGGTAGAGCGACAGCGTGGTCGAGACGCGGCTGATGTTGGTCTGGTAGGTTTCCTGCGTCACCAGCATCGAGCGCGCCGACAGCGTGCGCACGGCGTCGAGCCCGAGCCCGGCGTAATCGGTCGCCTTCTTCTTGGTGTTGAGCTGCATCTGGCTGGTGGCCAGATCCTGCTGCGCGCGCATGATCGCGCCGGAAAGCGTGGTCTGGAGCGGGATGGTGGCGACGCGGGTCATGGCCTTGTATCCTACAACATGCCGAGCAGGGCGTCGTACATCTGCGACGCCGTGGACATCACCCGCGCGGAGGCGGAATAGCTGTTCTGCAATACGACCATCTGCGCCAGTTCCTCGTCGATGTTGACGCCGGAATAGGAATCGCGCCGGTTCACCGCGTCGCCGAGGCGCGCGGAGGTGTCCTTCATGGTTGTCTGCGCGAGCGAGGCCTCGGAACCGGCGCTGCCCAGCAGGCGGCTCGTGAAGAGTGAGATCGTTGCGCTGCCGTTCTTGCCGAAGTCCACCGTCGCGCCGAGCGCATCGACGAAGGCGTTGGCCCCGCGGATGTCGCCTGCGCCGATGGCCTTCTGCCCCACCGCCGCGTCAAGCTGGAGCCGCGCCAGCGGCACCCGCGAAGTGTCCGACAGCATGGTCGCGGGCACCTTGGCGGTGGAGAGGCCGCTGGCCGCTCCGGTGAGGCCCGAAAGTGCGGAGAACGAAAGGCCGGTGCCGAGGCGGTCGGTCGAGTCCGAGGGGATCGAGATGGTCGCTCCGGCGCTGGCCGTCTTCGCGGTGAAGGCGACGCGACCGCGCGGGTCGAGGGCGAAGCTGCCGTGCTCGGCGAGCGGGCTGGCGTTCAGCTCGTTGATGATGTCGCCCCACGTCCCGCCGCCTTCGCCGGTGAGGGTGTGGGTGGCGAGGATGCGGCCGGAGGTGTCGCGCAGCACGATCTGCGCGGTCTCGCCCGTGCCGAAGCCGTGCGGATCGGCGGCGGTGAAGCCCGAAGGCGCGAGCGCGCTGCTGTCCGAGCGGATCAGGTTGTTGAGCCCGAAGAACTGCGAGAAGCCGACTCCGGCGCGCGCGCTCGGCGTGGTGGGATCCTGCGCGATGGCGATGCCGTTGGCGCTGGATGTCGCGCCGATAGACAGCGCGCCGTCAGTGAAGCTGGCCGTTCCCGCAGGCGAGAGCCCGGCATTGATCGCGGTGATCGCCTGGTCGACGGTGGCGTTGGGGCCGAGCGCGTCGAAGTCGACGGTGGTCTTGGCTACCAGCGTGCCGTCCTTGGCGACGACCGCGAACGTCGCCTTGCCGGTGAAGCCGAGGCGGTCGGCGCCGACGAGGCCGTTGGCCTGCCCGGTCAGCGTCTGCGGCGGCGGCAGCGTGGTGCCTTCGTTGGAGACCTTGTTCAGCGTCTCGGCAAGGCCGGTGAAGAGCTGGCCGAGCTGTTCCGAGAAATTGGGCAGCGCGCGGTCGCGCATGTCGAGGAGGCCGCCCAGCTTGCCGCCGACGAGGCCGGTGGAATCGATCTGCTCGCCGGTCGATGCGCCCATGGTGCCGTCGTCGGCGGCGAAGCGGATGTCGATCGGGGCATAGCTCGCCTGCGATGCGGCGACGCCCGAGGCATAGTTGAGCTGGCGCAGGCGCTTGTCGAGCAGCACTTGTCCCGATGCGCTGTCGATGGTGACGCGCCCGTCCGGCTGTTCGCGCACGGTCACTTCCATGAGGCCGCTCAGTTCCTGCAGCGCGTTCATCCGCTCGTCCGCAGGGCCGGACGTGCTGAGGCCGAGGCCCTGCAGGCGCGAGACTTCGGCGTTGAGGCCGTGGACCTTGCGCAGCAGCACGTTGACGCGGCCGACGGTGTCCGAGACCTCGCTCTCGACGTCGGCCTGGAGATTTGCGACGTCCTTCTGCAAGCCGTTCAGCGCGTCGATGCTGTCGGAGACGTTGCCGGTGAACAGCGCGATCGACTGGGCCGATCCCTGAAGCCCGGCGATCTGCGAGACTGCGCTGGTGATCGCCGAGAGCCGTGCGGCAAGGCCGGACTTGGAATCGGGCGCGCCGAGCAGCGACTGCATGCGGTCGAGGTAGGTCGACACCGCCTCGGCCCGCCCGGCGGCGCCGCCGCGCTGGTAGACTGCGTTCTCGAGGAACTTGTCCGCCACGCGCGTCGGCTCGCCGACGATCACGCCGTTGACCGTGCCCCCCGCCACCGATGCGCTCTGCGCGACCTTCTGGCGCGCATAGCCCGGCGTGCTGACGTTCGCGATGTTGGTCGAGACCGTCTGCATCCCCGCCTGCGAGGCGCCGAGCCCCGACATGGCGGAATTGAGGATCGAGTTGAGGGACACGGGCCCGGGCCGTCAGCTTGGCGTCAGCGCTTCAGGTTGCTCACTTCCTGCAGCATGTCGTCCACGGTGGTGATGATCTTGGACGAGGCGCTGTAGGCGCGCTGGAACAGGATCATGTTGGAGAACTCCGCCGCAAGATCGACGTTGGAGGCTTCCAGCATGCTCGCCGAGATCTTGCCGCTGCCCGCGAGGCCTGCCGCGTTGATGGCGACGTTGCCCGATTCCTGCGAGACGAGGTAGGCGTTGCCGCTGATGCGGGTCAGGCCGTCCGGGTTCTGGAACGTGGCGAGCGGGATCTGGTAGATCGCGCGCGAGGTGCCGTCGTCGAAGATGGCGCTGACGATGCCGGTGTCGGAGATCTTCACCGACGCCACCGTCCCCAGCATGCCGCCGTCGATGGTGGAGGACAGCAGCGCCGAGGTGCTGCCGAACTGGGTCAGGCCGGTGAGCCCGTTGTTGCTGCCGAGATCGAACGTGATCGGAACCGAGCCGGCCTTGTTCGCGTACTCGAGCGTCAGCTTGGGGATGATCGGGATCGGCATCGGCGGCGTGCCGGTGTCGAGCGGCAGCTTCAGACTGCCATCGGCGTTGAAGCTGACGTCGTACTCGCCGATGATGCCATCGACGACGTCCACATCATTGACCTGCGTGACGTCACCCGCTTCGCTCGTGACGACAGCCTTCCACTGGTTGGCGTCGGTCTTGAAGAAGTTGAACGTCAGCGTGTGCGAGGAACCCTGCGCGTCGTGGATCTCCACCGGGCGCGAGAATTGCGGCTTGAGCGTGCCGTCGATGAACTTGGCCCTGTCGTAGCCGGTGACTTCCGCGGTGGAATCGAGGTTGGCGCGGATCTGGATCGAGGTCGTCGGCGTCGCCGCGCCGGTCAGCGCGTTGGGACGGATCGGCTGGAGCGAGGACAGGCTGCCGTCGTTGACCGCGACGCCCTTGCTGTCGATCGGCCAGCCCATCAGGTAGTAGCCTGCGGTGTTGCGCAGGTAGCCCGAGGGGTCGGTGGTGAACGAACCGGCGCGGGTATAGGCGATGGCGCCGTTGGCGTCGGCGCTGGAGCGCACGACGAAGAAGCCCGATCCGTCGATGCCGATGTCGGTCAGGCTCGACGAGGCCTGAAGCAGTCCCTGCTTGGAGATCAGCGCCTTGGGCGTCGCGGCGACGCCGCCCGCAGAATAGCTGCTGGTCAGGCTCCCGCCGGTGACGAGCGACTGGAACTGCGCGGAGGCACCCTTGTAGCCGATGGTGTTCACGTTGGTGATGTTGTCGGCGACGGTCGCCATCGCGCTCGACTGCGCGCTGAGGCCCGAAACGCCGGCATAGAGAGCGGAATAGAGACTCATGGCATTCTCCTGCGGTGCGGCCCTGCTGGCAGGGAGGCGGGCTCCGTCGCACCGGACGCAGGTATTGTAGGAAGGAATTGTCCAAGTCGGTTTTTTCGGGAGCAGGAAAAAATTGCCGCCTGTAAGCGGGAGCTTTACGCCTGCATCCTATAATGGACAGTCTCGAAGGGGCTATTTGGACATGACGCTTCGCATTTCGCTTCGCAACGGCGAGCCGGTCATCGTGAACGGCGCGGTTCTGCGCGCAGTGGGTCGTACCGACCTCGTGCTGGAGAACAGCGCGACGATCCTGCGCGGGCGCGACGTCATGAAGCCGCAGGACGCCACTTCGCCCGCCAAGCACCTCTACTTCGCGTGCATGATGGCCTACATCGACCCGGCCGATCTCGCCCATCACCAGCAGGTGCTGCTGGAGAAGCTGGAGGCCTTGATGGCCGCCCTGCGCGCGCCCGAGGCCAAGGCAGTCTGCGTCGCCTTTGCAGAGAAGATCGCGACCGGCGATTTCTACCAGGCGCTTTCCGAATGCCGCTGGCTGATCGGCTACGAGACCGAGGCGCTGGCCCGCCTCTCGCCCGCCGCCGAAGCCGCTCCCGCCCCCACCCCCACTCCCGCCGCCTGAGGAACCGCAGGACGTGCCACTGGCCGCTGCCGCCTCCGGTCTGCGGATGCTGGCGCCCGACCAGCGCTACGGGCGCGTCGTCGCGGTGCGCGGCGCGCTGATCGAGGTGGACGGCCTTGCCGGAGCGGCGCGCATCGGCTCACGCGTGACGCTGCGCTCGCCCGCCGGGCCGATCGAAGCGGAAGTGATCGGGCTCGACCACGGCATCGCCCACTGCATGCCGTTCAACGAGCCGGAGGGCATCGCCTCGGGATCGCGCGTGGACCTTTCGGCAGGGCAGTTCGGCCTGCGCGTCTCGTCCGGCTGGCTGGGCCGCGTGGTGGACGGGCTCGGGCGGCCGGTCGACGGCAAGGGACCGTTGCCGCAGGGGCGCGAGCAGCGCCGCATCAAGTCCGCGCCGCCCCCCGCCTCCGCCCGCGCCCGCGTCGGCGCGCGGATCGAGACGGGCGTGCGCGCGCTGGACCTCTTCGCGCCGCTGTGCCGGGGCCAGCGCCTCGGTCTCTTCGCGGGCTCGGGCGTCGGCAAGTCCACGCTGCTCTCGATGCTGGCGCGCTGGACCGAGTGCGACGTGGCGGTGATCGGCCTCATCGGCGAGCGTGGCCGCGAAGTGCAGGAATTCATCCAGGACGATCTCGGCGAGGAAGGCCTTGCCCGCAGCGTCGTCGTCGTCGCCACCTCGGACGAGCCTGCCTTGCTGCGGCGGCAGGCGGCATGGACCACGCTGGCGGTGGCCGAGCATTTCCGCGACGCCGGGCTCGACGTGCTGTGCCTGATGGACTCGGTCACGCGCTTCGCCATGGCCCAGCGCGAGATCGGCCTCGCCGGGGGCGAGCCCCCCGCGACCAAGGGCTATACGCCCACCGTCTTCGCCGAACTGCCGCGCCTGCTGGAGCGCGCGGGGCCGGGCCGCATGGCCGAGAACGGGCAGGCGCAGGGCGCGATCACCGGCCTGTTCACCGTCCTCGTCGATGGCGACGATCACAACGAGCCGGTGGCGGACGCGGTGCGCGGCATCCTTGACGGCCACGTCGTCATTACCCGGCAGATCGCCGAGCGCGGGCGCTATCCCGCAATCGATGTGCTGCGTTCCATCTCGCGCACGCTGCCGCAATGCCTCGATCCCGCGGACAACGCCACGCGGCTGGCGGCGCGACGCGAACTGGCGACGTGGAAGGACATGGAGGAGATGGTGCGCCTCGGCGCCTATCGCGCAGGCGCCAGCGCCGAAGTGGACCGCGCCGTCGCGCTCGCTCCGCAGATCGAGGATCTGCTGCGGCAGGACAAGCGCGCGCGCAGCTTCGCGGCGCAGGATTTCGCGGCCCTGTCCGCCATTCTGGAGGGTATCCATGAAAACGCCCTATGACGCCGCGCTGCGCGTGCGGCAGCGCGAACTGGACGAAGTGAGCAGCGCGATCCGCAGCGAGGCGGGCGTGCTCGGCGCGGTGGAGAGCGAACGCGCACAGGTGTTGGCGGCGCTGCGCCGCGAGGCCGATCTCGCCGCCGCCGATCTCACGCTGGTGTCGCCCGGCTGGCAACGGCGGATGCGGGGCGAGCGGCAGGCGCTGAGCGCGCGGCAGGTGGAACTGGAGGCGCGGATCGCCGCGCTGCGCACCGTGGCGACCGACGCCTATGGCGTCCTGCGCGGGATCGAGAACGCGGCGGACGATTACCGCGCCGAGGCCGCGCGCAGCGAAGCCGCCGCCGAGCAGTCGGCCAGCGACGATCTCAGCGCCGCCGCCTTCCTGCGCACGCTGCGCGCTCAGCGGGGCGACGCGCGGTGATCGACGGGACGCGCTCTTCGGACCTGGCGGCGACGAACCTGTCGGCGTCGCAGAAGGCGCGTCTGATCTACGACGAGGCGCGCAGCGAGATGTCGGGCCGCCTCTGGCGCGCGGCGCTCGGCTCGGCCGAGGATCAGGACCGTGCGCAGCCGGCCACGCCGACCGGGCATAGCGAGCCGATCGGCCTCGACCGCCTGCTGGCGATCCTCGATCCTGAATCGGCGGCGGCCTTGCACACCGCTCCGGCCCCCGAGATCGCGGCGGCAGCGCCCGCCGCCCCGAGTGAAGCGGCTCAGGCGATGCAGGACGGGCCGAACGCGCGCTATGCCGGGATGCTCGATGCGGCGGCGGAACGGACCGGGCTGCCTGCCTCGGCGCTGGCGGCCATCGTCGATGCCGAGGCGGCGAAGGGGGCGGGCGGCACCTGGCAGCCCTATTCGCGCAACCCGCGGTCGAGCGCGGCGGGCCTCGGCCAGTTCCTCAACCGCACGTGGGAAGGCGAGGCGGAACGCGCGGGCACCTGGCTCAACGCGACGGCGCAGGCGAACGGCTGGCTCGATGGCAAGGGGCAGGTCCGGGGTGAGAGCCGGGGCGCGCTGCTGGCGCTGCGTTACGACCCGCGCGCCTCGATCGAGGCCGTCGCCGACTATGCCAGCGCCAATGTCGCGGCACTGCGCGGCGCGGGGGCGCGGATCGGCGAGGGGACGACCGAAGTGGCGCAGGCGGCCTACCTCGGCCATCATCTCGGCGTCGGCGATGCACGGCGCTTTCTTGCAGGCGGGCTTTCGCCCGACCGGGCGCGCAGGCTGCTCGGCGCGCAAGTGGGCTCGGCGGCGGCGGAGCGGCGCATCGCGCAGGCGGGCGGCGCGGTCGCGGCGCATCGTACATGGCTGCTCGATTACGTCGGCAAGCATGTACGCCCCGAACGTTTCGCTTGATCCTATATTCCTGGCCTCACCGGCACATTTTTCCGCATCCGGCAGGAATGGCGGAATTTTGCGGATTTCCGGTAGGAAAGGCCTGCCGCACCGGCGGCAAAATTTGCCGCATCAGTGGATAACTCTCGTATAGGATTGTTGGTTCCAGAAATATAGGAATAGATTCTAACCCCATGGATGCGAGGCAAGGGGCCTCTTGTGCCATCGGGGTTCGCCATGTCGAAGATCACTGTCGCTCTCGAGGCTGCGGTTGCCACGGTCAGCGCCAATACGCCCTCCGGCGATGCCCCGCAGACGCGGCGGCAACGGGCGGAAGTGGACCGCGCCTTCGCCCGCATCCTCAAGCTGATCGCCCCGCGCATCCGCCATTTCATCCGCCAGTACGGCCTTGCCGCGCACTGGGACGATGCCGAACAGTGCTGCGCCATCGCCGTCCACCGTGCTATCCAGGCCTACGAGCCGGAAAAGGCGCAGTTCACCACGTTCGTGAACTGGCAGATCCGCGGCGAACTCCAGAGCCTGCGCTTCCGCGTCATGACCGACCAGCGCCCTTCCGCCCGCAAGGTGGAGGCGACCACGGTCTCGCTTGACGCCATCGCAGGCGGTGAGGACGGCGAGGGCCTCTCGCTGCTTGCCGCCATCGCCGACGAGGATGCGCTCGGTCGGACCGAGGCGGGTGCAAGCGACTATCTCGCCCACGCCGCGATGAGCGCCCTCACCGACACATATGTCGAGCATATGCGTAACTCGGGCCTCGACCGCATTCGCCGCCGTGGCCAACCCCGCAAGCTCACTCGTGCCGAGCGCGCCGCGGGGGCCGTCACTCCCCGTCGTCCCACCCTCGATGCGGGCGAAGTGACCGAGCTTGAGGAGCGGCTCCAGCACAACCGGCAGGTCGTCGAGGGCCGGCTGTTCGAGATCGCGCCGCTGGACTCCGGCGACGACGAAACCGCGCGGGAACGCATGCGTCAGGTCGCCAAGCGCGCCGCCAAGACCATGGGCGACCTTGCCGGGGTCGATCCCCGCTTCGCGCTCATGGCCGAGTACCGTCAGGCGATGCTGGCTGCCCACTGATGCGGCGCTGACGACACGCCGTTCAGGCCGGAACCTCTCCGGCGGCCGCTGCGCCGTTCTCGTTCGCCAGCCCGCCCATGACCGTGCGGTTGACGTTGATCAGCTCGTCGATGGTGTCGCGGCCGGTGATGACCAGCGACGTATACTTGTCCACCCACAGCCCCAGCGAGATGATTCCGGCGCGCAATTCCGCGGGTAACGCGTTCGCCGGATCGGCGCAGAGGTTGCGGAAGGCGGTCCACACCTCGCGGTTGCGGTGCAGCGCCGGGGCCAGCCCCACGCCCGCCAGCCCGGCGTCGCGCGCGGCGATCATCTCGCCGGTGATCTCGCTCATCAGCCGGTACTCGGTGCTGCGGGGCGTCGCGGCAACCTTCTGCGCGCGGACGTAGGCATTGACGGACATTCGGGCTCCCGCTTCGGCGTGTCGCCTCACTCATATAGGACGGAAGCGGGCGGGCCGGTCGGAGCGGCGGAAAATGTCGCGTTCCGGACCGCGCGGGCAACGAATGACCTATAATTAAGCCAAAGCCCGCGCGCGCGGGCGTCATTCTTGCGGACGTTTCATGCTCAACGCCATCGGCCTCGTCGTCATCCTGCTGTGTGTCTTCGGCAGCTACCTGATGTCGGGCGGCAGTCTCGGCGTCATCCTGCACGCCCTGCCGCACGAGCTGCTGGCGATCGGCGGCGCGGCGATCGGTGCCTTCGTGCTCGGCAACTCGATGACGACGCTGAAGAAGGCAGGCAAGGGCATCGTCCGCGTGTTCAAGGGCGAGCGCTGGAAGGAGGCGGACTACCGCGATCTCCTCGCCCTGCTCTACACCCTGCTCGCGACCTTCCGGAAAGGCGGCGCCAACGCCATCGAACCGCATCTCGACGCGCCGGCGGAAAGTGCGATCTTCTCCCGTTTTCCGCGCCTGCTCGGCGACCATGAACTGATCGAGTTCATCTGCGACTACCTGCGCATGATGACGGTCAACTTCGAGGATCCGCACCAGCTTGCCGAGGCGATGGAGGGCGACATGGAGCGCCACCACCACGAGGAACTCGGCCCGCAGCACGCGATCCAGATGATGGCGGACGGCCTGCCCGCCATCGGCATCGTCGCGGCGGTCCTCGGCGTCATCAAGACGATGAGCTCGATCGACCAGCCTACCGAAGTGCTGGGCGCGATGATCGGCGGCGCGCTCGTCGGCACGTTCCTCGGCGTGCTGCTGGCCTACTGCCTCGTCGGCCCGATCGCGCAGAAGCTGCAGCAGATCATCGACGCGGACTTCAAGCCCTATACCCTCGTCAAGACCGCCATCGTCGGTCACGCGCAGGAACAGCCCACCGAGATCGCCATCGAGCTTGCCCGCCGCATGACGCCTTCGCCCTACGCGCCCAGCTTCCAGGAACTGGAGACGGCGCTGGAAGCGGTGAAGGAACAGCTCAATGCCGCCCCGGCCTGACGTCGAGGGCTAGGGAATGGCTACCAAGGGCAACGACAAGCGGCCCATCGTCATCCGCAAGGTCAAGAAGGTGGTCGGCGGCGGCCACCATGGCGGTGCATGGAAGGTCGCCTATGCGGACTTCGTGACCGCGATGATGGCGTTCTTCATGCTGCTCTGGCTGCTCGCCAACCCGGACGAGGTGCAGTTGAAGGGCCTCGCCGAGTATTTCTCGCCGGACAGCGCGAAGGCGAACCTCTCGACCACGCTGACCGACCGGCCGGGCATGCAGCCGGGGGCGGGCGGCAACGGGCGCGACAACCAGTCGGACAAGGCCGAGCCGCACGGCCAACCCGCTGCCGAGGCGGGCGCGGTCGGCGTGTCGCGCGGCGGCACGGCGGACGTGCCCGAGGCCTCGCTCCGGGTCATGGCGCAGGAAATGCAGGTCGCGCTCGAACCGCCGCTCGACGACGGCCAGGGCAGGCAGAACATCGACGTGCGCCCGAGCCGCGAGGGGATGCGCATCCACCTCGTCGACAGCCCGCAACGCTCGATGTTCAAGGGCAGCACTGCGCAGCTCAACGACTTCGCGCGCGGCATGCTGACCCGGGCGGCGAAGAAGCTGGCCGGGGTCGACGCCCGCATCGCCATCGAAGGGCATACCGACGGCAGCGGCGGCGGGGACAGCGAGGCCAACTGGGTGCTGTCCGCGCAGCGGGCACTGGCTGCGCGTGCGGCGATGGTTGCGGCGGGGCTTCCGGCCGACCGCTTTTCCGAGATCGTCGCCAAGGCGGGCACCGAGCCGGTTTACCCCGAGCAGCCGGATCGCCCGGAAAACCGCCGCATCACCATCGTCGTCATGGCCGAATCCGGCTCGCTGCCGCATGACGCCAGCTTCAAGTTCTGAGGGGCTAACGACGTGGTGAAGCGCATCGTGATCGGTCTGGCGGCGGTGGTCGCGGGCCTCGGCGTCGGAGCGGGCGGCGCTTGGGCAGCATTGCGGTTCCTGCCGCAGTACGTGAGTGCGGGACACGCCCAGCCGACCAAGGGCGCGACCGAGTTTGTCCCACCGTTTCAGGTGCTTGCTCCGCTTGTGGCGACCGATGGTCGCCTCACCGGCTACACCAGCTTCGAGTTGCAGCTGGAGGTGCCTCAGGGCGATAGCGACACCATCGGGGCGAAGCTGCCGCTGTTGATGGACGCGGTCAACAAGCGCACCTACCGCACGCCGATGGCGAGCGGGCCGGACGGCATGCTGCCGGGTCTTGACGCATTCCGGCGCGTGGTGATGGATGCGGCGGCCGAGGTCTACGGCAAGGACGTGGTGCGCAGCGTGGCGGTTACGCGGGCGTCTCCGGGCTGAGGGCCTTAGCCCGCGCCCCCGAAACTCTTCACCAGCGATCCCGCCACCAGCGCCCAGCCGTCCACCAGCACGAAGAAGATGATCTTCATCGGCAGCGATATCGTCGCGGGCGGCAGCATCATCATGCCCATCGCCATGAGGACCGCTGCCACCGCAAGGTCGATCACCAGGAACGGCAGCAGCAGCAGGAAGCCGATCTCGAAGGCGCGGCGCAGTTCGGAGATCATGAAGGCGGGCATCAGCGTCGTCATCGGCAGTTCCGCGCGGCTTTTGGGCACTTTGCCGGAGAGGCCGACGAACAGCTTCACGTCGTCGTCGCGCACCTGTTTCAGCATGAAGGCGTGGAACGGGCGGCTGGCGCGTTCGAGGGCCTGCGTCTCGGTGATCTGGCCCGCGTTGTAGGGCTCCATTCCCTGCTTCCAGGCGGCGTCGAAGGTGGGCGCCATGACGAAGAAACTGAGGAAAAGCGCCAGCGAAATGACGATCGGGTTCGGCGGCACGCCCTGCACGCCAAGGCCCGAGCGCAGCAGCGAGAGGGCGACGACGATGCGGGTGAACGAAGTGATCGTCATCAGGATGCCCGGCGCGAGGCTGAGCACCGTGAGGATCATCACGAGCTGGAGAACGCGGCCCGACATCGTGCCGCCGCCGGTCAGCGCAGCGGCTGCTCCGGCGGTCTGGGCCGCGGTTTCCTGCGCGATTGCGGCGGCGGGCAGGGCGAGCAGGAGGGCGGCGCCGAAGAGCGCGGCGATGCGTAGGCCGGTCATCAGTGGAGTTCCGGGCTCTTGGCTTCCGGGGTGAACCAGATGTCGGGGAGCACGGGGATACGTTCCGCAAAGGAGAGCGGCTTTTCCGCGGTTTCCTGCGGCTTTTCGGCTTCCGGTTCGGCCACTTCGGGCTCAGTGGCCGGCATCGGGGCGCTGTCCAGCACGGTCACGCCTTCGGGGCCGATCAAAATGCTGAATTCGGTCTGGTCGCGGCGGAGCAGGACCACCGAGCGGCGCTGGTCGATGGCGAGGCGTTCGACCACCTGAAGGCGGCGTTCCGTACCATTGTTACCCAGTTTTTCCAGCCACTTGCGTGGCAATGACAGGTCGTAGCGCTTGACCAGCCAGAGGGCGCACAGAAGTGAACCTAACACCAGCAGAAGCGCACCGAGCATGCGCAGGAGAGACAGTGCGTCCAACTCAGCGCTCGCCTTCGACGACCTTGGTGATCTCCAGCGACATCGCATCGCCGTTCACCAGAATCCGGCCCTCGGCGACGAGGCGGTCGTTGACGTAGACGCGCGTCGGATCGTCCTGTCCGCAGTCGAGCGGGATCATCGCGCCGCGGCTCATCTTGAGCACCTGCCGGATCGGGATGCTGGTCGATCCGAGCACGATCTGCAGGTCGATGGGAATGCCTTCGAGGACGGACACCGCGCGTCTCCTTTCACGCCGAGCTTTATAGGGGAAAAAGTTATAGGAGTAGTCGGCGACTAGGAAAAAGTTGCCTATAAGGTGGGCAAGAGCCCGCGGCATGTGCGCGGGCAAGCGGGCGGAAGCGACCTTGGCGGAACTGGGCAATTCGATCGACGTATCGGCATCCGGCCTGCGCGCGCAGGCGCTGCGCATGCGCGTGATCGCCGAGAACCTCGCCAACTCGGACTCGGTCGCGACCACGCCGGAAGGCGATCCCTATCGCCGCCGCGTGGCGACCTTCGCCGCCGAAGTGGACCGCGCCAGCGGCGCCACGCAAGTTTCGGTCAAGTCCATCGAGGCGGACAAGAGCGCCTTCGGTCGCATCTACCAGCCCGGCAACCCGGCAGCGGACGCGCAGGGCTACGTCGAGCAGCCCAACGTCAACCCGCTGATCGAGGCGGCGGACATGAAGGCGGCGCAGCGTTCCTACGAAGCCAACCTCAACGCCATCGAGGCGGCGCGCGGCATGACCATGCGCACCGTCGACCTGCTGAAGTAAGGGCGGACGATGGCGATCGGCCCCCTCGACGGCGTTTCCGCCTATGCCCGCGCCATGCGGACGACCAACCCGCTGGGCGATACCGCGCCCAAGCAGGGCGGCGGTCTGGCCCCGAGCAATCCGCCCTCGGGCGGCGGCAGCTTCGGCTCCATGGTCGAGAACATGGTGTCGGAAACCGGCAGCGCCCTGCGCAATGCCGAGACGCAGAGCATCAAGCAGATCGGCGGCAAGGGCGACCTGATCGACGTCGTCACCGCCATCGGCGCGGCGGAAACCGCGCTCGACACCGTCGTCGCGGTGCGTGACCGGGTGGTCTCGGCCTATTCCGACATCATGCGGATGCAGATCTAGGGTGCCGAGTTACGCTTTCGTCATTGCGAGCGCAGCGAAGCAATCCAGCGCGGCTTACGCAGCCTCTGGATTGCTTCGCTGCGCTCGCAATGACGATGGTGTGGGGTCAGGCGCGGGCCGCACCGCCCCATGACGTCCGCCGAGGCCATCGAACTCGCCCGCGCCGCGCTGGTGCTGATGCTGACGATCGCCGGGCCGATGCTGATCGCGGCGCTGATCGTCGGCGTGCTGATCGGCCTGCTGCAGGCGCTGACGCAAGTGCAGGAAATGACGCTGACCTTCGTGCCCAAGCTGCTGGTGCTGGGCGTGGTCATGCTGATCAGCCTGCCGATGATCGGGCACGCGCTGGGCGCTTTCATGGACCGCGTGGCCGACGCCATCGTATCGGGCTGAGGCCGTGAACGCGATCGACCTCGCGACGCTGCTGCGTCTGCCGATCGACACGGCGGCCTTCCTCATCCTGTTCTGCCGGGTGGGCGGCGTGGTCATGCTGCTGCCCGCCTTTTCCGAGGAGTCGGTGCCGCCGCAGATCCGGCTCATCATGGCGCTGGCCTTCACCTTCGGCATGTACGGCATGCTGGAGGTGCGGGTGAGCCCGGCGCTGCAATCGGGCATCTCGCTGCCGCTGCTGGTCATGGGCGAAGTCACCGTCGGTATTGCGCTGGGCATGATCGTGCGCATCGTGTTCAGCGCCGCCGCCATGGCCGGGGCCATCGCCTCGCAGCAGGTGGGCCTGTCCTCCGCGCTGGTGGTGGACCCGGCGATGGGCGGGCAGGCGCCGCTGCTGTCGCGCCTGATCGGCATCGCCGCCGTCGTCACCTGCATGGCGGCGGGCGTCCATCACTTGTGGATCACCGCGATCTTCGGCTCCTACGCCAGCTTTCCGGTGGGCGGCCTGCCGCCCGCCGCCGACTTCGCGCACCTCGCCGTTTCGGTCATGGGACAGGCAATGTCGCTGGGCTTGAGCCTTGCCGCGCCGCTGATCCTGTTCGGCATGCTGTTCAACCTCGGCCTCGGCCTGGCGGCGCGGGTGGCCCCGGCGATCCAGGTGTTCTTCATCGCACAGCCGCTGAACCTGCTGCTGGGCCTGTCGGTGCTGGCGATGACCATCGGCGCGATGCTGACCGCCTTCGCCACGGCCATGACCACGTTCATGCAGGACGGGTGGAAGCTGTGAGCGTGAGCCCCACCCGCTCTTCCGTCGTCATTGCGAGCATAGCGAAGCAATCCAGCGTGAGCGCAAACCGCTCTGGATTGCTTCGCTATGCTCGCAATGACGAGTGTGGGGTTCTGGCGAAAAGGAGCCTGACCCATGGCTGACGAAGCCGACAAGGACCAGCGCACGCACGAGCCGACCCCCAAGAAGCTGGAGGATGCCCGCAAGCGCGGCGAAGTCGCCATCGCGCCGGAAGTTCGCCATGCGACGATGATGGCGGGCGCCCTTGCCGTCACCGGCTGGCTGGGCCTTTCGGCGATGGAGCGGCTGGGCACCATGCTCAAGCGGCTCTGGGGTGACGCGCAGGAGTTTCCGCTCGATCCGGAAGGCGCGCAGGGGCTGGCGACCGGGGTGATGTGGCACGCGCTGGTCTCTCTGCTGCCGGTCTTCGCGGTGCTGCTGACCGCCGCCATCGGCACCGTGTTCCTGCAAGGCCGCGTCGTGCTGAGCTGGTCACGCCTTTCCCCCAAGTGGTCCAAGCTCTCCCCGGCGAGCGGCGCGAAGCGTCTGTTCGGCACCCGCGCGCTGGTGGAGTTCGCCAAGACGCTGGCGAAGCTGGGCGTCATCGGGCTTGTCGTGTGGCTGGTGTTCGCGCCGCGCATGGAGGGGGCGGACGGCCTCGTCGGGCGCTCTCCCGGCGCGATCGGTGCGGCGGCGGGGCAACTGGCGTTCGAGATCCTGCGCGCGGTGGTGGCGCTGGTGGCGGCGCTGGCGCTGTTCGACTTCCTCTGGCAGCGGCGGTCATTCCTCCAGCGCATGCGCATGACGCTTCAGGAAGTGAAGGACGAGCACAAGCAGAGCGAGGGCGATCCCAAGATCAAGGCGAAGATCCGCCAGATCCAGATGCAGCGATCGCGCAAGCGCATGATGGCGGCGGTGCCGACCGCGAGCGTGATCGTGACGAACCCGACGCACTACGCCGTCGCGCTGAAGTACGAACACGGCGTCACCGCCGCGCCAACGGTGGTGGCCAAGGGCGTCGACGCCGTGGCGCTGCGCATCCGCGAAGTGGGGCGCGAGGCCGGGGTGCCGGTGATCGAGAACCCGCCCCTCGCCCGCGCGCTGTTCGCGGCGGTGGAGATCGACCACCCGATCCCGATCGAGCACTACCAGGCGGTCGCGGAGATCATCGGCTACGTCCTGCGGCTGGCGAAGAAAGTGGGGAAGTGAAGATGGAACCCCGGTAAGCCGTTTGGACGGCCCCACTGTGGAGCGCCCTTCACATGTCCAAGAGAACGGCGAAGGCGGCGACGTTTTAAGTCGGTTCCGCTTTCGCTTGATCGCGCCTCGATTACCCCGCATGGCTGGCGCCTCGTTCGCACCTGCAAACAAAAGGAATCCTGATGCCTTCCGGCCTTGTCGCCCTGCTTGACGACGTATCGGTCATCGCCCGCGCCGCAGCCGCTTCGCTCGACGACGTGGGGGCGGGGGTGGCCAAGGCGGGCACCAAGGCCGCAGGCGTGGTGATCGACGATGCGGCGGTGACGCCCGGCTACGTCACCGGCTTCACGCCGGACCGCGAACTGCCGATCATCTGGAAGATCACCAAGGGCAGCCTGTTCAACAAGCTGGTGATCCTGCTGCCCATCGCGCTGCTGCTGAGTGCCTTCCTGCCGGCGGCGATCACGCCGATCCTGATGGCGGGCGGCTTATACCTCGCGTTCGAGGGCGCGGAGAAAGTGCTGGAAAAGCTCGGTGGCGAGAAGCACGGCGAGACGCTGGAGGATCCGATTGAGGACGCCGCCACGTTCGAGAAGACGCGCGTTTCCGGCGCGGTGCGCACCGACCTTATCCTGTCGGCTGAAATCATGGCGATTGCGCTGGCCGAAGTCGGCGACGAGACGCTGGTGGCGCGCGCCGTCACGCTGGCGCTCGTCGGGATCGCCATCACCATAGCGGTCTACGGCGCGGTGGCGCTGATCGTGAAGATGGACGACGTCGGCCTGCACCTGACGAAGAAGCCCGGCAGCGGATCGCAGGCGCTGGGTCGCGGGTTGCTCAAGGCCATGCCGGTAGTGCTCAAGCTGCTCGGCAGCGTCGGCACTGTGGCGATGCTGTGGGTCGGCGGCGGGATCATCCTGCACGGGCTGGAGGAACTGGGCGTGCCCGGCCCGGCGCATGTCGCCCACGGCGTCCAGCACGCGCTGGCCGAGGCGACCGGGCCGCTGGGTCCGGTGGCAGGCTGGCTGGGCTATGCCTTCGCTTCGGCCGTGGTCGGGCTGGTGCTGGGTGCGGTGGTGGCGGTCATCGTCCACCTCGTCGCCAAGGCGCGCGGTAAGGGGCATTGAGGGCGCGCTGAATATCCCGTCGTCCCGGACTTGATCCGGGACCGGTGGCTGTCTTTGGGCGGGTGCCCCCGGTGGCATACTGATAGGTAGGCCGTTCACGGCCAGCGATCCCGGAGCAAGTCCGGGACGACGATCAGGCCAGCTTTTCCAGCACCTCGCGCGCGAACACCGTCAGCGTATCGTCGCGCGCGCCCATGATGACCACGCGGTCGCCGGGCCTTGCGATCTCGGCGATGCGCGTGCCGCAGTCCTCGCGGCTCGGCACGTATTCCGCCTTGCCGCCATGGCTTTCGATGAGCCGCACGATGCGTTCGCTGCCCTCGCTGCGGTCGACGGTGCCGCCGAAGTAGACCGGATCGCACAGGATCGTAACGTCATCGGGGCCGAGCTTGCGCGCGAAGACTTCGGCCAGTTCCGCGCCCATCTGGCGCAGCGGGCCGTAGCCGTGCGGCTGGAAGAACGCCATCACGCGCCCCGGATGGGCCTTCAGCGTGGCGAGCGTGGCGGAAACCTTGTCCGGGTTGTGGCCGAAATCGTCGATTACCGCGATGCCCGAGGGTGAGGTGCCGACGATGTCGAAGCGCCGTGCCAGCCCCTCGAACGAGCCGAGCGCTGCAACCGCTTCCGCCACCGTAACGCCCGCGGCATTGGCGGCGGCTATGGCGGCAAGCGCGTTGTAAAGGTTGTGGCGGCCCGGCAGTTTCAGCGCCAGCGCATGCGAAGTGCCGTCACGCCGGTCGAGCACGGTGGCCGTCAGCGAGGTCGGGCCTTCCACGATGTCGCTTGCGCCGATCTGCGCGTCGCCCGAGGTCACGCCGAACGTCACCAGTGCCTGCGCACGATGGGCCAGCGCGGCGGTCTCCGCATCGTCGAGGTTGATCGCCGAGACGTCGGCGCGGGCGAGGAAATCCCCGAAGAGTTCGCGCAGTTCCTCAAGGCTCTTGTGGTCGAGGCTGACGTTGCCCAGCACCGCAACCTTCGGTCGATAGAGCGCGATCGAACCGTCGCTTTCGTCCACCTCGGACACGAAGGCATCGCCCGAACCGACCCGGGCGCTGGCGAAAGGGGCATCCGGGGCAACGAAGTTCTTCATCACCGCGCCGTTCATGATCGTGGGATCGCGCCCGGCGGCGGTCATGATCCAGCCGGTCATGCCGGTGACGGTCGACTTGCCCGAAGTGCCGCCGATGGCGACGCCGAAGGGCGCGGCGTTGAACAGCGTCGCCAGAAGTTGCGCGCGGCTCATGCGCGGGCAGCCGAGTTCGGTGGCGCGCACCACTTCGGGCACGGTGTCCTCCACCGCCGCCGAGGCGACCAGCGTCTGCTGCGCCGAAGTGACGCCGCTGCCATCCTGCGGGAACAGCTCGAAGCCGAGCGATTCGAGCCAGGCGAACTTCTCCGTGCTGCGCCCCTGGTCGCGGCTGCGGTCCGATCCACCGATCCACGCGCCGTGGCCCTTGAGGATCAGCGCGAGCGGGAGCATCCCCGAGCCCCCAATGCCGCAGAAGAACCAGGGGTGGGCGGTAAGGTCGCGCATGTCGGTCATGCGGCAAGCCGTATGCGGCCTTGCCCGCCGTGACAACCTCGATAGGAGTTATGCGCATGACACGTATCGCCGTCTGCGCACCGTCCACCCCGATCACCCCCGAGGATGCCGAGGCCGTCCGCGCGCTCGCCGCTGCCGAGTTCCCCGGCGTGGACCTCATGATCCATGACCAGTGCTTCGCGGTGGAGGGCCATTTCGCCGGGCCGGACGACATGCGCCGCGACGCGCTGGTGGAGTGCGCCAACGATCCCTCCGTCGATGCGGTGTGGTTCGCGAGGGGCGGCTATGGCGCATGCCGGATCGCGGAAGCCGCGCTGGCGCGCTTCGACCATGCGGCGGGGCAGAAGACCTACCTCGGCTATTCGGACGCGGGATACCTGCTGGGCGGGCTCTATCGCGAGCGGATCGGCAAGCCGGTCCACGGGCCGATGCTGGCCGATATCCGGCGAGAAGGCGGCGTGGATGCAGTGCGGCGTGCGTTGAATTTCATGATGGTAGCGGAGGAGGGACTCGAACCCTCGCTTGCTGGTGAACGCCACCCCGTCGTCGCGTTCAACCTGATGACGCTGGCGATGCTGGGCGGCACGCGGCTGATGCCGGGCCTCGCCAACCATGTGGTGATGGTGGAGGAGGTGTCGGAGCATCTCTACGCCGTGGACCGCCTGTTCTTCCACGCGACGGCGCACCTTGGCGGCATCGCGGGCCTGCGCCTTGGCCGCGTCAGCGACGTGCCGGAGAACGACCGCCCCTTCGGCGCCGATGCGCTGGAGATCGCGCAGTACTGGTGCAACCGCCACGCCATCCCGTTCGTGGGCGAAGCGGATATCGGCCACGACGCCGCCAATAAGCTAGTTCCCTTCGGCTGAACGGCGCGCCACTCTTCCGCCCGATAACAAGTGGGAGAGAACGATGGCGCTGCCGATCCGCCAGATCGCCTATTTCGTGCCCGATGTGCGTGCCTCCGCACGGGCGCATTGCGCCGCCTTCGGCTCGGGGCCGTACTACGTGGCCGACAACATTCCGCTGGTGCGTGCAGTCCATCGCGGGGTGGAGCGGCAACTCGACCATTCGAGCGCCTACGGCCAGTGGGGTGAGGTGATGATCGAGTTCTGCCAGCAGAACAATCCCGGCCCCTCCGCCTTCCATGACCTCTATGCGGAAGGTTCCGACCGGGAAGGGCTGCACCACGTCGCCTTGTTCGTCGACGATCTCGACGCCGCCATCGCCCGGTTCGCGGAGCAGGGGCACGATGTCGCGCTCGATGCCGAGATGACCGACGGGTTCCGCTACGTCTTCGTCGATGCGGTGGCGCGGTACGGGCACATGCTGGAGCTTTATGAGCCCATGCCAAGCCTGACGGGCTTCTACGAAACCGTGCGGAAAACCGCCGGGGACTTCTCGAAAGGCGTCACCATCGACATCGCTTTCGGGTGAACGGAGCGCCTCGGGACTTGCCCTCAGCCCTTAAGGTCAATAACCCGCCGCGCCACAATCGATTCGCAAGCGGCGCGTGGCCTCGGCCCGCCGTAAAGCCAAGGAGCGGTCGCAGATGCGTGCATTCGTTTTCCCCGGACAGGGCAGCCAGAAGGTCGGCATGGGCGCCGAACTCGCACAAGCCAGCGCCATCGCGCGCGAAGTCTTCCAGGAGGTCGACGACGCGCTCGGCCAGAACCTTTTCCGCATCATGACCGAAGGGCCCGAGGATCAGCTGACCCTCACCGAGAACGCCCAGCCGGCGATCATGGCGAACGCCATCGCCGTCCTGCGCGTGCTGGAGAAGGAAGGCGGCATCAGCCTTGCGGACAAGGCGGACTTCGTTGCCGGTCACTCGCTGGGTGAATATACCGCGCTCTGCGCCGCGGGCGCGTTCAGCCTTGCCGACACCGCGCGCCTGCTGAAGCTGCGCGGCCAGTCGATGCAGGCTGCCGTGCCGGTGGGCGTGGGCGCCATGGCCGCGCTGCTCGGCGCCGACATCGACAAGGCCACTGCGCTCGCCGAAGCCGCTGCCGAAGGTCAGGTCTGCACCGTCGCCAACGACAACGACCCGACGCAGGTCGTCATCTCGGGCCACAAGGAAGCGATCGAGCGCGCCATCGCGCTGGTCAAGGACCACGGCATCAAGCGCGGCATCGCGCTGCCCGTCTCGGCGCCGTTCCACTGCCCGCTGATGCAGCCCGCCGCCGATGCGATGGCCGAGGCGCTGGCGGCAACCCCTCCGGGCCCGCTGCGCGTCGCTTTGTTCGCCAACGTCACCGCCTCGGTCGTCACCGACCCCGCCGAAGTCCAGCGCCTGCTGGTCGAGCAGGTTACCGGCCGCGTCCGCTGGCGCGAAAGCGCGATCGCCATGCACGCGGCAGGCGTCGAGCGCTTCGTCGAGATCGGCGGCAAGGTCGTCGGCCCGATGATCAAGCGTTCGGCTGGCGAAGTGGACGTCACCGCCGCCACCTCGATGGCCGAGATCGAGGAACTGATTAAAGGACTTTGATTCGCGTCGCAGCGCCAGCGCGTTAGAAAGCAATTTCACGCGGAGGCGCGGAGACGCGGAGGATGAATGGCCGAGATCGATCGACTGAGCGCGGAAGTGGTGGATGCCGCAATACGCATCCACCGCAAGCTTGGGCCGGGGCTTCTCGAAAGCGTCTATGAAACGCTGCTTGCAGCGAGCATTGAGCGGGCAGGATGGAAGGTCGTCCGGCAAAAGCCGGTCGACATATCATTCGAGGGTTTGCACTTTGCCGGTGCGTTTCGTGCCGATCTCATCGTGGAAGATCGGCTAGTGGTGGAAGTGAAGTCGGTGGAGCAATTGGCCAAGGTTCACGCCAAGCAGCTTCTCACCTACTTGCGTTTGCTCGATCAGCCCGTAGGGCTGCTTCTGAATTTTGGCGGCGAGACGATGAAGGATGGTATCCGGCGCATCGTCAACGGATACACACCGGCCGAAGGCCGCTCCGCGTCTCCGCGCCTCCGCGTGAAAATGGATTACGGAGACTGACATGTTCAACCTCAACGGAATGACTGCCCTGGTGACCGGCGCAAGCGGGGGGATCGGCTCGGCCGTGGCCCGCGCGCTGGCGGCGCAGGGTGCGCGCCTGGCGATCTCGGGCTCCAATGCCGACAAGCTGCGCGCCTTCCGCGATGAACTCGACGAGCACACCCCGCAGCACCTCCAGGAAGTCGACCACGTCGCCATCGCCTGCAACCTCGGCGATCCCGAGCAGGTCGAGAAGCTGGTGCCCGCCGCGCTCGAATCGCTCGGCAAGATCGACATCCTCGTCAACAATGCCGGCATCACGCGCGACAACCTCGCGATGCGCATGAAGGACGAGGAATGGGATCAGGTGATCCGCATCAACCTCGAATCCACCTTCCGCCTGATGCGCGCGGCCACCAAGCCGATGATGAAGGCGCGCTTCGGTCGCATCATCAACGTGACCTCGGTGGTCGGCACGACCGGCAACCCCGGCCAGATGAACTACTGCGCGGCCAAGGGCGGCATCACCGCCATGTCGAAGTCGCTGGCGCAGGAACTCGCCAGCCGCGGCGTCACCGTGAACTGCATCGCCCCCGGCTTCATCCGCACCGCGATGACCGACGTGCTGCCCGACGCGCAGAAGGAAGCGCTCAATGGCCGCATCCCGATGGGCCGCATGGGCGAGGGCGGCGACATCGCCTCCGCCGCCGTGTTCCTTGCCAGCAAGGAAGCGGGCTACGTCACCGGACAGACGATCCACGTCAACGGCGGCATGGTGATGGTCTGAGATGACCGTATCGTCGTCCCGGCATGGTCCGGGACGACGAATGGCGGCAAACCCCCGATTTATCCCCAGATTCGCCGCAATCCCGCCACATCCAGCTTGCCGCGCCCCTGACTCGCGTTAGAGATAGTCGTCCGAATTCAAGGGATGTCCGTATCCCGTGCCCGACCAAGGGGGACTTGAGGCTGTCATGAAGGCCACTATCGAACGTTCCACGCTGCTGCGCTGCCTTTCTCACGTGCAGTCGGTCGTCGAGCGCCGCAATACCATTCCGATCCTGTCGAACGTGCTGATCGAGGCGTCCGCGGGTGGCTCGCTCAAGATCATGGCGACCGACCTCGACCTCCAGGTGGTCGAGACGCTGGGCGCCGTTGCGGTGGAGCAGGCGGGGGCGATCACGGTTTCCGCGCACCTGCTGTTCGACATCGCACGCAAGCTGCCCGAAGGCAGCCAGGTGAGCCTCGATTCGGCGGACAACCGCATGGTGGTGAAGGCCGGTCGCAGCCGCTTCCAGCTGCCGACGCTGCCGCGCGACGACTTCCCGATGATCGCGGAAGGCGAACTGCCGACCAGCTTCGAGATTTCGGCCGCCACGCTCGCGCAGCTGATCGACCGCACCCGCTTCGCGATCTCCACCGAGGAGACGCGCTACTACCTCAACGGCATCTTTCTGCATGTCAGTGACGAGGAACTGAAGGCCGCCGCCACCGATGGCCACCGCCTCGCGCGCTTCACCATCGCGCGTCCGGACGGTTCGGAGGGCATGCCTGACGTGATCGTGCCGCGTAAGTGCGTGGGCGAACTGCGCAAGCTTCTGGAAGAGGCGCTGGACACCAACGTCCTCGTCGACCTGTCGGCCAGCAAGATCCGCTTCACGCTCGGCGGCGAGCATGGCGTGGTGCTGACCAGCAAGCTGATCGACGGCACGTTCCCGGACTATACGCGCGTCATCCCGACCGCCAACGACAAGCTGCTCAAGGTCGATCCCAAGAGCTTCTTCCAGGGCGTGGACCGCGTGGCGACCATCGCCACCGAAAAGACCCGCGCGGTGAAGATGGCGCTCGACAACGATCGCGTGACGCTTTCGGTCACCTCGCCCGACAACGGCACCGCAGCTGAGGAAGTACCCGCGCAGTACGCTTCGGACGGCTTCGAGATCGGCTTCAACGCCAACTATCTCAAGGACATCCTCGGCCAGATCGACGGCGACACGGTGGAACTCCACCTTGCCGACGCCGCCGCGCCGACGCTGATCCGTCAGGACGAGAAGAGCCCCGCGCTTTACGTGCTGATGCCGATGCGCGTCTGACCTTCGGGTTTTGGAACAGGGAAAGGGCCGGGGCGAAAGCTCCGGCCTTTTTCGTTCAGGCCCTCTTTCGCGCCGGACGCGCGATGGTATGAATGCGCCACGGGCAGTGCGGACGCCCGTTCAGACGGCGATTCGTCCAAGTTCCGCTCCTTGGGCCGTTTTGCGGCAGGAGCGTGCAATGACGACGAATATCGAGGCCAGTCCTCCCCGGATCACCCTGCCAGCACTGTTCCTCAAGTTCCTGCGCTTCGGCTGCCTCGCCTTTGGCGGGCCGGTCGCGCAGATCGCCATGGTGCGTCAGGCGCTGGTGGAGGAGGAGCGCTGGATATCTCCAGCGCGCTTCAACCGCCTGCTCGCGATCATGCAGGTGCTGCCGGGGCCGGAGGCGCATGAGCTTTGCGTCCACATGGGAATGATGGCGCGCGGGCGGGTCGGCGGCTTGCTGGCGGGGCTGGGCTTCATGCTGCCGGGCTTCGTGCTGATGCTGCTCGCGGGCTGGGCCTATCGCGACTGGATCGTCGGCAGCCCCGGCGCGGCGAGCGCGTTCCTCGGCGTGCAGATCGTGGTTCTGGCGATCATCGCACGAGCCGTGCATCGGATCGGCGGACATGTGCTGGAAGACCGGCTGCTAATCCTGCTGGCGCTACTGAGCTTCGTGGCGACGCTCGCTTCGGTGCCGTTCTGGCTGCCCTTGGTCGCCGCAGGGCTTGCCTATGGCTTCGCAGCGAGGCGAGTGGCGATGATCGGCATTCTGGTCGCCGCCGCGCTATTGGCCGTGCTGCTCCATGGAGGGGCGAGCACGCATGTCCTCGCCTCGTCCGCAGCGAAGGCCACCGTGCCGCTACTGTTCATTGCGGGCCTCAAGGGCGGACTGCTGACCTTCGGCGGGGCCTATACCGCCATTCCCTATGTGCGTGGCGATACCGTGGGGCGCGGCTGGCTTACCGATGGGTCGTTCCTCGACGGCGTGGCGCTGGCGGGCGTGCTCCCTGCGCCGCTGGTGATCTTCGCGACGTTCGCAGGCTATGTCGTGGGCGGCGTGGCCGGAGCCGTGGCGATCACGGCAGGCATGTTCCTGCCCGCGTTCGCGTTCTCGATGATCTTCTTCGAGCGGCTGGAAGCGATTGTCGAGAACCCCGCGCTGCATCGCATCCTCGCGGGCGTCGCCGCAGCGGTGGTGGGCGTTATCGCCGCCACCCTGCTGCAACTGGGTGCCGCCGTGCTGGATCGCACGACTGACCTGATCGCAGGCGGCTTGATCCTCGCCGTAGGCCTCATCGCCGTCTGGCGGCTCAAGGGGCCGTGGGTAACGCCCGTGCTGGTGATCGCGGCGGCCGTGGCCGGTCTGGCGCTGACGCCCTGACCGGCCGGAGGGGCGGGTTCAGACCCGCCCGGTCGCCTCGATCATCTTGTCCACCTCGACGAACTTCTCGCGCGGCGCGCCGGTGCGGGCGGCGGCGACTTCGGCCTCGTCGATCTTCTGCCAGTCGGTGAACTTGACCACCTGCAGGCCGCGCCGCTCGGCAAGGGTGTCGAAGCCGGGGCGACCGGGCTTGCCGGAATCGCCGGGGATGTCGACGGCAACCTTCTCGATGATCGCGAAGCCGTCGGGTCGGTTGGTGCCGATCGTCCCGGTCGGCCCGCGCCGGGCCCAGCCGACGCAGTAGAGGCCCGGCGCGATGCGGCCCTCTTCGTTCGCGAAGCGGCCGCCCTGTTCGTCGTAGGGGACGTCGGGGATCGGCGAGGTCTGGTAGCCGATGCAGGCGATCACCATGCCTGCGGGAATGCGGTAGGTCTCGCCCGTGCCTACGGCCTTGCCATCGACGAGCCGGGTGCGTTCGACCTCGACCGCCTCGACCCTGCCTTCGCCGAGGATGGCGCGGGGGGCGGCGAAGAAGTCGAACTCCACGGTCACGTCGTCAGGCCGGTTGTCCTCGTTGGCGGCGAAGGCGCGCAGGTGGCCGAGCGACTTGCGCAGGCCCGTATCCAACCCGGCATCCGCCTCGACGGGTGGCAGGTCGGCTGCATCGACGACCGGATGCGCGCGCGACAGCTTGGCGAGCTCGCTCAGTTCCTTGGGCGTCATCGCGATCTGGTGCGGCCCCCGGCGACCGAGGATGACGATGCGCCGCACCGCCGAATCGTGCAGCCCGGCAAGGGCATGGGCGACGATGTCGGAATCGGCGAGCTCGTCCTCCGACTTGGCGAGGATGCGCGCCACGTCGAGCGCCACGTTGCCGTTGCCGACGACGACGGCGGTCTGGTGCGACAGGTCGGGATGGAGCCCTGCGAACTGCGGATGGCCGTTGTACCAGCCGACGAATGCCGCCGAGCCGAAGACGTTGGGCAGTTCCTCGCCGGGAAGGCCCAGCTTGCGGTCATGCGGCGCACCCGTGGCGAGGATCACCGCGTCGTAGAGCTCCTGCAATTCCGCCACGGAAAGATCGCGGCCGAGCATCACGTTGCCGACGAAGCGCACGTTGCGGGTGAGGGCAGTGCTCTCATAGCGGCGCGCGACGGCCTTGATGGACTGGTGGTCGGGCGCAACGCCGGTGCGGATCAACCCGAAGGGCACGGGCAGGGTGTCGAAGATATCGACGCGGACCTCGTCGCCCCACTGCTTGAGCGCGGCTTCGGCGGTATAGTAGCCCGCCGGACCCGATCCGACGATGGCGATGTGCCGCATGGCTATGTCTCCCGTCTGTGGACCGGCTTCGTCGCCGGCCGGTTGCAGTGAAGCAAGCACGGCGACGAAGCCGGGGCAAGTGAAATGCTTGGCGCAAGTGATCGTTGCGCAAAGCCCGGCCAGTCGTGGCGAACAGGGCGCGGCTTAACGCTTTCGCAATGGCGTCAAGGGCATGGTCGCGGACATGGCGAAACTAGGTCTGCGTGGTGAACGACAGGCGGCGCACTCGGGCGCCGGAGGCGGGCGCGTGCCCGAATCGAGCGTGCCCGATGACGATCCAACGGCCGGATCGGCGGAGGAGGCGAGCACGCCTGCGCCTTCGGCCGTCGGCGGTTTCGCGCGCTTCCGCGCCCGTCCCGGCGTGGAGGACATGCTCCATTACCTGACCTGCCGCCGCTGGTTGCTGATGGCTCCGGGGCTGCTGCTTTGCGCGGTCCTGATGAGCCTGATTTCGGGCGCGTTTCCCGATGCCGTCTCTGCGGCCTGTTTGGCACTCGGCATGACGCTCTGCCTTCCGGCGACGCTTTACGCCCGGCTGGAGCGGCGGATCGCGCATGACGGCTGGCAGCGTTATCCGCTGCTCGTTCTCGCGGTCGTCCTGCCGATGGGCCTTTTCGGCTTCGGAGCCGCACGCTGGACCCACCTGCATCCCGGCCTCGGCTGGGAAGTCACGGTCAACATCTACGTCATCGCCATCCTCATGGCGACCGCGCTGCTGCAAAGCCGCCTGACCTCGGTCGTCGGCGCGACGATCGGGTTGTGGGGCGGCGCCTCGCTGTTCGGTGGCTCGATCGCCGCGTTCACGCTGCTGGCCATCGGCGGCCTCATTGGTCTGATGATGGCGATCAGCCAGGCGCGCGCGGCGTCCTCCGAATCGCTCCACTTTGCCGAGCGCGAGCGGGAGCAGCGCCGGGCGGAGCAGCTCCTGCACGAATACGAGCAGACGGGGCAGGGCTGGTTCTGGGAGACCGACCGACAGGGCCGCATCACATACGTCTCGAACACCATTGCCCGGCTGCTGGGCCGCGACGTCTCCGACCTCGAAGGCAAGCCGTTCACCGGCCTGTTCATGCTGGAAGCGGCGGGGCAGCAGGGCGAGAGGACGCTGGTGTTCCACCTCAACACGCGCTCCTCGTTCCAGGATCTCGGCGTCCGAGCCGCGACCGGCGAGCGGGACGAACGGTGGTGGTCGATCTCGGGTCGTCCGGTGCTGGACCAGTTCAACAATTTCATGGGCTTTCGCGGCTCGGGCACGGACCTGACCGAGAAGCGCCGCTCGCAGGCGCATGTCACGCAGCTGGCGCGCTTCGATTCGCTGACCAAGCTCGCCAACCGCTTCCAGATGTCGGAATGGCTGGAGAAGATCCTCACCAGCCCGCGCATCGAGACACGAGCCTGCGCGGTGTTCCTGCTCGACCTCGACCGGTTCAAGGCGGTCAACGACACGATGGGACATCCGGCGGGCGACGCCCTGCTCAAGCAGGTCGCGGAGCGTCTCGGCACCACCGTGGGCGACCGTGGCCGTGTCGGGCGTCTTGGTGGCGACGAGTTCCAGGTCATCCTCCACGGAGCACAGAACCGCGAGGGTCTCGCCCATCTGGCGCGCCGCATCATCGAGAACCTGTCGCAGCCCTACACCATAGAGGGCGCGCGCGTTGTCATCGGCGCCTCGGTCGGCATCGCGCTGTGTCCGGACGACGGCATGACGTCGGACGCGCTGATCCGCAACGCGGACCTCGCACTCTATGCGGCCAAGGGCGGGGGGCGCGGGCGACATCACTTCTATGACGAGGATCTGCACTCCGACGCCAAGGAGCGGCAGCAGCTCGAACAGGATCTGCGCGACGCCATCGCCAGCGGCTCGCTGGAACTGCACTACCAGCCGCAGGTGCGCACCACGACCGAGCGGATCACCGGCTACGAAGCGCTGTTGCGCTGGAACCATCCGGTCCACGGCTACATCTCGCCCGCCAAGTTCGTGCCGGTGGCCGAGGAAACCGGCTTGGTTGCGCAGATCGGCGAATGGGCGCTGCGCACCGCCTGCGCCGACCTCGCGAAGTGGCCCGAGGAAGTTCGCGTGGCGGTCAACGTCTCGCCGCTGCAGTTCGCCAACCCGGCGCTCCCGGCCATCGTCACCAGCGCCATCGCGGGGGCTGGCATCTCTCCCTCCCGACTGGAGCTGGAGATCACCGAGAGCGTCTTCCTCAGCGACGACAAGACCACCGAGGCCATGTTCAGCGCGCTCAAGAACCTTGGCGTCCGGCTGGCGCTCGACGATTTCGGGACGGGCTATTCGTCGCTCGGCTATCTGAAGAAGGCACCGTTCGACAAGATCAAGATCGACCAGAGCTTCGTGCGCGGCGCGACCATTCAGGGCAGCCGCAACGGGGCGATCATCTCCTCGATCGTGAACCTCGCCGAAGCACTCGGCATGGAGACCACGGCGGAAGGCGTCGAGACGCTGGACGAGCTGGATCTCGTGCGGATGCTGGGATGCAGCCATGTTCAGGGCTACATCTACGAACGCGCGCTGACGGCACCCGCCGTGGCGGCGCAACTGGCGCAGGGTCTCATCGCGGTCGCCAAGGGCCCGCGCTCCGCTCGCCCGCCGCGCCAGACGATGCTGCGCAAGGTCGTGCTGGAGCACGGCTCACACACTTACGACGGGACGATCCGCAACATCTCCCAGACCGGGGCGATGATCGAGGGGCTGTGGAATGTGCCGGTGGGCACGAACTTCGGCGTCCACCTGTCCGAAGGCTATGTCGTCATGGCGACTTCGCGCTGGTGCAAGGAGGATCGCCTCGGCCTCGAATTCGCGCAGGCGCTGGAACTCGACGACAACGGCGCGGTCCAGTTCATGCCCGCGCGGATGCGGCGGGAACGGGCTGAGGGCGGCTTGTTGCGCCGCACTGCATGATTTGATCGCCGTTTTTCGCATTTTCCCGGCGCAGGGGTGATTTCACACCGGCGGAAAATGCTCTAACGGCGCTTCCATGACCGAACTCGCGCAGATCCGTAACTTCAGCATCATTGCCCACATCGACCATGGCAAGTCGACCCTCGCCGACCGTCTGATCCAGACCACCGGCGGCCTGTCCGAGCGCGAGATGAGCGCGCAGGTGCTCGACAACATGGACATCGAGAAGGAACGCGGCATCACCATCAAGGCGCAGACCGTGCGCCTGAACTACACCGCGTCCGACGGGCTGACCTATGAGCTGAACCTCATGGACACGCCTGGCCACGTCGACTTCGCCTACGAAGTCAGCCGCAGCCTTGCCGCCTGCGAAGGCGCGCTGCTGGTGGTCGACGCGGCGCAGGGCGTGGAAGCGCAGACGCTCGCGAACGTCTACCAGTCGATCGAGCACGACCATGAGATCGTGCCCGTCATCAACAAGATCGACCTCCCTGCCGCCGAACCTGAGAAGGTGCGCAACGAGATCGAGGAAGTGATCGGGATCGACGCTTCCGAGGCCGTCATGGCGAGCGCGAAGTCGGGCATCGGCATCGCCGAAGTGCTCGAAGCCGTCGTCAGGAAGATCCCGCCGCCGAAGGGCGAGCGCGACAAGCCGCTCAAGGCGATGCTGGTCGATTCGTGGTACGACCCGTACCTCGGCGTCGTTATTCTGGTGCGCGTCATCGACGGCGTCATCAAGAAGGGCCTCGCGGTCAAGTTCATGCAGGGCGGAACCGACCATCTGGTCGACCGCGTCGGCTGCTTCACGCCCAAGCGCATCGACCTGCCCGAACTAGGCCCGGGCGAGATCGGCTTCATCACCGCGCAGATCAAGGAAGTCGAACAGGCCAAGGTCGGCGACACCATCACCACCGTGAAGCAGGGCGCCACCGAGGCGCTGCCGGGCTACAAGGAAGTGCAGCCGGTGGTGTTCTGCGGCCTGTTCCCGGTCGATGCCAACGACTTCGAAAAGCTGCGCGAATCGATCGGCAAGCTGCGTCTCAACGACGCCTCGTTCAGCTTCGAAATGGAATCGAGCGCGGCGCTGGGCTTCGGTTTCCGCTGCGGCTTCCTCGGCCTGCTGCATCTGGAGATCATCCAGGAACGCCTCAGCCGCGAATACGACCTCGACCTCATCACCACGGCGCCTTCGGTGGTCTATCGTCTGACGATGACTGACGGCAGCGTGAAGGAACTGCACAACCCCTCCGACATGCCCGATCCGGTCAAGATCGACTTCATGGAGGAGCCGTGGATCAAGGCGGTGATCTACACGCCGGACGAGTATCTCGGCTCGATCCTCAAGCTATGCCAGGACCGTCGCGGTATCCAGAAGGATCTCACGTATGTCGGCGGCCGCGCGCAGGTGACTTATGATCTGCCGCTCAATGAAGTGGTGTTCGACTTTTACGATCGCCTGAAGTCGATCAGCCGCGGCTACGCCAGCTTCGACTACGAGCAGACCGGGCTTCAGGAGGGGGACCTCGTGATGATGAACATCCTCGTCAACAACGAGCCGGTCGATGCGCTGTCGATGATCGTCCATCGCAGCCAGGCCGAACCGCGCGGGCGCGCGCTGGTCGAACGGCTCAAGGAACTGATCCCGCGCCACATGTTCAAGGTGCCGATCCAGGCCGCAATCGGGGCCAAGGTCATCGCGCGCGAGACGATCAGCGCCATGCGCAAGGACGTGACCGCCAAGTGCTATGGCGGCGACATCAGCCGCAAGAAGAAGCTCCTCGACAAGCAGAAGGAAGGCAAGAAGCGCATGCGCGAATACGGCAACGTCCAGATTCCGCAGGAAGCCTTCATCGCCGCCCTCCGGATGGGCGAGGAATAATTTTTTCCTCACCCGTTACGGGTCCAGCTTTCCAGCAGCGTTAATTAACCTGCGACACGGCGGGTGCCCTGTCGTGTCGCAGTAGCGCTAACCGGACGAACGGCGGCGCTGTTGCGTGGAAAATACGGTCGGCCGAAGGTGCGGGGCTTGAACAGCTCCGGCACCGAGGCCAATTCATTCACGGAGGCGGGGCAGGTCTCTGGCAGGGCATGGTGAATAGCGATCGTCAGGAACAGATGCCGCTTCGCGCAGTAGAGGGCGCCACGCTGCTGCACATCTTCCCGGGACTGACACCCAAGCAGCATGAGGTGCTGCGATACGTGTCGGAAAACCGGACCAGCAAGGAAATCGCCTGGGAACTCGGCATCTCCGAGAGTGCGGTGAACCAGCGCATCGAAGGCGTGCGCATCCGTACAGGGTCGCCGCCTCGGGCCGAACTCGCACGCGCTTACAGGCAGTATCTGCTGGAAGTGGCGGCAGCCTGTAATCCGATACCAGATAAGATTCCTCAGGTTCCCGAAGTCCAGTCCGATCCGGCAATCGGGGCTCAGGACGACAGGGCAGTGCCGCTCACTCTCTCGGATGCCATGACCTACACGGTCACGGCGCCGTGGCAGCGGGAGAGTTACGGCCAGGTCGTCCCGGAGGTGCTCGATGGAGCAAACGCCGGGCTCAGTCGGACCGCAGCGATGGTTGCCATCGCCGTGGGCATGCTGCTGGCAGCGATGGTCGCGCTTGGCGTGGTCCGCGCGCTGGCAGACCTGATCTGACGGCCTTGTTCCAGCCTCCTGCATCCAGGTTATGGGTCGCACCGCAAGAGCCGGCGCGGCCTCAGGGGGATACCCATGTCCATTTCCATTGCGGCCGCCACGGCCCGAATTGCACGACAGCTTCCCGAAGCGGAACTTTCCCTCGACTCAGCACTGCTCGCCTCGGCGCGGCTGATGGAGTCCATGATCCTCGCCCGCGGGGCCGAGGGCATTCAGGTCTTCACCGGTCAGACCGCGCTGATGCGTCTCGCCAAGGCGCAGCGCACCCTTATCGAGAGTCAGAACGACATGATGCGCGTTCACCAGGAACTGCGCGAGATTGGTCGCGAGGTGAAGGCTGTCGGCGACGACGCCGGCAGCTGCCCTACCGAGCCTGCAGGCAGCGCGGATCTTCGCATCGTCGCCTGACATGTACCGGTATCCGGCCGGGATCGCGAGGGCAGCGGCATGCCTGAGCAATCCTGGCTGGAGTTCCTCTGGTATCACAAGGATAAGGCGCAGTTCGTCGTCTATGCCCTGCTGTTTATCTACTGCCTGCGTCGCGCGGCTGCGCCTGAGCGTATTCTCTCTGGCGTGCTGTTCACGATGCTCGTGGTGGACAAGCTGCACCATTTCGCGCTGGGCGGGTCGTTCCTCGTCCGGCACACCAATATCGGGCATCTGGCGATCGACGTGCTCGTCATGGCGTGCACGTTCACGATCGCGCTCCATGCCAACCGGGTCTATCCGCTGTGGATAGCGGGGGCGCAGATCATCGCGCTGTTCGGCCACCTCTATCGCTTCACGCTGGAGGAGATCAACCGGTTCGCCTACGATGTGATGTCGATCACGCCATCGTACATCCAGTTCGTGGCGATGAGCCTGGGGGTCGCATATCACATGTCGCGGCACAGGAAGCTGGGCAGCTATCCGTCCTGGCGGCGCTCCTGGCCCCCTATGCCGG
Organism: Novosphingobium kaempferiae; assembly: GCF_021227995.1. NCBI lineage: Bacteria > Pseudomonadati > Pseudomonadota > Alphaproteobacteria > Sphingomonadales > Sphingomonadaceae > Novosphingobium > Novosphingobium kaempferiae. Next base: position 5,580,130 of record NZ_CP089301.1, read on the forward strand.
TCCCACAGGCGAGGACATCGCAAGGCGGCTGATCCGGCACTTCGGATCGCTGCGCACCATATATTCTGCGTCGATCGATGCTCTGCGCACTGCGCTCGCGGAGGCGGGGGAGGATCGCCCCGGCATCGCGGAAGCCATCGCCGCTGCCCGCCGCATGGCCGAAGCCGCTTCGCGCGAGGTTCTGCTCGGCGTGCCGATCGCTTCCGACACCAGCGCCTTCCATCGCTATCTCGTCACGCGGCTTGGCAGTCGGCGCGAGGAGTGCGTGCTGGTGTTCTTCTTCAACGAGGAAGGCGTCTACATCGCCGAGGACATCTATACCGGCGGGAAGCGATCCGAATGCCGGATACCGCTGCGCCGCACGGTGCGGCGCGCTTTCGATCTCGATGCGCGGCGTGTGGTGCTGGCGCACAACCATCCATCGGGCGCGGCAAGGCCAAGCGGTTGCGACATCGCGACGACCGCGCAGTTCCGGCAGGTCGTCGAGCCGCTGGAAATAAGGCTCGATGATCATTTCATCGTTGCCGGCAACAATGTCGCCAGCATGAGGATGCTGGGCATTTTCTAGGAGGGCACGGCCTCCGGTGGCCCGACAGCAGTTGGCCTATGCGAGGATTTATCTCGTTTAAGGTTCATCGTCCGGAGGTGGCGCATAGGATGGGCCGAAAACCGCGGCTTCGGAGTATCTGCGCATGACGACAGCGATCTTTCCGATGGCGGGCCTGAGTTTCGAGGTCGATTACGGTGATCTCAATGCGACGAACGCCTACGACAGCGATGGTCTGTCGATGACATACGCGATCACCGCGGGAGCATCCGAAGGCGCGACAGGCACCGTTTCGTTCGAGTGGCGAAGTCTGCCTGGAGGAGCCTATGCGATCTCGTGGCAGGAAGCGGATGGCGCGACAGTCACCCACATAGACGATTTCGAGGGACAGCGTTCGCTCTCGTTCTACACGACGCCCGATCTGCAGTTCTACCGCCTCGAAGGATCGCTGAAGCCATTCGCGTCCTGATCCGGCGGAACGGAGATGCGCCCGGATTCGCGCACCTCCGCTCGTCCGGTCAGTCTAGTTCTTGAGGCGCAGGCTCACGAACAGCGTGCGACCTGCCTCCGGATAGCCGTCGACCGTGGTGTAGTTCTCGTCGAACAGGTTGCGGCCGCCGATGCCGAGGGTGGCGAAGTCGGTCACATCGAAGTCCACGCGCAGGTTCGCCAGCGCGTAGCTGCCGATCTTGTAGTAGCGGGTGCCCGCGGTGTTCACCGTCCAGCGGCTCGACGCAACATCGAGGCTGGGGAGCACGCGCAGCGCCGGGATCGGCGACCACTCGGCCCAGACGAAGCCCGAGTGCTCCGGCACGCCGGTCGGGTGGAAGGCGGCGTTCGAGGGATCGTCCAGCTTGCGGTGGACCCAGCCATAGTTCGCGCCTGCGCGAAGCGTCTCGCCGATCTGCGCGGTCGCCGAGATTTCCCCGCCGTAGTAGTCGCCCGAACCGACATTGCGGCTCTGCGACACGGCGTTGTCGGTGCAGACGCCCGCCGGGGTGCAGGTGCGGTAGATGAACGGGAACGCGATGATCGCGTCATCCACCTTGGCGTACCAGCCCGTAGCCTCGACGCGCAGCGGCCCGAACTGGCGCGCGCCGCCCAGTTCGAACTGCGTCGCACGCTCGGCATCAAGGTTGGGGTTGGAGACGGCGCCGCCGAAGCGGGTGCTGAACCGCTCGAAGATGGTCGGGAACCGGGCGCGCGAGGACACCGAGAGATGCACGTCGGTATCGGCGTCGGGCGTCCACAGCAGCTGGCCCTGCGCGTTCCAGGCATCGCCGTTACGGATGGGGTAATAGATGAACGCGCCGCTGGTGTAGTCTTCCGCGCGGGCAAGATCGCGCCAATCGTAGCTGAAGCCCGCCACCAGTTCGAGCTGCGGGGTCAGCTTGTAGCCGTTCTCGATCGCGGCGCTGTAGGTGGTTTCTTCCGTGGTCTGCCACGGCTCCCACGCGCCGCTGGGGAAGCTCTGCTGGATCTCGCGGTGACGGTCGGAGCGGTAGTGGAACGAGATGCTCAGGCGCTCCGCCTCGCTGGGGCGCAGGTCGAGCTGGGCCGAGCCGCCATAGGCGCGATCGGAATAGGCGCTGTTGAACGAACTGCCGCGCGTTTGCGTGCTGAGGCGCGCATCGTCGAAGCTGTCGAGGCTGTTCTTGAAAGTGTTGTAGTAAATGCGCGTGCGCAGCGTCGCGATGTCGCCAAGCTGGGTGTTGGACAGGAAGTAGACGTTCTGGAGGTTCCAGTACGGCCAGGTCCAGTAGCGCAGGCCGGTGGTGTCGGAGACGTGGAGCGGGGCCAGCTTCTCGCCTTCCTGGCGGGTGAAGCTGATCGCGTATTCGTCGGTCGCGTTGGGCGTAAAGCCGACCTTGGCGTTGACGCGCCAGTCTTCGGAGCGGGAGAAATCGCGCTCGCCGCCGTCCTCGTTGCGGGCGGCGTCGAACTTGTTCGAGAGATCCCAGTGGTCGGTGAAGTTGCGTGCGTAGCTTGCCTGCGCGTACCACTTCTCATGCCGCGTTCCGAGCGAGACGAAGCCGGTGTAGCCCGCGTAGTCCACGTCGTTGTCGAGGTTCAGGCTGAAGCGCGCCTCGGCGTCCAGTTCCTTCTCGGGCTTGCGGGTGACGAGGTTGACCGCACCGCCCATCGCGCCGGGGCCGTTGAGGACCGAGACGTAGCCCTTGGCGACCTGGATCTCGGCGACGTCGGGCGTCAGGAAGCGGCCGTAGTCGAGCCGCCCGTCGGCGGGCAGGTAGACACGGATGCCGTCGATCGAAAGCGGCACCTGGAAACGGTCGAACCCGCGCACGAAGATCAGCCGCTCGTTGCGCGAATTGCCGGACAGGCCAGACGTGACGCCCGGGATCAGCTTGACCGCCTCGTCCAGCGTATCGCGCGAGAAGTCGTAGATCGCCTCGGCATTGACGGTGGTGGTCGTGATGTCGCTGTCCTGCACGCGCGGCGCGGTGACGACGATCTGGCCGAGGCCGAAGGTGTTGCCGGTGTCGGCAGGCTCGTCCGCCGCGAGGGCCGGTGCGCCCATGCACGCCAACGCAGCGGCCATTGCCGTGGTGATCCGGTATTTCATGATAATCCCCCTTGAACCGTATTCGAATTCGCGCTTGGAATGAATCTGTATACCGCCGTACATAATTACACCGGGCAGTACATAAATATATCCTTCTGTATATGGATAAAGCGGAGCCATGACCATGAGACGAATACTCGGCGTGACCCTTCTCGCAGTGCTGGCGTCGAGCCCGGTGCGCGCGGCGGAACCTATGGCGGAGCATGCGCCTTCGGCCTGCACGGCTCCGGCTTCGATCCCGGCCGATCTGTCCGGATGGAGTGCTGCGCACCAGCCACTCAAGGCTGCCGTGAAGGCATCGGCCGCAGGCACGGCGCTGCTGCGGCAGGGCGTGGCGGCGGACGCGACGCTCGCGGCGACGCCCAGGGTGGAATATGTGCTGGAGCCCGGAAAGCCCGGCGGTTCAGTTAGTTATGGCGGATTGTTCGCATTCGACGTTCCGCAGGCCGGTCGCTATCGCGTCGCGCAGAACGGGCGGTCATGGGTGGACGTGATCGTCGACGGCAAGGCCTCCACTTCGGTCGCGCACGGCCACGGGCCGGAGTGCTCGGGCATCACGAAGATGGTCGAGTACGACCTTCCGGCGGGCCGCCACCTGTTGCAGATCGCCGCCAATGGCGAGCAGGCGCTGACGGTGATGGTCGCGCCGGTCAAATGAGCCGGGGCGGGCGGCTCGCGCTGCTGCTGGCCGGTCTCGCGCTTGCGACGAGCGCGGGAGCCGCGAGGGACGACAAGGGCAGCGAAGAAGCGCGTGTCGCGCTGGGCAGGCGGCTGTTCCATGACGGCGACCTGTCGATCAACGGCACGCTCTCCTGCGCCACCTGCCACGATCCCCGCCACAGCTTCGCCGACGGCGTGCGTGCGCATCCGGGAGCGCATGGCGAGCCGGGACTGCGCAACGTCCCCTCGCTGGTGAACGTCGGCAGCTTTTCGCCGCTGACGTGGGGCAACGCCGACCTGACCACGCTGGAACTGCAGGCGCTGGTGCCGATCGCCGGGGAAGACCCGGTCGAGATGGGCATGAAGGGGCAGGAGGCCGAACTGGCGCGGCGGCTCTCGGCCAGCCCCTGCTATCGCAAGCTGTTCAAGGCGTCCTTCCCGCGCGATAAGGGACGGATCGACTTCGCGTCCGTATCTGCGGCACTGGCTGCGTTTCAGCGAACGATCGTCAGCCATGAGACCGCTTGGGATCGCGCGGCAGCGGGCGGCGCTTCCTTGCCCGAGGCGGCGGCACGCGGCGAGGCGCTGTTTCGCGGCAAGGGCGGGTGCGCGCAATGCCATTCGGGGCGCGAGTTCACCGACCTCGCCTTCCACCGCCTGGCCAATGAGCCGGAAGCTCCAGCGAACGGCGACCTCGGGCTGGCGCGTGTGACCGGGCGGATGGAGGATCGCGGCCGCTTCCGCACGCCCTCGCTCCGCAACGCGACGCTGACCGCGCCCTATCTCCACGATGGCAGCGCCGACACCTTGAGCGAGGCCATCGCCCGGCACGGCATGGCACTGTCGCCTGTCGAAACGGCCGACGTGGAGGCATTTCTGGGCGCGCTGACGGATACAGCGGTGACCGCCGATCCGCGCTACGCCCGCCCTGGCAAGGCCTGCGAGGTCTCCTGAGGCCTCAGCCTACCACGCAGCGATTCCGGCCACCGCGCTTGGCGCGATAGAGCGGACCATCGGCGCGGGCGATCCATTCCTCGGCGACGGTCACGCTCTGGTCGAGGACGGCGATACCGAAGCTGGCCGTCACCGAAATCGTGTTGTTCGGCGCGGCCACGATGGGCCGCGATGCGACCGCCGTGCGGAAACGTTCGGCTGCGGCCAGTGCGTCGGCGATCCCGGTTTCGGGCAGCAGCATCGCGAATTCCTCGCCGCCGAGCCTGCCGAGCACATCGGCGGAGCGGCCCGCTGCGGAAAGCGTCGCGGACAGATCGCGCAGCACCGCGTCTCCTGCCGGATGGCCCCATGTGTCGTTGACCGACTTGAAGTGATCGACATCGATCAGCACCAGTGATGCGGTCCGCCCGTAGCGGTGGCAGCGCGCGATTTCCTGGTTCACCTTCTCGATGAACCCGCGCCGGGTGAGCGCGCCGGTAAGCTGGTCGCGCTCGGCAATGCGGCGCAGTTCCATCTCGTTGACGACGATGCGCGCGAAGTTGCGCAGGATGTCGAGTTCGCTGTCCGTGAACTCGCGGGTCTTGGTGTCCACCGCGCACAGGGCGCCGACGTTGTAGCCGTCGGACGTCACCAGCGGCACGCCCGCATAGGCACGCACCCAGGGATCCTGCGTGACGGCGGGGTAATCGGCGACGCGCGAATCCTGCGTCGCGTCGGGGATGAGCAGGGGGGCGTTCTGCTGGATGGCATGGGCGCAGAACGATTCGCTGCGCGGCGTCTCCTGCGCGTCGATGCCCTCGATCGCCTTGAACCACTGGCGGTCCTTGTCCACCAGCGTGACCGCGGAAATCGGCACGCCGAGCACGGTTCGTACCAGATTCACGACGTTGTCGAACGCCTCTTCGCGCGGCGTATCGAGAATGGCGAGGCGCTTGAGCGCGGCGAGACGGGCGGCTTCGTCGTGCAGGGCGGTGTCGACATGCATCCGGAAAATACTCTTGCGGCGCGCCGGGATCCTCGGCGCAAGGTCGGGGTTCAGGTAGCCTTGCATGGATACATAGGCGACAGTTAACGAACTCGGAACGGCTGCAACCGATTGGCGCCTGTCGCATTGGGCAAGCAACCGTTTGACAATGCGCGCACCGACACGAAAGTGTCGCCTCGTGCGCACATGACGGCATGTGCAGAGCTATTTGGAGACGCCTTCCTTGACCCAGATCGTGACCGTCCCGACCACGCCGTTCGAAGGACAGGCCCCCGGCACTTCTGGTCTTCGTAAGAAAGTGAAAGTTTTTCAACAACCTGGCTATGCAGAGAACTTCATCCAGTCGGTCTTCGACGTGGTGAAGCCGCAGCCCGGCGCGGTCCTCGTGATCGGCGGAGACGGGCGCTATCACAACCGCACGGTGATCCAGCAGGCGATCCGCATGGCCGCCGCCAACGGCTATGCGCGGGTCTTGGTGGGGCAGGGCGGCATCCTTTCGACCCCCGCCGCCAGCCATGTCATCCGCAAGTACAGGGCGAGCGGCGGACTGGTGCTCTCGGCCAGCCACAACCCCGGCGGACCCGACGAAGACTTTGGAATCAAATACAATATCGCCAACGGCGGACCCGCTCCGGAGAGTGTGACCGACGCGGTACTGAACGGTACCAAGACCATCCAGAAGTGGTACACGGTCGACACCGGGGACGTCGATCTCGACGCCGTGGGCGAGGTCGAGGTCGCCGGAATGACCGTTCAGGTCATCGACCCCGTTTCCGACTACGCCGACCTCATGGAAGAGCTGTTCGACTTCGACGCCATCCGTAAGATCGTCGCCTCGGGCTTCACCATGCGCATGGATTCGATGAGCGCGGTCACCGGCCCCTATGCCATCGAGATTCTCGAACGCCGCCTCGGCTTCGCGTCCGGCACCGTGGTCAACGGCACGCCGCTGGAGGACTTCGGTGGACATCACCCCGATCCGAACCTGATTCATGCCAGGGACCTCTATGACCTGATGATGTCCGAGGACGCGCCGGATCTTGGCGCGGCGTCGGACGGGGACGGGGACCGCAACCTCATCATCGGGCGCGGGCGCTTCATCACGCCGTCGGACTCGCTGGCGATGCTGGCCGCCAACATCGAGATCGCCCCGGCCTATCGCGGGCGGCTGGCGGGCATCGCCCGCTCCATGCCGACCAGCGCCGCCGCCGATCGCGTGGCCGAGGGGCTGGGCGTGCCGGTGTTCGAGACGCCGACCGGCTGGAAGTTCTTCGGCAACCTGCTCGACGCGGGCAAGGTGACGATCTGCGGCGAGGAAAGCGCGGGCACCGGCTCCGACCACGTCCGCGAGAAGGACGGGCTGTGGGCGGTGCTGCTCTGGCTCAACATCCTGGCGGTGCGCGGCATCAGCGTCGACGACCTCGCCCGCGAGCACTGGGCGCGCTACGGTCGCAACTACTACGCGCGCCACGATTACGAGGGCATCGCCACCGAGGGCGCCAACGCGCTGATGGATGGCCTCAAGGCGCAACTGGCCACGCTGCCCGCCCAGACTTTCGGCCCGCTGAGCGTCAGCCATGCGGACAGTTTCTCCTACACGGACCCGGTGGACGGATCGACCAGCGCCAATCAAGGCATCCGCGTGCTGTTCGAGGACGGCAGCCGCATCGTCTTCCGCCTCTCCGGCACCGGCACGCAAGGCGCCACCCTGCGCGTCTACCTCGAACGCTACGAGCCGCGCTTCGGTGACGTCGACGCCGAGACCGGCGCCATGCTGGAACACCAGATCGCCGCTGCCGAGGCCATTGCCGGGATCGAGGCGCATACGGGGCGGACGGCGCCGGATGTGATTACCTGAGGGGGCTTCTCGACCGGAATCGATGTTTCCGTTGTTGGTCGTGACGCGGCCGCAATGATTGGATGTGCTCAGCTATCACTTTGATTCGATGAGGCGGAACCGACTGAATGTCAGATAACTGGAACTTCTACCCGCTGCTCGTCGATGACGAACCTGCATCGATCTTCGTCGATATCGGCATTGCTGGATCGGTGCCGATGACTGACTTCCCGAACATGGCATACCTGCGCGTCCGGATGCAGCAGCCGCGCCCCGATGGTCTGTCCAGCCAGGATGAATATGAAACGTTGATCGCGCTTGAGAACGACATTTCGAGCGCGATCGATGGCGATGATCGCTCGATCTACGTCGGGCGCAACACCTCGGGCGGAAACCGGGATTTCTACTTCTACACGCGTGATGACCGGATCGAGAGCACTCTCGATGCCGTCATGCGGAACTGGAAGCACTACGAGTATGATACCGGCACCCGTCCCGACCCGGAATGGGCTACGTATCGCGGCTTCCTGTATCCATCGCCTGAAGACCTTCAGCGGATGGCAAATCGCGACGTGACAGCGCGTCTGGTCGAGAATGGCGACCATCCCGACGTCGCTCGGACCATCGATCATTTCGCATTTTTCAGAACCGAGCGGGACAGGGACGCTTTCTCGCAATTCCTCGTTGCCGAAGGGTATCATGTCACGGGAGCGACGACGGCGGAGAATGGCGAATTCCAGATCGCATTCGAACGGACCGACAGCCCCGATCACATCGATGAGATTACCATTGCCTTGTGTCGGGCAGCGTCGAACAACAACGGTGATTATGATGGCTGGGGCTGCGTTGTAGTGCCGGAGCCGGCGGTGCCTGCAACTTAGTCTGTAGCGGAGCCGGTTCCTCCCCCTTGGGGGAGGGGGACCATGCGTAGCATGGTGGAGGGGCACCCTCGGGGGGACAATATCGTACCTTCCTACTTGGGGGCCAACAAAGCAGACAGGCTGCACCTGGGGAATGGAGATCGGGCACTAAGCGTCCGAGATGGGTCGACATCGGGAGGTGGCCACTATGTCCAGAACCGCTTGCTGTCGATCAGCGTATCGTGCTGCTCTGCGGCCTGCTCCAGCAGGGCGGCTCGAGCCTTCGGGTCTGCCGCCCGCTTCTCCGCATTCGCGCTGGTCACGCCCAGCCGTCGCAGCGTTGCGGACGCGGCGGACAAGTCGTTTAGGTCGCCCAGGCTGTCCTGCAGTCCTTCGAGTGCTGACAGGAACCGTTTGAATCGCCTGTGATCGCGCTTGCGGTCATACAGCGCGGCGAAGAATTCCGTCGCGTAGCGCAACTTCTTGGCCGTCTTGCGCAGTTCGTGACGGCTCTCGTCATCCAGAGCCTCAAGCTCGTGGCCCTGCCTCTTCACTTTCTTGCGCAGCTTGCGCAAGGTTTCTGCCGCCAATCCGAGCACCGGGGTTGTCCGTGCCTCGGCATTGGCATCGTCGCGCAGCCACTCGCCCATGCTCAGCCATTCGACGAGATCGATCATGAGGCCACGCGCCCGCGCCGATTGCAGGGCGATTTCCACGGTGTCGTAGGCCGCCGTCCGGGCTTCCAGCAACTGTGCCCTGACGTCCTCTTCCTTGGTGCGCTTGAGCAGCACGTCTATGTCGCGGGCCTTACCGAGTTCGGCCGCCAGCCAGCGCAGTTCCGCGTTCAGCCTTGGCAGCGCGCGATCGGTGAACACGCTCTTGTGAATGGTGAGCGCCGAGCGCATGCGCCGGATCGCCACCCGCGCCTGATGGAGCGCTGCCGTATCCCGGTGGTCCAGCACCAGCGGCACGTTCAGCCGATAGTGGCGCAGGCAGGCGAAACCGATGGCCTGCAGGGCACTGGCGGCAGTCATGTTCTCGTCCAGTGCAACGCGGTGCGCCTTGGAGGCGGCAAGCGCGGGGCCAAGCAGCCTGTAGCCGCGCTCAGCCTTGCTTATCACGCCGAGCTGGACGGGTGCGGACGCGTCGATTTTCCGAGCCAGCGCGAAGATCGTGGCCGGATCGCCGCTCTTGTGCTCCAGTTCGACCTCGACAAATGTTGTCTCGCGATCTCCGGCAATCACGCGGCCTTCATCAAGCGAAATCTCGATGCCGCCGATCATCCACTGGCGGCGTTGGTTCTCGACGATGAAGACAGGCGTGATCGCGTCGGCGCCGTTGCCGACCAAGGCCCTGACCGGGCTGGTATGATCGAGCACGGGCTCGTCGTGGGCGACGTCGCACTCCCACTCCGGGCGCACGAAAAGGCCGGCTGTGGCGCCCGAGGCCTTGACTGTCTGGACCCGGCGGTCGCCTTCCCTGCGGATGCGCAACGACAGCCCGCCGTGGAGCAGGGCCTGGTCGGGCGTATCGAAGTAGATGGCGCGTTGCGAAACGGTGATCGGTGCATCGGCCAGCAGGTCGGAGCCACCGAGAACTTCCATACCCGCCGCATCCAACTCCAGCTTGAGTTCCATTTCCATGCCTGCGGGCGGTTCGGGGGTCTTCATTTCGTCTCTCGTGCTACCTTATCGGTGACCAACGAACGGATGCGTAGATCGTGTCAGCATCGCCAGCGCTCGGTCGTGTCTCACGGTCATGCGGGTACGATCTCGATGTTGGGATGGTCCGCGAAGACTTGCATCACCACGTCGAAATAGGTGGTGCCTGCGCCGCTCTCCAGCGCTGCCAGTTGATCAACGATGGGCGAGCCGTTGAACATCGTTCTCGTGTCCAGTCGTGCGCGCAGGAATGCGCAAGTCGCTTCCCGACCGAGCGCGGCGCGCGTAGCGGCCATGTCCTTCCAGACGATGCGCACAGGCTCGCGGCCTTCGATGGCGCCGTAGCCGCCGTAAAGCACGTCGTTTAATGCATCGAGACTTTCGGCCAGCTCCCATGCTTCCCGGGCCATGAGCAATCGGTTTATCTGAGCGTAGAACGACGCAATGTCGGTGATTGCGTTGCCGTCTATCTCGAACTGCTTGTGAGGGATTGCGCCTCCGTCGTCCCGGCTTTGCGATGCAGATGTCGTTTCAGGCTTCAACTTGCCCTCCTTTGCGACAGGAAGAAGCGCATCATCTCCCGCGAGGCATTCGGCCCAAGCGGATCGGTGTAGGACGCGAAGGCGCTGCCGCCCGACCATTCATGGCCGCTTCCATGAATGGTCCAGTCCTCCAGCAGGATATTCCCGCTCGACGAGCGATAGACCTTGCGGGTGAAGTCCCGGCCCCTGTCGGATTTGCCGTAGTAAGTGCGCGAAATCAGCGCGCCGGGTTGCGAGCGCTCCAGCGTGTTGAGGAACCCCGCGGCATTGGAGGGGTGGACGACGCGGTCCTCGTCGCCATGGAAGACGATGGTGGGCAGGGGGCGGGTTGCCCTGCCGGTCGATCTGGCCCGTCCCTCCCCGCGCATGGCCGCGAGCGCCGAGGGCAAAGTCCGGATCGTGCCGCGCGCGACGCCGGAATGGACGCCGACTGCGGTGAACAGGTCCGGATAGGCGCTGCCGATGATCGCGGCAGCCGAACCGCCTGCTGAAATGCCCGCGATGAAGACCCGTTTCGGATTGCCTGCGGTAAGCGCGAGGACATGGCGGGTCAGCGCTGCGATCAGCGCCGGTTCGCCCGCACCCCGCGTCTGGTTTCTTGGCCGATGCCAGTTCCAGCATCGCGCCAGGTTCGCCCGCTGAGACTGCTGCGGATAGAGCACGAGGCAACCCAGTTCATCGGCGAGTTCGTTCATGCCGGTTCCGGTCGCGAAGTCCGACGCGGTCTGCGAACAGCCGTGCAGCATGACGACGAGGGGAAGGTTGCGGCGCTTCGAGCCGCGCGGCGTGTACAACCGGAAGTGGATCGTGCCGTGCGCGCAGTCGAACTCATGCGCGCCGAAGGTTCCCGGCGCCGGGCGCGCTTGCCGAGTTGCCGCAGGCTTTCCGCTGAGGCGTCGGGGTGCTTTTGGTGATCTGGGTTTGGCGGGCGCTCGGGGCTCCAAGCCGCCCTGCATGGCGATCAGTGCCGACATTGGACGGCCCTTGCGAAGGAGGCGTGCTGCTTTCGAGAGAGTCTTTAAGAAATCGGCCATTGCGCCTTGATTAGGCTTTCTTGCTTGCACTGAAGCGACAGAAGAGGCGAGCATCTCAGACCCGGAGCGGGATGTCACCCTTTGGCAGTAGACCTGCTGTTCTCCGCATGGCGATGCTCGGGCATCCAGGATGGGCAAGCAGACGGGTCGCACCTGGGAACGGAAAATCGGCGGCGGAGCGTCTGATAAGGGGCGAGCCTGCGGGACGGCAGACACTCGCCCCATCCAAGCCGTTCGACAGAGATCCTGGAACGCCCGGCAGAGGACATTCAGGTTGCCACTGGGGCGGGGATGAAGCCGCCATTCCTGAGGACAGCGGCGAACGCCGGCTTTCGAAGATGAACCAAAAAATCAAGTCACCGCGCGAGCTTCTATCTCTACTCTCCCATCGTTACTGAGCAACTTCCTCATGCTTGGATGAGGGCCGACCTGATCGAGCAGAAGATTAACACCCTCTGTTTGTAGAGGGCCTAGATAAAAGCCGTATTTGCGAGCAAGCGGCAGCGCGCCGCGCTCCTGAGTAGCTCGAATCCCCTCTTCTCCGAGCGCGGCCTCTACGCGTGCCGAAAGCATCCGTTCGATCATCTTGCTCCGGAGATGATCAATGCTCGTCGATACCAGAAAGCCGATGCCTGGGGTCAATTTTATCGCGTCAGTAGCGTAACCCAACATGAGGTCGCTGAGCATCTTGTAACCTATATATCTGCGCTTCATACGCAGTGCAGGCCCCATATATTTGGCCAGCGCTTTTACATAGTCTGTTCGGATTTTATAGGCAGTTTCAAAGTCACCGCCATTGGCGAAAAGCTCAAGCGCTGCGACATATCCGTTTCGGCTCTCGCGGACCTCATCGTCGCTATCGATGCTACGCACGAATCGGAAGTCTGTGCCGAACTCGATATCTGCAGGTAACGATACGATGAGCTGGTTGAACCGTGCGATGTGCGCATGGTCAATCTCGATCTCTTGGATATTCTCCCGGGGAGCCAAATCAGGAAAGACACTTACAAGCGCCGTCGATACGCCAACGTCGCGGGGCGCATCAGGCTTTGTCGGATTTGACCGTATCGAGTGTCCTGCCCCAGCAGCATAGGCGAAATGATAGGCCTCGTTTGCGATGTTCATGAGAACGGTAACGCGGTCATATCCCGGGAAGCGCACCAGGCGATCTGTCGGAATCCTAATCGCGCCTAATGCGCTCGGGTCGATGTCTCGTTGCGCGACATGTCGCCATGCATATTCTTCCCACAAGGAACGGGCAGCATCAAAACTGTCCTTGTCGATCGCATCGTCGAACATTCGGAAGACGGCATCAAAGTCCTCTCCGTTTTCACGAGGGATGACAGAATCCCGCTCTCGGCCCGGAAGCGCGGCGAGGCGGGCCATAAGCAGATAAAACAGGTGTCCCATATTCTTGTCTGCAGGCCAAGGTTGCGTATCCTGACGCACGCGCTGAGAGAGATAATCGAGTTGACGCCGCAAGCGGGGCCAGTCTTTCGTCTCGGTGATCGACCGATGTGAACGGACGCGTTCCGCCGTCTTCATGATACCTTGAGCGAGGTCCGCATCTCGGTTGCGGGAGAAAAGCCGGGCCACACCGGTCGTTAGCATGGCGCCGAGCAGCGATTTGTCTATGTTCTGGATGTCAGGAACCAACAGTGGGTTCGCGACGAGGTAGCCGTCATTTATCAGCAACTGTCTGCCGTAGATCGCCGAAGTGACGAGTTGTTGGCGAAGTGCCCTTAAATCGAGAGGGTTGGGCCAGGGATATCGGTCAACGACATCGTCAAGTGTACCATAGTAGGTAACCTGACGCTGGAACCCACTGAACATCGTTCGCCCCCAAACGAGAATCTCTTAAGTTCTTAGAATATCATGTGCCTGCTCCCGCGATACAAAAATCGAGCAAATCGAGCTATTATTCGATTTTCTGAAATCTTTGAAATTAAAGCAGGCAAGAATGGTTGAGCTATCAGCAAAATGAGGTTGAAGTACGAAGGCCGGAGCCACGGGAATACCGTCATCTCGGGAAAAAGGCACTAGAGCTGCCCGGTAGGCGGCCTGTGTATTCTCATCAAGCGGGCTGCGTAAAAATGCCCGGCGTATCCTCGACAAATTATGCTCCGGATTTGCAAGCGCATCGACAAGGCCATGAACCAATTCTTTTGCGATTGCGGATGGAAAAATGGAAATGTGCAGGGACGTCGGCATGCGCTCCATGCCAAGTAATCCCGAAGTATTATGGTTCAACAAGGTTGAAGCAAAAGCGCCATCCACCCTTTCGAGGGCTAGCGTAGCGGCAAAGTTCAGATGATAGATGATATTGCCCAGAACCATCGCGTCGTTCCGAGCTTCAAGATCGATCTCACGCGCGCGTACTGCCAAGGCAAGTAGGGCTTCCAATTGGGTGCGAGGCGCAAAGGGGTGCTCCTCAAGGAGCTCGATGAACCGCCGAAGTTGCAATGATGGAAAGCTTAGGGACGCCATCTGATCTGAGACAGGAGCGCTCTCCAGATGGGCGGCGGCGCGCAGCGCCAGCTGTCTAAAGCCAGGTGTCAAATCCGCTTTGGGCCAAGGCGCCGGTGACAAACGATCCAATTTTTCGGCGATCTCGACCCAATCCGGGGCTGCAATACGCGCGGCATGGCTGACTACACCGCTGGCAGCTCGCTGCTCAATCGAACGGCTCGGGCGACCCGCTGCAGAAAGCACCCGGAGAAAGCCAGTTTCGAGCATCCGACACAGAAGGCTGTTGGTGTTGCCCGCCATCTCAAGAAGAATGGGTTGGCTGGCAAGATAGCCGTCGTTAAGGAGCCCAATGCTGGTGCCAAGCAGATGGCGCAAGAGAATGGAATCGACGGCATCGAGGGCACGCTCTGACGCCCAGGGAAATCGATCTACCACATCATCAAATTCGCCAAGATAGGTCGGTGGGGTTAAAGAAAATTCGGCCATGACCCATTAGGGCACCGATACCGATCTCGAGCAAGTCTGTTGGTCCAGCACGGACAGATGGCAGCTTTTTCGGCGGGCGAATAACGCCTCCTGCCTCAAAGCGGTAGTTCATACCATGGATGGTGAACGGCGTTAGTTGCTCGCGAGCTGCCGGTTGCGGAACGTCAGGTTCAGAGCCGGAATATCCGGATAGCAGTCGCTCATACGGGTCGGCTTCCGCCCCTTCGCCGCCGTTCAGATGATGATTTTCACTCCTTGGGTGCGGACCGGCCTCTTTTCCAACTTGGCCGACTAACAGTGCCCGATAGGCCAATATCCTCTGTGTATTGAACTGATGCAGTGGATGCGCGAGCACGGCATCAAGGTGCCCCACCCCCAAGCGCGACCTCAACCGCGTGATACCGAGACGATGCGCGAAGTGATCGAGGCGCTGCGCAGTCGGAAGGACGATACGGGCGTGGATGACCACGGCTTTTCGGCCTGACAATCATTTGTCGGAGAAGCGCGACGTTCCTACGGCACGGGGGTGAACCCCGTTGCTGACGCTTTCGCCCAGCGCATCAGCTTGACCTCCGCGGCCTGCCCCTCGGGCGAGCGGGAGTTGACGGCAAGGTAGTAGAGACCTTGTCCCAACGGCTGGAGGCCGACGTCAGCCTTGCTGTTCCATCCCCGAATACCCGATGCCGGATGCTCCAGCCCATCGCGTGACAGAGGCAGTACGAGCCCCTGCTCTTCCTTGTCACCATTCTTGCCCGGGACGCCCGACAGGGCCCTGCGAGCCGGTTGGGCAAGCGCGTCTATCGCGAACAGCGAGTAGTTCGGAAACGAGGGTTTGGACCCCGTATAGACACCCATGAACCATCGTTTCAGGGTTTCATCGTAAGCGAGGTTTTGTACGCCGTAGCGCGTGTTGCCCGTCCTCACGAACACCTTGGTGCGCGGGCGCAGAGGGCCCTGCCGATGCGGCGGCCCTTCTTCAAGCGGGCGTGCGTGGCGAGCCCAGTCGCCCGCGTCGTACTGAAGCAGAACCTGATGATCGTTGTCGCTGCGCGCGTTGTCGCCGTAGATGCCGTAGGCTACCGTCAGGTAGTGCCGCCCATCGGCGCGCCCGAACGCCGGACCGAACGCCACTCCGTCGATGCCAGAACAACCGTAGCGATGGCCGGGCGCGGCATAGTCGCGGGTCACTTCGGGAAGGTAGACGGTCCGCAGGATATCGCTGCCCTGTGCCGGAATGCCGATCCGGTCGATGCGGCCGCCGTCGATGACCGCGATGTAGAACGCGTCCTGCTTGCCATACTCCAGCGAGCCGTAGACCTTGCCATCCGCCTCGTTGAAGTCGAGATCACCCAGGTGGCCCGTCCAGCCGACGAGCGTTCCCACCAACCTCCCCCGGAAATCGTATTTCGCCAGCATGTTGGTGAACGAATAGTAGATGTATCCGCTTTTGCGATCCACGGCGATGCCCTGAACGTGGCCCGACTTAAACGGGCCGGCCAGTTGGCGCTTGGGAAAGACCGGATCGGGTGTAGCCGCAGCAGGGGCGGCAACGGCAAGCAGGGTAGAGATCAGCAGACGTCTCATGCGGATGGGCTCCCGGTGCCGTGGTCAGGCGGAGAAGACGCGGCGACCGCGCTCGACCGACATGCGATGCGTGCCGGACAGGGCGAGGTCTGGCTGTTGCACGGTGCGCATGAACAGCCATTCGCCGGTGACGCGTTCCGGGGTGACGTCGATCATCATGTAACCGCGCCGGCTGGTGTCGGCGAACTTCATCTCCGGGTTGGCCGCGATGAAGCCGGCCGCCGCGATCGCGGGATCGACGCCAAGGTCACCTTCCATGCCGCCCGAAGTCACCGCCTGCCCGGCGAACTCAACGCCTGCCGCCTTGCCGTCCTCAACCAGCGCATAGGCCCATGCGTTGTGGCTGTCGCCGGCGAGCATGACGAGATCGGCGTCAGCCTGCTGCGCCGCATTGAGCAGCCGCGCGCGGGCGGCGGGGTAGCCGTCCCAGCGATCCATCCAGAGCGGCAGGCCGAGCGCTGCGGCGCGCACGCCGTTGCGGTAGCGATCGACGGTGCCCTTCTTCGCGTCCGGCTTGAGCCAGTCGGTGATCTGGCGGGGCATCACGGTGCGGCCGATGATCGTGCCCATGCCCACGAGTTGCCACGCGGTCGTCCGGGCGTTCGCCCTGAAGGCATGCGAAAGCCAGCTTTCCTGCGTCGTGCCCAGCATCGTCAGCGAGGGATCCTGCCAAGGACCGTCGCGGAAGGCCTTCAGCGCGTCGGGGTCGCCGGACTTGAACGCGGCGTTGATGTCGATCGGCCTGGTGCGGGCGAGCAGGCGGGATTCGGTGCGATAGAGCGTCGCCAGTGTGCCGATCGTGTAAGCCTTCCACGGCTCGTCCGACACCGGCATCCATTCGCGATAGACCTGCATCGCGGCGGCCCGGCGGATGTCCCAGGCGCCTTCCCTGTCGCTCTGGTGGTTGGCTGCGCCGCCTTCCCAGCTGTCGTTAGAGGATTCGTGGTCATCCCACAGCGCCACCATGGGCGCCTGCCGGTGCAAGCTCTGGAGGTCTGGATCGGCGCGGTAACAGGCGTAGCGCAGGCGATAGTCCGCGACCGCGAGGATTTCGTGGTCCGGCTCCAGCGTGCGCCCGTCGATGCCGGTGACCAGATTCACCGTCGCATTGCCGTTCTCATAGATATAGTCGCCCACGTGCAGCCACAGGTCGAGGTCGTCGCGCGCGGAGGCATGGGCATAGGCGTTGAAGCGGCCGTAAGGGAAGTTGGAGCAGGAAAACACGCCGAGGCCGAAGCGCCTGACGTCGCCCACCGGCAGGGTCTTGGTCCGGCCGACCGGCGACTTGCTGCCGTCCGGCGCGACGAAGCGATACCAGTATACGGTGCCGGGGCTGAGGCCGTCGACGGTGACCTTCGCGGTCCAGTCGCGATAGCCGCCGGTCCGTACCGAACCCGCAGGGACGGGCCTGGTGAACGCGGCATCCAGCGCGATCTCGGCATCAAGGCGCACGCTGTCCGCGTCGGTGGACGGCACGTAGCGCGTCCACAGCAGCATGGAATCCGAACCCGGCTCGCCGCTGGCGACGCCATGCGTGAAGCCCTGCGCCGCCAGCATCCCGGCCGCGAGCGCCCGGCCCGCGGGCAACATGAGCGCGCCGAGCCCGAGCCCGGCGCCAAGCACGAGCGAGCGGCGATCCGTCGTCAGAACCATGAAAATCGTCTCCGGTAAGGAATAAGGGCTCCCCCGCGCGAAAGCCGCGCGGGGGAGCAGGGGCAGATCAGAAGGTTGCCTTGATGCCGGCGTTCCACATCGATCCGTAGACTGTGTACTGGCGCACGCGGCTGCGCACGTTCGAGTAGACGATGTCGGGCGAGTTGAAGATGTTGCGACCGGCGATCAGCACCTCGAGGTTCCTGTTGACCTTGTAGCTGAGGCTCAGGTTCCAGAGCGCGCGGTCGGTATGGTAGAGGATGCCGTTGTTGGCCGTCGTCTCCGTGTTGCTGAGCGCGCTCATGCGATACTTCGACTGCCAGTTGCCCGTCAGTTGCAGGTCGAAGCCCGAGTGGCTGTAGCGCACGCCCCAGTTCGCCGACTGCTTGGGCATGTTCACGCGCGGGCCGTCGGTATCGATCAGCGTGACCGAACCGCGCAGGCCCAGCCCCTTCAGAGCGCCCGGCAGGAACGTCAGCTGCTGGTCGTACTCGAAGATCACGCCCGAGTTGGTGCTGGTGCCCGGAACGTTCTGCGCGCTGCGGAAGATATAGCCCGCGTATTCGTTCGGGTCGAAGCCGACCGCTGCCGGATCGACCTCGATGCCGGTGACCTGCATGTCCTTCAGGTCGAGCCGGTAGTAGGACACGCCGATGATGCCCGAGGGCTCAAGATAGTACTGCAGGCTCGCGAAGTACTTGGTCGAATGCTCGGGCTTGAGCAGCGGGTTGGGGACGTTGACGGTCTGGCTGTCGTCGTTGATCGACACCACGCCGCCCAGGTTGCCGTAGTCGGGGCGCAGGATCGACTGGCTGAAGGAGACCTGGCCGACGAGCTTGTCGGTGAAGTCGTACTTGAGACCGCCCGAGAGGAACCAGTCGTCGTATTTGCCGCGACGGGTGCCGTAAGTGCCGCCGTTGTACTGGTAGAGCAGCCCCTCGACCGTATTGGTCTTGTAGCCCGCCGCCTCCACTTCGCTGTCCGGGCGGATGTTGGCGACCTGCGCGCCGGTCCGGGTATTCTCGTAGCGAAGGCCGAGGTCGAACTTCAGTCGGCCAGCCTGCCCCTGGATCTCGGCGTAGGCGGAGTAGATGTCTTCCTTGACGCGCTTGTTGTTGTCCAGCTCACGCTTGAGGTTGCCGACCGTGTCGGGGACGAAGTATTCCGGATGCGCCTTGTAGATGTCGTACATCGCGTAGTTGCTGTCGGCGCGCCAGTTCTGGGCATTCATGTTGCCCGCGTCGAAGCCGATGATCTCGAACTTGTACTTGTCGGTGGCGGGGATCACCGCCTCGAGCGCCTTCTGCGAAAGGTCGCCCGTCGGACCGACGTACTGGAACTGGCTGTACGAACCCTCGTTCGTCCACCACTCGTTCACGCGGGCGCCCGCACCCGCCATGAAGGTGACCGGGACCGAACCGAATTCCACCTGCTTCTGAAGGTCGAGGTTACCGCCGTACATCTCGTTGCGCGCGTCGGATTCCGCCGTGCGGATGTTGTTGCCGATGTCGTCGTCGCGATTGTAGCTGTTGGGATCGCCCCATGGGCGGCCCGCAGTTTGCGTCAGCGTCCATGCGTTCGAGGTTTCCGAGGGCCGGTCCAGCGTGAAGCCGATGCGCGTCAGGCGCGTGTCGGTGCGCTGGAAGAAGCCCTTGCTGTTGTCGCGGAAATTGAACTCGGAACTGGAATAGCTGCCGCGCAACACGGCTTCCCAGGTATCGCTCTTGTATTCGATCTTGGGCGCGAGAAGCATCGCGGGCGTCCCGGCATAACGATGCGAATACTGCGTGTGCAGGCGCGTGTTGGTGCCGTTGGGATTGACGACGATATGGGTCGAGGTCGAATCCGGCGTGGCGTAGGAGCGGGTCGTGGTCCCGAAGATGAGGTAGGTGTACTGGTTGTAGTACTCGACCTCGTAAAACGAGTAGGTTCCGCGCAGCGACAGGGTCAGCTTGTCGGTCGCCTTGAAGTCCAGCGTCAGGTTGGCGGCGGTACGGCTGGTCTCCTTCGGCCCGGGGCGCCACATCACCTGATACGGGATCACCCGGCCATCGGCGAGGTAGGACCAGTCGGTCTGGATGCGGTCCTGCTGGACGTAGTTGGCGTTGTAGCTCGCGTTGAACGCCACGCCGAGCCGACCGTCGAGGAACACATCGCCATAGCCGAACGAAACCGAAGGCTTGATGGTGGCGTGCTTCTTGTCATCGGGCAGGTAGATCGAGTTGAAGAACCCGGAATCGGATGTGCCGACGCCGCCCACCTGGAGGCGAAGCAACCGGCCCTTGCGCTGGAACGCGTACTTGGAGCGCAGGTTGATCGTGCCGCCCGGCGCATCCGCGTCCATGCGCGCGGTGAGCGTGTTGTTCAGTTCGATCGACTCGATGCCGGTGATCGACATCTGCTCGAACGAGTTCTGGCGCCCGTTGTTGTTGTTCGAAGTCGCCGTCGCCATGCGGGCACCGTCGGTGGTGAACGTGGAGTACTTGGGATCGAGGCCGCCGATGCGCACGGCGGTCGCGTCAACCTCGGTGTAGTCGAGCGAGATGCCGGGCATCTGCTTCATGAACTCGCCCACGTCGCCCATGGTCAGCAGGCCGTAGTTGTCGGCGGCAACGACTGTCTTGGCATTGGTGGCGGCGCGGCGCTCCATGATCGCGGCTGCCTGACCGTCGCGGATCGCGGTGACGGTGATCGCGGCGCCGTCTACGCCGCTGGCGGCATCGAACGAGGGTGCGTTGAGGCGGAAATCGACATCGGAAGTCTCGCCGGGCGTCACCTGGACGACGATGGCCTGCTCCTGAAGGCCGGTATAGCGCACGATCACGCGCGCCTCGCCGGCGGGCACGTTGTTGAGGCGGAAGGAACCGCCTTCATCCGAATAGACGACGGTCTTCTCGCCCGCGAGGCGGACCTCGGCGTTGCGCACGTATTCGCCGGTGACGGTGTTGAACACGCGGCCGCGCACGGCGCCTTCCGCCTTCTGCGGCGCGGCAGCGCTGGCCGCCCTCTCCTGCGCCTGTACGGGCATGGCCTGCGCGATGGCGATTGCCGCCGCCCCGCAGCACAGGATCGAATACCGAGACTTCATGAACTTAACCCCCGAAAATCGCCGCAGTCGCGCGGCTCTCAAAAATCGATTGATGGAAACGACCCGCGCTCAGGCGATGCGGTTGCGCGTGCCCTGCTCCTGCACCGGCGGCAGTTGCGCGTCGGCGGGAAGCGGTGGCGAGGACAGGTGGCTCTTCGAATGCCGCCCCCGATGGAACAGCCCGGCGGTGCTGGGCAGTTGCGGCGCCTGCGCGGGCGCCTCACCGAAGCGGAACGCGGCGGTCAGGTCGCCGAAGGTGCGCCGCCGCCACGGTGAGATGTTGGGCTCGCGCACGCCCGTCACCTGCTCGAGAAGCTGGAGGACGGAGGTGTGGTCGAAGTTCTGGCTGCACACCCAGCCACCGGCCGTCCACGGCGAGGCGATGATGCACGGCACGCGGAACCCGGCGCCGATGGGCACGCCGTCGACGAACTCATGCGGCGTGCCCGCAGGTGCGACCGGAGGGGCAACGTGGTCGAACAGGCCGTCGTTCTCGTCGTAGTTGATGATGAAGGCGGTCTTTGCCCAGACATCCGGATTGGCGGCGAGCGCATCGAGCTTGCCCGCGATGAACTCCGCACCCGCCGATGGGATCGAGTTGTGCGGATGCTCCGAGGCCTCGTTGGTCGGGCACAGCCACGTCACCGTGGGCAGGCGATCGTGCATCACGTCCCATTCGAACTCACCGTCCGAAGCCGAAGGCATGCCCTTCGACCGCAGCGGTGAGCCGGGCGCAGAATCCATGAACTGCCGGAACAGGCGCAGCACGTTGAAGCCGGTGCCGTCGTCCGCGTGCTGGTAGACCTTCCAGCTCACGCCCGCTTCCTCCAGACGCTCTGCATAGGTCTTCCAGCGCAGGCCTTCCGGCGGGGTCTTCTGCGTGGTGTGCGGACCACCTGCCAGACCGTCCGGGTCGATCGTGCCGGTCAGGTAGTAGAGCCGGTTGGGCCGCGTCGAACTGAGGACGGAGCAGTGATAGCCATCGCAGATCGTGAAGGCATCGGCCAGCGCGTGATGGAACGGGATGTCCTCGCGCTTGAAGTAGCCCATCGTGTACGGACCGTGATCGCCGTCCGCAGCGCGGTGGGCGGGCAGCCAGTTGTCCATCCGGCCCCCGTTCCACGCCGCATGCTGCGTCGCCCAGGCATGACTGGTAGAGGGGATGAGTTCGGCGTGGTTCGCTGTGTCCAGATGGAAGGGCAGCATGTAGCCGTCCGGGTTCAGCGCATCCGGCTGATGGAACACGCTGCGCCCGGTCGACAGCGTCATGGCGGTGGGATCGCCGAAACCGCGCACGCCCGGCAGCGTGCCGAAGTAATGGTCGAAGGACCGGTTCTCCAGCATCAGCATGACAACATGCTTGATGTCGCGGATGGAGCCGCTCCGGCGCAGCCCCTGCGCCAGCACCTTCTGCACGTTGGGCGGCATCAGCGTGGCCCCGGCCGAGAAGGCAAGGCCCTGCGCGGACTTCTGCAGCAGGCGGCGGCGGGTGAAGCTGGTCATCCTCCCGCCCCTCAGTGCTTGAACACGATGTCGAGGAAGAACTTGCGGTCCTGGCTCAGCGTGTAGCGCTCGGAATAATACCCGTGCATCATCGAGTAATCGTCGCCGAGGAGGTTGTTCGCCTCCAGCTTGACGATCAGGTTCGGCGTGATCGGCAGACGCAGGGAGGCGTCCATCTGGCCCCGCGCCTTGAGCACGTAGTCCGCATAAGGCTGCGCGTTGACGGTATTGAGGTTCCGGTCCGCCCAGCGGTAGGCGACGCGGATCTCGCCATCGTTGAAGATGCGGTAGAACACGCTGCCGTTGATGACCCAGTCCGGCTGGAACAGCAGGTTGTCGCGCTTGATGCGGTTCTCGCCGTTCATGTAGCTCATGTGCGCCCACATGCGCGCCACGTTGAACGAGACGCCCAGCCGGTCCTTCAGCGGACCGGGCAGCCAGCCGATCCCGTTGTCGATGAACTGGAACTCGATGCCCTTCAGCGAGGCGCTGGTGGCGTTGAGCGGGGTGGTGACGTCGTAGATCACCCCATTGCGTTCCTGCTGCGTGCGCAGGTCGAAGATCTCGTCGTCGATCTTCTTGTAGAACCCGCTCACCGCGACGAGACCGTTGCCGCCGTTGAAGTACTGCTCCAGCGCCACGTCGAAGTTGTTGGCCTTGCGCGGCTTGAGGTCGGGGTTGCCCTTGGTGATCGTCAGGCTCTCGTTGTTGACGAGTTCGGCCTGCGCGATGTCCGAGAACGCCGGGCGGCCGAGCGACTTCGAATAGGCGGCCCGCAGGCGCAGGCTGTCGCCAAGGTCATGCGTGAGGCTGGCGGAAGGCAGCGCATAGCGGTAGCCGCCGTTGTAGACCTGCATGGTGCCGTCGTAGACGCTGCCAACCCGCTGCGGGACGTCGGCGCGGTAGTCCACGTCCTCCAGTCGCACGCCCGCGATCAGGCGCGTGCGCTCGGTCGCGAACATGGCGCTGGCGTAGCCGGCAAGGATGGTTTCGCGATAGCCGTAGTCGCTGGCGTAGGAGGCGCTCAGGCTCGACGCCTGGTTGACGGTGAGCGACGGCTTCACGCTCGCGTTGAACTTCGCGAGGTCGACGTAGACGGTGCGGTACGGGAAGCCGAACGAGACCTCGTCCGGCACGAAGCCGATGTCGCCCAGCCCACCGTTGGGCTTGTTGTAGTTGATCGTCGTCTGGTCGCGCACAGCATCGACCGTCCGCGCATCGAAGCCCACCGCGAAGCCGAAGCCGAGCGTATCGCCGCCGTAGTTGTGGTTCAGGTCGGCGCGGCCCTCCCAGGATTCGAAATCCGCCCTGTTGGTGATGTCCGCCGCCGAATAACCGGAGAAGTTGGCGATGTTGACCATGTCCGCCGGGTTCTCGAACACGAAGGTCGGACGCGGATCGGTCATGTCCACGGTGACGTAATCGGCCTTGGGGCTGTACGAATAGCCGACGCCGAGGTCGGTGTTGCGGAAGGTGGAGAGGCCGTAGCCGCCGCGCACTTCCAGCACGGTCGCCGGGTCGATCTCCCACTTGCCCTTGAGGATGCTGCCGCGGAACTCGGTCTTGAACCGGTCGTAGTCCACGAAGGGGCGGATCACGCCGATCTTCATGCGCGCCACGGTGGGGCTGAGATACTGGGGGCTGGCGATGCTGTCGACGCGGTAGTCGTTGAGCGTCTGGTCCTCGTCCTGGCGGTAGTCGAACACCGATGCGGTCAGCGTCAGGTTCGGCGCGGCGCGGTATTCGAGGCCGAGATAGCCGCCGTAGAGCTTGCGGAACTTGGTGTAGTTCAGCGTGCGGATACGGTTCGGCATCGCGGCGTTGCCGTCCCAGTCGGACAGGTCTTCCGCCGCCGCCTTGCCCGCGGCGTTGAGGTAGGTGCGGGCGTTGATGTTGGGCTTGGAAGCGGTCCAGCTTTCCTGCGTGTAGACCGCACTGGCGACCACGCCGAACTGGCTTTCGGACCCGAACCGCTTGACCCACAGCCCTTTGAGCGTGCCGCCGAACTTCGTATCGACATAGTCGCCCAGGCTGTTCCTCGCGTAGACGTCGGTGGAACTGGGCCGGTACTGCGCCCGGGCGCTGACATACCACTGGTCACGTCCTTCGAGCGCGCTGTAGGGTACGATGTTGGTCGCACCGCCGATCACGCCGCCGTCGATGTCAGGGGTGAAGGTCTTGAAGACCTGTGTGGTCTGCGCGACCTGCGTCGGGATCAGCGCAAGATCCACGCGACGGCTGCCCGCCCCGTCGTTTGCAGCGGAGAACATGCCGATCCCATCGAACGACACGAAGTTGAGATCGGGCGAGATACCGCGGATCGACATGTATTTCGCGGTCTGCTCGCCATAGAGCGTCTGCATGTCGTTGACGCCGGGCAGGCGGATGAGCGCCTCGGCCACGGTTTCGTCGGCAAGATCGCCGGTATCGTCCTGGCTGACCGAGTCGACGACGCCCAGCCCTTCGCGCCGCTGGGTGATCGCCTCCTTGTTGCGCAGGGCGCTGCCGGTGACGACGATCTCGCCGGAAGGTTCCTCCTCAGCGAAAGCGGGCTGGATCGTGGCGAGCGCGACTGCGCCGAGCGATGCGAAATTCAGGTAGCGATGAAACGTCATGGCAAATGGCCCCCCTGCACAGCGCAGACAGCCCTGAGACGACGTTCCAGAAAGTTTCCGTCACCAGAAATTAAATTACATTTTAAGGTCTATTTTATTACATTTTTGCGTAACCCACCGGGCAGTGCCGTCTCTGCCAGAAATGTAATCGTCCCGTCACACAACGAAGCCTAGGGGCGCGGAGCATCGTCGGCAGGGTCTGACGACGCGGACAAGAACATCGGGATTCGGGCGCGGGCATTTTCCATGACGGCTCAACGCGACAGCATTGCGAGGTGGGTGGCGCGGGAAATCCTGCCCCACGAAACCGCCGTCCGTGGTTGGCTGGCGCGTCGCTATGGGCCCTCGCTCGACGTCGACGACGTGGTGCAGGAGGCCTATTGCCGCCTCGCCGCGCTGGAATCGGTGGCGCACATCGAGAACGGGCGCGCCTATTTCTTCACCACCGCGCGCTCGATCGCGATGGACACGTTCCGGCGCGGAAAGGTAGCCGGCGAAAAAACCGTGACGGAAATCGAGCTGCACGGCGTCGAGGATGATTATCCCCGTGCCGACCGTGCGGCGGAAGCCAGGCAGGAGTTGTTGCGCATCGACGGGTATCTATCGACGGTATCGCTCACCTGCCGCCGCGTCATCGAACTGCGCCGCCTGCACGGGCTGTCGCAAAAGGAGACCGCGCAGCGGCTGGGCATCAGCGAACACAGCGTGGAAAACCACGTCACGCGCGGCATCCGCCGGGTGATGAAGATGCTTGCCGACGAAGACCGGGTCAGTGACATGCAGGAGCCCGACCGGGCAGGAGGCGGACGCCCTTGACCGACACCGAGACACGCGAGCGCATGGATGCGACGGCGGCAGAATGGGCCGCACGCAATGCCCTCTCGGACATGACCGATGCCGAACGGGCCGAGCTTGAAACGTGGCTGGCCCAGGACCGGCTGCACGCGGGCGCCTACCTGCGCGCGCAGGCAGCGTACTTCGCAATGGAGGACGCCGCGCTGGCCGCTCCGATGCCGACTGCCAGCAACGACGACGAGCCGGGCGGCGACACAGTCCATCCGCGCCTCCCGCGCCGGGCCTTTGCGATCGGTCTTGCGGTCGCGGCCAGCGCCGCCGCGCTCGTCTTCGCACTGCCGGTGATGCAATCGTCGCCCGCAACATCCGTACAGACGAAGGAGCTGGCGGACGGATCGTCAGTCGATCTCGGCAGCGATGGCGCCATCGCCTCGGCCTTCGACGGGCACTTCCGGCATATCACCCTCCAGCGCGGAGAGGCGACGTTCCATGTCGCGAAGGACCGCTCGCGGCCTTTCATCGTGCGTTCGGGTCAGGTCTATGCCGAGGCGACGGGCACGGTCTACTCGGTCCGCCGCGTGGGCGAGAACGGCGGCATGGTCCGCGTCACCGAAGGCACGGTCCGGGTCTGGGCCGAGGGTGCGCGCGACAAGGCGGTGATGCTCCATGCGGGCAATGCGCTTACGCTCGACCCGGCGGGCACTCCCAGGGCTTCCCTGCGCCCGGCGCAAAGCTTCTGGTTCGACGACACGTCGATCGGCGAGGCTGCCGCACGGTTCAACCGGGTCAATTCCACGCGCATCGTCATCGCGGATCCGGCAATCGGTGAAATGACCATCGTCGGCCGCTTCAAGCCGGACCGTCCTGCCGAGTTCGCGAGAGCGGCCGCCGCCCTCACCGGCGCGCGCGTCAGCGAGCGCGATGGAATGCTCGTCATCGAGAAGAAATGAGCCGGGCATAGGGCGGCTGCGCGATGCTTTCCTGCGCCCGCCTGATCCCGGTATCGCTGGCGCTCGTCGCCGGCGCCGCCCTCGCCTGCGTGCCTGCGCACGCGCGCGAGCGCGGGTTCGACGTTCCGGCCGGCCCGGCCGCATCCGCCATCCGCGTCTTCTCGCGGCAGGCCGACATCCAGATCCTCGTCGGTGGCGATGCGGTGAAGGGCCGGACGACATCGGGCGTGCGCGGGCGCGCGCCGGTGCGTGCCGCCCTCGAACGCCTGCTCGCCGGGTCGGGCCTCACCCTGGTCTCCTTCGACGGCAGCGTCGCGGTTCTGGGCGTCGCGCCGGAGCGGCACATCCACCCGCCGGTCGTCGAGGCGCCCGTACCGATCGTCGTCACCGGATCGCACATTCCGCAGACGCCGGGCCGTTCGGCCATGCCCCTGCAGGTCATCGACATGGACGAGGCGCTCCGTTTCGGCCGCACCACCGCCTACGATGTGCTGACCCGCGAATCCTCGGTCGCCGCCGGGATCGGGCTCGGCAACGCCTTCGGGCAGGGCTGGGACGCGGGCGTCTCCTCGGTGTCGCTGCGCGGCCTCGGCACCAACCGCAGCCTGACGCTGATCGACGGGATGCGCCGCGTGTCCGGGTCGGCGCGGTCGTCCGCAGTAGACATCACGATGGTCCCGACCGCCATGATCGAGCGGATGGAGATCATCACCGGCGGCGCCACCGCGATCTACGGCGCGGATGCCGTGACCGGCGCCGTAAACATCGTGACGAAGAAGCAGGTCGAGGGCCTGAACCTGTCGGCCACGCACGGCATCTCCCAAAGCGGAGATGCCCCGGAAACCAGCATCTCTCTGTCGACGGGCACCACGTTCGCCGACCGGCGGGGATCCGTTGCGCTCGGCGCCACATATTCGCATGTCGCCGCGCTTGATTACGCCCAGCGCTACGCCACCTACATTCGCAGCATCGCCAATCCGGCGAACACGGGCGCAAACGACGGCATTCCGGACCAGATCACCATTCCGGACTTCCGGCAGATCTATTTCGACTACCGCCCCAGCTTCCACTTCAAGGGGCAGTCGTACATCGTCGATGGCGGCACTCCACGGCCCGCGCATTACGAGCAGACGTATTATCCGGGCCATTTCAGCTACGGCAACGGCGGCGACGGGCGGAATCTCCGCGATACCGACCAGCTTCGCGGCGGGCTCAATTCCTTCGCCGTCATCGGGCGTCTCGACTACGATCTGACCGACGACATCGCATACCGCGCCTACGCCGACTTCGGAGCCTCCGACTATCGCGGCACGGCCAGCTTTCCCCGCCACCGCGACGACAGCCGGACGACCTGGTTCAACGGCGCGGGCGGTTCGGTGGCCTACCTCGACAACCCGTTTCTGCCGGACGGGCTGCGCGAATTCATGCTGGCCAACGGCCTGACCCGGCTCGATATCGAGCGGACCTACGGCAATTTCCCGATAATGCGCGAGTATCATGACCGTCGCAGCCTGACCGTGGGGCAGAAGCTCGAAGGCAGGCTCGGCGAGGTGCTGCACTGGAGCGCCTTCCAGCAATACGGCCGCACCGTGGACAACGTGCGGACCAGCGACATACCCGTGATGTCCCACTGGCTCGCCGCGCGCGACGTCGTCAGCGATCCATGGACCGGGCTGCCCGCCTGCCGCGATCCCGCAGCGAGGGCGGAGGGGTGCGTGCCGCACGACATATTCGGGCAGGCACCGCCCTCCGCCCAACTCGCGGCCTACGTGCTCGGCACGCGGCGGGAGCGCAGGGTCAACACCCAGGCGATCTGGGGCCTCGACCTCGCCGGTGCGCCGATGCAGCTGCCATACGGCCCCATACAGATCGTGCTGGGCTTCGAACGGCGGCGCGAGACGCTGCACACCCGCGACGATCCTCTCGCTCCTTCGGAATATACCTACGGCGGATCAGGCTATACCGTCCACCCGGACCTCGATGCCGCGTTCAGCGTCCGGGAGCTTTATGCCGAAGCCAAAGCGCCGCTGCTGCGCGATCTGCCGTTTGCGCAGAGCCTCGATCTGGAAGGAGCCTATCGCTACTCGCACTACAGCTCGGTGGGCTCTACGGGAACGTGGAAGCTGGGCGGCACCTGGACGCCGATGCGCGGCCTGATGCTGCGCACCATGCGGTCGCGTAGCGTGCGCGTGCCGAATTTCGGGGAACTCTACGAAGTGCCCGTCTCGCGCCAGACCGGCTCGATCACCGACCCGTGCGAGGCGGCGGACTATTACCAGAGCGCCACCCGGTCCGCCAATTGCCGGGCTCTCGGCATCCTCGTTCCCCTCGGCGACTTCAAGGTCGGGCCCATCATCACCACGCAGGGCAACCGCGACTTGCGCCCGGAAACATCGAACAGCCTGACCGTGGGAGCGGTGATGAGGCCCTCCTTAGTCGCCGGCCTGGAACTGACGGCGGACTACTGGAACATCGACATCCGCGATGCCATCACGCAGTTCGATTACACCACCATCCTGAACCTCTGCGTCGATCTGCCCAGCATCGAAAATCCGTTCTGCGACGCCGTCACACGCAACCCGTCCGATGGGCGGGTCACCGCGATATCGACAAGCCAGATCAACGCGGCCCGGCTGACCGCCCGCGGGATCGACTTCGGCGCCGCCTATCGGCGCAGGCTCGGGTCCGGGCAGGTCGAGTTGCAGGTGAACGGCACCTACCTGCTGCGGCATATGGTTGAGAGCACGCCGGGCGTCGACACGGGCGACGTGCGCTACGACGGCGACTGGGAACATCCCCGCCTGCAAGCTACGGCTCAGGCAGCCTGGAGCACCGACCGTTTCAGCGCCGCCGCAAGCCTGCGCTTCATCGGAACAAGCCGCTACGAGATCAACGCGGAATCCGATGAAGTCTTCGATCGCAATTCGATACCGGCTCACATCTATGCCGATCTGTCATTCGCCTATCGTTTCGACGGGAACATGACTGCCTCGTTCGGCATCCGCAACATCACCGATGCCAGGCCGCCGATGATTTACCCGGTGTACAAGGACACCACGATCTACGATCAGGTAGGACGCTACTTTCTCACCACCATCACCATCCGGCGCTGAGCACTCGCGTTAGCAACCTTGTGATAAGCGGCGCCATGACCATCCGCCTAAGAGCGGCTTGTCGAGCGTGATCGGCAGGTCGCATGCTGGTCGAGAAAGAAGCGAATCGTCCATATCTGACAGGGTTCGAGTGTTCGCTTCGCACCAACCTTGCGCGCGGCGGGGTGAAATTCTGATAATCCCATGGCATAACTCAGGTGGCCTTACGGCCATGGGTAGAACGCTTCACAGGGAGCGGCCCATCTCGGACGCTTGGCGCCCAAATTTCGCAGCCCAAGTGCAGACCGTCAGCTATCGCTGGGTTCGCACCGTTCAACCTTAAAAGCCAGCTCTCGTCGAACCGAATACAGGCCGTGCCCGACCTGATCGCGCTGATCCGCAACACTGTCGCTCTCTCCCTGCATCCTGACGCGCCCGCTGCACGGCAATTGGCCTAAAGGAACACCCGAAACATTTGACCACGCCCGCTCGGATACAAACAGAACGAGCGCACCCAGCAGGGTCAGCGCGCTGACAAGGGCCGGGCTCAAGGTTGTTCCCCATCTCCTTCGACTTCTCGCAGAGCAAACCGGCTTCCAGCGGTCGGAGCGGGCACGGCTTCGACACCATTCTCTCGCAGAAGATCAGCGATGGTGATAGCCCGTCGCTGGGTCAAAGAGGCCGTCTGTGGTGCCTCCTCCGGCAGCCCCGGAACACCAAGCGCGCGCACATTCCAGCGCTTCGCCGCCCATGCCGTCACAAGAACTGCTTCGCGCGCGGGAAGGTCGAGTGCATCCTGAGAACCGACGAAGCCGATCAATGGGTATGCCATCTGTGGCGGGGTGAGCACCACGTCCCATCCATCCGCCTGAGCAGCAGCCCGGCGCTCCAGGGTGCGGTATGTGGCGAGGGTCGCCCCGGGAAGCGGCGTCGCGCTTGCCATTGCCCGATGATGATCGCGGTCGATCGTGACGCTGTCGGCAGATATGCCAGCCGTCAGGGCGAGCATCTGCGACAAGCTCGCGATGCGCAGGGTCTCGATGGCGGCAGCCTCGCCCGCCTGCCGGATTTCCTCGCGCTGGGCCTCGATTGGGCCGGCCCCTGCCTCGAGCAGGACCTGGTCCAAACGCAGCCTGATCGGCTGACCCAGTCTTGCGGTGAGATCATCCTGCAAAGCTGCGATACGCTTCATCCTGCCGCGCGGCGTTATGACGACGGCCCGAACCACCGCCGGCTGTGCGTCGAAGTCGATGTCGAGTTGAGTAACCCGAGCATCGGAACCAAATCGTTCGGAGAGGAAGGACCGGGTCTGGTTCAGCGTCACCGCTTCGCCGGCAATCTGCTTGAGGGAAATGCCAAGCGGAATGGCCATTGCGACGAAAACGAAGAGCAGAACGAAGGTCTGCGTCCACGTCTGCTGACTGGAGAGGTAGTGGCCGAAACCGTAGAACCGGGCCATTATCATCGCAGAAAGCGCGATCGTGACGAAGTTCGTGACGAACAGTGCGAAGGCGCCGCCCAGCACCGGCATGTTCCACGTCGCAAGGCCAAAGCCGACCACGGCAAGCGGGGGCATCAACGCCGTTGCGATGGCAACGCCGACGATCGTGTCACCGCGCCCACGAATGATCGCGAACGTTCCGGCAAGCGCTGCGAAGAGCGCCACGGCGAGATCGAACAGGTTTGGTCGCGTGCGCGCGATGATCTCGCTGGTCGGCGCCTGGAGCGGCGACAGCGCAACGATCAGCGCCGTGAACAGCACCGCCGCGCTGGCACCGATCGCAAGCGCCGTCAGCGCCCGTCTCATCTCGCTGAAGTCGAACAGGGCAAGGCTGAACCCCAGCCCAAGGATCGGGCTCATCAACGGGGAGATCAGCATGGCGCCGATCACCACCGCGGGAGAGGACAACAGGAGGCCAAGAACCGCGATGCCGGCCGACATCATCACCATAAAGGCGTAGCGAGGCGTCCAGCCACTATCCTCGACGATGCGCGCCATCACCGCTTCGTGATCGACACGCCGCACGACCGACCGGCGCCACCAGCGGTAAAGCGCGACATGCTCCAGCCTTTCCTGGATGCCGCCCTCGGGCGCCGGCGCTGCCGATTGAGATGCCGTCATTCCTGCCCCGTCCCCGTAACCTTCAAATCGTCGATGGAATAAGCACCGTCATCGCGTGCAGTTGCAGGTGCCGAGCGACCTTACGACCATGCGATAGTCGTTCAGCGCCTGTTCGTGCTTTTCACTGCTGCGCGATACGTTCGCGGCAGCCGGTGGATAGGCCGGAAGGAAACAAGCGAGGCTATACCATGCCAGACTGTCGTGCGGCGGCGGTGTGCCAGCTCCGGCAGCTACCTAAGAGAACGAGACGCCCCAACTCGGCACCGATCCCGGTCGATAGCGCACGGTGATCGCCGCGCTCCGCCTAGCTTTGGTATCGAGGAATATCTGTGTTTGCCCCTGCCCCGCTAGGTTGCCGGGAACGAACATCAGTTTCCGCACTCGCGTGACCGGCGAGGGTGTCCGGGTGCCACAAGTTCACTCAGAATGAAGCGCACACGGGCTTCCTGGGTTGGAGACCACAACACCTGCGTGGGTCGTTGGTGTGAGCGACACACAGAGGGTACAGAGCGAAACTGAGACCGCCGAATAGGGCACCGAACGCCATCAGCGCCGTACTTGCGCCCATCACGGCGATGGCAATGCTGGCAGCCAGCGTTCCGCCGCAGCCAATCACGATGACCTTGCGCCGATCCATGCGGTCGAACAGGCGACCGAGCGGCCATTGCAGCGCAACGCCGCCGATGATGACCACGCTCATGAACAGCGCGGTCGCCGACGGGTCCAGCCCCGAGCGCCGAGCATTACGCCGGTCAGGAATGCACCGACGATGCCGAGCGGAGAGACGGCGTAGAGTTCGCGGAAACCCAGCGACGCGCCCTCGCCCGGTGCAGGCGCGGCGATCCGGGTCAGGACTACCGGCACGGCAAGCGAGATCAGGATCGAGCCTACCAGCAGCGGCATCGTCGAACCGCCACCGCCGAGGTTCAGCGTGAACTGGCCGATCGCCAGCGGCCGCTTCCCGCGCGTTCCAGTCGCACGCTGACGAGCGTGTTCATGAACCCGCCGCCCGCCATCAGCATCGAGATGGCGTTCAGCATCGGCGAAGTCGAACCGGGCGTCAGGCCGCCGCGCGTTCCGGCGCGGTTGCCACGCTTTCGACCAACGCCTTGTGCAGCACGCGCACGGCCGGATCGAAGTCCTCGACGCCGACAATGAACTGCACGTCCACGTTGCGGATCTGCTGCTGCATCGCGACCATGCCGATGCCCGCATCCGCCAGCGCCATGAGCGCGCGCGGGACGAGCTCCGGCTGGTTGACGTCGCTGCCGATCACCGAGACCATCGACACCGACTGCTCCGTCAACGCCGCACCCAGCCACTTCGCCTCAATGTCGGAAACGATCGCGGCGTCGTAGCCCTTCTCCCCCACCAGACGCCGATCGGCGCTGGAAAGGTGAAACTCCTTGTGGATGATCGCCTCGCGCGCCTTGGTCAGCACGGCAATGCGCGAAAACGTCATTTCCGAGCCTGCTTAAAATCAATGATCGGACCGCGGATCGCGGCGGGGCTTAACGGCGCGGCACATCCCTCGCCTCGACATAGTCGGCGCTCGTAGGGCCATAGCCGGAGATGGCGACGATGGCCGCCTCGTCGCCCGTCATGGCGAAATGGTTCGCACCGGCGGGCTCCGTATAGAAACTCATTGCGGGCCTTGGCATTGCGTGGCTTCCGACGTTCCACAGCTATGAGGCGGTCAGGGACGGCGCGCTCGAAATCCTTGAAATTGGCGTCGATCCCGACGTGACCCCGATCAAGATCGCCTATCCGCAACGGGCCTAGGTCGTCTGCCAAGATGAGGGCACTGATCGATCATCTGAAACTGGGCTTCGGCGGCCTGCCCTATTGGGATAGAGGTCTGAACTTTCGGCCGGTCGCAGTTGTACAAAGGTCTGGAAGTTTTTCCAACAAATGACGGAAATCTGCGGTTCGTGAGGCATGCGGCCCCGGCGCGGTGCGTGCAGGGCTCCACACCACCCCTATATTATGGAGCAATCGCACATCTGCCTTGCCACCAGACGGCCATTCCTGCGTTCGCTGTCGCAGCATGATTGCGTCACCGCACTCAGATGCTATCGGAGTTTACGTGTCGAGAATGTTGAGATCACGTGCGTGGCGGGGCAATGCCGCGCTTCTGGCACTCGCTCTCGCATCTGCGGGTTGCGCGGGTGCAGGCAAGGACGTCGCCAGCGCACCGACGCCAGCCGGCGGAACGGAGGCAAGCGCGTCCCCGTCCGTTGCCGCGCCCGCATGGTGGCGCGAGGCAGGCGACCCTGTACTCGCAACGCTGGTTCAGCAAGGGCTGGACATCAGCCCTGAAGTCATCTGTCGCATCGCTTCGCTTCGCCAGTACGATCACCAGACCGCCGAAGACGCCAGGCGGATCGGCGCGAGGCTCGGCCGCTTGCTGGGCGACAAAAGTGTGAAGGCCGATCCCCAGATTCGGGAAGACAAGGTCGAGCGCGTATCGACCCGCAAGGAACGCCTCGCCCGACAGATCGCCCTCGCTTATATAGAGGTACGTCGCCTGCAGCAGGACGTCGCGCTGCGCGGCAGCTTGAGCACCCAGTACAAGGATAATGCGGAGGTCGCGCAGTTCCGGCGCGAGGCCGGGCTGGCTTCGGCGATCGACGGCTCGCTCGCGCGTTCGCAGGATGAGACGGCACAAGGCGAACTCGGCTTTGCGCAAGGACGGCTCGACGAAGCCATGGCACAGCTCGCAAGGCTGGTGGGCGAACAGCCCGACGCACTTGCCGCCAAGCTCGGCTCACCGGGCGCCATTCCCGATCCGCCGATTGACCCTCTGTCCATTGCCCCGCCGGAAGAGCCCCGTCGTGCAGCGCTCGCCGACACGGTGCTGCGCGAAGCGCGGCTGACGCAGGCGCTCGATGAAGCGCGCCGCACGGTCCGCGATGCCCGTGTCGCCTACCGCGAGGGAGCCGGAGCCTTCTCCACGCTTTATGTCACGGAGGCCGCCGCGCTGGGTGTCGAGCTTGCGCTGGTGGATGCGCGGGCAGGCAGGGTGACGGCCACGTTCGATCTCTGGTCCGGGAAGGACGGGGAATGGGCGCGTGAAGGCCTTGCGCCGATCGTCGCCCCCGATCCCTCGGCCACCGACCCCACGATAACGGTGACTGCGCCCTGTGACTGACCAACCCGCGACTGAACAGGACGCACACACTCCGCTCGACACGCTGCTCGGCGCCGCCCCCCGGCGCGTGATGCGCCACTGGCTGAGCCTGCTGGTGCTGGCGCTCGCGGCCCTGGGAGCGCTGACGTTCTTCGTCCGCTTCGTCACCGGTGAGGATTCGCCCTACTATTCGGCCCCAATCGAACGCGGCAACCTGACGCCGCTGGTTTCGGAGCGCGGACAGGTGAGCGGGTCCGGCGAGGTGACGGTGTTCTCCGCGCTCGCCGGTCGCGTGACATGGGTTTCGGGCAAGAGCGATGGCGAAGTGAAGCAGGGCGAACTGCTCGCGATCATCGATGCCGGCGAAGTCGAAGGCGCGGTCGAGATCGGCCGCTCGGGACTGACGGCGGCGCAGGCTGCTCTGGAGGCGGCGCAAGTCGCCGCGCAGGACACCGGATCGCGCCTCGCCCGCTTCGAAAGCGTCTGGCGCCGGTCGGGTGGACGCGCACCATCACTCAACGAGATCGAGCGTGCGCGGGCCGAGGCCCGTCGTGCGGACCTCAGCGTCGAAGCAGCAAGGGCGCAGGTCAAGGCTGCGCAACTTCAGCTCAAGGAGGACGAGACGCGCAAGGCAGGGGCCGAAGTTCGCGCGCCGTTCACCGGTGTGCTCGCGATGCGCCATGCACAGCCCGGCCAAGCCATCGCCGAACATCAGCCGCTCTTCACCATCGCGCAGGGCATAGCACCGCTTACGATCGAGGTACCGCTCAACACGCAGCTGACCGGGCCGATCAAGGCAGGCACGCTGGCGCAGGTGCGGCTCGACGCCCAGCCCGATGCGCCGCAGTCGGCCACGCTGACCCTGCTGCGCGTATCTCCGCCCCCGCAGACAGTGCCGCCGCGCGCGGTGTTCACCATCGAGAAGCCCGGGCCGCAGGTACGCCTCGGCATGGCGGGTACGGTCGAGATCGAGTTGCCCGAGCGGCGCAACGTCCTGCTGGTCCCCAATGCCGCGCTGGAGTTCGAGCCCGGGGTGCGCGGACCGCGGCGTCGCGATCGCATCTACGTACTCGATCGGGGCGAGCCGCGCCGGGTCTACGTGACCGTCGGGGCGAGCGACGGGAAACGCACCGAAGTCTTCGCAAATGGCCTGAAACCGGACGATCGTGCGATCATCGGTTGGCGGGATGCGACAGCCGGAGCGCCCGCGTCAGGTCGTTGAAAGGTCCGAACTGCAACAATTCGGCGGCCCGTGCGTATGGGCTTCGACGGAAATCCTCGGCAGCAAGGGTGGAAACTATCTCGATCGACGACGCGCAGATGTCGCGCCGCACCGCCATGGGGCTGTTTGCGGCGCTCGCGGCGGCAAGCGCCTTTCCAGGCGGCGTGAAGGCTGCAACGGGCGGTCGGCTCGGCGCGCCGGAGCCGTTCTCGTGGGACAAGCTCGTCGCCCGCGCACGCGATCTTGCCCGCAAGCCTTACGTCGCGCTTGCGGAATCGACGCATGCGGCTGCCAACTACGATGCTGCCGGAAAGCTGACGTATGGTGACGCTCCCACCATCGCGGGCAACGTGCGCCTGTTCCCCGCCGTGCGCGGCACCGCCCCCAAGCCGGTACGCATCGCCGTGGTCGAGGGTGGGCAGGCGCGCGAGATCGTCGACACCTCGGGCCTCTTCGTCGGCGGCGGGAACACCGATGCGGTCGGCTTTCGCGTCATGGATGCGAGCGGACGCAGCGACTGGCTGGCCTGGCAGGGCGCAAGCTACTTCCGCTCATCGGGTGGACGCGACCAATATGGCCTCTCCGCGCGCGCCATCGCCATCGACACAGGGCTCGCCAAGGGGGAGGAATTCCCCGACTTCACGCATTTCTGGATCGAGCAGGTCGGCGCCGACGCCGTGCGCATCCACGCGCTGCTGGACGGACCCAGCGTTGCGGGTGCCTATGCCTTCGATTGCCGCAAGACTTCGGGTGGCGTGACGCAGGACGTCACCGCAGCGCTGTTCCTGCGCAAGGACGTGGCGCAACTGGGTTTCGCCGCTGCCTCCAGCATGTTCTGGTACGATCAGGCCAGCCCGCCACGCGCCCGCAACGACTGGCGGCCGGAGATCCACGATTCCGATGGCCTCGCCATCTGGTCCGGCAATGGGGAGCGGGTCTGGCGTCCACTGGAGAACCCCAGGGTCGCCCGCCTCAATTCTCTGCGCGCGGATTCGCCCAAGGGCTTCGGCCTGCTCCAGCGCGACCAGACTTTCGATCATTATCAGGACGACGGCGTGTTCTACGACCGCCGCCCCTCGCTCTGGGTGGAGCCCAAGGGTGACTGGGGACCGGGCTCGGTCGGGCTCTACGAGATGCCGACGAACGCCGAGACGCTCGACAACATCGCGCTGTTCTGGCGCAGCGATCGTCTCGCCAAGGCTGGGCAGCGCCGCGATATCGCCTATCGGCTGACCTGGACTTCGAATGATCCGACCACAAACAGCACCTCCCGCTGCGTCGATAGTTTCGAAGGGCCGGGCGGCGCGCCCGGCTCGCCGCCGCTCGACGGCGTGCGCAAGTTCGTGTTCGACTTCGCCGGGCCGGCGCTCGCAGGACTGGGGCGGGACAGTGGCGTGACGCCGGACACCGACCTACCTAAAGGGGCGATAGTGTCCGCCGTCGCCTATCCGGTGGCGCGCTCGGAAGGCCGGTGGCGGGCGATGATCGACGTACGCTCCGCCGCTGTTGCACAGGCGCAATTCAGACTTTTCCTAAAGCGCGGCAACTCCGCGCTCAGTGAGACCGTTATCAAGGCCATCGAAACATGAGTGCGACGCCCATGAACCATTCGCCGATGCTTCCGGCCGAATCGCCGATGGCGATGCCGATCCAGAACCTGTGGGGCAATCCGCCCGGCGCACGCGAGGTTCTGACCGCGCCGCACGGCATGCTGGTGAAGCGCCTGCTGCTGCTGGCCCTGACGGCGGTGATCGGTCTTGCGGCGTCGAGCACGGTGCGCATGGAACTGTCGCGTGATGGGCTCGACTGGGTCGAAGTGGCGCTGCTGGTGTTCTTCGTGCCGCTGTTCTGCTGGATCTCGTTCGGTTTTGTGACCGCGACGATGGGCTTCCTCAAACTCATAACCGGCGAACATCCGGGCTTCACCGCACTCCCCAGCCCGGCCTCCAGCCTGCGCCACAAGACCGCCGTGCTGATGCCGGTCTACAACGAGGGCGTCGAGGAAGTCTTCGCCCGCGTGCGCGCCATGGCCTACTCCATCGCCGAAGCGGGCGGCGCAGCGTGGATCGACTTCTTCGTCCTCAGCGACTCCAACCCCTTCCACGGCAAGCGCGAGGAAGCGGCCTGGCGCGAACTCGCCGATCATGCACCGATCAAGATCTACTACCGCCGCCGCGAGAAGAACATCGCCCGCAAGCCCGGCAACATCGCCGAGTGGGTGAAGCGCTTCGGCGGCGCCTACGAGAACATGCTGATCCTCGACGCGGACTCGATGATGAGCGGCGAGACGATCGTCGGCATGGCCTCGATCATGGAAGAGCGCCCCTCGATCGGCCTGCTCCAGACGGTGCCGATGATCACCAATGCCCGCACGCTGTTCCAGCGCTGGATGCAGTTCGCGAGCGAGGCCTACGGCCCCATCGCCAGCGCCGGGCTGCTGTGGTGGTCGGGCTCCGAAGCCAACTTCTGGGGCCACAACGCCATCGTGCGCACGCGCGCCTTCGCCGAAGCCTGCGGCCTGCCCGAACTCCCCGGCAAGGCCCCGTTCGGCGGCCATATCCTGAGCCACGACATGCTCGAATCCGCCCTGCTGCGCCGTCGTGGCTGGGCCGTTCACATGGTCATGATCGGCGGTTCGTATGAGGAATTCCCGCCCACGGTGGTCGACATGGCCATCCGCGACCGGCGCTGGATGCAGGGCAACCTGCAGCACCTCCAACTGCTCGGCGCGTCGGGCCTGCACTGGGCCAGCCGCCTGCACCTGCTGATCGGTGCCTCGGCCTACCTCACCTCGCCAGGCTGGCTGCTGCTCATCCTGACCATGATCGGTCAGGTCGCGACGCAGGGCACCGGCGGGTTTGTCACCCTCGCCCCGCCGAGCGTGCTGGCGCTGACGGTGATGCTGCTGTTCGGCCCCAAGATCATGGGCCTGATCTGGATGCTTGCGGACCGCGAACGCCGCGCCAGCTTCGGCGGCACTACCGCCGTTCTCCGCTCGGTCGCGCTGGAGACGGTGCTCGCCATGCTGCTCGCGCCGATCACCATGGTGACGCAGACCAAGGCGCTGCTGGGCCTGTTGCTCGGCATCTCGGCGGGCTGGAACACGCAGACCCGCGACGCTCGCCGCATCACCGTGCGCGAAGTCCTGCCCGACCTGCGCGAGCACCTGCTGCTCGGCGCGGCGCTGGCGGCAACGGCTTTCCTCGATGTGACGACCGCCATCTGGCTCTCGCCGATCATCGTCGGCCTGTTCCTCTCGCCATGGCTCATCAGCTTGTCGTCGAGCGAGAATCTCGGCCAGAAGGCCGGGGCCGCGAAGTTCTTCCGCGTACCGGAACCCGGCATCGTCGAGGCTGGCCCCACCGGCCCGCGCGAGGAGCCCGAAGTCCTCGCCGCCAAGGGTCAATCGCTGGTCGAGGCCTGACCGAACAATTGCGCCACGGCGAGCGGCGCGGAGGGGAAGTAGCCGTGCATGTAGCTCGCCGTGAGCGAGCCCACGCGATAGAGCGCTTCCCCCTCGCGCCCGTCCGGAGTCCGGGCTCTTAGGTCGGCGGAAAGCGCCGTTTCCAGCCGCGAATAGTGGAAGGTGTGGCCACGCAGGGTGCCGCCCGGCAGGTCGATCTCCTGCATGCCCAGCGCGGCAAACCGGGGCTGCATTGTCGCATCACCGGGCAAAATTCCCAGCATTTGCGCGCTTCTCCCTTGGCGGTCAGTCAGGTAAGCGCAGGTATAGAGCATCCCCCCGCACTCGGCGAG
The DNA here is from genome assembly GCF_021227995.1 of Novosphingobium kaempferiae. Taxonomy (NCBI): domain Bacteria; kingdom Pseudomonadati; phylum Pseudomonadota; class Alphaproteobacteria; order Sphingomonadales; family Sphingomonadaceae; genus Novosphingobium; species Novosphingobium kaempferiae. The sequence goes on from NZ_CP089301.1 coordinate 5,620,259, forward strand.
AATCGCCTTGCCCTGCGCGTGATGCGCACGGATCGCCGCCAGCATCGGCGTGTTGGCCGCCAGCCGGTCGAGGTGCAGTTCGGGATAGCCGCCCGGCAGCCATAGCGCATCACATTCGGGTAGTTCGGCGTCGTACAGGGGCGAGAAGAACGCGAGGCTCGCGCCCGCCCGTTCCAGCCATTCGAGGTTGGCGCGGTAGATGAAGGCGAACGCCTCATCCCGCGCGATGGCGATGCGTCGCCCCGATAGATCAGCGCCGATTTCCGCCGTTCCCGGCGCAAAATCGACCGGCGTTGGCAAGTGCAGCACGGTATCCGGCAACAGCGCGGCGGCACGGTCCAGCCGCTCGTCGAGGTTAGCCACTTCCGACGCCTGCACCAGACCGAGGTGTCGCTCGGGCAGCGTCACCCCCGCCTCGCGCGGCAGATGGCCCAGCCATTTCACCGTGGACGGCACGCCCGCCTCCAGCAGTTCCGCATGCCGCGCGGAGCCGACGCGGTTGGCGATGACGGCATGGAGATCGACGCCTTCCCGGTACGTCGCAAGGCCATGGACCAGCGCGCCGAAAGTCTGCGCCATGGCCGAACCGTCCACCACCGCCAGCACCGGAAGCGCGAATTTCCGCGCCAGATCGGCCGCGCTGGGGGTGCCGTCATATAGGCCCATCGCCCCTTCGACGAGGATCAGGTCGGCCTCCAGTGCGGCTTCATGGAGCAGCGCGCGGCACTGCGCCTCGCCGCACATGAACAGGTCGAGCTGGTGGACCGGAGCGCCGCTGGCGACTTCGAGCACCATCGGATCGAGGAAATCCGGGCCGCACTTGAACACCCTGACCCGGCGTCCGGCGTTGCGGTGGCGGCGGGCGAGGGCGGCCGTCACCAGCGTCTTGCCTTGCCCCGAGGATGGCGCGGTGACGAGGAGGGCGGGACAGGATGCTGTGGCGATATCGGTCATTTCCCGCGCGGACCTATGGTTTCCGGCAGGTCGGCGCAAGCTTTGGGCTCTTGCAAGGGGCATCACCGCACGATAGTTGCCCCCTCGCGACAGGTTCCCCGCGAGGGGATCAAAAGGGAACGCGGGTGTAATGCCCGGGCTGCCCCTGCAACTGTAAGCGGAAGAGCCGTTCGCCACATGCCATTGGGGGTGCAAACCCCTGAGAAGGCGGCGAAAACCGGTGTTGACCCGTGAGCCAGGAGACCTGCCCGTCGCAGTCGTTCTTCGACCGGACAGGGTGTGCCGGGCGAACGGGGGAAGCCATTCCTCGCGCAACGACAGCCATCGCTCCGGCGGCCCGACGGGCATGCGGGAGGCGTCGCGCTGTCCGTCTGCGCCCGCCCACCCCTCGCATTCCGACAGGCCGACGGAGCACCGCCGTCCGCATGAAGGAATGCAAGTGAAACAGTATCTTACCTCTACCGCAGCCACCCTCGCGCTGCTCTTTTCGGCCAATCCGGCCCAAGCACTGAACGGCACCGAGGCCGCACCGAACGTCCCTGAAGGCGCACCGGAGGCCACCGACAACATCCTCGTCAGTGCGCTGCGCACCCCGGTCGCGGTGGAGCGCGTTTCCGCCACCGTCACCGTGCTCGACGAGTCCGCGATCGTCGCCCTGCAGCCGATCGCGCTCACCGATGCGCTGCTGCGCACCCCCGGCGTCTCGATGTCGCGCAACGGTGGCTACGGCACCACGACCTCGCTGCGCATCCGCGGCGCGGACTCGGGCGAGACCGTCATGGTGATCGACGGCATGCGCCTGTCGGACCCGTCCGCGACGGCAGGCGGTTACGGCTTCTCCAACCTCCTGCTCGACGATGTGGACCGCATCGAGATCCTGGGCGGGCCGCAGTCGATCCTGTGGGGCAGCGACGCGACCGGCGGCGTCGTCAACGTGCGCACCCGCCGCCCGACCGCGCCGCTCGAAGGCAGCTTCGCAGTGGAGGCGGGCACGCACGACACCATCTCCGCCCGCGCCGGGGTGGGCGGCTCGTCCGACCTCATCGACTGGCGCCTGTCCGCCTCGCGCTTCACCACCGACGGCATCTCGGCCCGGTCGAACGGAACCGAGGATGACGGTTTCCAGCGCAGCGCCGCCAGCGGCACCGTGACCCTGCGCGTCGCCCCCGGCGTCAGCGTCGATCTGCGTGGCTACTGGGCCGATGCGACCAACGATTTCGACGGCACTTCGGGCGACACCCTCGCCTACGGCAAGACGAAGGAGTGGTCGGGCTACGCGGGCGTCAACTTCGCGCTGCTGGACGGCAGGCTGGTGAACCGCATCGCCGTGCTCCAGAACGAGACCGACCGCGAGAACTACGACCCCACCCGCTCGATCCGCCAGATCACCTTCGACGCGCACGGCCGCCTGCGCCGCTACGAGTACCAGGGCACGCTGACGCTGAACGACGCGGTGCAGGCCGTGTTCGGGGCCGAGCGCGAGGAGCAGCGGATGACCACCGCATCCCCCGCCAACAACGCCGCCCCTTATGCGCTGAAGCCCTATGCGGTGGACATGGACAGCCTCTACGCCGAACTGCGCGTGACGCCGCTGCGTGGCCTCACCCTCGACGGCGGGGCGCGCTACGATCACCAGTCGCGCTTCGGCGGGCAGACGGTGTGGAGCGCGGGCGCGGCCTATACCCCGAACGAGGGCGCGACCGTGCTGCGCGCCAGCTACGACGAGGGCTTCAAGGCGCCCTCGCTCTACCAGATGTACTCGATCTACGGCACCGCCGGGCTCGCCCCGCAGAAGGCCAAGGGTTGGGAACTGGGCGCCGAGCAGAACTTCGGCAAGGCGCTGCGCTTGTCCGCCACCTGGTTCGAGCGCGATACCGACAACCTGATCGACTTCGCCTATTGCCCCACCAGAGGCACGCTGCCCGCCGAGTGCTACATCCCCGGCACCACCACCAGCCGCTTCGGCTATTATGCCAACGTCAAGGCGGCGACCGCGCGCGGCCTCGAACTCGCCGGATCGGCGCGCCTCGGCGTCCTCTTCGCCGAGGGCAACTACAGCTGGACCAAGGCCGAGGACCGCACCGAAGGCGCCGCCACCTACGGCCGCCAGCTCCAGCGGGTGCCGCGCCACATGGCCAATGCCGAAGCGGGCGTCGATCTGCCGCAAGGGCTTCGCGCCAGCGTCGCCGCGCGCTACTCGGGCAGGACGTTCAACGCCGCCACCGGCACCGCAACCTTGCCCGACTACTGGCTGATCGACCTGCGCGCCCAGATGCGCATCAAGGAGAACCTCATGCTGCAAGGCCGCGTCGAGAACCTGACCGACAAGGACTACGAGACGGCGGCGGGTTATTCCGCGCTGGGTCGCACCGTCTACGTCGGCGTGCGCAGCCGGTTCTGATGCAAGGGGTGTCCTTCCCCGCCGTTCATCATGACCGGCGCCCAGCGGCCATGGATTGCCGCGGCCCTGCGGGCCTCGCAATGACGAGCTTGGAGGCGGACACCTCCCGTCCCAAACCCCCGTCGCCCCTGCGAAGGCAGGGGCCCATCGCCCTTCTCGCCGCGACACCTTGCTCACCGCGAGGCGGCAAGCCCGGATGGATCCCTGCCTTCGCAGGGATGACGGGCAGTAGGGACAGGGCACCTCGTCATTGCGAGCGCAGCGAAGCAATCCACGGCGCACATCGCGGCACAAAGCAGGCCCGAACGGAGATCCCACCATGCTGACCCCCGTCACCCCCGGCCCCTCGGTGGTCGTGTGCAACACCTGCCGCCTCAGCGCCGACGAGCGCGAGGACGGCGAGGGCCAGCGCGGCGGCGCGCTGCTCGAAGCGGCGATGCGCGCGGTGCAGGATGCCGACCCGACGCTTCGGGGCGTCGAGGTCCAGTCCATGCCCTGCCTCTTCGCCTGTTCGCGCCACTGCACCGTCCACATCCGCGCGCCGGGCAAGGTCGGCTACGTGCTGGGCGACTTCACCCCGGACGAGCATGCCGCCCGCGCCATCCTCGAATATGCCGCGCGCCATGCGGAAAGCGAGCATGGCCGCGTGCCCTTCCGCGAATGGCCGCAAGGCGTGAAGGGCCATTTCATCACCCGCACCCCGCCGGAAGGCTACGTCTGCACATGATCCGTTTCGCCGATCCCGCCGCCTTCGCCGCCGCGCTCGCCACCCTGCCGCAGCCCGACGTTGAGGCGCGCGCCGCCGCGCTCAGCCGCCAGTCGCGCCTCACCAAGCCCACCGGCGCGCTCGGTCGGCTGGAGGACATCGCGGTGTTCATGGCGGGCTGGCAGGAACATGAGCGCCCCGTCGCGGACCCGGTGCAGGCGGTGGTCTTCGCCGGCAACCACGGCGTCACCGCGCAGGGCGTCAGCGCCTATCCCCCCGAAGTGACCGTGCAGATGGTCGCCAATTTCGAGGCGGGCGGCGCAGCGATCAACGCGCTTACCCGCGCCTGCGCGGTGCGGCTGTCGGTGGTGGCGCTCGACCTCGACCGGCCGACCGGCGACATCACGCTGGAACCGGCGATGAGCGAGGCGGAGTGCCTCGACGCGCTGAACCGGGGCGCGGCGGCGCTCGATGCAGACACGCGGCTGCTGCTGGTGGGCGAGATGGGCATCGGCAACACCACGCCCGCCGCGGCCCTCTGCGCACAAGTGCTCGGCGGCGCGGCCCACGACTGGGCCGGGCGCGGCACCGGGATCGACGACCACGGCCTTACGCGCAAGGAAACGGCGGTGGAGGCCGCGCTGGCACTCCACGGCGCGCACTGCGGCTCCGCCTTCGAGACGCTGCGCCGCCTTGGCGGGCGGGAGATCGCGGCGATGGCGGGTGCGATCCTTGCCGCGCGGCTGCGCAAGGTGCCGGTGCTGCTCGACGGGTTCATCGCCAGCGCCGCCATCGCGCCGCTGGTGCGCGACAATGCGCGCTTCACCGACCACTGCATCGCCGCCCACTGCTCAGCCGAGGCAGGCCATGCGCGGCTGCTCGACCGGCTGGGGCTGGAGCCGCTGCTGAACCTCGGCCTCAGGCTTGGCGAAGGAACCGGCGCGGCGCTGGCAGTGCCGATCGTGCGCGCGGCGCTGGCGGCCCACGGCGAGATGGCGACGTTCGAGGAAGCGGCGGTCGCCAACCCGGCATGAGTGGCTTTACCCTCCACCTGATGCGCCACGGCGCGCCGCAGCGACCCGGCCTGCTGCTGGGCCACCGCGACGAGCCCGCGCTGCCGTCCGAGACGGCGAAGTGCGTGGCGCGGGCGGAGGGGCTGGCGTTCGACTCCGTGGTGTCTTCCGATCTGGGACGCACGCTCGATCCGGCGCGGCAGGTGGCGGCGGCGCGGGATGTTGCGCATCGCGTGGACGCCGACTGGCGCGAACTCGACTTCGGCGCATGGACTGGCCTTGCCGCCGCCGAAGTCGATCCAGCCGCCTACGCGCGATTCTGGGACGATCCCGACGCCCACGCCCCGCCCGGCGGCGAGACATGGTCCGCCCTCAAGACCCGCGTGGCGCTGGCGCTTGGGCGGATCGAGGGCGATACGCTCGTCGTCACGCACGCCGGTGCGATGCGGGCGGCGCTTTCGGTGCTGTTCCACATGGAACACCGGCAGGTCTGGGCCTTCGACCTCCCTTACGCCAGCGTCCTCACCCTGCGCGTGTGGCCGGACGAAGCCGCGCAGATCACGGGGCTGATAGCATGACTTGGATTGCATCCCCCCGTCATCCCGGACTTGATCCGGGACCGTGGGCCGTCTTTAGGCGCACGCATGCGTCGGGGCACGCCCGGCACGGTGGGCTGTTCACGGCCCACGGTCCCGTGTCGAGCCCGGGACGACGCCAGGGGGGAGCCCGCCTGTGAAAGGCCTGATCCTCGCCCTGCAATTCCTCACCCGCCTGCCGCTGCCTCCGGTGAAGGCCGACGCGCGGGACTTTGCGCGGGCGATGCGCTGGTTTCCGGCGACGGGGCTGGTGGTGGGGGCCTGCGTCGCGCTGCCATGGTGGCTGCTCCAGCCGCGCGATGCGTGGGTGCCGGCGCTGGCGGGGCTGGTCGGCTGGGTGGCGATCACCGGGGCGCTGCACCTCGACGGCCTCGGCGACGTGGCGGACGGCGCGGGTGCGGCGCACGGGGATCGGGAGCGCCTGTCGGCGGTCATGGCGGACCCGCACGTCGGCAGCTTCGCCGTCGTCGCCATCGGGTTACAGCTGGCGGCCAAGCTGGTGCTGCTCCACGCCATCGCGCCCGCACAAGTCGGCGCGCTGGTGCTGGTGCCGGTGCTCGCCCGGATCGCCCCGATCGGCTGGACGCTGTTCCTGCCGCCGCTCCACGCAGGGCTGGGCTCGAAATTCCGCGAAGGGGTGAGCCATGTCCACCTCGCAGCATGGAGCCTCGCCGCCATAGCCGCCGCGATCCTGCTCTTCCCCGCGCTCCTCGCCCTGTTCATGGCCGCGCCGCTGTGGGGCTGGTGGCTGCGCGCAAGGCTGGGCGGCATCTCGGGCGATGGCCACGGCGCGGGGATAGAGCTGGTGGAGACCGCGCTACTCACCGCGCTGGTGCTGCTGCCATGAACCCTGCGCTGCTCCACCATGGCGGCCGCCTGACCGAAGCGGCGCGGACCTATGGCGGCGATCCGGCTGAGTGGCTGGACCTCTCGACCGGCCTCAACCCGCTGCCGTGGAGCGGCGCCGTCCCGCCCATCGAATGGTCCGCCCTGCCCGATCCCGATGCGCTGGCCGCGCTGGAGGCCGCCGCCGCCCGCCACTTCGGCGCCCCACCGGAACTGGTCTGCGCCGTCCCCGGCAGCGAGACCGCCCTACGCCTGCTCGCCGGACTGCTCGCCCTCCCCGGCCGCGCACTCACCCCCGCCTACCGCACCCACGCCGAAGCCTTCGCGACATCGCGCCCCATCGCCTTCGCCGAGGCCCCACAAGGTGCCGAAGCGGTGGTGCTGGCCAACCCGAACAACCCCGATGGCCTGCTGCGCCCGCCCGCCGCCGTGCTCGACTGGCACGACGCCATCGCCGTGCAGGGCGGCTGGCTCATCGTCGACGAAGCCTTCGCCGACTGCCATCCGCAGATGAGCGTCGTCGCGCACGTCGGCAGCGCGGAACGCCTGATCGTCCTGCGCTCCTTCGGCAAGTTCTTCGGCCTTGCGGGCCTGCGCCTCGGCTTCGTGATCGCGCCGCCCGCGCTGGCCGCCCCCTTGCGCGCGCTGCTGGGCAGCTGGCCGCTCCACGCCGCCGCGCTGGCGCTGGGCACCGCCGCCTATGCCGATACCGCATGGATCGAGCGGACCGGTGCCGAACTGCCCCACCGCGCCGCCGCGCTCGACGCCGTGCTCGCCAGCCACGGCTTCGCACCGCAGGGCGCGTGCCCGCTGTTCCGCTACATCACCAAGGCCCCCGCCCTGTTCGAGCGGCTGGCGCGCGCGCGGATCCTGACGCGCCCCTTCACCGATCACCCCGGCACCCTGCGCCTTGGCGTGCCCGCCGATCCCGCCGCGCTGGTGCGCCTCGACAGAGCCCTCGCCGATGGCTGAACCCATCGCCGCCGCCGCGCTGGCGATAGAGGGCGCGCTCGGCTGGCCCACTCGCCTCCACGCGCTGACCGGCCACCCGGTCGGCCTCTTCGCCCGGATCATCACCGCCACCGAGCGCCGCCTCAACCGCCGCGATGCCAGCCTCACCTCCCGCCGAGTCTGCGGGATCGCGGCTATGCTCCTCCTCCTGACCATGGTGATCGCCGCCACCACCAGCATCGAAGCCACCGTGCGCGCTCTCGCCGGAGCATGGGCCTGGCCGATCCTCGCCCTGCTCGCCTGGCCCGCGATGGCCGCGCGCAGCCTCGACGATCACGTCCGCCCGATCCGCGCCGCGCTGCTGGCGGGAGACCTCCCCGAAGCCCGCCGCACCGTGGGCATGATCGTGGGCCGCGACACGCAAGGACTCGACGAACCCGCCGTCACCCGCGCCGCCATCGAGAGCCTTGCCGAGAGCTTCTGCGACGGCGTCGTCGCCCCGCTGTTCTGGCTGCTGCTGCTCGGCCTGCCGGGAGTCTGGGCGCTGAAGGCCATCAACACCGCCGACAGCATGATCGGCCACCGCGAGGAGCCGTTCGGCCCTTACGGCTGGGCCGCCGCGCGGCTGGACGACCTCGTCATGCTGGCTCCCGCGCGCCTGTCCGGCGTGCTGATCTGCCTTGCCGGACTGAGAGGCTGGCGCGTCATGGTCCGCGACCACACCCGCCACGCCTCCCCCAACGCGGGCTGGCCGGAGGCGGCGATGGCGGGCGCGCTGGGCGTACGGCTGGCCGGGCCTATCGCCTACGACGGCATGCTTGCCGACAAGCCCTGGATCGGCCAGCACGGTGCCGACGCCACCCCGCGCGACCTCTCGCGCGCCCTCACCATCTACCGGCGCGGCTGCGTCCTGCTTGGAGTAACCGCCTTGGGGGTACAATGGCTGGCCTGATGCTGCAGGGGACCGGTTCGGACGTCGGCAAGTCGGTGCTGGTGGCGGGCCTGTGCCGCGCCGCCGCCAACCGGGGGCTGACGGTGCTGCCGTTCAAGCCGCAGAACATGTCCAACAACGCCGCCGTCACGCCCGAGGGCGGAGAGATCGGCCGCGCGCAGGCGTTGCAGGCCCTCGCCGCCCGCGCGCCGCTGCATGTCGACATGAACCCGGTGCTGCTCAAGCCGCAGGCCGACCGCACCTCGCAGCTCATAGTCCACGGCAAGGTGCGCGGCACGCTGGGCGCGGCGAACTTCCGCGAGGCGCGCCGCCCGCTGCTGGGCGAAGTGCTGGAAAGCTACCGCAGGCTGGAGGCGCGCTGCGATCTCGTGATCGTCGAGGGCGCGGGCTCTCCGGCGGAGATCAACCTGCGCAGCGGCGACATCGCCAACATGGGCTTCGCGCGCGAGGCGCAGGTGCCGGTGGTACTGGCGGGCGACATCGATCGGGGCGGGGTGATCGCCGCCGTGGTCGGCACCCTCGCGGTGATCGATCCCGAGGATGCGGCGATGATCCGCGGCTTCATCATCAACAAGTTCCGTGGCGATCCGGCGCTGTTCGCCGACGGCTATGCCGAGATCGAGCGCCGCTCCGGCTGGCGCGGCTTCGGCGTCCTGCCCTGGCAGAGCGCGGTCGCACGGCTGCCGAGCGAGGACGCGGTGGTGCTGGAACGCGGGCTTGGCGGCAGGGCGGGCAAGCTGCTCGTCGCCTGCCCGATCCTGCCGCGCATCGCCAATTTCGACGACCTCGACCCGCTGCGGCAGGAGAGCGGCGTGGACCTTGCGATGATCCCGCCGGGCACGCCGATTCCGGCAGAGGCGGCGCTGGTCGTCCTGCCCGGCTCCAAGGCGACCATCGCCGACATGGCCTTCCTGCGCGCGCAGGGCTGGGACATCGACGTGCTCGCCCACCATCGGCGCGGGGGTGCGGTGCTGGGGATCTGCGGCGGCTACCAGATGCTGGGCCGCGCCATCGCCGACCCCCACGGCATCGAAGGCCCGCCGGGGGAGATCGCCGGGCTCGGCCTGCTCGACGTGACGACCGTGCTCGATGCCCGCAAGACGCTGGAACAGGTGGAAGGAACGGCGATGGGCGCGCACTTCACCGGCTACGAGATGCACATGGGCGTGACCGAGGGGCCGGACGCGGCCCGCCCGTTTGCGCGCCTCGGCAACGAGCGGCCCGACGGCGCGGTGGCAACGGACGGGCGGACTTTCGGCACTTACTGCCACGGTCTGCTGGCGAAGCCGGGCCTGCGGACCGCGCTGCTGGAGCGGATCGGCGCAGTGTCGGACGGGTTCGACAATGACGCTCGCGTGGACGCCGCGCTCGATGAACTGGCGACGGCGATGGAGCAGCACCTCGACGTGGGCGGTCTGCTGGCGCTGGCGGGGGCGGGCCGATGAGCAGCCTTCTCGTCCTCGGCGGCGCGCGTTCGGGCAAGAGCCGGTTCGCGCAGGCACGCGTCGAGGCGGTGCCGGGACGGCTGTGCTATATCGCCACCGGGCAGGCCTTCGATGCCGAGATGACCGAGCGCATCGCCCGTCACAAGGACGACCGCGGCCCGCGCTGGACGACGCTGGAGGAACCGCTGGACCTCGCCGCCGCGATCGACCGCGCGGCGCGGGAAGCGGACGCGGTGCTGGTCGATTGCCTGACGCTCTGGCTGTCGAACCTGATGCTGGCGGATATGGCACTGGAGGCACCGACCGCTGCGCTGTGCGAGGCCATCGCGCGCTGCGCGAAGCCGCTGGTGCTCGTCTCGAACGAAGTCGGCCTCTCCATCGTCCCCGAAAACGCGCTGGCGCGGCGCTTTCGCGACGAGGCGGGTCGCCTCAACCAGACCATCGCGGCACTGGCCGACGAAGTGCAGTTCGTCGCCGCCGGGCTGCCGCTGAAGCTGAAATGATTGCGGCCGTCAGGAATTGAGCGGCTGTCTCGGCATCTCCGCCAGAGGGTCGTGCTTGTAGCCCGCCTCCCAGGCGGCTCTCTGTCGGGGACTTGCGTAAGGATTGCTGGAAAGAGGAATACCCGCCTGCGCGGCCTTGATGCCCCAGAAGTGGGCGCGATGTTCGGTGGACAAAGTGCTGGGCTCGTTTCGTTGGGAGAACTCCCGTGACGAACGAGCCAGCGCCGCGAAACGATCCGTATATTAACGGATCATAAAGACGGGCGGCACCTCACGCGCGATGAACCGCAGTGGACGCGGATGCAGACGAGAGGGCGATGTGAGGGAAATGGTGCACCCGACAGGATCATAACTCTTTGTTCGCGAATGTTCGGGGTTATCCTCGACTCGCCCGGTTTCCCTAGGTTGTACCAATCCAAGGGTTCGCATATGTTCTCCTTTGTTCGCGGCAAACCACGATTTTATGTGGTAACGGATGAGGGAACTGGATGGGTAAGCTCAATGCCCTTGGTGTGAAGAATGCAAAGCCCGGGCGTCACGGCGATGGCGACGGGCTCTATCTGGTCGTGAAGCCTACGGGCGCCAAGTCCTGGATCCTTAGGGTGCAGCGCGACAAGATGCGCCGGGACATCGGCCTTGGATCGCTGGCGGCTCTGACGTTGGCCGAGGCCCGTGAGAAGGCCGCTGAGCTGCGGAAACATACCCTCAATGGTCGCGATCCTATCGCCGAGCGCGATCGTGACCGGCGCCCCATCCCGACCTTCAAGGAAGCGGCCAAGAAGACGCACGCCGCTCTCAAGTCCGGATGGGTGGGGAAGAGCGCCGACGCCTTCCTGTCCTCCCTGGAAACCTACGCCTTTCCCTCGCTGGGCAACCGCCGGGTCGATACGATCGACGCCGCTAACATCCAGAAGATGCTGACGCCGATCTGGACCACGAAGCCCGAACTGGCTCACAAGCTCCGTATGCGCGTGGGACAGGTGCTAAACTTCGCCCATTCGAAGGGCTGGCGAACGACGGAAGCCCCAGGACGATCGGTGGGTGTGGGCCTGCCCAAGCAGCCGAAGGGCGGAAATTTCGCCGCGATGCCCTATCCTGATGTGCCCGCCTTCATGACCCGGCTTGGAGGCGAGAGCCAAACCAGCGGGCGTCGCGCCCTGATGTTCCTGATCCTGACGGCAGCCCGCCCCGGCGAGGTCCGGTTCGCAACATGGGGCCAGATCGATTTCAAGAAGGCAGAGTGGAACCGACCTGCCGAGATCATGAAGCTGCGCGAGCCGCACACCGTCACGCTCAGCAAGGCAGCCATGGCGCTGCTGTCCGAGATCAAAGGCAAAAGGGAGGTCGATCCCAAAGCCCTGATCTTCCCCGGCCAGCGCCTAAAGCCCTTATCCGACATGGCACTCAGCAAGGTCATGCGAGATGCCGGGCTGATCTACAACGCCCACGCATTCCGCTCGTCCTTCCGGGATTGGGCTGCGGAGAAGATGCCGGATGTGCCCGATGCGGTGGCGGAAGCTGCCTTGGCCCACACCGTGCCGGACAAGGTGGTGCGGGCTTATAAGCGGACGAAGTTCATGGAGATGCGTCGGACGCTCATGGATGCGTGGGGGGAATTCTTATCCAAGGGTGGCGAGAAAGCCGACACGCCATGAGCGATGCTGCGACCCGCAGAAAGGCGCTGAACCAAATTCAGGCAGAGATCGAACGGTTTTATCGGATGTCTGCGGAAGACCGGAAAGATTGGGCTTCCATCACAATGGGCGAAGCTCTCCGCCTGTTGTCGGTGGTTTGCGGCCCTGAATTGATGGCCACTGCTTATGGCGAGCCTCAAAGCGGGGGGCGTGGTGCCTCGCTTGACACCCTCTCCGACCGACTAGGCCTATCTTCATTGCTTTTCGCTGATCTGGAGCAGCCCGGTAGCGGCCACGCTATCTCGGATGCGTCGCTAGAAGCCTACCTAGTCGCGCGAGGTGACAAGCCGCAATTATTTGCACCGATCCCGAGTGTCCAGGGGAAGCCCGACGCCAGCTTTAGGGTCGAGAACCTCGCGCCATTCCCCCTCCGTCAGTCGCTGCGCGACTGCCACCTCCCGGAGACAAGCTCGGGGAGGAACGTCCCGTTTTCAGAGTGACCGAATATACTGCAACGGATTGACCGGCACACCGTCGCGCCGCAGTTCCACCATGACGCGTGGGTCTCGCGGGCCGGTCACACCGATAGGTGAGCCCGCCACCACCCGCTCACCCACGGTGACGTCCAGCCGCGCAAGGCCCGTGATGAGCGAGGTCCAGCCACCGTCGTGCTCGACGATGACGATGCTCTGGAAGCCCCGATAAGGCCCCGCGAACGCCACCCGCCCCGACGCCGGGGACACCGCCTGCGCATGATCGCGCGGCGCCATGACCAGCCCGTTAGACCGCGCCTGCCCCGGCGCATCCTCGCCGAAGCCGGTGAGCAGGCGACCGGTCACGGGCAGCATGTAGCTCGCCAGTCCCTCGGGTAGCGGGGTGAACTGGCCCGCGCCGATGACCTGCGCATCCTCCGGTCGGGCGGGGCGCATGATCGGCCCTGGAAGTGCTGCGAGCTCTGCGCGGAGTTCACCCTGACGCCCGACTTCGCGCACCAGATCGCCAAGGTCGCGCGCCTTTTCAGCGAGCGCCAAGGCGCGCTCGCTCTCGCGCGCGGCGATCCCGCTCGCCTCGCGGCCCTCCAGCCGCTGGCGCGATTCAATCCCGGCAAGCTGCTGGCGGCGCTGCTGCATCTGGCCCTGCGCCTGTGCGAGCCCGGCCGCAGCCGCCTTGGCCTGCTGCTCCAGCGCCCGTCCGCGCTCGATCTCTGCCCTGAGCGAGCGGGTACGCCGCTCCACCTCCGGCAGCATCGTATCGAGCAGCGCGCGCATGTAGACGGTGTCCTGCACCGAGCCGGGGCGTAGCAGCGCCAGCAGCGGAGGCCGCCGCGACAGGCGCTGCAGCGAGCCCGTCAGTCGTGCCAGAGGCCCCTGCTTTTCAGCCAGTTGCGCGCGCAGCCCCGCGCGCTGCGAAGCGATCAGCCGCATCTGCGCGCGTTCGGCGGCGATCTGGGCGTCCATTTCCTGAATCCGCGCGGCGACGGCAGCAGCCTCTCGTGCGGTGGTCTCGGCCTGTTCACCGACCTGCCTTGCACGCGCTTCCAGCTTTTCCGCGCGCCTGCCCGCCAGCGCTCCTTCACGCCGCGCGGCGATCATCTCCTGCCGCGCCTGAGCCGCGTCCACCGCCGGATCGAGCACAGCCAGCCCGCCCGCCTGCGTGAGCGCATGCGTGGCGAACCCGGCTATACCGAGCGACGCAAGGATCAGCGCTGTACGGGAAAAAGGCTTCACGATGCGGTGTTAGGCCAGCGCGAGTCAGCCGGGAAGAGAGGAAATGCGACAGCCCCCCTTCCCACGCTTGCCCCGACGAAGGGCGGAAAATTCAGGCCCGAAACCCCTCGGCCATCAGCCTGAAGGCATCGACGGCCCTCGGCAGTGTCGCCAGCGGGTCTTCGCTGGCCGCAACCCACAAGGCCGCATTGAGCGCCGCGCCGCACAGCAGGCGGGCGGCGGCCTCGACGTCGACCGCCTTCATCGTTCCATCGGCAACGAGTTGCGCAACCGCCTGTTTCGTCGCCTCCAGACAGGCGTTCTGGCTGGGCCAATGTGACGGATCGCCGAGGAACGCCGGACCGTCGAGCAGGACGATACGGCGCACCTCGGGGTCCAGCGCCATTTCGATATAGGCGGCCCCCTCCGCCAAAAGCTCGTCCCACAGAGAGCCAGCATCCCCGGCAGCAGCCCGGGCGCGGGTCGCCATCTCGCTATCGACTTGCGCGACGACGGCAGCGAGCAGCCCCTTCTTGTCGCCGAAGTTGTGATAGAGCGCGCCGCGCGTCAGGCCCACAGATGCGGTCAGTTCGTCCATCGATGCGGCCGCAAAGCCTTCGACGGCAAAAGCCTTTCGCCCCGCCACCAGCAGCTTTGCTCGATTCTCCTCCATCGTTTTCGCGCGACTTCGGGCAGCCATGAACCATCCTTCTTTCAAATACGTGGCGTATGCGACTTGACATACATGGCGTATGCCACATCTATATACGTAGCGTATGTGAAAGGAAAGGGATGGCCGGTCGGTCCGCCCCAGATCCCGCAATTTCGAAAAGGAGATAATCCATGGCCAAGCGCCAAGCCGTATTCCCCGAAGGTCGCCATGAGCTTTACGCGAACCATGCCTACTCGGCAGCGATCCGATCAGGCGACCTACTGTTCGTCTCAGGGCAAGTAGGGAGCCGCACGGACGGCTCGCCGGAGCCTGATTACGCGGCGCAGGTCCGGCTCGCCTTCGCCAATCTGGAAGCGACGCTCAAAGCCGCAGGATGCGGACTGGACGACATCGTCGATGTGACGAGCTTCCATACCGATCCGGAAAAGCAGTTCGATACCTTCATGGCCGTGAAGGCGGAGGTCTTCCCGGAACAGCCCTACCCAAACTGGACGGCCATAGGCGTGAACTGGCTGGCGGGCTTCGATTTCGAGATCAAGGTGATCGCCCGTATTCCCGGATGATGGGGCCAATCCGACCTGCGATCACCAACCCCCCCCGGGCTGGGAAAGAAGAGGGATTGCGACTAATGATCGCAGCCATGCACCGGCTCATCCTGCTCGTCGCCGCAACGGCACTCTCCCACCCCGCGCATGCGCAGAGTGTGCTGGAAACCGGCTTCAACGGCGCCCTGAAGGGGTGCGAGGAGTGGGTGCTGAACCCCGCCAGTTGGGAAAGCGGGAGCGAGCCCTTCGTTTCGAGCACCGGGCTCGGCAACCAGATTGGAGCGGTCGATCGCGTCGAGGAGATCAACCTTCCGCCTACGGCGTTGCGGGCAGGCAACCATTACTGGCGCATCAATTCAACCACAGATGCGGGGTATGTTCTGGTCACTTCGGATCGGTTGCCGATGTGCCACGTCACCGGAGGCGGTGCAGCAGATCTTCAACCGCCTGTGGAAGCTGTGCTCAGCGCTCCGGAATTCGGCAAGCGCTGGGAAAAACTCGGTAGCACCGTGCGCGGGGACATGGTGTCGACACAGTTCAGAAGTCGGGTCGACCCGGCATTCTCGATGGTGATCAGCCGTGCAAAGGCGCCGGGACAAAGCACGGATCGCGTGCAGGTCATCGCCACGGCGACTTACGCGTTGAGCAGATAGAGCCGTCTTGCTCAGCGTGGATGCCGGGCGGCCAGTGCAATCCCCGCAAGGTTCTGCTCGCGCCTGATCCAGCGGATGCGCGAGGGTGCGACCTCTGCCGCAAGGGCCAGGAACCGGGCCGCGTGAGGCTGCGAGCCCTGTCCATGCTGCAAGGCCCGGTTCGCCTGCCGGATCACTTCCACGGCGTCACCAATCAGTTCGACTTCGGTAAGACCCTGATCGCGGCAGACTTC
Organism: Novosphingobium kaempferiae; assembly: GCF_021227995.1. Lineage (NCBI taxonomy): Bacteria > Pseudomonadati > Pseudomonadota > Alphaproteobacteria > Sphingomonadales > Sphingomonadaceae > Novosphingobium > Novosphingobium kaempferiae. The sequence goes on from NZ_CP089301.1 coordinate 5,636,070, forward strand.
CAGGGCGCGGATCAGTGCCAGCCATTCGGCGTCGCTGTTCGAGCCGGAGCCGCAATCCTCGAAGATGTGCGCAACGCCCCGCACCACCACCGCGGCCTCGATCGGGCCGGGGTTGGGGCGGCAGCCGCCGTCGAAGAACACCTTCAGCCTGCGCACCACGTCGCTTGCTCACCCGGATCGATGGTACGGATGGCCGGACAGGATCGCGGTGGCGCGCCAGAGCTGCTCGGCCAGCATCGCGCGCGCCATCATGTGCGGCCACGTCATGCGGCCGAAACAGAGGAGGTGGTCCGCCTGCGCACGGGCCTCGTCACCATGGCCATCAGCCGCGCCGATCAGGAAGCGGCATTCGCGAACGCCCTCGTCCCGCCAGCGGCCGAGCAGCGCGGCGAACTCTTCCGAGCTCATCGCCTTGCCCCGCTCGTCGAGCAAGACTTCGCGGACCGGGGTATGGGCGGGAGGAGGCACCTTGCCGCCCGTGTCGGGCAGCTCGCTGTGCCGGAACGGCCAGGAGATGCGCTTTGCATAGCGGTCCAGCAGCTCACCCTCAGGCGAACGGCCGATCTTTCCGCGGGCAATGATGTGCAGCAGCATGATTTTCTAGCGCAATCGGGCCAGGAACGCGGGGACGGAGCAGGACCCCCGCGTGATTTCCTTTCGATTTTCCGGCCACCGTCGCGACCGGAGGATCATCCTCTAGGCGGAGATCAGGCCGCCCCGGACGGGCCGTCGAAGCCCCACATCCGCTCGAGGTTGTAGAAGGTGCGCACTTCGGGACGGAACAGGTGGACGACCACGCTGCCCGCATCGACGAGCACCCAGTCGGCCGCCGGAAGGCCTTCGATACGCGGATGGCCGAAGCCGTTTTCCTTCAGTCGCTCGCCAAGTTTCTGCGCCATCGAGGCGACCTGGCGGGTCGAACGGCCCGAAGCGATCACCATGAAGTCGGCGATGCTCGATTTGCCGTCGAGGTCGATCGTCACCAGTTCCTGCGCCTGATCGTCGTCGAGCGACGAGAGGACGAGGTTGAGCAACGGATCATCGCTTTCGATCAGCGTCGGAAGCGGGGTGGCGCCGGTTGATTCCGGCTGTAGTTCTGCCTGTGGCATCTTGGTTGGGTTCTGCTCCTTTCAAAACCGACCGGACAGGATGGAAACCACCCTGCCGCGTTCGATCGTCTGCCGTGTAAGCCGGATATGCGGGAAAGAGGCCGAAAGGCCAGTCATTCCGCCGTCCCGGGGATCATGTGGAACGTGACTGCGTCACGCGAAGGTCGATTTCCGAACCTTCGTGCCCAGTCGGGATCGGCCTGGCGTATCGCCGTTGCCGACCGCGTATCGGGGTCGAATCGCAATGTCACCAGCGCAGGTGCGCTCCACCTTTCCGGACCGCGAAGGCTGGTCAGGGGTCTCCGGAAGCGCCCCAGCCAGGCCATCGCGGGGCTCGCGAGGGCAGCGCCATCATACCCCGGACGCGCGATCACCGCAATCGGCATGAGTCGTGCCAGTGTCCGCCAGTCCTTCCAGCGATGCAACTGGGCGAGGTTGTCTGCCCCCATGAGCCACACGAAGCGCCGCTTGGGGTAGCGTTTGAGCAGGGCTTTGAGAGTATCGACGGTGAACCGGGTGCCCAGTTCACGCTCGATCGCCGTGGCCCAGATTCGCGCTCTTCGCGCCTGTCGTTGCGCCGAACCCACCCTTGCGGTGAGCGGGGCCATTCCGGTGCTCGGTTTGAGCGGGTTGCCGGGCGAGACCAGCCACCATGCTTCGTCCAATGCGAGCGCCTCGATCGCGAAAAGCGTGATCCGCCGGTGCCCGCCATGCGCCGGGTTGAAGCTGCCGCCGAGCAGCCCCGTCACGGGGCCGGGGCGAGATCTGGCCGGTTTCAGGGGCGCGCCTGCCCGGTGCCGCGGACCTGCCACTTGTAGGTCGTCAGGCCTTCGAGCGCCACCGGACCGCGCGCATGCAGCCGGCCGGTGGCTATGCCGATCTCTGCACCGAGGCCGAACTCGCCGCCGTCGGCGAACTGGCTGGAGGCGTTGACCATGACGATCGCGCTGTCGACTTCGGCAAGAAAGCGCTCGGCGGTTTCGGCGTCGTCGGTAACGATGGCCTCGGTGTGGTGCGAGGAATGCGTAGCGATATGCTCCAGCGCCGGTTCGATTCCATCTACGACAGCGACTGCCAGCACGGCATCGAGATATTCGGTATCCCAGTCCTCGTCCGTGGCTGGCAGGACGCGCGGATCGAGCGCCTGCGCGCGGGCATCGCCGCGCAGCTCGCAGCCCGCATCGAGCAGGCCTGCGACGACCGATTCGCTCTCGGGGAACTGCGTGTCGAGCAGCAGCGTCTCCATTGCCCCGCAGATGCCGGTGCGGCGCATCTTGGCGTTCAGCGTGAGCTTGCGCGCCATTTCCGCATCGGCGGCAGCATGAACATACGTGTGGCAGATGCCGTCGAGATGCGCGAGCACGGGCACGCGCGCATCGGCCTGCACGCGTGCGACGAGGCTCTTGCCGCCGCGCGGGACGATCATGTCGATCAGCCCCGCAGCCGTCAGCATCGCGCCGACGACGGCACGGTCCTGCGTCGGGATGAGCTGGATCGCGGCTTCGGGCAGGCCGACGCTCGCCAGCCCCCTGGCAAAGGCTGCGCGGATGGCGCGGTTGGAATTCAGGGCCTCGCTCCCGCCGCGCAGCATCACCGCATTGCCCGAGCGCAGGCAGAGAGCAGCGGCGTCGGCGGTAACGTTGGGACGGCTTTCGTAGATGATGCCGATCAGCCCGATCGGGATGCGAACGCGCGAAAGCCTGAGGCCGTTGGGGCGCTCGCTGGCGGCGATAACTTCGCCGACCGGATCAGGCAGGTTCGCGACCTGATCCACGGCGTCAGCGATTCCCGCAAGGCGCGCGGGATCGAGCCGAAGGCGGTCGAGCATCGCGCCGGACAATCCCTTCGCTTCACCAGCAGCGATATCCTGCGCGTTGGCGGCGAGAATCTCACCTTCCGCGTCACGCAGCGCCGTGGCGGCAGCTCGCAGCGCCCCGGCCTTCTCGGCATCGGTCAGCTTCGCGAGGACGCGCTGGGCCGCGCGACCGTCACGGGCGAGCTGTTCGACCAGCGCCTCGGGCGAGAGGGCTGCGGGTTCGGCGATCAGGGTGCTCTGCTCGGTCATGGGAAGCGGGACTATCATCGCAGCGTGCAGTTGTCACCGGATTGCAAGGCGCCCGAACAGGCGTTTGCAATCGATTCGCCTGCCGATTTTTACCGCATTTCGGCAAGGTTCCTCAACTCGCCGCGAGTCCATATCGACTCGCCCCGATTCCGCAGAGGTTCACGTTCAGCCGATTCGCCTTGGTAACTTCCCGCTGCTAACTGCCCGGCCCGGGACTGAGACATAGATTTCAAGCGGGGTCGTTTTGCCTTCCAAGTCAGCCGAGGCGCTGCTTCAGCGCCTCCGGACCATGTTCGCTGACCGCGAGTTCATCATGCGGTCGCAGGGACAGGTTCGTTTCATCCGCGTTTCCTCGCGGGCACAGAAGATGGCCGCAGGAGCCGCAGTCGGCGTGCTCGGAATGTGGGCCGCATCGGTGGGCGCGCTTGCGCTCTCGCAGGTTTCCACCGGCAGCGAAAGCGCCGCACTCGCCAAGCGCGCGGCCAACGTCGCCAAGGCCGAACAGAACGTTGCACAGTACCGCGAGAACGTCGATACCGTCGCAGCCGATCTCGCCCGCCGCCAGAAATTCATCGAGCAGGTGGTCGATGCTCATATCCAGGAACTGCCCGAGCAGTCCGGCGAGGCGCAACCGACTGCGCAGACCGATGCAACCGTGAAGAAGGTCAGCGCCGCGATTCCCGGTGCCGGTGCTCTCGCCCAGATCGAGGCCGAGCAGCTCGCTCTTGTAGACCGTCTCACCCGCTATGCCGACCAGCGCTCCGATGCCGCGATGGCCTCGATCCGCAAGCTCGGCCTCAATCCCAACGCGATGATCTCCCGCGCTCGCATGGCCGAGGGTGGCCCGCTGGTGAAGCTCGCCACCGGAGCCGATGGCAGCGTCGATCCGCGCTTCGTGAAGATGGGCCGCAGCCTGTCGCGCATGGATGCGCTGGAGAACGGCCTCGCCTCGATCCCGCAGGTGAGCCCGGCGCATGTCGCCTACGTCTCATCCAGCTACGGCTATCGTTCGGACCCGTTCACCGGCGGCGCGGCGTTCCACGCCGGGCTCGATTTTCCCGGACCGATGGGCTCGCCGATCTATGCGGCCGCTCAGGGCCGCGTGACTTTCGTCGGGCAGAAGTCGGGCTACGGCAACTGCATCGAGGTGACGCACGGCAACGGGTTGATGACCCGCTACGGGCACCTTTCCGGCTTCCGCACCCGCGTGGGACAGGAAGTCGAAGCCGGGGCGCTGATCGGTGCGATGGGAAGCACCGGCCGCTCGACGGGACCGCATCTGCACTTCGAGGTGCGCGTGAACGACCGTCCGGTCAATCCGCGCCCGTTCCTCGAAGCGGCACGAAATCAGGGGGCAAGCATCCAGGGAAACAACGGGGCCCAGAGGGAGAACCACTGACATGGCCAAGGCCTTCATAAGCTCGCGTGCGAGCATCAACAGTTCCAGCTTCTCGATGCTGGGGAGCGACACCGCCATCACCGGCGACATCTCGGCAAGCGCCGACCTGCACGTCGACGGCTGCGTCAACGGCGACATTTCCTGCAGTTCGCTCGTCCAGGGCGAGGGCAGCGAGATCACCGGCGCGGTGCGGGCCGAATCGGTTCGGATTGCCGGACTTGTGCGCGGCGCGGTTGCGGCGCGCGACGTCGTGATCCTCAAGACCGCGCGGATCGAGGGTGACGTGTCCTACGACACGCTGACCATCGAGCAGGGCGCGCGTCTGGAAGGGCGCCTGACTCCGCACGGCGGGCAGCATCCGCCAGCGATTGCGCGACTGCCAGCCTCTGCGCCTGCAAAGGCGGAGGCCGCCAAGGTCGAGGCCGTTCAGGCCGAGCCCGTCGAGGGCGAACTGGACCTGCCTTCCGCGGCAGAGTGAGTCCCGGACCGGCGGGTCTTCCATGATCGTTTCGGGCACGAAAAAGGGGACATGGGAGCCGATCCCATGTCCCCTTTTCGATTCAGCCTCGGGCGATCTTACTCGCCGCGTGCCTCGGCGGCTTCGGCGGCACGCTTGGCTTCGAGCCAGGCTGCGACTTCGGCTTCCTGAGCGGCTTCGCTGGCGGCGCGCGAGGCGGCCTCGCGCTCGGCGCGCAGTTCGTCGATCAGGGCCTGCCGGTCATCGACCAGACGCTCATCGTTCTGGCCATCGTCCTCGATCCCCGCCTTCTTCGCCGCCTTGGCGACGAGCGCATCCAGTTCGCGCTGCGAGCACAGGCCCAGCGTGACGGGATCCTTGGGAGTGATGTTGGCGATGTTCCAGTGCGAACGGTCGCGGATCGCCGCGATCGTGTTGCGCGTGGTGCCGATCAGCTTGCCGATCTGCGCGTCCGAAACTTCGGGATGGTTGCGCAGGATCCAGGCGATGCCGTCGGGCTTGTCCTGGCGCTTCGAGACCGGGGTGTAGCGCGGGCCCTTGGTGCGGGTCGAAGTGACCGGCACCTTGTGCATGCGCAGCTTGTAGTCGGGGTTGGCCTGCCCCTTCTCGATCTCTTCCATCGTCAGCTCGCCCGAGCGCACGGGGTCGCGACCGGTGTACTTGCTGGATGCCAGATCGTCGGCCATCGCCTGCACTTCGAGCATGTGGAGCCCGCAGAATTCTGCGATCTGCTCGAAAGTCAGCGCGGTCGTGTCGACCAGCCACGAGGCGGTCGCGTGCGGCATCAGCGGAGTGGGCTGGCTCATGTCTCTATCTCCGGCGGAAACAATAAGGGCCGCCCCTTCGCGGAGCGGCCTCACCGGGTCGATTTAGGGAATTTTTGCCGGAGGAGCAAGTAAAAGGGGCCGAAAATTGCGTCATTCCGTCGATGCGTTTCACGTGAAACGCCCTTCAGGCATCATTTCGGGTGTACTGAACGGCACCTAGCGTACACCGAGCGCCCCTCAGCCCGCCTCCAGCACGATCTTGCCGACATGATCGCCCGCTTCCATCCGCGCATGAGCGGCAGCAGCATCGGCGAGCGGGAAGCGCGCGTCCATCACCGGCCGCAGCAACCCCTCCTCCACCAGCGGCCAGGCGCAGTCGAGGATCTCCTGCGCGACCATCGCCTTGAATGCATCGGTCCGCGGCCGCAGCGTCGATCCGGTGAGCGTGTAGCGCCGCGTCATCACCACGGCCATGTTGATCTCCGCCTTCGCGCCGCCCTGCACCGCGATGGTGACGTGGCGGCCATCGGGTGCGAGGCACTTGAGATTGCGCGCCACGTAGGAGCCCGCAACCATGTCGAGCACGACGTCGACGCCGCGCCCCTCGGTGATCCGCGCCACTTCCTCGACGAAGTCGCTGGCCTTGTAGTCGATCGCGTGATGCGCGCCGATCCTGAGCGCCGCCTCGCACTTCTCCGCCGAACCGCAGGTAACGATCACCGTCAGCCCGAAATGCCGTCCCAGCATCGCTGCCATCGTGCCGATGCCGCTGGTGCCGCCGTGGACGAGCAGCCACTCGCCCTCCCGGGCGTAGCCGCGCTCGAACACGTTATGCCACACGGTGAACAGCGTTTCCGGCAGCGCCGCCGCCTCGTCCAGCGGCAGACCGTCCGGCACCGGCAGACAGTGGCCCGCTTTTGCAATGCAGTATTGCGCATATCCTCCGCCCGAAACGAGCGCGCAGACCTGCTGTCCCGGAACGAAGGCACTGACGCCCTCGCCCAGCGCGGCCACCGTACCGGAAATCTCCAGCCCGGGAATCGGCGAGGCGCCGGGCGGCGGGGGATAGCTGCCCTGCCGCTGCACCACATCGGGACGGTTGACCCCCGCGAAGGCAACCTTGACCAACACTTCGCCGGGTCCGGGCCGAGGCACCGTAACCGTTTCTACGCGAAGGACATCGGGGCCGCCGGGCGAGTCGTACCCAACCGCGGTCATGGTGACAGGAAGGTCAGCTAACATGAGCCCCCCTGTGCCACAGGATGCGGGGGGTGGGGAACCTGAAAACCGCGCGACAATGAAGGCAAATGGCGATCCATTCCGAACAATGATTTATAAAACAATCGTCATCCCAGCGAAGGCTGGGACCGCTGGCCGTTGTGTTGAACGCTTGCGGCTAGGTAAGTGCCGTCAGGTAGCGCCGGCGCGATCGGGCGTGACAGGGTCATAACGGTCCCAGCCTTCGCTGGGATGGCGGCATGTTTTTGAATGGCACGTTCGCTCAGATCAATCGATCGAACAGGTCCACCCATTGCGGATTTCCTTCCTCGATCAGCCGGATCTTCCAGTCCCGCTTCCACGCCTTGAGCGCCTTTTCTCGACGAATCGCATCCTCGATCCGCTCATGCGGCTCGATCAGCACCAGCCGCTTGAGCCCGTATTTGCGACAGAATGCCGAGCCCGCCGCATTGCGATGTTGCATCATACGTGCGGGCAGATCGGCGGTCACGCCGATGTACAGCACGCCGCGAGGCTTGTTGGTGAGCATGTAGGTCCAGCCGCGCATCACGCCAGCGTAGCGAATGCTGCCAGCGGTCCCAGCCTTCGCTGGGATGACGACAATATTTTAACGGCACCTGGGAACTACCCATCATCCACACCCTCCACCAAGGCCCCATTGACACTGCCGATTTCGAGTCCGATGTTGCATTGCAATGGACGAAGAAGACCGACCTCTGCGGCGGTCATCCGAGGGCGACTTCGGAGCCGCCAGCCTCCTCGCCGGTGAAAGCCTGGATCGCTATTCGCTGGACGAACTGGACGCGCGCAGCGCGCTTCTCGAAGCCGAGATCGCCCGCATCCGCGCACATAGAAACGCATCGTCCGCACACCGCCTCGCGGCGGATGCGCTGTTCAGGCCGCGATCATCTTGAGGATAGCAGCCTCGTCTCGCTGCCTTTCGGCATCCGCTGGCAGGCCCCCTCGCAACGATCCCGAGCATGCCTATATCACTATCGTAACCACCGACCACCAAGCTCCCCACACAGGAGAGTCGTCCCTCGAAATGAAGGTCGCTTAAATGCCAAGTTTCGCCCAAAGCCTTGAAAAGACCCTGCACTCGGCCCTGTCCCATGCGTCGGAACGGAGCCACGAGTACGCGACGCTCGAGCATTTGCTGCTCGCGCTGATCGACGATACCGACGCGGCACAGGTCATGCAGGCCTGCGGCGTGGACCTCGGCGACCTTGGCGACGTGGTGCGCCAGTATCTCGACCAGGAATACCAGTCGCTCAAGACCGAGGAAAAGGGCGATCCCGCCCCGACCGCCGGTTTCCAGCGCGTGATCCAGCGCGCGATCCTGCACGTCCAGTCGTCAGGCAAGGACACCGTGACCGGCGCCAACGTGCTGGTCGCCCTGTTCTCCGAGCGCGATTCCTACGCGGTCTACTTCCTGCAGCAGCAGGACATGAGCCGCCTCGACGCCGTCAGCTACATCAGCCACGGCATCGGCAAGGGCGGCAAGCGGATCGAGGACCGCAGCCCCAAGGGCGCCGAGGAGACCCCGCCGACGCCCGAAGACAAGGCAGAGGCCAAGGCTTCCGCGGGCAAGAAGGATTCCGCGCTCGACCAGTTCACCGTCAACCTCAACGAGAAGGCGCTGAACGGCAAGGTCGACCCGCTGATCGGTCGCGGCCCCGAAGTGGATCGCACCATCCAGATCCTGTGCCGTCGTTCCAAGAACAACCCGCTCTACGTGGGCGATCCCGGCGTCGGCAAGACCGCCATCGCCGAAGGTCTCGCGCGCAAGATCGTCGAGGGCGAAGTGCCCGAGGTTCTGGCCGAAGCGGTCATCTACTCGCTCGACATGGGCTCGCTGCTGGCGGGCACCCGCTATCGCGGCGACTTCGAGGAACGTCTCAAGCAGGTCGTCTCCGAACTGGAGAAGATGCCGCACGCGGTCCTCTTCATCGACGAGATCCACACCGTGATTGGCGCGGGCGCGACCAGCGGCGGCGCGATGGACGCCTCGAACCTGCTCAAGCCGGCGCTGTCGGGCGGCACGATCCGCTGCATCGGCTCGACCACCTACAAGGAGTTCCGCAACCACTTCGAGAAGGACCGCGCCCTGCTGCGCCGGTTCCAGAAGATCGACGTGAACGAGCCGACCATCGAGGATACGATCAAGATCCTGCGTGGCCTGCGCACCGCGTTCGAGGAACACCACCGCGTCAAGTACACGCCTGACGCGATCAAGACCGCGGTCGAGCTTTCGGCGCGCTACATCAACGACCGCAAGCTGCCCGACAAGGCGATCGACGTGATCGACGAAGTGGGCGCGATGCAGATGCTGCTGCCGCCCAGCCGCCGCAAGAAGACCATCACCGCGCGCGAGATCGAACAGGTCATCGCGACGATGGCCCGCATCCCGCCCAAGTCCGTCTCGTCGGACGACAAGAAGGCGCTCGAGAACCTCGAACGCGATCTGAAGCGCGTGGTCTTCGGGCAGGACAAGGCGATCGGCGTGCTCTCCACGGCGATGAAGCTGTCCCGCGCAGGCCTGCGCGATCCGGACAAGCCGATCGGCTCGTTCCTGTTCTCCGGCCCGACCGGCGTCGGCAAGACCGAAGTCGCCCGCCAGCTCGCGTCCATCATGGGCATCGAACTGAAGCGCTTCGACATGTCCGAATACATGGAGCGTCACTCGGTCAGCCGCCTGATCGGCGCGCCTCCGGGCTATGTCGGCTTCGATCAGGGCGGCCTGCTGACCGACGCGATCGACCAGAACCCGCACTGCGTCCTCCTGCTCGACGAGATCGAGAAGGCGCACCCGGACCTGTTCAACATCCTGCTGCAGGTGATGGACAACGGTCGCCTGACCGATCACCACGGCAAGACCGTCGATTTCCGCAACGTGGTGCTCATCATGACCACCAACGCGGGCGCGTCGGACATGGCCAAGGCCGGCATCGGTTTCGGTGACACGTCCAAGGCCGACGCCGGGGACGAGGCCGTGAAGCAGATGTTCACGCCGGAATTCCGCAACCGCCTCGATGCGATCGTGCCTTTCGCATACCTGCTCAAGGACACCATCAGCCGGGTCGTGGACAAGTTCATCCTCCAGCTGGAACTGCAGCTGGCCGACCAGAACGTCCACATCCAGTTCGATTCGGACGCCCGCGCATGGCTGGGCGATCGCGGGTACGACAAGCTCTACGGCGCGCGTCCGATGGGCCGCGTGATTCAGGAGAAGGTCAAGCAGCCGCTGGCGGAGGAACTGCTGTTCGGCAAGCTCGCCCACGGCGGCGAGGTGCACGTCTCGGTCAAGGAAAACGCCCTCAACTTCGAGCTGACCCCGTCGGCTCCGAAGGTCGCCAAGGCCAAGAAGAAGGCCCCGGTGAAGAAGGCGAAGAAGCCCGGCCCGCAGGCGGACACCAACGCCGACGACTGATCCTCGCCGGACCTTGAGAACATGGGGTGGGAACCACGCGGTTCCCGCCCCATTTTCGTAGGATGGCCCGCGATTTCTCCTGGATCAGACCCGAACCCTGGGGAATCCACGTCGTCCCCGCCGACTGCTGGATCGACCCGGCCCGCCCCGCCGACCGCGCGCTGGTGACGCACGGCCACGCCGACCACGCGCGCGGCGGCCATGGCGCGACTTTCGCCACCCCCGAAACCCTCGCCATCATGAAACTGCGTTACGCCACGGAAGAAGGCGCGGTGCCGGTGCCCTATGGCGAGCGGATCGCCCTGCTCGGAAACGTCCATGCGACATGGATTCCCGCAGGCCATGTCCTCGGCTCCGCGCAGATCCTGCTGGAGCACGCGGGCGAGCGGATCATCGTCACCGGCGACTTCAAGCGCCGTGCCGACCCCACCTGCCCGCCATTCGAAGTCACCCCCTGCGACGTGCTGATCACCGAGGCGACCTTCGGCCTCCCCGTCTTCCGCCACCCGCCGGTAGAGGAGGAGATCGCCAAGCTGCTCTCCGCCCTCGCCGCCAATCCGGAGCGCTGCGTGCTCGTCGGCGCCTATGCCCTGGGCAAGGCGCAGCGCCTGATCGCCGAACTGCGCCGTGCCGGGCACCGCGACACGATCTGGCTCCACGGCGCAATGGAGCGGATGTGCCGTCTCTACGAAGACTGGGGCGTCGATCTCGGCGACCTGAAGCTGGTGTCGGATGCGAGCAAGGAACAGCTGGCGGGCGCCGTGATCGTCGCCCCGCCCTCGGCCCTCAACGACCGCTGGAGCCGCCGCCTGCCCGATCCGATCACGGCGATGGCCTCGGGCTGGATGCGGGTGCGACAGAGGGCGCGGCAGCGCATGGTCGAACTGCCGCTGGTGATCTCCGACCACGCGGACTGGGACGAACTCACGCAGACCGTCGTGGACGTGAACCCCGCCGAGACATGGATCACCCACGGGCGCGAGGAGGCCATGCTGCGCTGGTGCGAACTGAACCAGCGGAAGGCGCGCGCGCTGGCTCTGGTGGGGTACGAGGACGAGGATGACTGAAAGTAAGTCCTGATGGAACGCTTCGCCGCCCTCCTCGACGCGCTGGTCTATACCCGCAGCCGCAACGCCAAGCTCAAGCTGCTGGCCGACTACCTGCGCGACACGCCTGATCCCGACCGGGGCTGGGCGCTGGCAGCGCTGACCGACGGGCTCGATTTCCCGGCGGTGAAGAGTTCCACCATCCGCAACCTCCTGACCGAGCGGATCGACCCGGTGCTCTGGACGCTCAGCCGCGACTACGTGGGCGATTCCGCCGAGACCGCCAGCCTGCTCTGGCCCGAACCGAGTGAGGCGCCCTCCCCGCCTACAGTCTCGGAAGCAGTCGACGCCCTCTCCCGCATGACGCGCGCCGACGTCATGGTGGAGCTGCCGAAGCTGCTCGACCGGCTCGATGCCAATGGCCGCTATGCCCTGCTCAAGCTGGCGACGGGTGCGATGCGCATCGGCATCTCCGCCCGCCTTGCCAAGACCGCCTTCGCGCAGGCCTTCGACGTCGCGGTGGAGGATGTGGAGGAGCACTGGCACGGCCAGACCCCGCCCTACGCCCCGCTGTTCGACTGGGCCGCGCACGACGCCGAGCCGCCCAATTCCGACGACCTCCCGCTCTTCCGCCCCTTCATGCTCGCGCACGGGCTGGAGGAAGCGGAGGTCGATCTCGCCGACTACGCCGCCGAGTGGAAGTGGGACGGCATCCGCGTGCAGGTGGTCCGTGCCAAGGGAGAGAGTGGAGGCGGCGAAACCCGGGTCTATTCCCGCTCCGGCGACGATATCTCCGCCACCTTCCCCGAGATCGCCGAGGCGCTCCACATCGACGCGGTGCTGGACGGCGAACTGCTGGTTCGCGGCGTGCATCAAGGCGGGACAGAAGGCGGCGCGGCCAGCTTCAACGCGCTCCAACAGCGCCTCGGCCGCAAGACCGTGTCCAAGAAGATGCGCGAGGAATACCCTGCCTTCGTGCGCCTCTACGACGTGCTGATCCTGGAGGGGCAGGACTTGCGCTCACTGCCCTGGAGCGAGCGCCGCGCCGCGCTTGAGGCGCTCATCCCCCGGCTCGACCCGCAGCATTTCGACATCTCCACGGTGATCCCCGCCGCCGACTTCGCGGAACTGACCGCCATCCGCGAACGTGCCCGCGACGATGCGATCGAAGGGGTGATGCTCAAGCGCCGCGACAGTCCCTACGTGGCGGGCCGCAAGACCGGGCTGTGGTACAAGTGGAAGCGCGATCCGCTGCTGATCGACTGCGTGCTGATGTATGCCCAGCGCGGATCGGGCAAGCGCTCCTCGTTCTATTCGGACTACACATTCGGCTGCTGGGACGGCGATCCGGATGATCCGGCGAACGGTGGCGCGGAACTGCTGCCGGTCGGCAAGGCCTACTTTGGCTTCACCGACGAGGAACTGAAATGGCTCGACCGCCATGTCCGCAATCACACCGTCAACCGCTTCGGCCCGGTGCGCGAGACAGACAAGTCGCTGGTGTTCGAGGTTGCCTTCGATTCCGTCCACGCCAGCAAGCGCCACAAGTCCGGCGTCGCCATGCGCTTCCCCCGAATCAGCCGGATCCGCGCCGATAAGCCCGCCCACGAGGCCGACCGCATCGAGACCCTGCGGGCCCTGATCCGCGATTGATCGCGGTCAATGCCGGGGTACGACGGATGCGCCATGCAGGCAGCATGGAACAGCCTGCCCCCGCCCTTCCCAACACGCCCTTCCACCGCCTCGGCGGCGCGCCGATTTTCGAGGCCATCGCCAACCGCTTCTATGACCTGATGGACGAGGATCCGGCCTACGCCCGGCTGCGCGCCATGCACGCCGCCGACCTCGACCCGATGCGCCGGTCACTGCCACGCTTCCTCGCCGGTTGGGCAGGCGGCCCGCGCGACTGGTTCGAGGCCAACCCCGGTCGCTGCATGATGAGCCTGCACAAGCCCTTCACCATCGACCACGCCGTCGCCGGGCAATGGGCCGAGGCGATGCAGCGCGCGATTGCGGATGTCGCGCCGGAGCCTGCGGATATGGCTAAGGCGATGGGTGACGTGCTGGTGGATATGGCGCGGGGCATGGGGCGGTAGAGGGTAAGGCAATTCCTCCCCGAGCTTGTCTCGGGGAGGTGGCAGCCCGAAGGGCTGACGGAGGGGGAATGGCGTGGTGATAAGCTGCCTCTCGCCTTGCCGCTGCGAGCACAAGCGAACACAACCGCGCCCATGCTCGCCGCCCTCACCCGCATTCAGGCCATTGCCGCGATCGTTGTCATCGTGCTGATGGGCCTGGCGTCGCTGGCGGTCGGCCCGGCCACCACCGGAGAGGCTATCACCGGGACCGGGGCCTATTCCGACGTCCGGCTCTATACCGACATCGGCAACGCCGTGGCCGATGGCGAGGACTACTACCACGCCGCCACCCGCCTCCAGCGCGCGCACGGCTTCCCGACGAGCCCCTTCGTGACCGTGCGCCTGCCGACGCTGGCGTGGATCGAAGCCGCGCTGGGCTGGCATGCGACGCGCATGCTGCTCTGCGCCCTCCTCGTCTGCACCGCTGTCGCGTGGTTCGCGATGCTGCGACCTTTGGTGGCAGCGGGGGAGCGCATGGCGGCGATGCTGCTGGTGCTCCTCGGTGGCGCGATGGCCGCGAGCCCGGGCCTCGCCGTCTCGCACGAGTTGTGGGCCGGGGTGCTGGTGGCTTTGGCGCTTGCGCTGCGCGTGCAGAAACGCTGGCTTCCCGCCCTGATCGCCGCCGCCGCTGCGCTGGCGATCCGCGAACTCGCGCTGCCCTTCGTGCTCATGGCTGCTTTGTGGGCATGGCGGGAGGGCTCGCGCCGCGAACTCGCCGCGTGGCTGGCGCTGCTGGCGCTCTACGCGGTGGCGCTGTTCCTGCATCGGCAGGCCGTCACTCCGCTTTCGCTGCCGACCGATGCGCTCTCGCAAGGCTGGGGCGGACTGCGCGGCCCCGGCGCCGTGCTGCAGGACATCGCCGACGTGACGCTGCTCCACCTCATCCCCGCGCCGCTGAGCTATCTGACAGTCTATCTCGCCTTTGTCGGCTTCCTCGGCGCGCCGGTTCCGGTTGCCCGGCTGGCAGTGCCATGGCTGCTCGCGGTGGCGCTGTTGCTTGGCGTGTTCGCGCGGCCGGTGAACTTCTACTGGGCGATCCTGAGCGTGCCGATGGTGACGGCGGGCCTCGCCTTCCTGCCACGCGCGGTGCGCGATCTGGCGACGGCGATGCGGCGCTGAGGAGCACGCGAGTATCCGCCCTCCCCGTCGCCCCCTGCACAGGCAGGGCCCATCCCACCCTCTCCGCCTGACCGTGAGCAAGGCGGCAGGGCGATGGACCTGATAGGCCCCTGCCTGCGCAGCGGCGACGGGGAGGGAAAGGAGGCATTCGACCGCCACGCTTTCCTACATCCCCGGACTTTGAGACGATGCCGAGCGCCCTGCCATGCCTTTCCGTCTGCCTGAGCCGCGAAATCGCCTGCACACGGAAGTTCACACGTTCCCGGCCCCGGCAACGCCATTGTTCCTCGCAGAAACCCTGAAAACCCGCCACTTTTACACTGGCGGCACCTCTCCGGACGCCAAAATCCGCCGACACATAAAGCCCGTTCCGTCTCAACCAAAGCATCGTACAGCCGCGCCGTCCCGCCCTGCTCTTGGCAATCCTCGCGCGCCCCTGTAGAGCGGCCCTCAACTCTCCCGAGACCCGAATTTCCATCCAGAGGAACCGCATGGCCGCCCAATACGCCTACGTCATGAAGGGCATGACCAAGACCTTCCCCGGTGCCCAGAAGCCGGTGCTCAGCGACATCTCGCTGCAGTTCTACCAGGGCGCCAAGATCGGCATCGTCGGCCCGAACGGCGCCGGTAAGTCGACGCTTATCAAGATCATGGCCGGCATCGACACCGATTTCACCGGCGAAGCCTGGCCCGGTGAGAACATCACCGTCGGCTACCTTGAGCAGGAGCCGGAACTCGATCCGACCAAGACCGTCCTCGAAAACGTCAAGGACGGCGCCCGCGAGACCGCCGACCTCGTCGACCGCTTCAACGAGATCTCGAACATCATGGGCGACCCGCCGGAGGACGTCGATTTCGACGCGCTCATGGAGGAAATGGGCGAACTGCAGGGCAAGATCGACGCGGTCGATGGCTGGACGCTCGACAACCAGCTCGAAATCGCCATGGAGGCCCTCCGCTGCCCGCCGAGCGACTGGCCCGTCAACAGCCTGTCGGGCGGTGAAAAGCGCCGCGTCGCGCTGACCCGCCTGCTGATCCAGAAGCCCTCGATCCTGCTGCTCGACGAACCGACCAACCACCTCGACGCCGAATCCGTCGAATGGCTGGAAAACCACCTCAAGGAATACGCGGGCGCGGTCTTGATGATCACCCACGATCGCTACTTCCTCGACAACGTGGTGAACTGGATCCTCGAACTCGATCGCGGCAAGTACTTCCCCTACGAAGGCAACTACTCCACCTACCTGGAGAAGAAGGCCAAGCGCATGGAGCAGGAGGACCGCGAGGAATCCGGCCGCGCCAAGGCGCTCAAGGAAGAACTCGAGTGGATCCGCCAGACCCCGGCCGCCCGCCAGACCAAGTCGAAGGCGCGTATCCGCAAGTTCGAGCAGCTTCAGGAAGCCCAGTCGGGCCGTCGTCCCGGCAAGGCCCAGATCGTCATCCAGGTGCCCGAGCGCCTCGGCGGCAAGGTCATCGAGGTCAACAACATCTCGAAGGCCTACGGCGACAAGCTGCTGTTCGAGAACCTCTCGTTCATCCTGCCGCCGGGCGGCATCGTCGGCGTCATCGGCCCCAACGGCGCGGGCAAGTCCACGCTGTTCAAGCTGATCACCGGCAAGGAACAGCCTGACGAGGGCACGATCGAGATGGGCTCTACCGTCCACCTCGGCTTCGTCGACCAGAGCCGCGACCACCTCGACCCCAAGAAGAACGTCTGGGAGGAAATCTCCGACGGGCTCGACTACATGAAGGTCAACGGTCACGATACGTCGACCCGCGCCTATGTCGGTGCGTTCAACTTCAAGGGCGCCGACCAGCAGAAGAACGTCGGCAAGCTGTCGGGCGGTGAACGCAACCGCGTCCACATGGCCAAGATGCTCAAGGAGGGTGGCAACGTCCTCCTGCTCGACGAACCGACCAACGACCTCGACGTGGAAACGCTGGGCGCGCTGGAAGAAGCCATCGAGAACTTCGCGGGCTGCGCCGTGGTCATCAGCCACGACCGCTTCTTCCTCGACCGTCTGGCGACGCACATCCTCGCGTTCGAGGGCAACAGCCACGTCGAATGGTTCGAAGGCAACTTCGCCGCCTACGAAGAGGACAAGCGCCGCCGCCTGGGCGACGCAGCGGATCGTCCGACCGCGCTGGCGTACAAGAAGCTGACGCGCTGATCCTGATTTGACGGGCCGTTCTTTCGAGGACGGCCCGTTCATTCAAATTACTACAAACCTGAACGATCGGCGCGAACGCGGTTAACCTCTGCGACAGCGCGTTTCCGGTAGATGTCTCTCCACGATGAGCCGCGCTTCGCCGTCCGGCACTTCGGTTTGGAGAACCGGAAAATGGCAACGATAAACAGAAAAGCAGGTGTACTGATCGCGGCGGCCACCATGGCGATCGCGATCACGGGGATGTCGAGCCCCAGCTTCGCCCAGCACGCCGAAGATCGCGGCCGAGGTAATGGCGGTCGTTCCGAACGCGCCCTGCCCCCGCCGCGCGAGAATGCCCGCGCCGACTTCGGCACCCAGCTTCGGCAGATGCGCGAACAGCGGCAACAGCCTCAGGCCCAGCGCCCCGCGCCGCAGCCGCAGGTCCAGCGACCGGTGGTGCGCGGCAACGATGGTCCCCGTCCGAACTGGCAGGGCGGCCAACGCCCGGATCGCGGCCAGCAGGCATCGGGCAACGACCGGCGACCGGCCCCGGGCTGGCAGCGTCCCGATGTCGACCGTGGCGCGGATCGAGGCGGAGATCGCGGAGCCGGACAGGCCATCCGGCGCGATAACGACCGGAACCCCGGCTGGCGCGCGGACAACGATCGCCGCGACAACGACCGCTGGCGCGGCAACGAAGGCTGGCGCGGCAACAACGACGGTTGGCGCAATAACGACCGGCGCGACGACAATCGGAGCAACGACCGGTGGCGCGACAACAACGGCAACCGCTACCAGGCCTGGAACCGCAACGACTGGCGCCGCGACAACCGCTACGACTGGCAGCGCTATCGTGACCGCAATCGCAACAACTATCGGATCGGCCGCTACTACGCACCGTACAACGGCTACTCGTACCGCCGCCTGAGCATCGGCTTCTCGCTTGGCTCGATGTTCTACGGCAACCGCTACTGGATCAACGATCCATGGCAGTACCGCCTGCCGCCGGTCTACGGTCCCTATCGCTGGGTCCGTTACTACGACGACGTGATGCTGGTGGACATCTATAGCGGCGAAGTGGTGGACGTGATCTACGACTTCTTCTGGTAAGGCGTAACCCGCAGAACATCGAAAACTCCCAGACGTAAAACTCCGGGAGTTTTCTTCTAGCCGCCGCCACAAGCTCGGGATGAATACTTCGCAAGGCCATTGATCCGCGTCCGATTGCAGATACTCTCCTGCAATGACGGCCGCGCCCCACCCTGACTGCAAAGCCCTTGCCCGCATCGGGATGGCCGTACGCGAAAGACTAGCGGGGCAACCTGCGGCGCGGCGTTTCCCGGAAGACCGCGCCGAGATTTATGCGATAGACAACTTCCTGCCTATCGCATCCTGCGCGCGGCTGATGGCGCTGATCGACGCCGTAGCGTGCCCTTCCGCCCTTGTGGATGACGCGCTCTGGTCGGATTACCGCACCAGCTATTCCGGCGACATCGATGAAACCGACAACTGCGTGCGCGACCTCGAAGAGCGGCTGTCCGCTATCACCGGCATTACCCCAACGTGCGGCGAAGCCGCTCAGGGCCAGCGTTACCTCTGCGGCCAGTACTTTCACGAGCACTGCGACTGGTTCGACACCACCGCGGGCTACTGGCGAAACGAGCGGCACTGCGGAGGGCAGCGCAGTTGGACGGCGATGATCTATCTCAATGCCGTGGACGAAGGCGGCATAACGGATTTCACCCGTATAGCACTCAGCATCCCGCCCTGTGCTGGCACGCTGCTGCTGTGGAACAACGCCCTGCCTGACGGCACGCCCAACCCCTGGACAATGCACGCGGCGCGGCCGGTGGTGCGCGGGACCAAGTACGTCGTGACCAAGTGGTTCCGCGCGCGGACCTGGCAATAGTCAGGCGTCCTTGCCCTGCTCCGTTCCGGGCTTTGCAAGGAGGTGCTCGAACAGATGGTCCATCCGCTTGTGCAGGCGCAGGATTTCCAGCTGCGTGCGCAAGTTGACCTCGTAGTCGTGGCGCGCCGCGATGCGATCCTTGTCGGACTGCCGGTTCTGGCTCATCATGATAACCGGCGCCTGGATCGCCGCCAGCATCGACAGCATCAGGTTGAGGAAGATGTAGGGATAGGCGTCGAAGGGATGCAGCCCGAACACTTCCAGAAGCCGGCTGTTCACCAGCATCCACCCGAACAGCACCACGCCGAACGCGATGATGAAGCCCCACGAGCCGCCGATCGCCGCGACGCGATCCGCCAGCCTGTCGCCGAAGGTCGCGTGCAGCGCCGCTTCCTCTAGCGCGTCAGGGCCCATGACCTGACCGGAGGCGATGCGCTGGAGCACGCGGCGCTCCTCCGCATCGACATCGCTCAGCTTGCGGCCGAGCAATTCCTCGCAGAGCTGCTCGGGCGTGTGGGTCGAGCGGTGCATCGCCTCTCCTGAGTCTTCAGGCCGCCAGGGCCTCCGCGATCAGCTTGCGCGTTTCGGGCACGCCGTAAAGCGCAATGAAGCTGCCCATGCGCGGCCCCTGCGGCGAACCGAGCAGCGTCTCGTACAGAGCCTTGAACCAGTCGCGCAGCGTCTCGAAGCCATAGGCCGCGTTCTTGCCGATCTCGTAGACGATGTTCTGCAGGTCTTCCGCCGAGGCGTCGCCGCCAAGCGCGGCAAGCTGCCCGTCGAGATCCTTTAGCGCATCGGCCTCGCTGGCGGTCGGCGCACGACGCTGGAGTGTGGGCGCGATAAAGTCGCGGTTGGTAGCCAGCGCCGCGCGGACCATCTCAGCCAGGTCGGGATGCGCTTCGGGACTGGCGTTGGCGACGTAGTTGCCCAGGTAGGACCAAACTTGCTCCGCCGTCGCTTCCGCTCCCAGCACGCCAACGAGGTTGAGGAGCAGCGAGAACGTCACCGGCACGGTATCGCCCGCGCCGCCTTCGCCACCATTGGCACGCAGCAGGTGCCATGTCGGGTTGCCGAGTTGCTTGTCGAGCGCCTGCCCGGCAAGGTTGCCGCGAAACTGCCAGTACTCGTCGACCGCCTTGGGGATCACGCCGACATGAAGCTGCTTGGCGCTCTTGGGCTCGCGGAACAGGTAGAAGCCGAGCGACTCCTCTGTGCCGTAAGTCAGCCATTGCTCGATGGTCAGGCCGTTGCCCTTGGACTTCGAGATCTTCTCGCCATTCTCATCGAGGAACAGTTCGTAGATAAGGCCCTCGGGCTTACGGCCGCCGAGAATCTGCACGATCTTGCCCGACTGGATCACCGAGTCGGTAAGATCCTTGCCGCACATCTCGTAGTCGACGCCGAGCGCGTACCAGCGCATCGCCCAGTCGACCTTCCACTGGAGCTTGGCCTTGCCGCCGAACGCGGACTGCTCAACGACAGTGCCGTCCTCGTCGGCGAAACGGATCAGGCCGGTGGCCGCGTCGAGAACCTCGACCGGCACCTGCAGAACCGCGCCGGTGGTCGGCGAGACCGGGAGCACCGGCGAATAGGTCTTGCGGCGCTCCTCGCGCAGTGTCGGCAGCATGACGTCGAGGATCGACTGGTTGCATTCCAGTACCCGAGCCAGCGCGGCATCGAACTGGCCCGAGTTGTATCGGTCGCTCGCCGAAACGAACTCGTAATCGAACCCGAAACGATCGAGGAAATCGCGGAGCATCGCGTTGTTGTGATGCGCGAAGCTCTCGTGCGTACCGAAAGGATCGGGGATCCGGCTGAGCGGCTTGCCGAGGTTGGCGGCGAGCACGTCCGCATTCGGGATGTTGTCCGGAACCTTGCGCAGCCCGTCCATGTCGTCCGAAAATGCGACGAGGCGCGTCGGCGCGCCGCCGGTCAGCGCTTCGTAGGCGCGGCGGACCAGCGTGGTGCGCAGGACTTCCTGGAATGTGCCAATATGCGGCAGGCCCGAGGGGCCGTAGCCCGTCTCGAACAGCACCGGCGCGCCATCGGGTTTGCCCTGCGGAAACCGCTTGAGCAGCTTCTGGGCCTCCTGGAAGGGCCAGGCCTTGGACACGCGTGCGGCTTCGATGAGGGCATTTTCAGTCATGGTCGCGCTCTTTGGCGAAATGCGCGATTTTCGCAAGTGCCTCGTCGTCCTGGAACTGATCCGGGACGATGCCAAGCTCAACTCAGTCCTGCCACGCCCATTCGTAAACGAGCGGCTCCTCGCGGAACGCGAAGCGGTCGATGTGCCGTGCGACGACACCCGTCAGTTGCTCGACCTCCTCGCGGCTCTCGCCGGAAATGGCGATGGCGATCCCCTCGCCGTCGGCCGCCATCGTGGTGACAGCGTTGGGAAATCTCACCGTGCCAACGTCACCCTCGACCTGCGTCTCCAGCTTGTGGCTCCAGTGCTTGCAGAGCTGGCGGACGTATTTGCCGCCGTTCTGCGTCTTCACGGTCGCTGCGATGGTGTTCACTTCTCGATCCTTTCGATCTTGCGGGTAGCCTCGTCGATGGCATCGGCCACCTGCAGGATGAAGTCGCGGTCGGCGCCTTCGTGCGAAAGGCGGTCGAACACCGCCGTCTTGAGCGCATGCATTGCCCGGCGAACCGGTGCGGGATCGACACGGTCGCGCTGGGCGGCAAGCGCGGTCAGGCGCTCCTTAAGCTCGGCCACCTTCCCGGCGTCGGCTTCGGCCTTGGCGCGGCCTTCGTCGGTCGCGCCGAACGCCTTGCTGCGCGAGCTGTCATCGGCGACCTGCGCGATGAGGCCGGTCTCCTCCATGTAGATCAGCGCAGGGTAGACCACGCCCGGGCTCGGCGCATAGTCGCCGCCGGACAGCGCCTCGATCTCGCGGATCAGTTCGTAGCCATGGCGCGGCGCCTCGACGATCAGCGCGAGCAGCAGCGTCTGCAGTTCCGCCTGATCGAACAGGCGCTTGCGACGGCCACCGCCGCGAGGTCCGCCGGGCCTACCCCGACCACCTCCCATTCCGCCGCCCATTCCGCCGAACCCGCCCGGGAAATCCTTCCCGAAGCCGGCGCCGAACGGACCGCGTGCCAGACCATGCAGACCGCGGCGACCGAACATCGCGCGCAGCTCCTCAGCGCCGCTGGCCATCGCCGCCATCATTTCCTCACGGCCGAAGCCGCGCTCATCACGGTGACGACCGCCCCAGTGGCGATGGCCTCGGCCGTGGTTGCAATCCGAGTGTCTCATCATTCGTTCCATATTCGTCATGATGGCTCTAAGATATATCTTGTTTGATTTCCAACAAGGCGGAAAATTGTATCGAGCCGTAACTTTTCGGGGGGAGCCCCTTGCGCCGCCGTTCCCAATCGCGCGGACCGGCCCTAATACCGGCCCATGGCCGCCCTGCCCCTTCCTGCCCTTCACGCCAGCCATGGCGGTTGCTGGTTGCGTGAGCAGGATCTGACCGGCAACAGCACCCGGCCGATTTCCAAGGGCGAAGCGGTGATGGCCGCCGCCGACACGCCGCTGCTGATCCTCAACGCGCCGCTGCTGGCGACGCGCCTCGGATACCCGGACCTTTCGGGGCTCGACCTGCTAGAGCTTTACGCCTTCGTACATCCGGCGCGCTTCGTGGTGCCGACGCCCAAGGGCCTCGCCCATGCGCTTGGCCTGACCGAGCCCAGCGGCGATGCCGACGTGCCGCGCCTGCTGCAGGAGGCTGCTGCTGCGCTGCTCGACATGTGCGAGAACGGCGCGTGGTCCGAGCGCGAGGGTGCATGGACTTCGCTGCAGTCACTCGTTCGCATGCGCTGGCCATGGGCCTCGCTGCTCACTGGCCGGATCCGCCGCCCCGAGCGGGCCGAGCGCTGGCTGTTCACCCGTCTGCCCGAATGGGAGGAGACGCCCGAAGTCCCGCAACCCCGGCAGGTCGTGCTGGAAGACGACGAGGTGCTGGAACGGCTGACGAAGCTCACCGGCTCAGCTGCCGAGCAGCGCCCCGGGCAACGCGCCTATGCCACCGAGACGGCTCATGCCTTCGCGCCGCGCGAACGCTCGGGACGTCCGCACGTCCTGCTGGCTCAGGCGGGCACGGGCATCGGCAAGACGCTGGGCTATCTCGCGCCGACGTCGCTGTGGACGGAGAAATCGGGCGGCACCGTCTGGGTTTCGACTTACACCAAGGCGCTGCAACGCCAGCTCCGCCATGAAAGCCGCCGCGCATGGCCGGAGCGACGCGCGGACGGCACGCGCCCCGTCGTGGTGCGCAAGGGACGTGAGAACTACCTGTGCCTCCTCAATCTGGAGGATGCGCTGCAAGGCGGCTTCAACGGGCGCGCGGCGATCCTCGCACAACTGGTGGCGCGCTGGGCGGCGTATTCGCAGGACGGCGACATGATCGGCGGCGACCTGCCCGGCTGGCTCGGCACCCTGTTCCGCCAGCGCGGCATCGCGGCGCTGACCGACCGGCGTGGCGAGTGCGTCTATGCCGGGTGCCCGCATTACCGGAAGTGCTTCATCGAGCGCGCGACCCGAGCCAGCGTCGGTGCCGACCTCGTGATCGGCAACCACGCGCTCGTCATGGTCAACGCCGCGCGCGGCCGCGACCCGGCCTCGCGCCCGACCCGCGTGGTGTTCGACGAAGGCCATCACGTCTTCGACGCCGCCGATTCCACGTTCGCCGCAGCCCTCACCGGGGCGGAGGCGATCGAACTGCGCCGCTGGGTCATCGGCCCGGAGAAGGCATCGAAGGGCCGCCGCCGTGGCCTTGCCGCCCGCCTTGCCGACGTCGCCAGCTATGACGAGGCGGGCGCCAAGGCGATCACCGCCGCCCGCGACGCTGCCGAGGCGCTCCCCGGGGACGGCTGGATGCAGCGCATTGGCGAGAACGCCGCCAGCGGACCGTTGGAGGAACTGCTCTCCGCCGTGCGCGCCACCGTCTACGCGCGCGACGAAAGCGGTGGGCAGGAAGCGGGCTACGGCCTCGAAACCGAGGCGGCGGGACTCGAAGGCTCGTTCGTCGAGATCGCACAGGCCGCCCGCGTGGCGCTTGTGGAACTGCGCCAACCGCTGATCCGCCTCGGCATGCGGCTGGAGACGCTGCTGGAGGAACCACCCGACTGGCTCGACGGCCCTGGTCGTGCCCGTATCGAAGGCGCACGTCACTCGCTGACATGGCGCGTCGATACCCTCGGCGCCTGGGAATCGCTGCTCGACCGCCTCGGCGGCCCGGCCGATCCCGAATACGTCGACTGGCTCGCCGTCGACCGATCCGAAGCGCGCGAGTTCGACATCGGCATCCACCGCCGCTGGCTGGACCCGATGAAGCCCTTCGCGCAGGTCGTGCTCGAACCGGCGCACGGCGTCGTCATGACTTCCGCCACGCTGCGCGACGGGGACGACTGGGCCAAGGCCATCGCCCGCTCCGGCGCGACCAACATCGAGGTCATGCCGCGCCTGTCGATCCACCAGAGCCCGTTCGACTACGCGAGCCAGGCCGAAGTGCTGATCGTGACCGACGTGCCCAAGGGCGACCTCCCCGCCCTGTCTGCCGCCTTCGGCCGCCTGATCGAAGCCTCGCGCGGCGGCGTACTTGGCCTGTTCACCGCGATCCGGCGGCTGCGCGCGGTCTATGGCCGCATCGCCGACCGTCTAGCACGCGGCGGGCTGCCGCTCTACGCGCAGCACGTCGATCCGATCGACACCGGCACGCTGGTCGACATCTTCCGCGACGATTCCGCCGCCTCATTGCTCGGCACCGATGCCCTGCGCGACGGGGTGGACGTTCAGGGGGAATCCCTGCGCCTCGTCGTCATGGAGCAGGTGCCGTGGCCGCGCCCGACGATCCTGCACCGCGCGCGGCGCATGGCGAACGGCGGTAGTACCTACGACGACACGCTTATCCGGGCGAAGCTGGCGCAGGCTTTCGGCCGCCTCATCCGCAGCCGCGAGGACCGGGGGCACTTCATCGTGCTCTCCCCCGCGTTCCCTTCCCGCCTGCTTTCCGCCTTCCCCGAAGGCACCCCGATCCGGCGCGTCACGCTGGAGGAGGCTTTACAGCGCGTGGCCGGACATGCTCAAGGGGCGACAGCGGACCCGGCGCAAGACTCGCGGCCCATTGCCTGAAAACGCTGTCCCGTTCTGCTGCATAGAGTCCCGCCCATGAAAATCCTCGGCATCTTTCGTCACGCAAAATCGGACTGGACCGACGCGCGGCTTCGCGACTTCGACCGTCCGCTGAACAAGCGTGGCCGGGTCGGCGCGGGCGTCATGGGCAAGCATATTCTGGAGCATGGCGTCGGCTGGCGCTACATCCTCGCCTCGCCCGCGGTGCGCGTGACGCAGACCATCGAGCTTGCCGGCGAAGCCGCAGGCGAGACGCCGCCGATCAACTGGGACCGCCGCGTCTACCTCGCCAGTTCCGCAATTCTGATGGACGTATTGCGCGATCAGGATACCGACCCGCGCTCGATCCTGCTGGTGGGCCACAATCCGGGCCTCGAAGACCTGATCTTCGATCTCGTACCTGACGACGGCAGCAGCCCACTGCGCGATGTGGTGGAGGACAAGTTCCCGACCGCAGCCTATGCCGTGGTGGAACTCGACATCGAGCACTGGTCGGACCTGCGCGAAGGTTGCGGTCGGCTGACCCACCTGATCCGCCCGCGCGACCTCGACCCGTCGCTGGGGCCGAGCCTGACCGAGTAAGGTCGAGTACGCGGACAATCGTCATTGCGAGCGTAGCGAAGCAATCCAAGGCGGTTTACGCGGCTCTGGATTGCTTCGCTACGCTCGCAATGACGAAGTAACGCGACCTCAGCCCTGCACCGTCTCCGTGATCCCGGCGACATGCAGCTTGTGCGCGAGGTAGCGCTCGGCATCGAGCGCGGCCATGCAGCCCACGCCCGCAGCGGTGATCGCCTGACGGTATACGTGATCCGAAACGTCGCCCGCCGCGAAGACGCCGGGGATGTCGGTCTTGGGCGTGCCCGGCTCGACGATGAGGTAGCCGGTCTCGTCCATCGCCAGCTTGCCCTTGAACAGCTCGGTCGCGGGCGCGTGGCCGATGGCGACGAATGCACCGTCGGTCAGGATCTCGCTCTGCTCGCCGGTCTCGGTGTCGATCAGCGCGAGGGCGCGCAGGGCGCCGTCCTCGCCGGGGAGAAAGCGGTCTACGCGCTTGTTCCAGACCGTCGTGATCTTGGGGTGCGCGAAGAGGCGGTCCTGCAGGATCTTCTCCGAACGCAGCGTGTCGCGGCGATGGACCAGCACCACCTCGCTCGCGTGGTTGGTAAGGTAGAGCGCTTCCTCGACCGCGGTATTGCCGCCGCCGATCACGACGACTTTCTTGCCGCGATAGAAGAACCCGTCGCAGGTGGCGCAGGCAGATACGCCCTTGCCCGACAGTTCCAGTTCGCCAGGAACGCCCAGCCACTTGGCCTGCGCGCCGGTGGCGATGACGAGGGTGTCGCCTTCGTAGATGTCGCCGCCGTCACCGGTCGCGATGAAAGTGTCGCCCGAGAGATCGACGTTGGTAATCGTGTCCCAGATCATGCGCGTGCCGACATGGACCGCCTGCGCTTCCATCTCCTGCATGAGCCAGGGGCCCTGGATGACCTCGCGGAAGCCGGGGTAGTTCTCGACATCGGTGGTGATGGTGAGCTGGCCGCCGGGCTGGAGGCCCTGCACCACGATCGGCTCCATGCCCGCGCGCGCGCCGTAGATGGCGGCGGAAAGTCCGGCCGGGCCGGAACCGATGATGAGCATGCGGGTCTTGTGCGTGGTCGCCATGTCTTAACTCTCGCGTGGAATTCTTGCGGGCGGAGATAGGTCGTCGCGCCCCGTTCGCCAAGCGCGGCGGCAGCGAAGCATTACTTTCATCCCCGCAAATTCGATCATCACCCCGGCGTCACGGGTGCCGGATTGACCTGCGGATTGCGCAACCCCATCCATCGGTAATGAAGAACCAGCTTGGCCCCACCTCGAACCGTTTCGTCTCGCAGCGCCTCAGACTGCACTATGTCGACTGGGGCAATGCCGACGCGCCGCCGCTGATCCTGCAGCACGGCGGGCGCGACCATTGCCGCAGCTGGGACTGGGTGGCGGAGGAACTGCGGCGCGACTGGCACGTCATCTGCCCGGACCTGCGCGGCCATGGCGACAGCGAGTGGAGCCCGGAGGGGCACTACGGCATGGACGCCTTCGTCTACGACTTCGCGCAGCTGGTGCATACGCTGGGGCACGACAAGGTGACGATCGTCGCGCACTCGCTGGGCGGCAACATCGCCACCCGCTTCACGGGCCTCTTCCCGGAGAAGGTGGCGAAGTTCGTCAACATCGAGGGGCTTGGCCCGCCCCCGGCGATGCGGCGCGAGCAGGAGGCCAAGGGCGCGGGCGAGCGGCTGCGCCAGTGGATCGAGGACAAGCGCAAGGCGTCGGGCCGCACCGTGCGCAAGTACGCCTCGCTGCGGGACGCCTACCAGCGGATGAAGGAGGAGAACGGTTTCCTCACCGACGAACAGGCGCGCCATCTCACCATCCACGGCGCCACCCGCAACGAGGACGGCACCTGGAGCTGGAAGTTCGACAACTACCTGAACGTGTGGAGCACATCCGACCTGCCGACCGACCAGATCATCCGGCTGTGGGAGGCGATCACTTGCCCGCTCCTGCTGCTGTGGGGCAAGGACAGCTTCGCCAGCAGCCCGGCGGGGGATGGCCGGATGGCGTACTTCCCGACGGCGAAGCTGATCGAATACGAGAACGCCGGGCACTGGCTGCACCACGACCAGTTCGACCGGTTCATGGGCGACGTGCGGGAATTTCTGGCCTAATCCCTCCCCGAGCTTGCTCGGGGAGGTGGCAGCGACGTAGTCGCTGACGGAGGGGGAATGGCGCGCTTCGGGACTGATGTTACCGGCAGCATCGGTCTGCCGGACGCGGACGCTAGAATAACTACCCTCGGCCAGCGTGAAGCCGGTCCCGCTCCCTTGCTGCCACGTCGCGCCACCGTCAGTACTGTACTGGTAGGTCGCGCCGGGTTCGAGGCCGCTTACTACAACCCCACCGTTTCTGGTGACCCTGTCGCTTGCAGAAGAACCTGTATCATTGCCGAGCGCGATGCCCGGTGCGGAGGGGGCATCACCATCTCCCCCGGAATTTCTGCCCCCGCCGCCTCCACCGGCAGCGGCTGCCACCAGACCTGCTCCGCCCAGTAGACCCAGCGCAGGAATAAGCAACGACATGCCGCCGCCTTCCGCCGCAGCCGCAGCCGCAGCACCCAGAACTTCGTTGCCGTCCTTCAGTTCGTAGAGGCGAAGAGCGTCATCATGGCTGATCCCCCAGAAATGGCCGTCACGATCCTGGAATATGACGTCGCTAGGTTCAGCAGAAGTAGCATTGTCATAGTAATCGACGATGCGAATTTCCTGACCCGATCGAAGTCGGAGGATGAGGTCATCACCTTGACGCTCGACACCAACAACTTCTGCGTGATCGATGTTCAACCTGACGACGCTAGGACCATCGAGATCGATAATATCCCGTGAAACTTCACGCGTCTTACCCGTCGCCTTGTCGATAACCTGCGCAACCATGCCCGCCTCCCAATTTTTGGCGGCCGCGCAAAAGTTGGCGCACAGACCCCCGCTACTCGGGACGAAGCGACACGCGCAGCCGTCCTTCTCCGGTAAAGGCAACACTAGCGATATGGAGTTGGTTCATGATCGATCCGGTTTCGGAATCAATTCGATCTGCAGTGCTTCGCCATATCGTACCGCGCACGAAGACAATCGCGTACGACCGTAAAGCCAACCCAGGGCAATTGCCGTGTCGAGGGTTCCTTCAGGTGCAAAGATCAACGCGTCGGCCTCGACCGGCGCTTCCAAACCGAGGTCGGCGAGATCCGCCTGCACCAGAGGAAGACGTCGATGATCGCCGGGGTCCGGCAGGAGCCCCTGCAAGCGCTGGTCACCGTAGAGCGCATCGATATGCAGATGGAAAAGATCCTGCACCCTAAGAAAGGCGGCGTAGCGTTCCCAACTTTCAAAGGTGGCCGCCAACATGATCGACCGATCAACGCCCTCGTGTGCCCGCTTTCGAGAATGAAATTTCAATCGTCATGGTCGTCATTCGATGGCCCTTCGTCGTCATGAAAAGGGTCGCAGCGGTGGTCTTGCAAAGCACTCCCCGACCCGGTCGATGGCGGATTACTCATGAGTTCCGGCCTGCCAGCGCAGCGACAGCCATGCGAGCAGATAGTCGTACCATGCACGGGCGAGATCACGTTGCGCTTCAAGGCCCTGCCGCTCCGCATCCAGGGCATCGAGATTGGTGCGTCCACCGCCGCCGAAAGTTCCACCAATATCGATCGCATCCGACACAAGAGCCGTGACGGAGCTTGCCAGCTCAACATCATTCAAGTTACGAAGAAATATGTGATTTCCGCCTCATTTGGACATGCCGCTACCGAACGCGGCCATCCCATCGGATTCGGCTGTCGCACAACCAAACCGATGACGAGGTCCAAAGGGTGAGGTGGTGACATTGCCAGTGGCACGATGGATTCCGGCGGTCGCCGCATGCTTGTTTGCATCCGCCGCTATCGCTCAGCCCGAACATCAACTTGCGCACGGACCAAGCTTTTCCTGCGCGGCCGCGCGCACGGCGACGGAGCGGGCGATCTGTACCGATCCGGCGCTTGCGGCGGCGGATCGGGAAATGGCCGCACTCTTCGCGCTCTCCCGCGAAAGCGCATTCGGCAACGGCCCGTCCAGTGAACTGGCCGCGCAGCGTCAGGCGCTCAAGCGGATGCGTGATTGCGAGGGGACGGAGATCCGCAAGTGCCTCAAGACCACTTATGCCGAACGCAACGGCGCGCTTGCCGTTGCCGCGCTGATGCATGCTCCCGACCGGGCTCTGCCGGTGCTGCGCCGCCTCGACCCGCAGTTCGCGCCGGTGCTGGAAGCGGTGGTGCTCTGGGCGCAGGAGCCCGTCGATGCCGACTGGTCGGACGCCGGGCGGGCCGGTGTCCGGGCGCGCATCACCGCCCTTATCTCGCCCTACCTGACCCGGATGAGCACGGACGAGGGCCAGTCTTACGGCTGGTCGATCCTTTCCGAACCCTACGGAGATTCTCCAAAGGTCAGGACGACGAGTGACCTGTTCGCCAGCGAGCGCCACTTTGCCGCGTTCCTCAACGTGCTCGGCCCCTATCTCGACGACAATGTGGGCGGCATCGAGCGTAACCTGCCGTGCGGGGCGATCGTGCGCCATCCGGCGCTGATCGGGGCGACGGAGCCGGTGTTCGGCTCCACCATGGACAACTTCGTGCTACGCAACGACTGCGAGCAGGCCCTGCCACCGGCCCCGGCGCTGGACGCACTCGCCGCGAAGATCCTGGGCACCTGGCCGGACTGCGACGGGACGATACGCTTCGCCGCTTACCGCTCGTACCAGACCGCACTCGACCGTGCGCGACTGGGGCAGGCACCGCATGAAGCCAAGCCTCAGACCGCCGCTCCCGATGGCGTGCCTGCCGCCACCGTCGAGGCCGCGCGCAGCGAACTGGCGCGCTACTACGCCACCTATCTCGAAAAGTCCGCGAGCGACGCCGCCACGATGGCCACCGACGCCATCTCCGGCGTCGTGTCGACCGCCCACAACTGCGGCACCTGAACTGATCGGGAGAATTCGATGAAATCGGCAGTTCTTGGCATCGCATTCGGCCTTAGCGCCCTGCTGCCCTCCTCAGCTCAGGCCCGGTCGTCCGAATGGTGGTACGTGGCGCAGGCGGCGGACAAGGTGCTGTTCATCGACGTAGGCTCGATCCGGCGGGACGGCGACACGGTGCGCTACGAAGCCAGCCAGATCCTGCGCGAGTCCGGCAACCCGGCCGCATCCCTGCGTGCCTGGATGATCACCGACTGCCGCAAGCGGACCGAAAGCTGGGATCTGTACTTGCGCTACGGCCCCCAGGACGAGCGTCTCGACGAGACTGCGCTCAGTTCTCCGGACCCGGAGCCGGTCGTCCCCGGAACGTTGGGTGATGCCCAGATGCAGTTCGTATGCGCCTCCGACCATAGCGCAACCGATGGCTTTCCCCTCAAGATCGACGAGGTCGCCTTCGCCGAGGCCCTGATCACCGATACCGCAGCCAGCGAACCACCCGCTGCCATGCACGAACGGATGCGCGCCGATCCCAGGGTGCCGGTCATCCGCTCCACAGCGCCCGCGCCGGATACCTTCGGCACTCCGCAACACACCATGGCGGGCGATGCAGTAGTTCCGCCGCGCGACTATGCAAAGGGCACCGCCCTGCCCGACCCGAAGAACTACGATACCGACGAGAGCGGAACGATCTACGACATCGCCTATATCGGGATCGAAGATGGCCAAATGACCTTCGAGCAGCGCGGCTACAGCATCAATGATCTGGCCCACGCCGGCAGCGCCCAGACAATGCGCTTCCCGGCTTCGCAGAAGTCCGTTCGCATCGCCGACATCATGATCGACGTGATCGAGGCCGACGCCCAAAACCTGAGCTTCCGGGCCAGACTGTCGCCAGAGCCGGAGAGCGGCCCAGAGAACAACGACGCGCCCTTCCCCTGCCTCGACCCGGCGTGCACGCCGCGCTGATGCCACGGATACAGGGACGGATCGCGGCTGCCGTGACCGCCTCGTTTCTGGCTGTGACCACGCCAACCGTGGGCGCACAACCGGACCCGAATGACGGCTCTGCAGCTTCCATTGACAGGCTGGATGCTGCCTGCGGCCAGAATGACGCGGACGCGTGCACCCGCCTCGGCCATCGATACGACGAAGGCGACGAGGTTACCGTCGACCCGAATCGTTCGATCCGGCACTTCGCCAGAGGATGCGCCCTCGGCGGCATGGCCGCCTGCACCATGGCCGGACTTGCCTACACGCGCGGTCTGGGTGTGGAGCGATCCCCGCAGCATGCCGCATCCTACTATGCGCTGGCATGCGACGGCGGAGATGCAACGGGGTGCTCCAACCTCGGTCTTGCCTATGTGAAGGGGGACGGCGTCGCCATGAATGCCCCCTACGCCGTCTCTCTGTTTACACAGGCATGCGAGGCGAACGCGCGGGCTGGCTGCGCGAACCTTGCCGCGGCCTATGCGCTGGGCACCGGCGTGGCACGCAATCCACGGCGGGCAGCCGGGCTGCTCGAGCAGGCCTGTCATGAAGGCGATCAGCACGCCTGTTACAACCTCGGCGTGCTCTACCGCGACGGAATGGGCGTCAGACGAGATCACCGCCGGGCGATCGCGCTGTTCACACAATCCTGCGAAGCCCAGGATCCGAGTGCATGCGGTAACCTCGGGACAATGACGAACAAGGGCCAAGGCATTCGCAGGGACCGGCAGCACGCCCTGGATCTCTTCGAAAAAGCCTGTGACCTTGGCGCAGTGGAGGGCTGCTTTTCGCTGGCAGAGGCCTACCAGACCGGGGAAGGCCGCGACCAGGACAGAAGCAAAGCCATCGCCCTGCTCCGGCGAACTGTGACCCTCGACCCCACTAGCACGTCTGCCACGCGCGCCAGAAAGGCTCTCGCCAGAATAGGCGCCTCAGTCACCGACGATGCGCGGGACTGAACCGATCCGCTAGACCCACCGACGGCACTCTGGCGCAGGTTCAACCGACTTTCCCGGCGACGAAATTACCGCATTTCCTTTCGCAGGATCGGCAGCCCTGCGAGGCTTAGCGGCGCGGCACATTCGTCGCCTCGACATAGTCCGTGCTCGTCGGACCATAGCCGGAGATTGCGACGATGGCCTCCTCGTCGCCCGTCATGGCGAAATGGTTCGCACCGGCGGGCTCCGTATAGAAACTTCCTGGCGAGAGCAGTTTGAAGGCCGCGTCCGACGCCCGGTCGCCATAGCCGAGCGACCATTGCCCTGATACGACAATGGCGGACCGATCGTCCCGATGACTGTGCGCGGCTATCCGGGTGTGCGCCGGCACGCGAATCTCGATCGTGTAGGGGCCCTGCTTGGTCGGGTCGCCCGAGAGCACGATACTCTGTATACCCGCGACCCCGGAGGTTCCCGCACCGGGGCCGACCTTCGCCAGCGCGTCGATGTCCGCGGGAGTCAGCCTGATCGGTATTTCACCCGCGGAGGCACCGCCGCCCGCAAGGAGGAAGAGCAACGCCACGATCCCCGTTGCCCGGGCCCGAGGGCTATCGAACCGGCCGCTCACTTGCCGCCCCGTAGAAAGGTCGAGACCATGTCGATAGTCGCCTTGGGCTGTTCCTCCATCAGCCAATGGCCAGCGTCGGGCACCACGCCTTCGGTCACGTTGGTCGCGGCGTAGCGCATGACGGTCGCCATCATCGGGCCGAACGACTTCTCGCCGCCGATCGCAAGGACAGGCATCGTCAGCTTCCCTTCAGCCAGGAATGCCTTGTCGTCGATCGCATCCTGATCGAAGGCCGCAAATTGCGCGAAACCCGAATGCATCGCGCCCGGCTGCGCATAGAGGCTGGCATAATGTTCACGGGAGGCTTCGCTGAACTTGGCCGGGGTGGCCGAGAACTCGTTCCAGAACCGGTCGAGGTAGATGCGTTCGCGCCCTGCCACCAACCGCTCCATGTCCGGCCCGCCGAAACGGAAGTGCCAGAGCAGCGGGTTCTTCAAAATCTCCTCCCACGGTCCGACCCCGGGCAGCGGCGCATCCATGAGGACGAAGCGCTTGACCCGGTCGCGGTTCTGCGCCGCGAAGGCATAGCCGACCATATTGCCGATATCATGAGTGACGAGGTCGACCTGGTCGATCTTCAACGCGTCGAGCAGACCGGCCATGTCGGACCCCTGCGTCTTCTTGTCGTAACCCGATGCAGGCTTGGCGGAGAGGCCCATGCCTCGCAGATCGGGCACGATCACGGTGTGATCGCGCATCAATTCACGCGCAAGCGGCGCCCACATGTCGCCCGTCTCGCCATAGCCATGGAGCAGCAGGACCGCCGGTCCCTTCCCGCCGATCCGCACATGCAGCGTCGTCCCGTCGGTCGGGATTTCCTTCGTCTGGAAAGCGGGCGGAAAGACGAAGTCCTGGGCGGCGGCCGACAATGGTACCAGCGTCATGCCGCACAGCATCAAAGACAAGGCAAATAGCTTCATGATCTCCCCCCATCCGACGTCAAAAGTCCGGTAGATGGCTGCATGCCTTGCTTGGCACCGGCTCGCTCTTGATCTTATGCTTGGGCCGAAACGATCAGGGTAGGTCGGAAAAACCGAACCAATAATCCGGGAAAGGCGAACCATGAAGCTAGACGGTCTCATCGCTTTCGTGACGGTGGCGGACTGTGGATCCGTCAATGCAGCGGCGCGGCAGCTTCGCCTGTCAAAGTCGGCAGTGAGCGAACGACTGACCGAACTGGAACATGCGATGGGCGCCCGGTTGCTGAGCCGCAACAGCCGCCAGCTTGCTCTGACGGAAGACGGCATGGCACTGCTCGATCGCGCGCGGCGGATCGTTGCGGAGACGAACGAGGCCAAGGAGGATCTGGCGCGGCGGCGAGGCGAAATATCAGGACCGCTGCGCATCGCCGTGCCGCGCGCCTTTGGCGACCTGCATCTCGGACCGATCCTCTATGATTTCATGCACCGTTATCCGGACGTCAGCGTCACCGCCGACTTCGACGACCGGATCAGCGATCTGGGCAGCAGCTTCGACGCATTGGTGCGGATCGCCCCTGCGGATCTCCCAAAAATGGCGAGCGAACGCCTTACCATCAGCCGCCGCACTCTGGTGGCCGCCCCTTCCTATCTGGATCGCCACGGCCGGCCGGAAACGGTCGATCAGCTGGAGCAGCACAAGGCCATTCACTATATGGAGCGCGGCCCCGACGACTGGACGTTCAAGGCCGAGATTGAACGCGTCGTCGCACGCGTTTCGCCAAGGCTCCGGGTCACTTCCTGTTATGCCATGCGCGACGCGGCCATTGCGGGCCTCGGCATTGCGTGGCTTCCGACTTTTCACAGCTACAGGGCGGTCAGGGACGGGGCACTTGAAATACTGGAGATTGGCGTCGATCCCGATGTGACTCCGATCAAGATCGCCTATCACAACGGGCCTGGGCCGTCGGCCAAGATGCGGGCACTGATCGATCATCTGAAACTGGGCTTCGGCGATCCGCCCTATTGGGATAACGGCCTGAACTTTCAGGCAGCCGCAGCCGTGTAGATGTCGGGGGATCACCACCGACCCAACTGAGATAGCGACGAGCGCCTCGTTGATCGACTGAGCGCGGCGGCGCGGACCGGCTAATCCGGCGCCACGGACGACCTGCGAAAACGCATCGTGCCTTCCGGTCGATGCAGGGTCAGCCCGTCCGTCGAAATGTCCGCGACCACTCCGGTCAGGTCGGCAACCCCGAAATCGTTGGGGATCAGGTCGAACGTCGCGACGGTCCCTGCCCGCGCATCGAGAGGCAATCGTTCGGAGCGCAGCCGATAGCCTGGCATCGCGAAGGTCACGAAACGCGGGACACGCGTTTCGTCCGCAGGAAGCTGCCACGCGCTGCCATTTGTGTAATCCTGCAAGGACTCCCCGCTGTCGAAATCGATCCGGAAATCGACGCCCGGCACGTCGGCACCGTTCGGAGCCACAACTCTGAACGCAAAGGGCTCGCCCGGAGCGACGTCGACGCGCCCGGCTGTTATCGTCGGCGCAACGGGGCGCGGGTCGCTAGTCAGTTCGATGTGGCCGCCAGCCTGCACCCAGCGCCCTTTCGCCCGTTCATCAAGCGAGCCGACCGTCAGACCATATTCGAACGTTCCGTCTTCGTTGAGCCGGATACCCGCCACCAGCTCCATTTCGGAATGCACGTATTCACCCGCCGGCGACATTGCCTCGGATTGCGCAGGCACCGATGCTGAGGGTGAGGACTGCGCGACGGCGGACTGCAAGGGTGAAAGCGCAAGCAAAAGCGCGGCGCTGCAACGCCCGATTTTTACCGATCTGACTGCCAAAACCCATCGCTCCTGTCAGTTCTCACCGGACCTTAGCCGGCACCGGACTATTTGCTTCGTTGAATTTGTTCTGAAATCCTGTTCGCGTACTGGTCTTTTCAATCCGGCTTCGACACTATGCGAAGACGAAGGGGGAAGTCGATGCGTAAGAGGTACTCTGGCTGGGCGGCCTTGCTCGCGTCTGTTTCCGTCTCGCTGGCGGCACAGGAAGCTCCCCTCCCCACGACGCCGAATACACAGGGCGACCTGTCGATCACCATCTACAACAGCGACGTGGCACTGGTGCAGGACATACGCACGCTGAACCTCGGCAACGGGCGCGTGCGGCAGGACTTTCCGGACGTCAGCGCCCAGATTCGCCCTGCGACGGTTTCGCTCACTCGCAGGGCGGCCAGCAGGTCGTGTTGACCTCCAAGGCGATCGACGGCACCAAGGTTTCGGCGACCGCGCTCGACGTGACGACGGCCGCGCTCGCCGCGACCACGCTCACTAACGTCGACGCCGCGCTGACCGACGTGAACGCTACCCGCGCCTCGCTCGGCGCCGGCCAGAACCGCCTCGAATCGGCGATCAACACCCTGACCAACACGGTCACCAACCTGTCGGACGCCCGCAGCCGCATCGAGGACGCGGACTATTCGTCCGAGACCACGCAGATGGCCAAGGCGCAGATCCTCTCGCAGGCCTCCACCGCCATGCTCGCTCAGGCCAACCAGAGCCAGCAGAACGTCCTCTCGCTGCTGCGCTAAGAGACTGAGCCGGACAGCAGCATAGAGCCTCCCGTCCCCCGGAAGGCCCGGAAAGCCCGGCGGCTACCCATGGCCGCCGGGCTTTTTGCATTCCTCCCCCACCGGGGGAGGGGGACCATGCGAAGCATGGTGGAGGGGCACCATCGGGATCGCGTGCGCTCCAAGGACAGCACCTTCTCGGGCGCGCGCCGCAAGGTCGGGTGATCCGCCGCGTGCCCATCCACCACCCCGTCCCGGGGAGGAGCTACCCCTCGCTGCGCACTTCGACCGCATCGAGCCCGCCCCAGCGCCAGATTGCCCAACTCACCAGCCAGCACACCACGAACAGCCCGATGATGAGGAAGCCGAGCGTGTTGAAATGCTCGGACAGTGCGCTAGCGCCGGACCAGACGCCGCCTTCCAGTCCGAACTTCTCGGACAGCAGCGCCGCCGTCTGGATCGATCCGATCACCAGCGCCACCATGGCCGAGATCGCGGTAATGACGATGTTGTAGTAGAGCTTGCGCAGCGGCTTCACGAAGGCCCATTCGTAGGCGCCCAGCATGATGACGCCGTCGGCGGTGTCGACCAGCGCCATGCCTACCGCGAACAGCACCGGGAACACCAAGACCGCTCCCAGCGAGATGCCGTCCGCTGCATGCGCGCCCGACAGGCCGAGGATGGCGACTTCGGTGGCGGTGTCGAATCCCAGCCCGAACAGGAAGCCGAGCGGGGCCATGTGCCATGCATGGTGCACCAGCCGGAAGACGGGGCGCAGGATGCGTGCGATGAGGCCGCGCCCCGCAAGCAGCATGTCGAGGTCTTCCTCCACATACGTCCCGCCGCGCCGCACCTGCTGGAAGCGCTGCCAGACACCGCGCAGGATCGCGAGGTTCATGATGGCGATGACGAAGAGGAACGTCGCGGATATCACCGTCGCGATCACCCCGCCCGAGCGGCCGAACGCCTCGAAATCGTCGAGCGTGCTGGCGGCGAGCGCGATGGTGGTTGCCGCGATCAGGACGATGGCGGAGTGGCCCACCGCGAACCACAGCCCCACGGTGATCGGGCGCTGGCCCTCCTGCATGAGCTTGCGCGTGACGTTGTCGATCGCGGCGATGTGATCGGCGTCGACCGCGTGGCGCAGGCCGAGGCTCCAGGCGAGCAGCGCGGTGCCGAGCATCACCGGGTTGGCGTGGAACAGGCTGAAGGCCCAGCCCCATGCCAGCAGGTTGGCCGCGACGAGCGCGGCGAAGAGCACGCCGATGCGGCTCTTCAGGGAAGCAGCGCCGCGTGTCGGCGCGGGCGAAGAATATCGGGAAGCCAAGTGTCATATCCCCGTCGGCGTCAGCGATCCTGACGGGGAGCCTGCCGCGCCCGGGAACCCCTTGCGCGACTCGGCGGATTGATGCCGGACGGACGCCGGTCAGCGCCCGGCATCGCCTGCCGGTGCGGCCCCCGCCGCACATGCGTCGCTCAGACGGAGTGTTCCGTGCCTTGGCCAACCCCTGGGCCACGGCAAGAGCGACCAGACGCCGGCAGGTCTCCTGGCTCATGGGTCATCGCTTGATGCATGGCCTTCCCGGGCCTCGCATGTCGCAGCGTCCGGCCCAGTGGCTGCCGGCGTCCCCCTTCGGTCGCCGGCCTATGCATCGCGCTCGCCACTTACAGTTGCAGGGACAGCCCCGGATTCGAGGGGGAACCCCTCTCACCGCGTTCCCTATTAAGCCCCTTGCGGGACACCGGCGCGATCTGTCGCCAGGGCTCCGAACGGAACCCTGACGGAGGCGTTCGTAGGCCGGGGAACGCGCGGCGGCAAGAGGGGCTATTCGGCGATGTTCATCGCATAGGTGCGCCGGGCGAAGCGCCAGCGACCTTCGTGGCGGACCAGTTCGTCGTCATAGCGGGCGGCGAACTTCATCACCTTGCCCTCGATCCGCGCGATCTCGCGGACGTGGCAGCGCGCGCTCGCGGTGTCGCCCGCGACGTGGATGGCACCGGGCATGGCGAAGAAGACCATCGCGTCCATCGTCGTGAACAGGTCGTCCCATGTCCGCGACAGGGCTTCATGGCCCCGCACTTCGGCATGGATGGTGGTCCAGATGGCGTCGGGCGTCCAGCAATCGAGCCACTGCGCCTTGTCGATGCGCGATGCGGCGTCGGCGTAAGTTTCCATCAGTTCGCGGATGGCGGCGCGGTCCTCCGTCGGGCCGGAGAAGGCGGTCATGCGGGGAACTCGCCGATGGTGAGGGTGTAGTCGCGGCGGGCGAACTTCCATTCTCCGTCGATGCGCACCAGCGCATCCTCGTAGCGGCCGCAAAGCTTGAACACCGCGCCTTCATGCGTCTGCACGACTTCGCGGGCATAGCTGCGCACGGCAGCGGCATGGCCCGCGATCTCAATCGAGCCGATCTCGGCAAGGAAGGCGACCGCGCTCCAGTCCTTCCACAACCCGTCCCACGTTTCCGCCAGCGCGGCGTGGCCCTCGGCATCGAACAGGTGGCTGGTCCAGCGGCCCTCAGGCGCGAAGGTGGAGAGCCACAGCGCCCGGTCCCCGCGCCAGCTGGCGTCGGCGTAAGTGCCGTACAACTCGCGGATGGCGAGGCGGTCCTCGACCGGGCCGGTGAATGGCATGGCGTGCTCTCTCCCCTTTTGGCGGGGAGGGTGGGGTGGGCTGCGGGATCAGGCAAGCAAGGGGGGATCGCCGGGGCGCATTCTTGTTCGTCGTCCCGGGCGCGATCCGGGACCGCTGGCTGTGAACAGCCGACCTGCCGTTGTTCCGCCGGGGGCTTCGACAAGCTCAGCCTGAGCGGGAGCACCCACTTTCGTCATTGCGAGCGTAGCGAAGCAATCCAGCAGTAGCGCGTAACGCTGGATTGTTTCGCTACGCTCGCAATGACGGAAATCTCTATTTTCCGCTCAGGCTGAGCTTGTCGAAGCCCCATCGGCGAGGCACCGCCTAAAGACGGCCAGCGGTCCCGATCTGCGCCGGGATGACGGCATTCTGCCCTCCACTCCCGTCGCCTCTGCGGAGGCAGGGGCCCATCAGGTCTTTCGCCACGACGCCTTGCTCACCGTGAGGCAGCAAGGCTGGGATGGGCCGCTGCCTGCGCAGGGGCGACGGGGTGTTTTGGGAGGAGAGCGCCCCCCTCAATCCATCAGCGTGATCGAAATCCGCCGGTTCCGCGGGTCATGCGGATCGCCGGGGATGAGCAGTTCGCGGTCCGCCACGCCCTCGATGCGGCGGAAGCGGTCTTCGGCGATGCCGTCGCGCATCAGGGCCTGACGGGTCGCCTCGGCGCGGCCGGCGGAAAGCGACCAGTTGTTGCCCACGGTGCCCGGTCGGTAGGGCAGCGCGTCGGTATGGCCGCGCACGGTCAGGCCGCCGTTGGAATCCTCCAGCGCCTGCCCCAGCGCTTCGAGAAGGTCGCTCGCCTCGCCGGTCAGCACCGTGGTGCCCATGCGGAACATCGAGAAATTGGCGTCGTCCACCAGGTCGATGCGGATGCCCTCGGTGGTGTCGACCATGCGCACCTGCCGGGCCAGCTTGCGCAGGCGTTCGGTAGAGGCGAGCTTCCTTTCCACCGCCGCGCGGGTGCGCTTGGCGCCTTCCTTGGGGCCGCCGGTGGCATCGCGCGGCACGGTGATCGCCTTGTTGCCGCTGCCGCCGGGATGCGGCAGCTTGTCCTGCGCGGTCAGCGACGTGCCGCCGAGCAGGCCGGTGCCGGATCCCGACCCGGACTTGAGGTTCTTGACCAGCGTGGGCGAGAAGTAGTCGGCGATGCCCTTCCTCTGCTTCTCGGTCGTGGCGCCGAGGATCCACAGCAGCAGGAAGAACGCCATCATCGCGGTCACGAAGTCCGCATAGGCGACCTTCCACGCGCCTCCGTGGTGACCGCCCGCGACGACGGTCACTTTCTTGACGATGATCGGCCGGACCGGCTCTTCGGGCTTCTTCGCCATAGGCTACTTGCCGCGCATCGCGTCGAGCAGGTCGGACAGGCTGGGCCGGAACGCATGACCGAGGCCCGAGCGTGCGCTTTCGACCACCAGCGGTTGCGGCCAGCCGTGGAGGCTGGCGATGATGACCTGCTTCACCGCGTGGAAGATCTGCTCGTCGGCTTCCAGCACCTGCTTGAGACGGCCCGCCATCGGCGCGACGATGCCGTAGGCCAGCAGCACGCCCATGAACGTGCCGACGAGGGCAGAGCCGATCATCTCGCCCAGGATCGAAGGCGGCTTGTCGATCGAGCCCATCGTCTTCACCACGCCCAGCACGGCGGCGACGATGCCCAGCGCGGGCAGCGCGTCGGCCAGCCCCTGCAGCGCGTGCTGCGCCTCGTGCTCCTCATGAAAGTGGGTCTTGAGGCCGTTGTCGATCACGTCCTCCACCGCGTGGACTTCCAGCGTGCCGGAGGAGACGACGATCAGCGTCAGCGTATCGGCGATGACGTGGATCAGCGCGTCGTTGGCGAGGAGGCGGGGAAATTCGGCGAAAATGGCGGAAGATTTCGGGTCGGAAACGTGGCTTTCCAGCGCCACCGGGCCTTCGGTGCGCAGCATCTTCATCAGTCGCGCGGTCAGGATGATGGCGTCGATGTGGTCCTGCTTGTTGTGCTTCGGCCCCTTGAAGACCTTCACCGCGCCGCCGCCGATGCCCTTGAGTTCGTGCATGGAATTGCCCGTCACCACCGCGCCGATGGCGGCGCCGCCGATGATCAGCATCTCGTGCGGAATCGCGTGCATCACCGGGCCGAGCGCGCCGCCGGTGATGGCGAAGCCGCCGAAGACCATCACCAGCAGGATGACGACGCCGATGATTGCGAACATGAAGGACTCCGGGAACCTGGATCGGGATGGTCACACCATCGTGGGGGGCTTCGACAAGCTCAGCCTGAGCGGATTTGGAGGTATCTCTCCTTGCGACTCCGATCCCTTCGCACCCTCATCGCAGCTGATCGAACAGGGACAGGCTGGCGACGCGGCCGAAGCTGGCCTGGCTGGCGTCGAGCACGGTCAGCGTCTCCTGCAGGCGCAGGATCGTGGTGGCGAGGTCGGTGCCGCCAAGGTCCGCTTGCTCGGTCGAGCGCAGTTCCGACAGGTCGGTGCGGCGGTCGCCGGTTAGGTCGATCCAGTTGAGGCGGCTGCCGATAACGGTCTGCGCGGTGGTGAGGGTATCGACGCTGGTCTGGAGCCCCGCCAGCGCGTCCGAGGCCACCGAAGCGCCGCCGCCTGCCTTCAGCGCATCGGACAGCGCCTTGATCGTCGCCATCACGTCGGTCGCGTTGCCGTTCGCGTCGGTGAAGGAGAGCACCTGCGGCCCGGTCATCGACCGGGCGACGCTCTGCCCTTCGCCCAGCGGCAGGTCTTCGGCCTGCGCGGTGCCGATGTAGACGGCGTTCCCGGCGGCATCGAGGCGATAGGCGTCGCCCGTCGCCTCGCCCCCGAACAGCGCATGGCCGTTGGAATCGCGCGCGTTGGACAGCGCCAGCAGGTTGGTGTGGATCTGCTCCAGCTCCGCCGCGATCGACTGGCGCTGTTCGCCGGTGAGGGTGGAGGAGGCGGCCTGCGTCGCCAGTTCCTTGGCGCGGATCACGGCGTCGGCCATGTCCTCGATCGCGCCGCCCGCCAGCGAGAGGTCGGCATTGGCGCGGTCGGCGTTGGCGGTGTCGATCTGCGAGAGCGACTCCAGCCGCTGCAATGCCCGCAGGCGCGACGCGGCGACCGGGTTGTCCGAGGACCGGCTGAGCTTCGATCCGCTGTCCAGCTGCGACTGGAGCGCTTCCGCCTGTGCGCGCAGGCCGTTCATGCCGCTGCGGGCGCGCTCGAAGAAGGCGCCGGTACTGGTGGAGATGGTGGTCGACATGGCTGGCTTACCTCAGCGTGAGGATGGAATCGAAGAGGTCGGACGCGACCTGCATCACCCGCGCCGAGGCTTGATAAGCCTGCTGGAAGCGCACGAGGTTGACCGCCTCGTCATCGAGGTTGACGCCCGCCTGGCTCTGGAGGGAGACTTTGGCGCTGCTGGCGATGGAATCGAGCGCGTCGCGCGTGATCTTGCGACCGGCGACCGCGCTGGAGACGTCGAACAGCAGCGTGTCCATCGCTCCCGCCGGGTTGGCTGAGGCCATGGCCGACCGCATCGTGCTGAGGTTGCCCGCGTCGCGGCTGTTCGCCGGGGAGCCTGCGGGCGCGGTGGCGATCGCGCCGCCGCCGGTGGCAACCATCTTCAGGCTCGCGGCGGTATTGCCCGAGAAGATCGGCTGGCCTGCATTGCCCTGCAGGTCCGCGCCGCT
Source organism: Novosphingobium kaempferiae (assembly GCF_021227995.1). Taxonomy (NCBI): domain Bacteria; kingdom Pseudomonadati; phylum Pseudomonadota; class Alphaproteobacteria; order Sphingomonadales; family Sphingomonadaceae; genus Novosphingobium; species Novosphingobium kaempferiae. The sequence goes on from NZ_CP089301.1 coordinate 5,678,950, forward strand.
GGCCTGCGCGGCGTTGATCGTGCTCACGACGCTGGCGGCGATGTCGTCCAGTTCGGCGCGGGCGTCGCGCAGTTCGATCAGCGCCTGCGCCTTGCCCGCGATCGCGCCGGAGCTGAGCGTCACCGGCTGGCTGTTCACGGTGAAGGCCAGCGTGCCGTCGGCGGCGGTGCTCATGGCGAGGGTGTTCGTGCTCGCGCCCGAGACGAGCGCCGATCCGGTCGGCCCGCCCAGCATGACCGAGACGGTGCGGTCGGGATTGATGGTGGTGGTGATGTCGGCCTGTCCGCTCAGCTGCTCCAGCAGGGCGTCGCGCTGGTCGAGCAGGGCGCTCTGGTCGGACGAGGAATCGCCCGCGCGCATCAGCCGCAGGTTCACGCGCGCCAGTTCGCCCGCCACGCGGTTGACCTGCGTCACCCCGTCCTGCGCCTCGAACGACAGGCCCTTGGCCGCGGAATCGAGGCTTTGCGAGGCGGTGTTGAACGTCTGCGCCATGGTGCGCGCATCCTCGATCACCTTGGCGCGCAGCGAGCCGTCGGTGGGATCGGACACCAGCTGTTGCAGGCTGCCCTCTAAGCCGACGATCGACTTGTAGACGCCGGTCTGCTCCAGCGCGGATTCGACGTTCTCCAGCCCCTGCACTTCGGCGGCGGCGCGGGCGGCGTCGGAGCCGGTGCGACGCACTTCGGCCTGGCGGAAGGTATCGGCGTTGCGCACGATCCCGGTGATCCGCGCGCCCGACAGGTTGATCGCGGTGGGCGCGGCGGCGCTGGACCCGCTGACGACCTCGGACACCGCGACGCTGCGGCGCACGTAGCCGGCGCTCGATGCGTTGGAGATATTGTTGGACGTGACCTCCAGCGCCGCACGGGCGACGCGGACGCCGGACTTGCCGATCGAGAGGAGGTCGGAGGCCATTCGTTTACCTGTGTCCGTGTTCGCGCGCCGGGGCTTCGACAAGCTCAGCCTGAGCGGGGTGGGAGGTGTCGAGGAATAGAACGGCAGCGGGGGTCGCGGTTAAAGGGAATGGCTGCCTTTTCCCCCTCCCGTCGCCCCTGCGAAGGCAGGGCCCCATCCCGAGCTGGCGGCCTCGCAGAGAGCAAGGTGCCGTGGCGATGGACCTGATGGGCTGTCATCATGAATGGGTTTTTGTATCAACGATGCTATGCGCGTCGGCTTCAATGCCTGGCGACGTCCTACTCTTCCGGGGCTTGAGCCACAGTACCATTGGCGCTGTCAGGTTTCACGGCCGAGTTCGAGATGGGATCGGGTGGGTCACTGACGCTATGGTCACCAAGCAATGGAGCCGACGCGTATATGTCGTTGGTTTTTAATCGATGTTGCCCGTGCGGTATGTGTACAGATGTTCTGGCTGGAAGATCGTCCGCCTTCAATGTTCCCGCAAGTTTCCCGTTTTTGCGACTGTGTCGCACGGGGCAGGGTTGTCATTGATGGTGGGATTCATCAAGCATGATCAGAGTTATTAGGACCGGTTAGCTCCATGCGTTACCGCACTTCCACACCCGGCCTATCAACGTGATGGTCTATCACGACTCGAAGATACCTAATCTTGAGGGAGGCTTCCCGCTTAGATGCTTTCAGCGGTTATCCCGTCCATGCATAGCTACCCTGCTGCGCTCCTGGCGGAACGACAGGTACACCAGAGGCATGTTCATCCCGGTCCTCTCGTACTAGGGACAACTCCTCTCAAGTATCGACGCCCACGGCAGATAGGGACCAAACTGTCTCGCGACGTTCTGAACCCAGCTCACGTACCACTTTAATTGGCGAACAGCCAAACCCTTGGGACCTGCTCCAGCCCCAGGATGTGATGAGCCGACATCGAGGTGCCAAACGATTCCGTCGATATGAGCTCTTGGGAATCATCAGCCTGTTATCCCCGGCGTACCTTTTATCCGTTGAGCGATGGCCCTTCCACGAGGGACCACCGGATCACTATGACCGACTTTCGTCTCTGCTCGATTCGTCAATCTCGCAGTCAGGCAGGCTTATGCCATTGCACTCTTGCAGCCGGTTTCCAACCGGCCTGAGCCTACCATCGCGCGCCTCCGTTACTCTTTAGGAGGCGACCGCCCCAGTCAAACTACCCGCCACAGAGGGTCCCCGAACCGGATAACGGTCCTGGGTTAGACATCAGAACATAACAGGGTGGTATTTCACCTATGGCTCCACACCAGCTGGCGCCGGTGCTTCAAAGCCTCCCACCTATGCTACACAATTCTATCCTAATGCCACTCTGAAGCTGCAGTAAAGGTGCACGGGGTCTTTCCGTCTAACCGCGGGTACTCCGCATCTTCACGGAGAATTCAATTTCGCTGAGCATATCCTGGAGACAGTGGGGAAGTCGTTACGCCATTCGTGCAGGTCGGAACTTACCCGACAAGGAATTTCGCTACCTTAGGACCGTTATAGTTACGGCCGCCGTTTACCGGGGCTTCAATTCGGAGCTTGCACTCCTCCTCTTAACCTTCCGGCACCGGGCAGGCGTCAGACCCTATACGTCGTCTTGAAGCCGACTTAGCAGAGTCCTGTGTTTTTGCTAAACAGTCGCTACCCCCTGGCCTGTGCCCCCCGACAGTGCTTGCGCATAGCCGGGGCCTCCTTCTTCCGAAGGTACGGAGGCAATTTGCCGAGTTCCTTCAGGATACTTCTCTCAAGCGCCTTGGTATACTCTACCTGACCACCTGTGTCGGTTTCGGGTACGGTCTATACGGTGGGGCTATTTCCTGGAACCACGTGAAAGCACACTCAATCCAATAAGAGTGTACAATGTAAGTGATCCGTCACACACCACCAGGCCCACGAATATTAACGTGGTTCCCATCGACTACCCCCTTCGGGCTCGTCTTAGGGGCCGGCTCACCCTGCTCAGATTAGCTTTAAGCAGGAACCCTTGGTCTTTCGGCGAGAGGGCATCTCACCCTCTTTATCGCTACTCATGTCAGCATTCGCACTTCCGATACGTCCACCATCGGTTACCCTCTGGCTTCACTCGCCTACGGAACGCTCCGCTACCGCTCAGTCAAAGACTGAACCCTAAGCTTCGGTGCATCACTTTAGCCCCGTTACATTTTCGCCGCAGGAACCCTTGTTTAGACCAGTGAGCTGTTACGCTTTCTTTAAAGGATGGCTGCTTCTAAGCCAACCTCCTGGTTGTTTTGGGATTCCCACATGCTTTCCCACTTAGTGATGACTTGGGGACCTTAGCTGTAGGTTAGGGCTGTTTCCCTTTTGACGACGGACCTTAGCACCCGCCGTCTGTCTGCCGGACTAGACTCGTTGGTATTCGGAGTTTGGTTAGAATTGGTAGATCTCGCGACCCCCGCATCCATCCAGTGCTCTACCCCCAACGGCAAATATCCGACGCTCTACCTCAATAGATTTCGCGGAGAACCAGCTATTTCCCGGCTTGATTGGCCTTTCACCCCTAAACACAACTCATCCGAGAATTTTTCAACATTCACCGGTTCGGTCCTCCAGTGCGTGTTACCGCACCTTCAACCTGGTCATGCCTAGATCGCCGGGTTTCGGGT